>CAZFVA010000001.1:0-2532 GCA_964522105.1 uncultured Anaeromyxobacteraceae bacterium
ATGTGGATAAACGGCGGAGCCCCGTCAATGACAGGCGGATTGGTCAGCATCGCGGCAAGATTTGCACGCGCAAACCAGCCGGAAAACAGTCCATGGTCGCGAATCGACGCGCGCGTCCCGTCGGCCAGGAACGTGTGTCCGAATTCAAAAGGATTCGAAAAACGCGCCCAGTTCATGATCAGCAGGCCGCAACCGACTATAAGTATTGGAATCGCAAAGGGAATCACCTTACCGAATATATACTTCCAGCCGGGCCAGCGCATATTCGACCCTTCGCGGAAGATTTCCAGTGCAAAGAAGATTGACGCAAAAGCCATCGGGGTTCTGGTCGCCATGCCGCACGCAACGGCCAGGCCTGCAAGGAACGGATGCCTGGTACCGGTCGCCCACATCAGATACAGGATGTTCAGGGTGACGCCGACAATCAGCGCGGAAAACCAGACCTGACCACGGATTGCGCTGAAGAAATGGACCGTTCCAAAGGTGAACAGAAGCGCCAGAATCAGATTTTCACGCCGGTTTCTGGTCGAAAGGCCGTACTTAACCAACATTTCCAGCAGGAAAAACAGCAACATACAGTTCAACGCACCGTTCAGAACTGTCAGCAGGACGTCATTGACGTTGTATCCGAAGATCGCGACTACCGGCATCAACACCACAGCAGGAAACGGCGGAAAAGAAACGTAATAATCTTTGCGGTCACAGTTTGCATTCGGTGAGTCGCAACCCTTTTTAATATCCAGTTTGGTGTCAATAATCCTGACTGTCTTGTCCAGCGCGTGAAATCGGTTCTTCTGTGAACCTTCGACGTTGCCCCACGGGAAAACGCCACGGACAACCTCGCCGTCGGTAAGCGTAATCTGGCGCACCGATGCCCAGTCATTCCAGCCGATCGCCTCGCCCTTTCCACCGGTCAGATGCCTGTCGATCGCGGCTTTGTAACCGGCCCGGTCTTCGGGGCGCTGCTTTTCACCGCGATGATGACGCGGGGTATCTGTATCAAGCCTGCCGCTTAAGAACGAGCTGGCCAGATCAACAAAATGAAAATGCGGCGACGGCGCAAGAATCCAGTTCCAGGAAAACAGCCCCAGAATCACGGCAGACGCAGCAAACAGCAGAACCGCAACCTTGTATCTTCTAAACAGCTCAACCAATACTTTCAAAATGACCCCCACCCGGAGTTGTCCGCAGCACCGGAATTTGACGAAATATACCAGACCACGCGCCCTTCTGCTATTCTACAGCCGCTCGTATTTTCACCAGGGCCGGTGACCGCATCAGCGATGCACACAGGCCCGTCGGAGGAGCCCTCAATGTCGGTCCTGTCCTTGCGCGGGGTTGAAAAAACATATCCCAACGGGAATCAGGCTATCCGCGAAATGACATTTGATGTCGAGAGGGGCGAGTTCGTTTTCCTTTCCGGTCCAAGTGGTTCGGGAAAATCTACGCTGCTGAAGATCCTGCTGAAGATGGAGGACCACACCGGTGGCGACGTCCTGGTTTTCGGCAAGAATCTACGGGCGCTGAAACCGGCAGCAGTACCGTACCTGCGCCGCAATATCGGCGTAATTTTTCAGGATTTCAGACTTCTTGAAGATCGGACCGTGTTTGACAATCTTTCCCTGGGACTTCATGTACTGGGGCTGTCACAGGCCGAAGTTTCGCGGCGGGTCGAAGGCATCCTTTATGACCTGGGCATCGACCGTTATGCAGGCGCTTATCCACCGATGCTTTCTGGCGGCGAACAGCAGCGCGTCGCCATCGGCCGTGCCCTTGTAATGGAACCGGCACTTATCCTTGCCGACGAACCGACAGGCAACCTCGACTGGGAACTGTCAGTTGAAATAGTCAGGCTTTTCGAAGAGTTAAACGCCCGTGGCACGTCAGTCCTGATGGCAACCCACGACCGCTTCCTTTTGAATGCATTCCCGAAAAGGACATTGCTGATTAACCGTGGGATTCTGGTTGAAGACAGAAGAACGGGCGCCCCGATGGCAACCCCGTCGACCGCGGTCGCTGGTCCGGCCACACAAATAAAAAGTGACAGCGAGCTGATCGAAGATGCGGCAAAGGAAGATTCATCTGACGTCTCCGGCCTTAGCTTTTACGAGGACCGGTAATGGAAGACAACGGCTCGACCGGCAGAAAAATCCACTGGGTGATTACTGAAGGGCTGAAAGGTCTTGTTGTCGCCCCGGGACAGACTCTGGCCTGCATCGTTTCCCTTGCGGTCGCCGGGTGCCTGGTCGTTCTGTCGGCGTCCGCCGGAAGCCTGACCGTGTCGATGCTGAACCGCGCCACAAAGTCGGCGCTGATTCTGGTCTATCTTCAAGACAAGGTGGACAGCCAGCGCGTTAATTCAATGATTGGCGACATCTCGCGTCGCCTTGATGTCGAAAGCGTCGAATACATCAGCCGTGAACAGGACCGCAACAGGAACGCCGACCTTCTGCCTGAAGGGCTGAGATCCGGTATGCCGGCGGACGCTATCCCGGGACAGCATGCAATTGAAGTCAAGTTCAAGGAACTGGC
>CAZFVA010000001.1:2632-49487 GCA_964522105.1 uncultured Anaeromyxobacteraceae bacterium
CTTGCTGTCGGCACCGGGCTTCCTTCCTATCCAGGTCTGAGTTTTGCGCTGGCTGTTCCAGGTGGACTGATTGTCGGGCTGGCAGGTGCGATGATTGCCTCGGCCAGGAGACTTCCGTGAACCACAGGCACGGTAAAGCACGGACAATCTGTTTTGGTGTGGCACTGATCGCCGCATTTACCCTGATCCCGATTCAGCGACAAGCCTGGGCCGGACCCGGCGACAAAAGCGCGGCTGCCGACCAGATTTTAAGCGAAGAACTGTCAATACTTGATGCCCTTGACAGCTACATTTTCGAAGCAAGACAGGCCGAGGCAGCCAGAATAAGAACTGCCGCCCAGCTTGAATCGGCAAAAACAAGGCTTGGCCGCGCAACAGACGAACTGGCCGAATCCAAAGCAAAATACGAACAGGCAAAGGCCCGTCTGGCCGCAACACTGACGATTGCCAGAGTGGCAGGTGTAAACGGGATTTTTGAATCGCTGTTCCTTGGGGACGGCAATCTGGAGTCTGCACGCAGACAGGCCCTTATCAAAAGACTGGCCGCAAGGCAGGCCGGGGAACTTTCCGACGTTGTTGATTCGTGGCAGAAGGCTGTTGCGGTTGAATTTGTTGCCGGCATGGAACGGGCTCAATCATGGGTCCTTGCGAAGTCCAGTGAAGATTCCGCGCGGCGCCTTGAAGAAGAAACAGCCGCAAGGCGCCTGCTTCTAAAAAGACTTGATGGTGACAGAACGTTAAATATGCGCCAGTCTGCCGAAATGTCGCAGGCCGGCAAGGACCTTGTAAAGACAATTAACGCCAGACTGTCGGCTGACTCCGGTCCGGTTGACTTCGAACGCGTGAAGAAGGAAATCAAGATACCGCTGGCCGGCGGTTCACTTCTGGTCCCTTTCGGGGACGTTATTCACAAGAAATTCAAGACAGTTACGCCTCACCCGGGATGGACCATCGGCTATCCGTCGAAAGGGCCGCGTAACGTTCGGAACATTGCGTTCGGGCGGGTGGTCTGGACCGGACGGATGCGCGGATTCGGCACAACAATTGTGGTTGATCACGCATCGGGCTGGTACAGCGTTTACGGGGGCGTTTCAACAATGCTGACGAAAGAAGGCGCAATTGTCAGAAGCGGCGACATCATAGGTGAAGTCGAAGCCCCGCCCGGTGACGACACGGTGACGATGTACTTTGAACTTAGAAAAGGCGGGCAGGCAATAGACCCGGCGCAGTACATCACACTTGAACCGGGACAAATCAGGATCCAGCAATGAAGCTGTTTGCCGCAACCATGACGTGCATGCTTTGCGCATGCGCAGGATCAACTACCGCCATCAGAACAAATGCGGACCAGGCAGCGGCCGACACCGTGAACGTCGCACCATCCGAAACACCCGCAAATCCGACGAAAGCGAAACCTGTGCTGCCTGACCATACGCCAGTTGCGGCAATCGTTATTGATGACTGCGGCGAATCAGTCGAACAGATTATCCCGTTCATTGGCATTCCCCTGCCCCTTTCATTCAGCGTTCTGCCATATCAGAAGGGCGTCAAAGACACTGTCAGCCTGCTGAAAAAACTGGGCCGCGATACACTTGTTCATGTGCCCATGGAACCGCACGACCCAAAATGGCTGGAAAATGACTGGTTTCTAAAATGTGACATGCCTGAAAATGATATTGCGGCCAGGCTTGACCGTGCCCTGGCTGCGGTCCCGACCGCGAAAGGCGTGAACAACCACATGGGATCAAAATTCTGTATCGATGCGTCAGGTATGACATCGGTAATGCAGTTTCTGTCTGGAAAAGGTCTGTACTATCTTGATTCCAGGACAAACAGTGAATCAAAGGCTTCGGCCACAGCCGCGACGGCTTCCGTTAAATTCATGCAGAGGGACGTTTTTCTGGATAACGACGACAACGTCGAGGCAATCTTAAAACAGATTGAACTACTTGAAAAAACTGCAAAAAAGAATGGTTGCGCGGTCGGGATCGGTCACGCCAGATCGGCAACGGCGGCAGCCATCATGCGTTATGCCCGCGATCGCGACCCCGGGGTGGTGTTTGTGCCCGCTGCGGAGGTCTTCGACTATTGTCCGACTGGGCCGGACGCGGGGAGTGACCGGAGTCCCTTGATG
Source organism: uncultured Anaeromyxobacteraceae bacterium (assembly GCA_964522105.1). Classification (GTDB taxonomy): domain Bacteria; phylum Myxococcota_A; class UBA9042; order DTJE01; family DTJE01; genus JAGOFO01. The sequence continues at coordinate 4,767 of CAZFVA010000001.1, forward strand.
CAGACTGGGGAGCTTCAGCCGGCAGACCGGCAAAACCAGCCGGAATAATCAACAGGCGTCTGAAATTTCCGCCGCCCTCGCTTCTGGTCGAAACCTTACGGTTGTCACGCAGCGCCAGGTGAATCAATCTGCGGTCCTGGGCAGCCATCGGGCTGAGCCTGATGACCTTTCCACTTGAAACAGCTTTGTCGCCAAGGCGCCTGGCCAGCCGACCAAGCGTCTGTTCGCGGCGGCCCCGGAAACCTTCGGCATCAAGAACGACCAGCTTACGGTCATCCGGGAATCGGTTGACAATCTTGTTAACCAGGAACTGTAACGCGCCAAGGACTTCGCCGTCCTTGCCGACAATTACTTCATATTCACTGCCACTTACGTTAAGCAGAACTGATTCTTCATTTTCTTCAAACGTCACTTCGCCTTCGAGCCCGATCAGACGCAGGATGTCCTGCATGACCTTCTTAGCTGCGGGACCTTTTTCAGAAGGCGGATTCAACGAAACGGCCGGTCTGCTTTCACGCACAGGTGCAGTCGGTCTGGATGGTTTGAAATCAGCAGACGACGCCGACGACTCAAGTGACTCACTGTGGGTTCTTTCAGGTTTAGTAAGGGTTATTACTTCGCCTGCGGTAGTCACAAGGCCTGTGTCGCCAGGTCCGGGAACGTACGTCATTCTGGTAATAATCTGAGCGGCATCATCTTTGACACGAACCTGAACGCGAACCTCTTTACGAAAAAGGCCAAACAGACCGGTTTCTTCGTCAAGAACCTCGTACGTCATTTCACTGATGTTAACCCCGAGTTCCTGAGACGCCTTCAGCAGCGCATCTTCCTTTGAACGGCCGGTAAAAATTGCTTCTCTCATATATTCACCTCTGGCCCCGGTGGTCCAACCATCCGAAACCGCCTGTCGATCTGTCACCGGGTTGACGCAAGCTTGGCTTTCAGCCCACGATTAGTCCACAAGGTCTGGAATATGGACAACACGGTGTTGATCAAAATATAGAAAACTAGACCAGAAGGCAGGAAGAGCATCATTCCGGTGAACATGATGGGCATCATCCAGAGCATCATCTTCGCCTGTGTCTGGTCGCCGGTAACAGGGGTAAGCTTCTGGTTGATAAACATAATCACACCAAGAAGCAGCGGCAGAACAAAGTACGGGTCCTGACTTGAAAGATCGTGAATCCACAGGCCGAGGGGCGCCTGATACAGATCGACAGCACTGTAGATTGTGCGGTAAAGGGCAATCCAGATCGGCATCTGGATCAGCATCGGAAGACATCCACCCATCGGGTTTATCTTCTCGCGCTTGTACATCTCCATCGTGGCCTGGTTCAGCTTCGCCTTGTCGTCTTTGTACTTCTTCTGAAGTTCTTCAACGCGCGGCTTCAACTCGGCCATGCGGCGCATCTGCTTCATGCTGCTGTGAGTGAACGGGAACGTCAGCAGCTTGACCAGGATCGTCAGCATGATGATCGCGAAGCCCCACGAAGGAATGTATCCGTGGACAAAGCGCATGAACCACAGCATCGGCTTGGCAAGAACAGTAAACCACCCGAAATCAATCGTATCTTCCAGACCCGGGGACACTTTTTTCAGAAGATCAAGGTCCTTGGGACCGGCAAAGAACTTGAACGCAAACGAGCGATCGCGCTGATTCATCAACGCATGGCGGGCCGCCTGCTGTTCGGTTGAAAGACCGGCAGTGGCCATTTCCGCAAGTGTTGAAGCCGACACATCAGCCTTGACGCCAAGGCTTGCCGCAGCCTGTCCGCAGATGACGCGACCGGCCATATCGGCCCGTGCGCCAAGCCAGTCCGGGATACATCCGCCTTCCTTTGCTGCCTTAATCAAAAGCTGGCCGCCGGATTCGTTACCCCAGCGAAGAACCGTGTTTACGACACCGATTTCCGACGCTGCAGCGACACACTGGGTGATGCTGCCCTCTGCCGGAATCGCTGCTGAAAGGAAGTACCTTGTGGTGATACCGGCGTACTGCGCGACATCAACAGTTTCGAAGTTCTTCTTGTCCAGAAGTTCCTTGCGGGTCTTTCTTTCAATCTTGCCGGCGGAACGACAAACCGCGTTTATTTCATCAGGCGGTGCCCCGAGCATACCGCCGCAGAAGGCGCTGCTGTTGCTGGCCGCAGATTCCCAGGAAGGAATCATCAACTTTAACTGGCCGTTAATTTCGGTTTCCCCGACATTGACCAGGCGAATCGACGAATCAACGACGTAGTCGTCGGAAACTGTGTAAGTTCTTTCAATATAAAGAGGACTTATGTCGATGACCGGATCAGGCCAGACCATCACGACCGTATCATCTGACCTGCTGACAACCGTAAAAATCGGGTCGCGGATGAAGGCCGCCAGAAAATCCTCGTTCACCGTTCCGCTGTCAGGATCCAGTTTGCACGTTCGGACTACCGGTATCGGGGAAAGATCCTGAAACTCGATATTCAACGGATAAAGCGGCGTATCCCATGTGGTAACCAGGTCAAGCGGCCCTGCCGCAAGCTTTTCCGCCGGGGGAACAATACTTCCGGTCGGCGATTCATCCTGGCCCTGAAGATACTGATTTTTATAAAGAAAAAGGGATCTTACAGCACCACCGATATTCGAAATATGGACAACAAAATTCTGTGTGTTTCCCTGGATGGACTCAATACTTTCGCCCTTCTTGACCGGGCACGACTGATCCGCAGATGACGCCACCGAAATGAAGGTAAGACAGACAACCGAGATAAAGACGCCTGCTGCCCGCTTGATCATATCTATGCTGCCCACTGGACTACCTTTTCCTTTCCGGAACCGGGTCATACCCGCCCGGATTAAAGGGATGGCACCTCATAAGGCGCCTGATACCCATCCAGAAACCTTTCAAAAAGCCATAATTCTGCACTGCCTGCAGCATGTACTCGGAACACGTTGGACTGAATCGACAGGCCGGGCGCAGGAAAGGTGAAATAGAGGATTTATAGAATTTCAACAGACCGATCAGAATCATTGCTGGAATTTCTTTCAGCCGATTTCTTTCTGATCCACCGGAGGGCATCAACAAGCTCTCCTTCGAGGTCCGTTATAGCGGGAATGTCCCGCTTCACAGGCCGGCCGCCGCTGCCGCCGCCCGCTTTTTCGCCTCTATTTCGACCGGCTGCCTGGTTGCGACCTGTCGGCCGACCACCTGCCCCTCGATCGAATCCTGGAACCGCCTTGACCGCAACAACAATGTCCTTGCCGGCAAGCTCAGCCTTCAGCGTGTTTCTGAAAATCTCTCTGGTAAGACGTTTCCAGCGGTTACGCGAGACCGCGTTTCCAACCTTTCTGCCGACGGCAAGACCGAGTCTGGGGATTTCAAGACCGTTTTCTTTAACAAAAACTATCAGATTCCAGGTCCATGCCCTGGAACCGTCCTTCATAACCCGGTCAAAATCCCGGCCCAGAAGGATTCTTGATAACCTTGGAAATCCCCGGTCCACAATCCCTGCTACTTGCCGGGGGTGGTCGGAGCAAGAACGGCACGACCCTTGGCACGGCGTCTGTTAAGGACCTTCCGGCCATTGGCGGTCGCCATACGGGATCTGAAACCATGTGTTCTGAGTCTTTTAATCCTGCTGGGCTGATACGTTCTTTTCATGACACAATTTCCTTAATTCAATCAACAGGATCACCGGGCACCGGTAATGATTGTGACCCTGTCTGCTAAAATACCATGCTGGCTTACAAAAAGCTGCACAGCGAAGTATTTTAATGATAACCGCAAGGCTGTCAATGCAAGTCTGTCATTCAAACTGCTTGAACGCCATAAAGTCGCTTAATAACCGATTCCGAAAATCACTTCCTGCGCAGCAGGCTCGCCGGTATAGATGTCGGTTCCAACGCCCCCGGGCTGATCAAACGGGATGCAGCGCACGGTCGCCCTGGTCTCTTCCTTGATTTTTGCCTCGATCTGCTTGTTCTGATTAAAGCGACATCTTGCAAAACCGCGGCCCTTGTCAAAAAACTCTTTCAGTTCGGCGTACGAACTGACGGTCGTAATATTGGCCTCGCGGAATGTCTTTGCGCGTTCGAAAAGCGTGTTCTGCATCAATTCAAGCTTGCCATCAAGCATCGCGCGAGTCAGTTCGGAAATCTGAAGGACTTCCTTTTCGCCAAGCCTGGTCTTCAGGACAAACGTACCGCTGTCAATGTCACGCGGACCAACTTCAATGCGAAGCGGAACGCCACGCTGTTCCCAGAAATAATGTTTTTCCCCGGGGCGCATCGTGTCGCGCATGTCGACGACGATCTGCTGACCGGTAATTTTGTTGTAGAAATAAGAGGTTAACTGATCGTTACCAAGGCGCTTTGCCGAAGCCGCAACTTCGTCGGCGCCGACCACCTGACTGACAGCACCGGCCAGATATTCGACTACCCTGGCCTTTTCTTCTTCGTTTTTCCCGATCGGGATCACAACTGCGACTACCGGCGCGACGCGCGGGGGAATGACAAGGCCTTCGTCATCGCTGTGCGCCATTATCAGGGCACCGATAAGCCGCGTTGAAACGCCCCAGGACGTTGTCCAGACGTTTTCAAGCTTCTGGTCGCGGCCCTCAAACTTGATGTCGAACGCCTTCGCGAAATTCTGACCCAGATTGTGGGAAGTCCCCATCTGAAGGGCTTTTCCATCCTGCATCATGCCTTCGATACAGCACGTGCTGACAGCGCCGGCAAACTTCTCGGACTCAGTCTTGACCCCGGTAAGAACAGGAACCGCAAGAAAGTCCTCGGCAAACTGCCGGTAACACTCAAGCATTCTTTCTGTCTCTTCCTGAGCTTCTTCCGCTGTCTCGTGGGCTGTGTGACCTTCCTGCCACAGAAACTCGGTCGTACGCAGGAACAGCCTTGTCCGCTTTTCCCACCTGACAACGTTGGCCCACTGATTGATCAGGACCGGCAGGTCCCTCCAGGAATGAATCCAGTCGGAGTACATGTGACCGATGATCGTCTCGGACGTAGGCCTGATGACGAGCGGTTCTTCCAGCTTTTCCCCGCCGCCATGGGTCACGACGGCACATTCTGGCGCGAACCCTTCGACATGCTCGGCTTCCTTGCGAAGGAACGATTCGGGAATCATCAGCGGAAAGTACGCGTTGACATGGCCCAGTTCCTTGAAACGACGGTCAAGCTCTTTCTGCATGGCCTCCCAGATCGCGTAACCGGTTGGCCTGATGACCATGCAACCGCGAACCGGCGCGTAATCGGCAAGTTGAGCAGCGCTGATTACATCCAGGTACCATTGCGAGTAATCCTTGTCCCGCGCGACAATGTTCTTTGCCATATCTGAATCCCACCCTTATTTATTGAATTATTCCGAGCGTCTAGGTTCCTGCCGAAAAATCATCGCGGTAGCTGATCTGCTCGGGCGTCAGGACGTCAAATTCGACGCCCATCGTCTTGAGCTTCAGCCCGGAAATGTAAAGGTCCTGCTCGACCGGGATGTCGTGAACGTCGTGCGACAGGCTGCGGCCTTCACGTGCCAGGCGGCACATGCTCAGGAACTGGTTGGCAAACGACATGTCCATGACTTCTGACGGATGACCTTCAGCACCGGCCAGGTTCACAAGGCGCCCCTGGGCCAGCAGATAGATCCGGCGGCCGTCGGCCATCGTGTATTCTTCAGTGTTAGCACGAATCTCGCGCTTGGACTGCTTCAGGCCTTCCAGTTCGCCGATGTTGATTTCACAGTCGTAATGTCCGGTATTGCAGACGATGGCGCCGTCCTTCATCGTCTTGAAGTGACGCTCACGGATGACATCTTTCATTCCGGTGGCCGTGATGAAAATGTCGCCGACCTTGGCAGCTTCATCCATGGTCATCACGCCGAATCCGTCCATCTTGGCACGCAGAGCCTGCAACGGATCAACTTCGGTGGCAACCACGTTACAACCCATGCCACGGGCTCTCATCGCCAGGCCTTTGCCGCAATGGCCATAACCCAGAACGACGAACGTCTTGCCGGCCAGAAGAACGCTTGTAGAACGCAGGATTCCGTCGATCGACGACTGTCCGGTCCCGTAGATGTTGTCGAAGTCCCATTTGGTCTGGGCGTCATTGACAGCAATAACCGGGTAAAGAAGCTTTCCGGCCTTGCCCATCGCACGAAGGCGGTGGACGCCTGTCGTCGTCTCTTCAGTTCCGCCAAGCACCTTGCTGCAGAATGCGGCATGTTTGTTATGAAGCGTGAATATCAGGTCGGCACCGTCGTCCAGCGACAGATCCGGACCAAATTCAATGGTCTTTTCAATGCACCAGTAAAAATCTTCAACGGACAGACCGCGCCACGCATAAACCGAAAATCCTTCGTCGGCGAGGGCGGCTGCGATTTCGTCCTGAGTCGAAAGCGGATTACAGCCACTCCAGGAAATCTCGGCACCTGCTGCGGCCAGCGTTCTGATAAGAACAGCGGTTTCCTTCGTTACATGAAGGCAACCGGCAATCTTCAGACCGGCCAGAGGCTTCGTCTTCGAATATTGTTCCTTCAGGGCCATCATTACAGGCATATGTGCCTCGGCCCAGTCAATCTTCATACGACCGTCAGCCGCCAGACCAATATCCTTCACTTTGTAATCACTGTTTTTCATTGCGCCCTTCCTCCGGATTTGACACGCCATCGGGCAAGAATGTACCCTCGCCCGGGCATAATGGAAGCGAGATGCTATTAGATGCACCCCGATGTGTCAATTAAGTGCTCATCCGAAACGAGCGAAACGCCGGTCATTCAGGCAATCATCGCGATCGGTTCAAACCTTGGAAACAGAAGGCAAAATCTTGTTGACGCGCTGAACTCGCTTCAGGATTGCGGCGCTGCAACTGTTCTGGCTACATCTTCTTTATACCGGACAAAACCAGTTGATACGGCGGGCGGGGAATTTCTGAACGCTGTCGTCATGATAAAGACCGGACTGACCCCGGAACGGCTTCTGGACGTTATCAAAACGATCGAACTCAATCTTGGACGAACAGGATCGAAATCCGATGCCAGACCTGCCGACCTTGACATCCTGTTCTTCGGGCAGGTTATCTGCAACAGTCCCGGGTTGACAATTCCCCATCCAAGATGGCTGACCCGCTGTTTCGTCCTTGTGCCACTGGCTGAAATTTGCGAATTATTCCAAAGCCTTGACTCGACGACTGGCCGTGACAGGCTGATTGATCCTGTCAGCAAACTTCCTTTGTCAGAAATAGTCGGCAGACAAATTGAATCACTTTGCGGTGGCAGGAACAGCCCGGCCGACAGTGACGACCTGATGATAGAAGACGGTCCGAACTGGTTTATGCCGAACAATGTAAAAATCTGATTAGATTAACTGTTGCCACGGCGGTGCCCAACAAGTATTATTCGTCGGATTCAGCCCTGTTGGTGGGTGAGGTATTCAATGAAATATTCGGTTTACCTGGGTGCAATTCTGGCTTTAATTCTGGCAGTCGCACCTGCTTATGCTGGCGTGAACGGGGCGACCGGGGCGGAAAATTCTGCGCTGGCTCAGGAAGAAGCACCTGCTGTAGATACCGTACCTGAAAACGTGGTTGCTGAAGGCGTCCCGGCAGAACAGGCCGTGCCGGCTGAAGTCATACCGCAGGACGATCCGCCTCAGAACTTCGTTCCGACGCAAGTCACCGAGGAACCGGCCAATGCGGAACAGGCAAAGGCTGAAGAAAAACCTGCTGTCAAAGACGCCACGGCCGATATGCCCGACTCGGTAAGTGCGCTGACCGGCGGCGCAGTGCGCGACGAAAAAAGCAGATTCGGTGGACTGTTTGTTTTTGGTCAGTCTCTCGGTCTGGGAACTTTCATCTCTGACAGCTATGCCCGTCAGCCCTATTACGGCTGGAACATTACGATATCACCAAGACTGTTCATTCTGGACAATCTGTGGCTGCAGGCTGCCTTCACGATGCAGGGCGAACTGACCCAGTCATACACTTCATCAAACACATACTCCCGTCAGTTCATGCCGGGTGACTTGTTCCTGACCCTCAAGGGCCGCGTCAAGATTCCCGTTGTCAAAATGGACTTCCTGCCCTACCTCAGGCTCGGGGCCCCGACTTCGGCGGAAAGCCGCACCCGTGACCTGTTCCTTTCGACGGCAGTCGGTTTTGACCTTACCCGTCTGTTCGGTAAGCACGTACTGCTGGGATACACGTTCCGTTTCAATAAAAACTGGAACGGCTCCACGAACGGAATCGTCCCGGCAGGCGCATCACTTGCCCGCCTGAACGGCGCCGAAGACGCAGGCAGCGGCCAGATCTATAACGGCGCTACCCTGACTTCGGAATTCTCGGTTTTCAACCGCTTGATGGCATCCTTCATCATCAATGATGAATGGTCCATTTCACTGATTCTGGACATTCAGAACGCCTGGACATATCGCGGTGCGGTTTCTTCGTCACGCGATCAGTACACATCGGAAAACGCCAAGACAGGCCGCGGCCAGTCTGACATCACAGCCGGTACAATTGACATTTCGTATCAGCCTTTCAAGCATGTTGGATTCTCTCTCGGTATGACTTCAACGCAGCCGGCCTTCACCGCTGACAACAAGTCACTCCGCTTCCCGTTCTTTGATTTCTCGTCAGAAGGTAACAACTTCACACAGTTCTACTTCGAAGTTCAAGTCACCTACTGATACCCGGTCTAATCCAACTACAAAATTAACGACTGTGGCTTTGAAAGGGATTGGTTTGTTTACAGGGTGGTCATGACTTCGTTGACGTGGGCCACGGCCCAGTCAATCTGTTCACGGGTAATCACGAGGGGGGGCGCAAAGCGGATGACGTTGTCGTGCGTTTCCTTACAAAGCATTCCGCGTTCCATCATGGCCTCGCAGAAGCGACGGGCACCACCGGCCTCGGGATACAGCACCATTCCGACGAACAGCCCCTTACCCCTTAACTGCTTGATATGCTTTGACTTGATGGTTGAAAGCTTTTCCATCAGATAGGCACCGAGCTCGGCCGACTTTTCGACCAGCTTTTCGTCAACCATGACGGCCAGGGCTTCACGTCCGATTGCACAGGCGACAGGGTTGCCACCAAAAGTGGAACCATGTTCACCTGGAACGAAAAGGCCGAGCACTTCACGCGAACCGACAACTGCGCTGACAGGATAGACACCGCCACCAAGGGCTTTGCCGAGCGTCATCATATCTGGTCTGACGCCTTCATGGTCGACCGCAAACTTCTTTCCAGTCCTGCCGAAGCCGGTCTGGATCTCGTCCGCAATCAGCAGCACATTGTTTTTCCTGCAAATTGCAGCGACCTTCGACAGATACCCGTCAGGTGGAACAATAACCCCGGCTTCGCCCTGAATCGGTTCCAGCATGAATGCAGCGGTGTTCGGCGTAATGGCCTTTTCCAGCGCATCTGCGTCACCATAGGGAATAACCTTGAAGCCCGGCGTAAAAGGACCGAAGGCGTCCTTGTAAAGAGGCTCAGTTGAAAAACTGACCAGGGTGACCGTACGGCCGTGAAAATTGTCTTCACAGACAATTATTTCAGCGTCGTATTTTGGTACGCCCTTAACTTCATATGCCCATTTGCGGGCAGCTTTGACGGCTGTCTCGACAGCTTCAGCACCGGAATTCATGGGCAGACCCATTTCCATCCCGGTGAATTCGCACAGATCCTTCAGAAATGGCCCAAGTTCCGTGTTATGAAAGGCCCTGGACGTTACAGTCACCTTTCCGAGCTGGTCGACAGCCGCCTTGATAAGTCTGGGATGACGATGACCATGACTTACCGCCGAGTAGCAGGAAAGAAAGTCCAGGTACTTGCGACCTTCGGCGTCAAACACATACACACCTTCCGCCCTGTCAATTACAACAGGTAACGGTTTGTAGTTTCGTGCGCCATAAGTGTCCACAAGCTCCATCAGCACCATGGAATCCATTTTGATCCTCCAGAAGATAATGATTATCTTGCTTTGCCCGACAAGCCGAGCGGTCGTTACTATAACCCGCTTTAAGGCTTCATTCTTGACCGTAAGCCACTTAAGGGCATATTCTTCATTCAAGACAATAGCTTATCCCCTAAAATATTTTTTGGGCGGGCCGGAAGGTACATGATGAAAGATATTGGTGGGTTCCTGCTCCTGATACTTGTGATGTTCGCCGGTCTATACATCACCGTCAGGTTAGTGGTGCCACTTCTGTTCATATACGCCGCCGGAATAATCGCCTTCTACATGATTTCCAGAAGACTTATGAAGAAGGGGCGCCGACACCCGGGTCGTTTGAACTGCTACCTGAAGCCTGGATACGCGCCGGGCCTGGCTGCATGCGCCATCGGAATTCCAGCAGTGCACGTTCTGCTGGTCTATTTTCTAAGACTTTCGGAACACTGGCTTGAAATTGGTGCGGCAAACATCATTCCACCGGTTATCTGGACGGCCAGAACCCTCTGGTTGCACATGAGGCAGGGCCGCAGGTACATCGTCGAAGGCTTTAACATTGAAGAAATGCTTGAAGCTTCAAGATCACGTGCCGGGCTTCTTGACCTGAAGATCGAGATTCTGACCGCTGCCGCAGAAACGGAAGGAGATCCCGAGCCCTGGGAATACGCCATCGGACTTCCTTTTACGGCGGCCCCCGATCGTCACGAAGAAATCACCATCCTGATCAACAAGATGAAGGAACTGCGTGAGATGTACCAGAACCTGTCAGACGAGCTTGATGAACACCACCGGACAAAGGAAAAAGTCCCCTGGAACAGGCACGCCACTGATATCAGTATTCCGACCGAATCAAGACTGAAGCGGCTCGACCTGCTGTGGCGTGAAGTGTCCCGCGAATCCTCAAAGCTGCTGACGGAAACTGTGGGATATTCTTCCTACGGGTGGGATGCGACCGTCTGAGAGTCCTTCTTCGGAACGTAGATTTTCTGACCCGGGCGCATGGATTTCAAATCAACTCCGGGATTAACAGCCGCGAGCTCGGCAGCCGTGATCTTCATGGCCTTACATAAGCCCCGGACAGAATCACCTTTCTTGACTGAATACGGCTTTCTTTTTTGAACCGGTCTGGCGACAGGCTTCTTCTGCTGTGGCACGCTGTCCCGGACAATCATCGGAGGTCCGTCAACCAGAAGCTTTCTTGTTTCCCGCGACGGGGGAACAGGCACAGGGGCCGGACCGGGGGCCGGGGGCCCTGGCAGCCGATCCCTGACCTCACCCTTGCCAGATGCCACTATTGGAATCTTAAGGGCATCTCCCGGGCGGAGGTTCAACATCCTTACCTCGGGATTCAGCTTCTCGACCAGATCGATTGTGGTGTCATACCCGGCAATAATCATTTGAAGCGTTTCGCCTTCGGCGACAACATGAGTAACTTCACGCGCAATCGCTGATCCCTTCTCGCGTTTTTGAAGCGCCTTAATCCGATAGGCATCACGCAACCCTTTGAACATCGACTTCGTTCCCGCTGAAAGCTTTAAATTAAAGCTCTGCCCTGGAACTATCCCCGAGTCCTTCACTGAAGGATTCAGTCTGAGCAGTTCAACGACAGTCAGACCCGACCATTCAGCAAAAAGATTCAACGTATCTTCCGGTTCAATAATTATCGGGTAGTCTTCGGTCGGACCGCGCTGAAGCTCGCGCATTATTATGCTTGCAGAATCATCAGAACCGTCGATGCCAAGCGGATCCCTCTCTCGCGAAATTGAAGCGCCACTGTAATCCGTCATTGGAAACAGACGATTTCCAAGTGCCTTGACCCGGTCCTCGTCGACACTGCGGCAGCTAATCGCAGACAACATCAAACAAACAAACAGCAATTTGCGCATCTGCATATGCATCCCTCGACCTTTCTGCCGGAAAAACAGGATTTGATTCTATTGCGGCGCCGGATTATCGCCAAACTGACGCCAAAAAAATAATCAGGCAGAACTTTACGAATTGCCTTACTTTCGTTGAGGTGTAGAATTTTACGTGGTACCGCGTTTTTAATTCCTGGTTCGAGGCAACGATGATTGATCCGGCGAACACTTCCAACGAGACACTGAAAGAATTCATCGACAAGAAACTGAAGTTTCTGGCGGACAACGAACTGTATTCCCTTCTTGGCATTCCGAATAACAGTTCGTCTGCCGAAATCAGGGACGCTTATTTCCGTCTTGCCAAGCAACTTCACCCCGATTCAATCATTAAAGCCGGGCTGGGCGACATTCAGCCACAGGCTCTGGAAGTCTTCAAGGGCATTGCGAATGCCTACCGAATTCTGGGCGACCCGCGCAAAAAGGCTGAATACGATGCCGTCTGGGCACGCGCCGCAGGAATTAATTCAACTCCGATCGAGGTCAAAACAAGGAAGGATGCCGTTGCCGAAGGGCGCATACACTTTCACAAGGCGTCTCTGCTGATGAAGAGGTATGCCTGGGACGAAGCTTCGGTCTGCATTAAGAAAGCTATTGAACTTGATCCGAAGAATGTTGAATACCTGTATTCGCTCGGATGGGCTGTGATGCAGAACGAGAAGATGCCTAAAGAGCGCCGGTATGATGAAGCAAAAGGATGGTTTGACAGGGCCGTTCAGGCAGAAGCTCCGACTGCCGATGCGTACTACTATCTTTCGCTTTACTACAAAGCCGTAAATGACCTGCCAAAACAGCGACTTGCACTGCAGGACGCCCTGACTTTTGACCCGAAGCACATGCCTTCCCAGCGCGAACGTCGCCTGATGAACATCCGGCAGAAGAACCAAAGTCAACACGTCGACTTGTTTGCTTCAATCAAAACATTTATTGAGAAGTTGAGTGGGAACAAGGGAACCAAAGGCAGGAAGTAAATACTGACCTAGAAGCAATCTCTGGTTTCGCCGGTCGCTCCATTGTTTCCAACGTTACCGGACGACGCACCACCAAAACCACCTGATCCCGGCACAATCGTCGTATCGGTATCCAGCAGTGTCGCAGAAACGCAGACGACACCGAAAGCGACGCCGCCACCGCCACCGCCGCCAGGTCCACCGGGGCCGCCATTGCCGCCGCTGCCGCCGAACGCACCGGCACCCTGATCATCACCATCGCCCCTGGGACCACCGGCACCGCCCAGGCCACCAGTCCCGCCATCGCCACCGGGAGCACCGGCACCACCGTTTCCGCCGTTACCGGTCATGATAAGCGTTGTTTCAACAGTAATGGGAGCACCGGACAGAAGGATACCGATAGAAGCTCCGCCACCGCCGCCACCTTTGCCCCCGTTGCCGCCCTGACCTGCCCCACCGCCGCCGCCACCGCCTGAACCATACGTGGCACACCAGTTTCCTTCAAAGAAGGTCGGTAAATCTCCACCACCGCTTCCGCCGCCGCCGCCGCCACCGCCATTGGTCCCGACCGTGCCATCAGAACCATTAGACGTTAAATATCCACTGGCAGAGAATGTTCCGACAGACTGACCTGCCGCACCGAGCGATCCCTGCACACCTGCAGCGCCATTGCCACCGACAGAGCCATCACCTTTATTTGCGCCGCCTGCACCACCCGAGCCTGCCCCGGTTCCACTCCCGGCAGCTCCGGCCACTCCGGCCTGTTTTGAAATACCACCGGCACCGCCATTACCGCCGTTAGTCGAACCTGGACCAACGCCACCGGTACCGCCGGCAGGTCTGTCGCAGGTGCCACAAAGACCAATGCATATAGGCGGGAAACCGCATTCGTACTCACATCCACTGTTTCCGGAAGACCCATTGCTTCCGTTCTGACCGACCGAGCCATTAGCCCCGGCTGCCCCGGCTGCCCCGGCACCGGCGTTAATCGACACGCTCTGGATCACAACACCCGGACTGTCAGTCGCAACGATACCGATCGAGCTTGTTCCGGCCACGGACGCCGATTCACTGGTAATAACGACGCCCTGAATAACAGTAGTGTCCAGAATATTCTGAGCAGTTACGGCCACGGTGCCACCACGGATCTGAGTCACATTGGAAGGCCCCCTGACCCAGTTTCTGGACTTGTCATACTGCCCATAAATCCCGATGCCGTTAATCAAAGTAAGCGACCCGGTATAAACGCCCTGGGAAATCAAAACCTGAGTCGCCCCGACCATGGCTGCCAGATTCAGTCCGGCCTGGATCGTCTTAACCGGTGCTTCACGCGTACCGGCATTGGCGTCATCACCGGTGACCTTATCAACAAATATTGCATCTGAAGCATCACCGTCAACGCCATCACAATTGGTATCCTCGCCGGCGACGTCCGGAAGGTCTTCTTCCAAAGCACCTTCAAATTCAAGGCAGACGTTATCCGCGCCGTTCAGGCACGCGGGAACCGTGTGGTTGCAGATGCCAAGGCCGCACGTAATTTCGCCCAGTTCCTCGGCTTCATCCGTAAAGCCATCACAATCGTCATCAAAGCCGTTGCATGTCTCGGTTTCTGAAGATACGTCACCCTCGCAGGTCAGTGTAGCCCCATCCTCGGCACATCCCCAGACACCGTTTTCACAGTTATCAGCATCAGCTCCGTCACACGGAGAGCCTTTGTCGGCCCAGTTTTCATCAGTGAAACTGTTACAGTTGTCATCGATGCCATTACACAGTTCATCTATGCTGCCTGTCGTCGCATCACACAGTGGCGCCGCGCCGGCAACGCAGACCGGGATCTGATGCAGACATCTGCCGGTCCCGCAGGGGGCGGTCCCCATGTCATCTATGGTCCCGTTGCAGTCATCATCTTTGTTGTTGCAGGTCTCGGCGGCGGGGGCCACGACTGAACAGGCTCCCCATTCAAAAACCCCGGCGTTCTTCAAGCACATTCTGGACCCGTAGCACGTACCATCTTCATTTGTCGCAGAACAGCGCGACGACTGGCCCAGTACCTGATCAACACACGGGCAGAGTCCGTCAGTTTTTACACATGCGCTGAATCCAACCTCGATTTCAGTACAGGTAAACCCGGTACGGCAACCAAGAACATCAGCCGTACAGTCGGTGGCGCAGAAGCTGGCATCCTCACCGTACGCAACGCATCTGGCTGTATCCTCGCCTTCAACTATCTGACACGATGAATTATCGATGCATGGCTTGCACAGAGATGTATCCGGGGGAATGCAGGCGTATACCGAATCAAGGCCGCCCAGATTAACCGACTCACACGTCCATGTCGGGTCCGGACACGAGTCAGAACATACGACCGAACACACTTTGCCAAAAATGAATGGCATGCAGAACCTGGAATCGCAGTCTTCGTTCTTTTCGCACGGGCTGCCGAATTCACCTGACTGAATTCCGTCCGACACATCAACCGTGACATCAGATGCATCAGAAACAACATCAACAGCAATATCGGCGATATCACGGCCCGCAAGGTCAGCGGGCACAACGGCGTCACCAGGTAAATCGGCAGTAACGTCCGTCCCGACAATCGTGTCCTCGGGGGAAGACCCGCCGCCACACGCCATCAGCGCGATAACTGCTGCATAAAGGGCAAAAAATCCAACTTTCTTTGTATAGGCAAACATCGGCAACTCCAGCGTAAACTTCAGTTGATAGTATTTAATAACAGGAAATAATTCCAGTGTTGACTATTCGGACCGCTCACGCGACGGACAAACCAGAAGAGTTACTTCGCCTTTTACAGACCTTTCGGCAAATGAAGTACGGCAGTCGGAAGGTGTGCCACGAACAAATTCTTCATGGAATTTGGTAAGTTCCCTGGCCACGACGACGGATGCAGCAGGCTGGGTTGCCTCAAGCTCGCCAAGCACCTTGTCAAGAGTCCTGGCGGGAACAAAAAATATCACTGTGCCCAGATCGCGCGTCAAAGACTCAAAAATCCTGATTCTTTTTGCTGACTTGGGCGCCACGAATCCAAGAAAGGAAAACCTGTCGGAAGGCAGGCCGGCTGCGCACAGTGCAGTGACGACCGAACATGGACCAGGTATCGGGACAACGGCGATTCCCTTTGCGGCGGCCTCGGACACCACTCTGTAACCGGGATCGCTTATCAAAGGAGTCCCGGCATCCGAAACGAGCGCCACGTCACTTCCACTTTCTAAAAGACTGACAATCAAACCTGACTGCCTGCGTTCATTGATGTCATGATAAGCGACCATGCGGCGCCCGGTTCTGTCGATCTCGAGAGCCTTCAACAGCATCCCGGTCATCCTGGTATCTTCACTTGCAATAACAGGGACTTCGCTTAAGATTCGCCGGGCCCTGACAGAAATATCTTCAAGATTTCCAATTGGCGTGGCGACGACGTAGAGGGTACCGGAAGCGGCCTGTTCATTCATGCGTATGCTTCCATGTAAAGAATGGGAACAGCGGCGGACTACTTTTCAGCCGGTTTATAGAAACGGTACCAGTCCTGATAGCCGGGAAGACTGCCCTTGACCAGTTTCATATAGGCACTCTGAATCTGGCGGGTCACAGGACCGCACGCGCCGGCACCGACAACCCGTCGATCGATCTCGCAAATCGGGGTGATTTCTGCAGCAGTACCCGAAAAGAACACTTCGTCAGCCAGATAAAGGTCACTGCGGTTAAGCCGCGT
Source organism: uncultured Anaeromyxobacteraceae bacterium (assembly GCA_964522105.1). Lineage (GTDB taxonomy): Bacteria > Myxococcota_A > UBA9042 > DTJE01 > DTJE01 > JAGOFO01. Next base: position 21,294 of record CAZFVA010000001.1, read on the forward strand.
CTTACGAAGCTTGAGCCCCATATCTTCGGCCAGCGTGACAACCGTATCCCTGGTAATTCCCCCAAGAATTGAAGACGAATCGTCCGGCGTAAGTATCTCGCCATTCTTGACAAGGAATATATTTTCCCCTGAACCTTCAGACACATAGCCAAGATGGTCCAGCAGAATCCCTTCGTCGTAACCTTCCCTCTTGGCTTCCATTTTGGCCATGACCGAGTTGACGTAATGACCGCATATCTTGCCTTTGACCATGACGGAATTCGGGTGGTACTTGGTGATAGTTGAAACCTTGACCCGGATACCTTTTTCCAGGGCTTCCGGTCCAAGATAGGCACCCCAGTACCACGCGATGACAGCCAGACGGACGTCCGGAGTCGGCCCCGGATAGACGCCGACTTCCTTGTCACTCAGATATACCAGCGGCCTGATATATCCCCATTCCATACCGTTGGCAGCAAGAGTCTCGACGGCAGCATCTTCAATCTGCTGACGGGTATATGGCACCTTCAATTCAAGCAGATGCGCGGAATCTATCAGGCGCTGCATATGTTCTGGAAGACGGAAAACAGCCGAGCGCCCATCATCGTGCTTGTACGCGCGGATACCCTCGAAAGACCCGATGCCGTAATGCATCGTATGCGAAAGGATGTGAACATTGGCATCATCCCATGGGACCAGTTCACCGTTCATCCATATCCACTTCAGCTTCGTAATCATTCAGAACGACCTCCAGATTCTTGTTTCAGGACAAGAACAGATTAACCGGCATCCACCACACAGGGAAAACCCGGGACGTTACCGTCAATTCAATGTCAGCATCCTAGATTTGTTTTATGCTGATTTCAACCCACTGAAAGCATCTTCTGACTGTTTATCTATCACAGGAAAGCATCAAACGGACATGCCGCGGACGAATCGATCAGAATTTCTTCAGGTCACCAACCTTGTTCGGTGCCACAGCAGGCGAAGCCGTTTCCCCAACCACCTTTTCAAAGCCTGACCTGGCCGGGACCGTTTCAACGGTTTCAGGCTTTTTGTTCGGCGACTCCTGATTTTCAACTGCCACGGCAGACGCGGCAGACGTCTGTTTTGCCGGCTGCTTCACTGAATGCTTTTCACCAGACTTCGCTGGTAACCTGCTTACCAGAACTGCCGACAAAGTGACGTCACGGGACAGAACCGATGTCATCGTCGCGCTGCTGTAACCTTCAAGAACAAATTCAAAGCTGAATTCCTGATCAGACCTTGGAAGATCCACTGTCAACGGAGCCTGCCCAAGTTCAGTATCGCCACGAAAAACGGTTGCCCCTGCCGGTTCCGACTCAAGCCTGACATTTACTGTGGCATCGACTGCATCTACAGCCACCGGGCCGTTGACATTTTCACCAGTTTTTGCCGGCTCAGCCTGCCCGCCAGCTTCATTATCTGACGCTGGCGGCTTCTTTTTCTGGTCCTGCATACCGGATGACGCCACGCCTGTTTTTTGAAGTCCGGTTTCATCGACCGGTTCTCGAAGATACCTGTTCCAGGCCAGGCCGGCGACCGACAGCACGATAACACCAATCATCGCGGCAATCAGGGCTGCCGGACGCTTGCGGCGGGCCGGAACCACATCGAATTCACCTTCGTAATCTTTAACTTCAACCGGCGCCTGAGGTGGCCGTTCAACAAAAACCACCCGTTCATATCTGCCGTCAAGCCGGTCCATCAACGTCCGCACTTCAGCAGCAAGTGCCGCCGACGACTGAAAACGCTTTTCCGGTGACTTTTCAAGACATTTTCTAATCAGCGCTTCAACATCAGGCGGGACATCAACGTCCGGGCGGATTGAAGCCATCGGAGGCACGGCATCCTGAAGATGCTTCATCAGCAGGGCCAGAGCGTTATCCGCATCAAAAGGAGTCCTGCCGACCAGCATTTCATAGCAGATTATTCCCAGAGCATAAATGTCTGCCCGGGCATCGACCGCCATCGTCCTGCACTGCTCGGGCGCCATATATCTCGGCGTACCGAATATGACTCCGGCCTGTGTCACCGTCCCCTGACTGCTGTCGGCTTCACGGAGCTTGGCGACACCAAAATCCAGAACCTTGACGAAATCAGAGTCATCGCTGACATGGCACAGATAAACGTTCTCGGGCTTCAAATCGCGGTGAACGATGCCCTTGGAGTGCGCTTCAGCCAGCGATTCTGCCATCTGGCCAAGCACATGCAGTGTCCGCCGGGCAGAAAACGGACTGTCCTGTTTAATGGCTTTGTCCAGGCTGCGCCCTTCCAGAAGCTCCATCGCAAAATACAGAGTCCCGTCGTCCATCTGGCCGAAATCGTGAATTCTGATTGTGTTCGGGTGGTTAAGTCGTGATACGGCCCGCGCTTCGTTCTTGAAACGCTGAACAACCTTCTGATCCTGAGCCCGGTCTTTCAGCAGTGTCTTTACAGCAACAACGCGATCAATCCCGACCTGCCGGGCGCGGTACACAACACCCATTCCACCGGCACCGAGGCGTGACTGAATCTCGAACCTGTTATCAACCAGGCGACCTATTAACGGATCGGTGTCAGATTCTTCGTCACCGCCAGCCGCCATGACAGCAGCCTCGATTCTGGCCTCGACATCATAATCGTCAACAACCGTGGGTCTGCCACCGGCACCGGCGCTGGACGTTACATCACCGGAACCAACATCACCCAGACGACGAGTACCTTTGTCATCCATATCTTGAAGCACTACAAACCCCGATATTCACTACCGAAATCATTCAAACCAGGTATCCCGACTATACCAGACAAGGGACCGGCACCCCAAAAGGAAACCGGTTGACAGCGCGACGCAATCTACCACAACGCAGGCGTGAATTCAGCCCGGACATACGTCAGCCAGATGCTGTTGTCGAATATTCCTAACTCGTCCTTTGACGTAATCCGCGAATTTGATAGACTAACGCGGTAATTAATGATGGCCGTGCCAGATGAATTCATGTCTGCATAACAAACTGCTGCAAGGATTGACCGCTGCTGTCGCCGTCATGATGACATCTAACTGCGTCTTTGCCGCGACTGAATCAAACGTAACTCAGGACAAAACGCCACCGGCTTTCATAACAAGTGCCCAGATGCCGGGCGTAGTCAACTGGCTTCACCCTGATAACACGGTCCTGATAATGTGCCCGAAGGCCGAACCGGGGATAATTCCGGCCGCCTGGTTAGTCAGACTGGCAAGCATGCTTCAGTCACGCGGCTTCAATCCTCAGTTGACCGGGAACAGCGCAGGCGGCGGGACCGGAACACCATGGGCGGCAGTCAAATGCGGCGACCGCGTTTCAAGCGACGAAAACAGCCCATACCCGGTTTTCAACGTCAAGGCTCCGCTGAAAGACGCTGAAGTCGACGAAATGGTCGAATACATCGCGACACCAATGACAGGCGTCGACAAAGTTCCTGTTCCGCAGAAATGGCTGTTCATAGTGTCTGCCGCTTCTGACGTGGGCAGAACGCTTTACATTCAACTGGCCTGGGTTGCGCACTACGCCCGCATTTCTGCTGATTTTCTGGACGTAAGGGAACTGGCCGGGATGCCACAGGCCATGTTCTACAATTATTCTGCGATCGCCATCGCTACAGACAGTCTCCCTCAGTCGTCGGCAGGTATGCTGTCCGAAATTTTCAAAAACTACGTAGCTTCCGGCGGGGGAATAGCTGATCTGGTCGGTCTGGAAGACGACGCTTTCTACGATCTGTTCGGGATTACAGAACTTAAATCCGAAAAGCCGGCGCTTATCAAAACATACCGTTTCGAGCCGGCTTTCCTGCCGGGGGCAGAAGGTTTCAACCCTGTGCTGGATGCTGACGGCTACGACCAGTGCCCCGTTTACAACTTTGATGACCATACGACTGTAGTTGTGTGGGGCGGCGGCGACGGTAAACTGGACGTCCCGATGGCGTTCATTCACGATCCTGTGGCAAAAAATCCCGAAACCGGCAGGACTATTGCCTGGGCCACCGGAAGGATTGCAGACAAATCGTCGCGCGGCCTGATTCTTCTGTCACTGCTGGCAGTATCTAGACACGCCGGCGCTGCGGCAATAATGAATTCGTTCAACCTGTGGGTCGATGACTGCCCGCTGCCGATGGCCGAACAAATGCGGCCCCCTGCTGACAAGCTGTACAACGCCCGCGATGACGAATTCTATCTGAACATCTGGTGGCCACAAATATCCGGTTTAATTGAAAAACATGGACTGAAGCCAACATTCGCGATGATCGTTAAATATGATCTCAAGACTTCGGGCCAGTTCTCTACGTCTGCGTACGAACCGATGGACGACAGCGGCTCGCCGATTGCTCTGGCGCGCATGATTCACAAAAAGGGATGGCAGATCGGCGTTCACGGGTATAACCACCAGTCGCTGACAATGGCCACCAACGAATGGTCAAAAGGATGGCCCAGCTATCAGGCGATGAGAGATTCCCTGCTGTGGTTCCGCGCTGAATTCCAGCGACTTTTCGGGATCAATGCAGTTCCACAGGTCTATGTTGCACCTTCAAACTTCATCCAGAAGATGGGCAAAGAAGCCCTGAAAGAAGCTATGCCGGAAGTTATAGCGATCGCCGGACAGTACCTGCCTGAAGAATCCATTCCCGGCGATGAATTCGGCCCTGACCCGCATGTACCCGGAGTAATTGACATTCCAAGGATTTCATCCGAGTACTATATTCTTGGACACAACTCTCAGGAATATCTTGATGGAATGTGGGTACCGGGAATAGTCAGCCATTTCATTCATCCTGATGACCTGTTTGACCCGGAAAGGTCGCGCGGCTTCACTCAGGAAGAACTGACGGCCCAACTGGATGGCGTCCTTACGAACGTTGACAAGCACTACCCGTTCCTGAAAAGGCGTGACGGGCTGGAGCTGGCGCGCGTCGTTAAAAACTGGCCGAATATTGAACTGAAAGTGCTGACACACGCGGGTGGACTGATGCTGTCAGCTTCAGGGACTGATTCAAGCCCGGATAAAAGTGCAACGGTAGTTGTCAGGACAAGACCTGGTCAGAAGGTAAAAATTCGCACCGAAGGGGGCTGCCCTGAAGTATTCAGAGCCCCGGCTGAGGGACGGTATTATTATCAGGTTGGCAAAGAAGCCTGCCGCGTGGAATTTGAATGAAGGCGGTAATTACATTACTGGTGGGATTCCTGCTTATCCCGGGTATGACGGCTGTGGCCGCACCTCTGCCAAATGAAGCTGTTACGGGAAACTTGCCGGATGCGGCGACAACTGGCGATTTCCAATCGCAGATACAGCAATCAATCGCCCTGCGCGATGCCGGCACCCCGGCTGCCGCGCTTGCGCTTATTGAACCCCTCGCCATCCAGAATCCCGAGAACTGGTTACTGCTGGCCGCCCTTGCCGACACGCTTGAAGACCTTGAACAGCCGCAACGCGCACTGACGCTTTATCAAAAAGTTGTGTTTCTTGACCCCCAGAACATTGGCAGTCGTACAAGACTTGCCGAACTGCTTCTTGGACAGAATCAGAAAGACTCGGCCCTGGAACAGTATTTCATCATTGCGGCAGCCCGTCCTTTTGACCCTCTGATCCGCAAACGAACTGCCGATCTTCTGATTGAAGCTGACCGGACCGATGCTGCCATCGTGCACCTCGAGGCATACCTGAAAGCTGTTCCGAATGACGACGCCGCGATGCGCACACTTCACAGTCTTTACCTGTGGAATGACAAGCTTGAAGATGCGATGCGGGTCCTGAAGTTGCTTGTGGAAAGAAATCCTGGCGACATCGGGCTGGAAAGACAGCTTGCCGAAAGGTATCTGGACCAGGGAAACGAAAAGGAAGCAATAAAACATTACAGTCGTGTGGTAAAAGCGGACCGTCAGGACGCCGCCGCACTCAGCACGCTCGGTATGCTTTATGAGTGGAATTCGATGCCGGCCGAAGCGCTGAAAGCTTATGAACAGTATCTTGTTCTTCGACCTTTCGATTCTGAAATCCGGGTAAGGGCCCTGACCCTTTCGTCCGACATGGGCCTCGGTCGCAAAGCGCGTCTTCACGCGCAGATGGTACGCGCCGGTGATCCGCGTTACGCCGACCTTGCCCGCGACATAGTCATCAGCGACACCGGTTTCAATTCATACGTCGCGATGGACTACACATTTTACAATGAAAACGGCAAGTTCCGGTTCCATCAAGTCGGGCCGCGCGTCAGCATCGGTGTGACCGACTGGGCATCAGTCGGGGCCTACTACAACTTCCGATACCACGAAGACCTGGCGCGGACGACACAGAAACCGGTAATGGGCCACCAGATCGGCGCTTTCGCAAGCCTGAACCTGCCTGCCGGAATCATGCTGACTCTTGACGGGTCATATATCTACTACGATACCGGCCGCAGCTCGGGAAATGCGGGTCTGACGCTGTCAAAAGAGTTTGAAAACCTGACACTTACAGCCTTTTTCGAGCGCAAGGATATTCTTTCGTCGATGGGCGACATCATTGATTCGGTAGTGTCAAATGACATCGGACTGGCCATCTACACATCGCCGTGGGACCGCATGATCGTGACCGCCGAGATTTCCGGCGGCGTGTACGATGACAATAACTCCCACGTGGCAGGAACGGTCGGCCTTGGCGTCAGAATTGTCAGATCACCATCACTTGAATTGATGTACAACTACACGATCGAACACTTCAAGTTCGACGCAAAAGCTAACAACCTTTCCTACTTTGCGCCGGACCTTTACCACGTCCACGGTCCACAGTTGACGTTCACACATCCGGTCAATCACTGGTTTACTTACGGATTAATGGCCGAAGTCCTGCATGCTTACGGCTACGGGGACAACGCACTCCTGTTCAGCGGGAGGGCAGAATTCATATTCCGTCCCGGACTGCACCACCTGATCAAGACTTCTTATCAGGGGACTGTCGAGATGTGGGGCAAGGCTGCAAGCGGCTATCAGGACAACCTGCTTCTATTCCGATACGCCTACGAATTCTAAGCCACCCGGAAATTCCAGGACGCCTGCGAAAATCATTGTTGCCATGTGAACAAACGTTCAGTACCATTATCCAATCAGCCATCAGGTATTCAGATGGAATTAAAAGCTCTGACGTCCAGGCAACAGGCGGTTTTGAAGTTCATCAGCGACTTCATGGAGTCCCGGGGCGCGCCACCGACAGTCCGCGAAATTGCCGCCGGAATGGGGTTTGCTTCGACAAATGGCGTGTCTGACCACCTGATTGCACTGGAGCGTGCCGGTCGAATCGAGCGTCGCAGCAACAGTTCCCGTGGAATCAGGCTTACCGGCCGCCAGAAACGGCCTGCCGGGATGATCCCGATTCTTGGTCAGATCGCTGCTGGCAAACCAATCTATGCCACCGAAAACATTGAAGGACATCTGGCGGCCGACCCGTTTTTAATGAAGGATACAAAAGACACCTTCGTGCTGCGGGTAACTGGAAGCAGCATGATCGGGGACGGTATTCTGGACGGGGACTACATCTTTGTCAGAAGGCAACCTGTCGCCGACGAAGGCGAAATTGTGGTCGCATTGATTGATGATGACGCAACGGTAAAAAGATATCACAGGGTTAACGACGGAACCGACGACAGAATCGAACTTCTGCCGTCCAATCCCGACTTCAAGCCAATAATCATTAATTCATTCAACAGGTTCGAGATTCTTGGGGTTGTGACAGGTGTGTTCAGGAAGTTCTAGCTACATCGACCAGACATCAAGAATCCTGTCAATCAGGCGGCGCCCGCGAAACTTTGATTTCAAGGCTTCATCACGTCCCTTCCACAAATCCCCGGGTAACGTCACCCTTGAACACGCAAACATGAACCACAGCGGATGAACAGAAACAATCAAGCCATCCGTATTGATGCCTGCATGTTCAGATACGGAGGGGCTCAGCCATGCAAAACGGGCATAAGACGACAGGTAACCAACGAACGCGCCTTCTTCTGCGCGGGACAAACGCATCTTCTGCAATACGTTGCTTTTCTGCATGGCGGCCAGCCAGTCAATCTGCGGTGACCACTCCGACATGTGCAGCACGCTGACTGCCCGGAATGACTTTGCTGCGCCTGCGTGACCGTCCCCACTGTCCAGGTCGCCCACCAGACGCCTGATTGCGGGGTGCGCATCAAGGTCAGGCATCAGGTCCGGCGATCTATCAACTATCAGGCCACTGAAATCACCTGACACAGGACACGAGCCCACCTGCAGACCTGCCACATCCGAGTCATCCGGGTTTCTGAACACCTCAAAATGCAAGACGGCATCAGCCTGCCCGTGAACGGCCCCGGCCGCGGCAACAAATCCGATGACGTCGCGCGGACTTACACGTACGGAGGATGAATCCGGGCCTGGAAACAGGCCGACCCAGCCGGCTTTCATGGCAGCACACTGGTCGGGATACATTGAGGGATCGAGGGGGACCGGCAACACGCCACGCAGACCCGGGACCGTAAACTTACGACGCGGCTGCGCCACCTGTGACTTCGCCAGCAACTTCACCAGCGGGTGATGGTCAAACGCCGACACGGCCGGTCTTTGAAGGTGCATGTATAGCGAGTACCACGTCTTTGCCCCCGGCAACGCAGCATGAGTGTGTTTAATCAGTACAAAACCAGATGACCCGAGCCGATCGTCACCGTCGCTTCCGAAAGACGCCGCAACGATCTCGCCTGCTGCAACCGGCCGAACCTGTGCACCTGTGTGACATGGAATGTGTATGCCACCATGCCAGTTTCCATTGACGCCGACCGGGAACCAGCCACCATCGATTGAATTGTCAACCGCGTCACAGAAAGCGTGAAAAAGGTATCCGGCCTCGACAGGATCGGCCTGTTTCATCTTTGCGCAGATTTCAGAATCCAGAGGACAACCAACTGCAAAGGCTGCACCGGCCTCGCTTTCAAGCGCGGGGGCCACGGGACAGGCCGCACCCTGCCAGGCCATCGGCGGACGAACCTGCGTGAAATCAAAGCCGGGACCGGGATCCCATTTTTCGACGTCGATATGCCAGTGACACAGAATGCCCTTAAATGCCTTGGCAGCCTCAGGCTCCAGGGCGTCCAGAAGCAGCCCGCCGTCCGGCCCGACAGGCATATCTGTTTCCAGATCGAGCGTCTGACTGAGCAGACCGAGCAGCTCGTTCAGAGATTCGTACTGTGCATCACTGTAAGTCCAGGAACTGAAGTCAACGCCGTTTATCTTGACGGTCCCGGATGGCGCGGCCCCATCAGGAACAGGCGCATCTGGCGTTTGCAGCAGGTTGTCGGCCGGGTTTGACAGATCAATTCCGATGGAAGCTGCATTAACGGAACCGGCATGGATGGCCGCCAGACATGGGTCGGCGACCTGATGAATCAACCCGTCCCGCGCAATCATGAAGTGAGTAGAAAGTCCCCGGTCGACCAGCACCTGAAAGCAAGTCTTCGAGTCGGCGCAACCGTCATGATGAATGACAATTTTATTAACAACCTCGGCCAGTTCCGACACAGCTTGCGGGTGTCCCCGGCGATCACGAAGCAGAGGTTCACCATCTATTCCAACAACGTCAACGAAACTGAACCCGCCATCAGCAAAATTTGATACCCGCCTGTTGATTGGGTAGCGGTTCCCGCAGATCAGAATCTCGCCCATTTTCGTTTCCTTTTTGAAGACTGCCCGCTTCGACGCAAAACAACGACAAGGGCCACGGCCAGAGCGCAACCAGCAACGACACTGAGCAGGACTGGAACCAGCAGCGGATTAGCTTCTGAGGGTGCCGTAACGGCAGACCGCGGGATCTCGACGACAGATTCACCGGCGAATGTGTCTACGTCTGCAAACACCACACGGCCGGGCAGGATATCAGCATCCGTGGCTGGCCTGATGGGAATCCGGACCAGACTTCCACCGCTTATCGTTTCAGCAAGCCACATCGCCTGATCGGGCAGGTCGCCTTCCGGAACAACTAACATTCCACCTGCAGGCACGGCCAGCCCGCGAAGTCGCGCCATTCCAACGGCGTCTGTACCCGTCAACGGCAACACAAACAGATTGATCCTGTATTTCCTGATGTCAGCAGCAGTCTTATCAACGATTAACCGCGTATTCTCTTCAAAGCTGACCAGATCGGCCGGACTCACCGTTGCAAACCTTGTCGCATCACCGGTCATGCCGTCAGACACAAGGATCAGGTCTTTCACAACACCGGACGCCGGATTTTCAGACGTACCGTCGTTCATCGCGGCGATCACACCGTTCAAAGCCGATTCCACTGCATCATCTGTGCGACACCCTGACATTAACGGAATACATGAACTATTCCCGGCTGTTGACCAGTCCCCGTTCTGTCCCGGGCTCATCCTTGTCAGGCGAAAAACTGCGCTGCCACCCAGGCGATCTCGAAGAACTTCCGTTACAGAATCAAGGTCCTGCAGTCGGCTGGCATCAAGCCTGCCGGACGCAACTACAACGTAAACATGTTTTTTGACGACAACATCGGCCGACAAGGCGTCCGACAACTGCACCGGTTGGCCGGAAGAACTTGATGAAACTACAATTTCGTCCCGGGAAAATGATGCAGTCAGTGAAGTTCCGGTGGGAAAAGCCGGTCTTGCCAGCAGAGTCAGGTAATTACGGTCAGTTTGAACGTAAGAATATATGCGGGTGTCGGTCTGACTTGACTCACGCGGGGCGGGAACCCGGGTGGCCGAAAAGGCCGGCGACAAGACGGACGACACCGTCAACAGGCACCACACTGTTGCGCTCAGCAACCAAATCTGAAGCCGTAACGACCGACTGTTCCGGAAGCGCATTGACATCTTTCACCGGTGCTGAAGTGATGCTGACCGGTTATATCGACTGGAACTTTATTGAAGAGCACGACTGCAGCGGCGACTGACGAAATTGATGCAAGAAATTGTCTGCGGGTAACCGGGCGGGGCGTTAATCCCTGTTCCAGTCCGAGGTCACAGCGGCGACCTTCTTCATAGTTTCTGTGGGAATCTCTGTCCATCCAACCGACACGTAGAAGGCAAGCCATACCAGAACCCAGTCAAAAATCAGATTCGGCGGCACGAGAGGCTTTGTTTCGTATCCGACAAGGCCCACGACGAACGGCACAAGGATTCCAAGCAGGAAGGAAAAAGCGACGGTCATCCAGACACAATGAAGGATATATGCCAGATGAGTCGAAATTGACTTTCCATGATGACTGATGAACGGGACCAGGGTCAGGTTCATGTACGCAAGGAAAAGGACCAATGCGATACCGACCCATCGCATCGTCGGGGAAACGGCCATCAGGTGCGAGTTCAAAAGCGCCACCATCAAAAGGGCAGAGGCCGGACGCGGGAACCCGATGAAATAGCCGGGCACTTCAAGTCTTCTGACGTTAAATCGGGCAAATCTTATGCAACCGAAAGTGGCGGGCAAGGCACCGACAATTATTGCGATAGCCTTCTGAATGCCGGGAAGCGACTCAAGGCCGGGCAGAATCAGGACCTTTGAGTACGCAAAATAGACAACGAACGAAGGGGCCACCGAATAGGCAATCAGGTCGGCGACGTTATCAAATTCCGCGCCGAACTTGTTCATCTGACCGAGCGCCCGGGCAACGGCGCCGTCAAAGGCATCAAAGACCCAGGCAAAAAGGATACAGATGCTGGACCAGAACAGCCACGTGGAGCCGTTTGCCGGTGTGGCATGTGCCATGCCTTCCATGGCCACAAAAATAGCAGCAAGACCGCCGCCGATATTACCGACGGTCATTAAATCCTTACCCTTGAAAAACATTAAGCATTTCCTCCGCTTGAAGCCGACCTGTGCATATCACCCGGCCAACGAGCCTTTCAGACAGTGAGCCAGCACTTTATCAACCTTGACCATCACGATGTCCCCGGGACGAGGCACGGCGCCCCCGGTTACGGTGAAGTTTACAATGTAATTGGTTCTTGTGCGGCCCATAATCTCAAGGCCACCATCTTTTTTTGCGTTACGGCTTGGACCTTCAACCAGAAGTTCTTCAGTCCGGCCCAGGAAACGCTGCATCCTGTCTTTAGTTATCTGGTCCTGCATGGACTGAAGCTCTGCAAGCCTGGCGGCCTTTTCGGCCTCGGGAACGTCATCTTTCCAGGCGGCCGCAGCGGTCCCGCCGCGCGGGGAATACTTGAACGAGAACATCAGGTCATAACCGACCTCGCGTACAACCGCCAGCGTCTGTTCAAAGTCCTGCCTGGTCTCGCCCGGGAATCCAACGATGATGTCGGTTGAAAGGGCGATGTCGGGACATGTCGCGCGGACCGTCCGAATTCTGTCCAGATAATCAGCAGATGTATAACGACGTTTCATCCGTTCCAGGACGGCGTCAGAGCCAGCCTGCAACGGCAGATGCAGATATTCAGCAAGGTTTGGAAGGCGCCCGAAAAGACCAAGAAGACGGTCACTTGCATCGGCAGGGTGGGACGTCACGAAACGCAGACGTTTCAGGCCGGGTACTGCTGAAACAGATTCCAGCAGATCGGGGAACGTCGGGTTGCCTGCAAGGCCCCTGCCCCACGAATTCACGTTCTGACCAAGCAGAGTGACTTCTGATACACCGGCCGCGACCAGCATTTCGACTTCGCGGATAACCAGTTCGGCGGGCTTGCTGACTTCACGGCCACGCACATAAGGGACAACGCAATATGTACAGAAGTTGTCACAACCTTTGATGATTGTCAGGAACGATGTCGGCCCGGCCTCGACGGCAGGGTCAAGCGGTATGAACTCGTAGGCGTTACGATCCATCCATTCGGCACGGGCGGTACGCTTTCCATCGCGGACAGCACGCACGATTGCCGGCAGATCGACTATGTTGTCCGGGCCAACAACCAGGTCAAGGTACGGCACCTTGTCCAGCAACGCCTGACCGTGCTGCTGCGCAACGCAACCGGCAACGCCGAAAAGCAGGTCCGGCTTGATTTCTTTCAGTGGCAGCAGGCGCGACAACGAACCAAGAACCTTCTTTTCAGGACGTTCGCGCACGCTGCATGTATTAAAGATTATAAGGTCGGCATCGGTCGGATCAGACGTTTCGACGTAACCATCCTGACCAAGCACCTGAATCATGCGCCTGGAATCAAAAACGTTCATCTGGCAGCCGTACGTTACGACATGAACACGTCGAACCGGCTGAATGTCCTGTATGGAATCACTCATGGCGGTGGAGGGTAGTACCTGCGCCTGCGCGCGTCAAGACGCCGGAAGCAGGGACCCGCCCATACGTCACCGGGCAGGCCGCGTACGCTTCGTGATACCTGAATTCTTCAAGACGTGTTCAATCAACACAACCGCATCGTCCAGTTCGGCCGCAGTCAGTACCGGCAGGTGGCCGGCAAGAACTGTCACGTACTGCCAGGCGACCGATTCAAGCGCGTCAGCAGCATCGGGGAACGACAGACCGGCCCTGCGGGCAAATTCAAGCTGGGTCTCGCCGATCATCCTGGAAAAACCACGGCGCCCAAGCATCCGTTTGACAGCACGGTAATGAATTGCACCTGACACACGACCGGGCAGATTGCCACGCCCGCGAAGCCGGGGGATCAGACGCCTTGCCACAGCCACGGCCACGATGACAAGCAACGGTATTCCAAATATCTTTTCCCACGGCAGATGTTTAAGGCGTTTCGCGATCTTTCGCATATCAGAAATATTGATACTGTCACCGAAAGCCGAGCCGTTTTCCTTTTTGATTTTCAGGATTTCAGACAGAAACTCCATCTGCTTTTCAAGGTCATATTCAATGACCCATCTGTACCACGCCAGCTTCGTGGCATCGATAGCTTCCGAAATTCCGGCCAGCAGGCTCTTGGACAGACGCTCGTTGAACGCTGATGGCGGGGTCGGATCGAACACGGCCCAGCCCTGCCCCGGGAAATAGACTTCAACCCATGAATGAGCATCCGATTTCCGTAACGCAACGTAACCGCCGTAGTCGTTCCTGACGCCACCATAAAAACCGTTAACAATCCTTGCCGGAATACCAAGAACGCGGAGCATCACGACCATGCCCGACGCAAAATACTCGCAGTGGCCGGTCTTGTTGCGCAGCAGGAAGTCGGCCAGCGGATCGGTGTTTCCGTGAACCGAGCTAAGCGAATATGCCCATCCGGACCGCAGGCGCGTTTCAATCCCCTTTGCCTTGTCATACGGATTTTCAAGGCCGGCAGTCATTGAAAGGGCCAGCTCTTTGACGCCACTTTCCTGAACAGGGACGGGCAGATAGACATCGCGGATATCGGCCGGGTAGTCGGTGCCGGCGGCCTTGAGCAATGTCGGCTTGTCGACCGGGAGAGTCGACTCGACCGTATAAATAATGGCTACGGCATCGGGACCGGTCAGTGTGACATCGCCCGCAGAATCCGAATAAAAACGCCACTTTTCGGGCCGCAACGCATCAAGCGTCCCGGATGGCTGCCTGAATCCACTGATCGACGTCAACCCGAAAAGAACCCTCGGATTGCCTGACATCGGTTCAAGATACACGTCCATCATGGCGACAGTCCGGCCATCCAGCGGCCCCGAAAAATCGGGTGAACGCAACAACCCGCCTGTGCTGGTCGTGAATTGACCGCGCCGTGATGTCGTCTTGCGCCAGGAACGACCGTCATACGTATCAAGGCTCTGCCCCTTGAAACGTAAAGGCACCATCAAGGCACTGGAAGGCTTTGCTCGCCTGAAATCGACGCGGATAACGACCTGCGGGTCTTCAAATATGTTGCCGAAATCCCCAAGCGTGACTTCATCAGAAAAGCCGGTCATTGCCATCTGATTGCGTTGCTGTTTAGCAAAGAAACCGAGGCCCAGGCGGGGAAACAGAAAGAAGAAAACTATACCGGCCAGAAAGACGGCCGTCGTAATCGCAAGCGTAATCAGGACAAACCTTCGCTTGATGATGCCGCGACCAGCCATGAAGGCAGCCGGATCAACATCTTCACCTGCGGCCGCAGCTTTGCTGGCTGTCAATTCCATACCCTGCCGCAGGTTATTAAGCATCAGGCCGAAGACAAGGAATACAATGAACGGGAACATCAGAAGACCGAACGAAATTGACGGGTTAACTACAGCGGCAGCCATTACTGAAAGGAAAGACAACGCGTACATCTGCATGAAGTCGGTCCACGACCGAAGAAAAATTGATTTAAGACTTGTAAGGAAAATGGCAAAAACGATCGCCCAGAAAAGATAGTCGGTGCTGATGAACGCCATGTAGGCTGCTGCGACACCGGCGATGACGGCGACCACGCCCGCAACAGGACCGGAATGTTTGAAAATCAGACGCCGCCACGCGAAGACGCCGACCAGCGGAATTGCAAACGACGGCACAACAACCAGCAGATTAAATTCGCCGGAAAGAAACAGCGAGGCAAACCCTGTCCAGATGACGGCAGCGGTAACCAGTCTGTGGAGCAGGTCAAATCTCATGAGCACATCCTGCTGTCGAAATGGCCGACAGTAAGCCGGAACCGGAAATCACGGCCTGATCCATATAACCGACCGCGGGTTCGTACTTCCAAGCGTGGCCCGCAGGGGAATTTCTTCCCCGGGTGGATTCAATTCAAGGATTGGAACGACCGCCAGATAATCCAGAATCCTGTCAATCTGGGCACTTCCGGTACCTGGCGATACCAGGTCAAACGACGACGCGATACCGACAACCCTGCCCTGCTGCAGCAGATGCACGGCGACGGAAGCCGCCTTTTCAATCGCCATTTCGGCCCTTGAAAGACCTTCTTCCCCGCCCGGATTGATGTTCAATAATGCGATTATGACTTCACGATTACCGGTCTGCTCGAACTCCCTGACGATAAGCTCGCCGCGCCCGGCAGAAAGCTTATGGCTGATGTTTTTCGGGTTATCACCGACACGGAAATCGCGCACACCAAAGAATTCAAAACCTCGCCCGGCAGTCGGCAAACTTTCGTCTTCGCCCTCGGCGCCAACCGGAATCCGGATTTCACGCAACGGATGAACCCGGGGATGAACTATAAAAGTCTCTTTCAAAAGGGAAACTGCCGATTTCCTGAAAAATGAAAACGGAAATCCGGTGGAAGCGACCATGCCGTGAATCTTATATTCACCGCGCCGGGGAAATGTGACACTTGCCGGGCCGCTGTGGACCGACCCCGGCGCCAGTTCCAGAAAACGGGCAGGCTCGGACTTGATATCGTCGCCTTCAAACAACGGCCAGACTTCCAGGCCAAAAGAAGAAACGTGTCTGTGGGTGTTTTCGGCTGACAACAGAAATGAAACGGGACGCATGGCCTGCGGACGGATTCGCGGCATTCTGGCCGTCAGGATTGACCTGATGTTCACTTCAGAAAGAAAACCGCTGATTATTATCAGACCAAGCGAAAGACCAAAAACAAGATAAAGTAAGTTATTTCCTGTATTTACTGCGGCAAGACCAAGACCGATCGATATAAAAAAAACGACCTTGCCTTCGCGGGTAAAGGAAAGCTTGCGGGGAAAAAAATCCGATTTCCAGAAGAAACCACGGACTCGACTCATATCAGCCCCGACATCAATCCCCGGGCACAGGCGTTGACGCCATTATGTCAGCCAGAATTGCTGCAGCTTCGCCCGATGCGGACACGCCACCAGCGCCATGACCGCGCAGAACGACCCTGTGGGCGCACACCGGAATAAACATGGATTTGACGTCGTCGGCGACGCAGAAACTGCGGCCCCCAAGGACAGCGACGGCCCTTGCGGCAGAAACCAGATTGACGACCCCGCGGGTGGAAACGCCAAGCTCAAGCAGATCAGACCTGCGGGTGCGGCTTGTAAGTTCAAGCAGATAATCCATCAGAAAAGCGGGAACTTCGACCGATGTGGCCGCCGCCTGCGCCGCTGCAACGTCTGCCGGCGTGACTGCCGCCTGGATGCTTGTGTCTTCTGAAAATCCCTGAGCCTGTGCAATCCTTCGCTCGGCATCGCGGTCAGGATAACCAATATTCAGGCGCATCAGAAACCGGTCAAGCTGCGATTCCGGCAGCGGATAAGTACCTGAATGTTCATGCGGATTCTGTGTCGCCACAACGAAGAACGGGTCAGGCAAATTTCTGGTTTCAGAATCAACAGTTACCTGACGCTCGCTCATTGCTTCAAGCAGCGCGCTCTGCGTTCTTGGACTGGCACGGTTGATTTCGTCAGCCAGAAGAACGTTCGCGAACACCGGGCCGGGGTGAAAACTGAATCTTTCGTCCCTGGCGGAATAGACACTGATGCCGGTGATATCTGACGGCAGAAGGTCCGACGTGAACTGCACCCGCGAAAAACGACCACCGATCGAAGCGGCCAGTGCTTTTGCCAGCACTGTTTTTCCTGCGCCGGGGACGTCCTCGAGCAGAACATGACCACGCGCCAGCAAAGCCGTCACGGCGTTCTTCAAGACTTCGTCCTTGCCAAGGAAGACCGTTCCAACGCTGGCAATTATTTTTCCAGCGGTAGCTGCCGCGGCCTCGATGGCCTGTCGATCACTGTTCATATCATTCCCGCGCACATTTGTTTCCCGCATAGTCTGTCACCCGCATCGCCTGGAAAATCACATGTTCACTTCAAGTGCATCAAATCTGAACTTTCACAGGTCACTGATAAAGCTGCGCATCTGCTTCAGCACATACTTTGAACATGATATCTGCGGCATGAACCCGCAGTCTTTATCTGTGGAAGAAATCCTAAACATTCCGGGCTTCTGCGATGCAACTTCCTTGAAGCCGGCCAACGCTTCCTGATCCATCAGACTTTCGGGCAGAAACCACAGAACTGGCTTGTTGACTTCAAGAGGTACAAACCTGACTTCCGGTTTCGACAGCTCCTGACTTGCAGTCTGAAGGCGGCGACTGCTGAAGTTGATCTGCAGGGCCCTGCGCACATCCTTCATGTTACCGGCCATCGACGGGGCCAGCGCCCTGCGCATATACAGGTCAATCGCCTCGGTCCTGAACAGATCAATCTGCTTGAACAGATCGGCCGCAATATCACCGAAAGGCAACGGCAGACTGCGAATTCTGGACGCCTCGAGACTGGTCAGATTGCCCGGCAGAGGCGCAGAAATTGTTATGACACCGGCAATCCTGTAAGGCACCTGGAAAGCCAGCCAATGGGCCGCAGTTCCACCAAGACCGTCCGAAACCAGAACGACCTTGTCACTGTGAAAACCCTCAACAAAACAATCAAATTCCTGAGGCGTCAAGACGACTTTTTCATCCCCGGAAACGCCGGTTGGCTCGACATAGGCGACAATCGCGTTTCTGGAAAGCTCGTCCATCCAGGGTCGCGCCCACGAAGAATCCATACCCGGTCCACCAGGAAGCGCCAGCAGCAGCGGGCCCTTTGTCCCAAGCCCGGCAGCCCGGAAAGCGCCACACGAAACAATACCGGAAGACTTATAAGTTTTCGGTGCCGGAATCGGCGTATAAGCTGCATCAAGAGGCTGCGACGTCATGCCGAGCAGCGCCAGAGCCTTCATGGCCTCGACACCTTTCACCTGACCCGAAGATCCTGTGGCAATCTTACGAAGGACCTGGACCGAATCCTGAGTTCCAATATAACCAAGAATCCTGACAGCTTCGGCTGCTATCGTTGCCTCTTCGTACTGGGCCATTCGTCTTAAAAGCGGTTCAGCCCCGAAATCACCCAGCAACCACAGAATACCAAGAGCCGCTGCCCTGCTGGAACGATTGGGATCGGTCTCGGCCACGGTCCGGACAGCCCCGGAAAACACCAGCGACTTCCGGCTTCGAATAAGGTCAAGGGCACGTTCGCGGATGCGATCATCATTGTCAGTCAATGCAAGTTCAACAACGTCCTTGATTTCTTCCACAGGATACGAGGACAGGGCATCAAGAATCTGCTCACGCGGTATTCCCAGACTGTCTTTACTGTTTTCGCCGTTGATAAACCCGGACTTAAGAACTGTAAGGGCGGTCAGTGACTGATTTCTGGAAAAGAAATCAAGGGCAAAGTTACGTATTTCCCTGGACTTATCCCGGAGCAGCGGCAGAACATGAATCTGCGCCTGACTGCCATAAATTGAAAGACAGTTCATCAACTTGCCTGATTTTCCCGAAAAGGCCCGTGCGGCCTTAATCATCGTAATCAGGGCATCATCCCCGGACTCGGCCATGACGCGGCAGGCAAGCTCGAACTGACCGGGGGTTTCAAGGGCGTTCAACAGGTGCGGGTAAGAATTGGCCCCGCCGAAACGCGCAATCGCTTCAAGCAGGACGTCGGCCAGAGCCTTTTCTTCCTTACCCTTTTCGCGATCATATGCTTTGACCAGACAGGTCAGCCCTTTTTCAGGTCTGACTGTCGAAATCAGCGATGCCGCGCCGGTGCGAACAACTATCGAACCCCTGTCAACAAAGGCACATGCGGCTTCGGCGCCCTCGATATTGAAGGCCATCTTCAGCGAAGCCATCGTTTCAATTACAAGATTTTCGGCATCCCGTGATGAATCAGGATCCGGCACCCACTTCAGGATTCCGGCCACCGCCTTGTCCATTGCACTGCAGCGCATCGTATCGGGATATCTTTTCAGCACTCCGGAGACCCAGGCTGGATACGGCCGGGCAACAAGCGTCGCAGCAAAAGTACACCCGACGGAACCGTAGGCCGTTGCAAGGTCAAGAAGCCTGCGTGCAACATCTGCGTCATTGCTGTACTTCGCGACAACCTTTGTGACGGCCGCGGCACCCGCTTCAAACAGATCCGGTCTTGATTTCAAGTATTCAAGCGCCTGGTCGTATTCGTCACCCATGGCCAGGGCAGCCGAATCTACGGCGGTCTGCAACTGTGGCGGTGCACCTGCGGCAGTGGCGGCACTGGCAGCAACTGAAAACAGACAGATGGAAACGGTAATAAGAATCCCGGATATCTTCATCTGACACTCCGCCTGAAACAACATGTAGAAGGCCACGGAACCTGCTGCCGGACATTGTAACATATGACTTTCAAGGTCGGGCACTTCAGTGTGGATTAGAAGAAACTGGCCAGGTCGACGGAAAATGTCTCGCGGGAATTGAAACCGAGCGATCGGTAATCAAAATTGCTGATGTCGAACCCGGGTGCCCTTGAACAGGTCATGTTCATTCTTTTCAAGCCGGTCGGAACTGGATTGTACCCTGATATCCTTGCGAAATCGGGCAATTCGACGCTGCTTGAACGCCCGCTGGAAGTAATCTGCCAGAACGGCAAACCGATCAACCCGGACAATACTGCCTGGCAGTGCGTGGCGTCCCATGGCAAACCGGAAGCCCAGGCGATATCACGCCCGTTCCACGGTTGGTTTTCAGCCGGGACAGCTATGGTTGGAAAACCGGCAAACGACGAAAGGTCGGTAATCCGGGATGAAACCAGAACGACATAATCGTCACCTTCAGGCACGAATCCGCCGGCACCGTCAGCAAATGCAACACCGCCGGTAATCTTGTAATCCGAAGACCCTGCAGGCGAAACATCGGTAAATTCGAAACAGTCAAATCTGAAGACCGAGCTGCCGTCACCATAGAAAAGAACGTCGCAGTCACCAAGCACAACTATTCCGCGAATCGTTGATGACGTCGGGGCTTTCAACACAAAGACGTTGTCATCCCGAATCGAAATAACACGTCCATTTTCACCGGCCGCCCACACCATGTCCGGTGTCAGACCGGCAACTGCAAGCAGGTCTTCCGCGACCGGCCTGACGGCCGACAAAGGCTGACCGGAAAACCCATTTACAACTATACCGTCTGGACCGACAGCAAAAATTCTGCCGTCCGGGAAGCGCCGAACGGCCCTGACGTCCGAACCGGAAGGCATTGATTCTACTCGGATTAACTCACCGACCCGGTTTATCAGCATCGGACCGGCGGCAATGCTCATCAGGTCTGGACTTTCACCGTCCATGTCATACAGTTCCGCCAGGAAACCGGTTTCAACGCGGGTTACCACCTGATCTTTGACGATTGTGATTCTTCCGCGCGGACCGACGGCCGCAAAATCATCCGGCGACGCACCAAGTACGTCGTTGACCCTGCCATTCAAACTTACCTGACCGGCGACAAGCTGCACCCCGTCATAAATCCACGTTCTTCCCGACTCGTCTACAGCCATGGCCT
Source organism: uncultured Anaeromyxobacteraceae bacterium (assembly GCA_964522105.1). Classification (GTDB taxonomy): domain Bacteria; phylum Myxococcota_A; class UBA9042; order DTJE01; family DTJE01; genus JAGOFO01. Next base: position 42,453 of record CAZFVA010000001.1, read on the forward strand.
GTCCATCGTCCATCATGTGGAAGGCAGCGAACGAACCGGTCAGCGCCGTCGGCGTGACCGTCAGGGCGCCCGGATCCCCGGCAAGCAGAGCACCATCCATGGCAGGGATAACATCAAAGGCCTGGACAACCGAATATGGCATTCCGTTCGGTTCCTTTGAAGAAACGGTCACATACAGGTCAAAGCCGTCACCGGCAAGATCGGTCTGTCCATCGCCATCCCAGCGGTCAGGCATGTGCGCGAAAATCTCGGCCGAGCCATCGAAAGCACCGCGCGACGGCAGCGGGAAATACCCGTCAGTACCAAGATGCCAGCCACCTGAAAAACGCGGTTCCCAGACGCCGGAAGCGTACGAAGGGATGCCGGTTATACCGAACCGCACGACCGACTCGGTTGGAATATCAAGGGAAACAAGGACTTCGGCAGCCTGGTCATCCTGACAGCGGACATGACGACGCACGCCCATCCTGATCGGGTATCCCTCGGCAGCACCGATTTCCTGAACCATCAGGCGGCAGAAGATCGCGAACTCGCCGGACCTGGCAGTCATCGAAAAGCGTCCGTGGGAATCGGGGCGGTTTTGCGCGGGAATAGTAGTCAGGTATGAATACATTGAATTTGACGACGGGAAACACTCGACCCAGGCAGTTCCGTCAAGCCACTGCGGCTTGATGAAATATTTGTTGTAATCGGTGACACGGCCGTCCACAACGCAAGGCGTAGTCGGCTCGCCCGGGGGCGGTTCAGACGGATTTTCAGGTGAAGGAGCACTTGAAATCGTCAACGTGGCGTTTCGGCCGTCAAAATCAACGAAAGTAGCGGCAGTAAACATATCTGCAGCCGCAGAAACGTTCAACGGACCGTCAAGCCCGACATCGGAAAATGTAATCTGACCCCTGTCATCGGTCCTTCCCTGCCACGGGGTATGCAGATCACTGCCAACTATAACCCATGCGCCTGGCACCCTTCCGCCTGTTGAACCGTTGAAAACACTGACGTTCAATGTGCCGTCAACAGGCGGTCCCCACACACCGCCACCGTAAATATAAGGATCATAGAATCTGAAGCCATCCTGAAGCATCGCCCCGCCGGTCCCGAGTGTCATGACGAATGACGGACCCGCAACTTCCGACCGGGGTGTCCTGACCGTTATCTCGAAATCAGAAACATGCTGCAAATCAGTCGCTTCAAGAGACCCGAAATAGACCTTGTTCACACCTGACAGGCCGAATCCCCTGATGGCAACCAGTGAACCACCCGACCAGGACGCGTCAGGCGGGACCGTTTCAAATATCCCCATCGTTCCGCCGTCAGCACCCAGGTAAAAGAAACCTGAATCAAGGCGGGCAACCCCGAAACCGTATGAAACGACTACGTCTGCCGAACCGGGGGTACCGGGCGGGGTAATGACATCCAGAACAGTTTCAGATACATACTTTACCTGGGTGCAAGGCAGCGCACCTATCCTGACACCCATACCGGGCCTGAATCCATGACCGATAATACTGATTTTTGACCCGCCGACTGAAGCGCCACGAGCCGGCGTACACGCCTGCACACCCACATCCGGAAGTTGCGGACCGCTGTCAACATACAGATAGGTGAACGCATTTTTGGCGCGGACATCGCCTGTGGCGGACAGAAGGCGTACATCAGCAGTAAAGGAGCCGTCGGGGGCGACCTGACCGGACCCGGCTTCACCGGGCGGCGTCACTGCAAGGATTTCAGAGTCACTGACGACCGTAGATGCGACGACCGACCTGCCGCCTATGAAAACGGACGGGTTTGAATAAAAACCGCGACCGCGAATTATGACAGGAGTGCCACCCGAAGAAGGCCCTGACGAAGGATCGATGGAATCTAACGCCAGCGAAGATTCATAAATAAACTTTACCGGACTGACGGCGACACGCCCCCGGTTATCAGTCGCGCGGACATCAACCGGCCCTGCCCCGCCGGGCGGCGCCACACAGTTCAGCAGACCGGGGGAAATCACAAAAACGGATGGACTGCGAGACCGCCCGAACCACACCGACACAGAATCGTCAAAACCACTGCCGGTTAATGTCACCATAGTCGAACCGGTCGAGCTGCCGGAGACGGGATCGATGGTCAAAATCGTCAGTTCGCCAACATTAATATCCTGCAGACCGAGGTCCGACGCCGACACTTCCGCGTCCACCCCGATGTCATAACCGCCGAATGCGTCCTGGATATCTGCCTGTGCATCGCCGGAATTATCGTCATCGGTTGACTGATCCGCCAACACATCAACGCCGGACATTGAGTCAACAATCTGAATTAAATCCGAGGGGTTAACGCCCGCATCATCACACGCGACAAGCCACCCGCCGCATAAGACAGCGCACAGTCCCGCAAAGCGGATACGGGACCCGGGTATTGTTGCGAGCAGGACGCCCATGAAATGACCCACGAACATGACAAATGTATTCTATCAACTTTCAAACGTTCACCGTACAAATCCAACGCACTTTCACACAAATTTTCCTTGCATTCAGCATAAGTTACCATTAATATTCCCGTGACCAAAACGGTCGCAAGGTGGTTTTTTGTCCTTTTTAAGAGGTATTAGAATGAGAGAGTTCGTGAAGTTTTTCGGAGTTATGGTTCTTGCCATTTCCCTGACCGGTCTGGTTGCCTGCGGCAGTGACCCCGTCACCGGTACCGACACCAATGAAGAAGATACGACGGTCCCCACTGACACCAACGTCCCGGACGAAGGCACGGACACCACAGTTCGCCCCGATGTCGTTGATGTTGACACCATTGTTACCCCTGATGTGCCGGTAGAAGTTTGTGACCCGGCCTGCGGCGAAAAGGTTTGTGGACCGAGTGCGTGCGAAGGCGTGACCTGCGGCCCGGAATGCGACAGCGGCTACGTTTGTGAAGCCGGTGTCTGCATTGTTAACGCAGGCTGCGTTGTTGCTGACGAATGCGGCGACAAAGAATGCGGCGCCAGCCCCTGCCTGGACACCGAAGGCGTTGCGATTCCCTGCGGAACCTGCGATGTCGACAACGTCTGTAACGAAATGGTCTTCAAGTGCTACCCGACCTGCACATTCCCGGACGACCTCCCGACGACATGGGGAAAAGCTGGCGTAGTCAACTACCTCCGCGTCCCGGCCAATGCTGAAGAAAAGCTGGTCTGCTTCGATTACACAGGCGATGACCTTGGCGACTGCGGCCTCACCGGCCTGGCCTCCCAGGTTAACCCCCCGCTGACCGACATGATGGACGGCGGAGACATGGCCATTATTTTCGAATTCGCCGCTGTAACCGATTTCACGACCACAGCTGACTTCACCATGAAGGGCCTCCTGGGCGCCCCCGTTGTTGCTGGTACACTGGCTGGTGACATGACTGTTGATCAGTCATCCTACATGGAAGACACCTGCCTCCCGATGATCTTCTTTGAAGGCTCAAGCATTGCTGCTGGTGCCCTGGCTGCCGGCCCCGGAAACTTCCGGATCTCCGTGCCGCTTTCCGAAGACCTGCTCCTGACCGTCAACCTGATTGACACCCAGATCAAGGCCGCCCTGACGGCTGATGACACTGGCGTCTCTGCTGAAGACGGCGTTCTGTCCGGCGTTGTTACCAAGGCCGAACTTACCGCCATCATCGACAGCATCCAGGTCGAATGCGACAAGGATCCCCAGCCGGAATCAGTCAAGGACATCTGCCCCTACCTGGCCGTTGCCCGTGGCGCCATGGCTATGCTGTTTGATCTGCACCAGGATGACACGGCCGAAAGCGGCTACATCGGCAAGGACGCCGAGAACCCCGGCGACGCCGCTTCCCTGTGCCTGAACTTCACACTGGCCAAGGCCGCTGTCACCGGTTACACACCGCTGTGATGACACCTGGCGTGTGACGTAAGTTACGCGAATTAAAGAAAAGGGCGCTTCGGCGCCCTTTTCTATTTCTACCCCCTGAAAAACCTTTCCTAACCAGCAATATCAGAACTACAACTTGAACTCGGATTCACATACTCGTATCGTTGTGGCATCACATCGGCCATTGACGGTCGCGACACCCGGGGTAAGCATGTTATGAAAGCGGCGGTAGTTGTCAGTGCTGCCTGCGCCATTTTGCTGATGCCTGGTTCGACGGGATGCGTGAAGTCAGTTTCTGGCATTGACGTCCCTGACATCATAACCGGTGACGCCGACGTCCAGACCGATGCCGACATCGCTGATGACGGGATTAACGATGTGGTACCTGCCGACGTGCGGGACGCTGAAGACACATGGACAGGTGAAATACCGGATAACAGCGATGTTCACGACGACTGCTACAAAAACCCTGAATGCAGTGAACCTTGCGACATTGGAAAGGTCAGATGTTTAGACGGCAAATGCCATGGATGCTGCGAAGACAGCGACTGCCAGGGTGAAGGATTCAGCCCGGGTCTGGTCTGCGGCCCGCTTCAAAGATGCCAGGACGTACCTAACGACTGCGATGGCTTGTGTGAACTGGACAAACCGTTCTGCGTCGTTGTTTCTGGAATTGCAAGATGCTTTCAGTGTCAGGTCGATGATGACTGCACCGGGATAAGTCCGGCATGCAGTTGCAGTGAAGACGCAGGATGGTCATGTGTGATGCAGTTCGGGACTGCGTGCCAGCCCGATGTTCTGCAATGCAATTACCCTGAAGATTTGCCGACGACGTGGGGACCGGCCGGGGTTGCCAACTACCTTCATGTACCTGCGAACGCGGACGAAAAGGTCGTATGTTTTGACTACACCGGGGATGGGCTTGGTGACTGTCAACTGACAGGATCAGCTTCCCAGATAAACCCACCACTGGCCGACATGATTACTGCCGGAAAGACTGCCATTGTGCTTGAATTCAAAGGGGTTGGTGACCTGACGTACAATCCCGGATTTACCCTTTACGGAGTCGTCGGAACGCCGGTCACTGAAGGAATTCTTTCAGGTGATATCTACGCTGACACCGAGGATATCCTGTTCAACAAGGACACATGCGAACCTGCAATAATATTTGATGCCGAAATCCTGGATGGTGTACTTACCGGGCAATCAGACAAAATAACCGTCAGAATATTTATCACCAGCGAGCTGGCGGTACCGGTCGTTCTTGTTGATGCACGCATCTCGGCGGTTCTGGTCCAGTCAGGAACCGGCGTCGAGGCTTCCGAAGGTGTGATGTCCGGAGTAGTCACAAAACAGGCATTGACTGAAGTAATTGACGGCCTCCAGGAAGCCTGCGACATGGACCCGCAGCCGGCGGAAGTCGTAGATATTTGCCCGTACCTGCGTATAAGCCCCAACCCCGTCATGTTGTTTGACCTGCACCAGATGGAAGACGGCTCCTATATCAATAAAGACGCCGAAAACTACGGCGATGCGATGTCAGTCTGCTTCACGTTCACACTGGCCCCCGCCACCATCGTCGGATACAGGCCTGCAAACTGACCTTCTACTGACGTTCTTATGACACCTGCCAAAATCACGAAATCCGGCTACAATGGGCGCGAACTGTTTCTGGACCATTGATGAAGCTGATTGTCAGAAATTCCCGGTCGTCGAACCCCGCATTGATAATTCTGCGGTTTGTGCTGTGGGGACTGCTGTCGGCCATGACCCTTGGCGGCATGTTTGGATTCGCCCTGTACATCTACCTTTCACGTGACCTGCCGACAATTCCGCCGTTTGATTCAATCAAGTTCGGCGCCGTCAGCTCGGTAACGGCCGAACAGGGAATGGTACTTGGCGAGGTGTTCACCGAACGCCGCTATCTTGTCCCCCGCAGCAAAATTCCTGACTTGCTTGTAAACGCCGTCCTGGCCTCTGAAGATGAACGCTTTTTTGAACACTCGGGCACCGACATCCGGGGCATCATCCGTGCCGTGCTGTCGAACCTGCGGGCCCGCAAAGTCCGCGAAGGCGCAAGCACCATCACGCAACAGGTCGCCCGCGCCCTTCTGCTTTCGCAGGAACGCAGTTTCAAACGAAAGGCACGCGAAGGCATAATCGCCCGCCGCCTTGAGGCTATATATACTAAGGATCAGATACTGCTTCTTTACCTGAACCTGATTTACCTTGGTGAAGGCAGTTACGGGGTCGAGGCCGCTTCCCGCATGTACTTCGGCAAGACGGCACTTGAACTGACGCTGCCCGAGGCCGCCACGATCGCAGTGCTGCCTCAGTCGCCATCAACCGTAACCCCGCTCCGGCAGCCTGACGAACTGAAACGACGGCGCGACCATGTCATCAACCGCATGAAGATTGCGGGGCTGGTTACCGAAGAGGCGGCAGCGGCGGCAGTCAATTCACCAGTCACCGCAGTCCGGCAGGCAGACAATCTGGGGGATAGAGTTCCGTACCTGGCCATAGAAGCAATTTCCGCAATAAAACCATGGACAAAGAAGGACCGCGAAACAAGCCTTCTTGCCGGTCTTGGAAACATACACGCCGAAACGACGGTCGACATGGGCCTTCAGTTCAAGGCTCAGGACGCCACGTACGATGCTGCCCTTGAGATGTCGATGCGCCAGGGCTGGGTCGGCCCGATCGCGACACTGAACGAAAAGGACTTTGGCAGGTTTCTGGCGGCGAATCAGAACTGGATAGATAACCACCGTGACTATCTGAAACACTCGACCGGGAATCCACTTCTGGCGCTGGTCACCGGGGTGTCCAAAGAATCAACCGACATCATGGTAACCGACGGAATCAAAGGAACAATCCCGATTGAATCGATGAAGTGGGCCGTAAAGTACACGAAATTCGACGAAGAAAATATCACCGAAAAAAAAGGTAACCTGTCGCTTGACGGCAAGCTGAAGGATGCAACCGAGGCGCTCAGGATCGGCGACATCATCCTTGTTACAAGATTCGACGACAGCTACGGGCAGGAAGGACAGAACAAGTTCAATCTTGTGCAATTCCCGGGCGTTCAGGCGGCAATGATGGCGATGGACCACCGCACCGGCTATGTCAGGGCGATGGCAGGCGGCTGGGACTTCGACGATTCCCAGTTCAACAGAAACCG
>CAZFVA010000001.1:49587-171237 GCA_964522105.1 uncultured Anaeromyxobacteraceae bacterium
GGCATTGAACAAAAACCGGCCGACATCCTGACCGCTTACGCAACATTCGCCGCTGGCGGTCTTCGCGTTGAGCCGACTATCCTGAAACTTGTAACTGATGACAGTGGCAACGTAGTACTGGACCGACGCAGTCCGCGTGACCCCGCAGTGGACGTGATGGACGCCACAGGTCTTGAAATCACACGCGTTTTTGATTCAAAAAAGCGGATTCTTACAAAAGACGCCGCATTCATTACTGCTGCAAACCTTCGCAACGTCACAAAAGAAGGAACGGCAAAGGCCGCAAAGAAACTGGACAGACCGGTTTTCGGGAAAACGGGGACATTGCCGTACGACGTGTGGTTTGCCGGGTGGACTCACGAATTGACGGCAGTTTCATGGATTGGCCAGGACGCGCACTCACGGTATCTGGGCAGAAACAAGGCCCGGGGTGGCGTGTTCGCGGCGACGTCGGCACTTCCGATGTGGCTGGAGTTCATGGCGTCGGTACCCGGTGGACGCGCTGCTGTTGATGATCTTGAACCGGTCCCGCCGGGGATAGTCTTTGTCGAAATTGATCCGCTGACAGGTCTTCTGTGTCGTGATGAAGGAATAATGATTCCGCACATGGAAGGAACCGAACCGCAGGAACTGTCGCCGCTGCCTGTGAACACACTTCCGTGGGTTCAGGCCGCGTTCTTCTGACAGGCCGACAGCGTCAGACTACAGCCAGCTCTTCTTCAATAACCTTGCGAAGAACCTGATTATCAACTTCGTCCTTGTGGCTTTTCATCATAAGACCGGTCAAACGGCCGGCCGCTGCCGGGCCTGAAAGTCCAGCTTCGGCGATCATGGCGCGCACAAGCGTCCTGGTTGCCTGTTCGTCAAGCTTCGTCGGAAGCCAACCCTTCAACAGTTCGATTTCATAACGATATTTTTCCAGAACCGGGCTGTCCGCACGACCAAGCTTTTCGACTTCTTCAATAGTCTTGGTCAGTTTCTTGGAATATGAAGCCATCACACCCAGAATCAGTTCGTCAGTAACACCACCGACAAAACCTGGCGCCGTGCGCTTTTCAGACACGTAGCTTTTAATCAGTCGCAGACAATCCAGTTCATCCCGCCTGCGTCCCCGCAAAGCTTCCCTGATTGCATCATCCAGTTTTTCTTCAACAGTCATTTTTCATTCCAAGCCAGAAAGCGGTCCGATTATACACCCGCTTGATGGAAGTTGCCCTGTTAACGACCGCGTCGGCGCACCTGAACCACTGAAAAGTTGGTCATTGTCAATCCAGACTTGATGTGATAGTTTTCCGGCGGTTTCGTCGTACATGCGGGCACACGCAGGAGTGTCAAATGAAGCTGATGAGCGGGAAAGTGGCTCCTCTGGCCTCCGAGCTGGTTGATGAGCTGATAAAGTCCAAAAATATTGAAGTCGAGTCAGAAGAAGTCCCGGAAGTTCAGCTTGACCTTGAGTCAGTCCTGAAAGAGTACATCCGGTCCGACCGCGAAGTCACCGAAAAGGCGCGCGACTTAATCGCACGCCAGAAACGTGACTACGGCGACCTGTCCAAGGTTAAGACGCAGATTGCGCGTGAGCGCGGATTCGGCGTCGGCGACAACCTGATTGAGTACGTCACGGCGCAGCTTATTGAAGCGCTGATTCACAGCCGCCACGTCGAAGAAGTCTATGGCATGGACAACGATCTTGTCGTCATCATCACGCCGATTCTGAAAAAGCATCTGGCCGCCGATGAAGAACTTGATCAGGAAGTCCGCAAGCGCATCAAGAATCTTCAGGAAGGCACCATCACGTGGGACGCCCAGTACCAGAAGCTGAAAGACGAAATGAAGAAAGTCCGGCGGCTGGACGAGTAGCCCGCCTGCCCTCTGAAACCGCCCATCAACCCCTGACCATTTAAATAATCCACGTTCAGATTGCCCTGACAGACAAATCGCAGCATTATTGTCAGGTATTTTCGACAACGGCCGGACAGGCACCTTTTGACAAGGGGAACCAGTGATGAAGAAATCCAGATTCAGCGAAAGACGGCAGCGTTTTTTTGATTTGATGGACGATGGTGTGGCGCTTTTCCCGGCATGCCTGCCTTCGACGCGCAACAGCGACGTTGAATATCCTTTCAGGGCCGACAGCGACTTCTTTTTTCTGACCGGCCTGGAAGAACCGGACGCGTGGGCCGTACTGAAGAAGGAAAACGGCAACTGCACGTTTGACCTGTATCTGCGGTCTGCCGATCCCGAGCAGGAAGTCTGGCAGGGAAAACGTGTCGGACTGGCCGGCGCAAAAAAAGACTACGGCGCCGACAACGGCCTGGACGTGACCAGTTTCTTCGACAATCTGCCCGCAATCCTTGAAAACCGGCGGCGCCTTTACTACGCATTCGGGCAGAACCCGGCATTCGACGCCAGAATCCTGGCCGTCACCAACAGCCTGAAAGGCGAAGCCCGGCGGGGGGTCAGCGGCCCCTGGGAAATATTTGATCCCAGAACAATCACCTGGAAGATGCGTCTGATTAAGACTAAACAGGACATCGCCGACCACCAGAAGGCGTGCGACATAACGGCCGAGGCATTCAAGGCGGCGCTGCGGGCCGTCAAACCGGGCATGCGCGAGTATGAGCTGGCGGCTGTCGTCAATTTTGAATTTTCACGGCGCGGCTCGACCAGAGTCGCTTTTGACACGATCTGCGCATCGGGCGCCAACGCTGCCACACTGCACTACACTTCGAACGACGCGGTAATCAAGCCCGACGACATGATCCTTATTGATGCCGGAGCCGAGTTCGGAATGGTCACGTCTGACATTTCACGGACATTCCCGGCTTCAGGGGTGTTTCCGAAATCGGGCAAAACCGTTTATGAATGGGTTCTGAAAGCCCAGAAGGCCGCAATAAAGGCGGTCCGTCCCGGGGTTACGTACGCAGAAATACACAAGGCCGCGCTGGAAGTCCTCTGCCAGGGCCTGATACAGATGAAGGTACTTTCCGGCACCGTCGATTCCTTGATTGAATCAGGCGATTACAGGCCATACTTCATGCACCGGATCGGACACTGGCTTGGCCTTGATGTTCATGACGTCGGCCCGTACTTTGTTGACGGCAGCTCCATCAAGATCGAACCGGGGATGATTATCACGATCGAACCGGGGCTTTACTTCCGCAGCCAGCCCGAAGTTCCGGCCCAATTCCGTGGAATCGGTGTCCGAATTGAAGATGATGTTGTTGTAACGGAAAGCGGATGCAGGGTCATGACCGCAGGCGTTCCAAAAGACGTCAAAGATATCGAGTCCTTCATGGCCGAAAACATTTCGTGGTGGGACAGCATCAAACCGGTATCCACGCCTCAGAATTGAGTTGACACTCAACACCTCCCAAATTATCATATTGCCGCTTTATTGCTCGGCGAAGTAGCTCAGTGGGTCAGAGCAGGCGGCTCATATCCGCCGTGTCGGGGGTTCAACTCCCTCCTTCGCCACCATTAATTAATCAACTACCAACCTCAATATTTTTCTCTCAACTAATTACTTTTTTTTCATTTCCATTATCAAAGATAAAAAGGTAGCATTTGGCGGTTTCAGGAATGGGATAAGTTTGTCTTGTCCCTCAGATCTCGTGGTTGGAGGATACACAATGAAGGCCCGGTCGTTACTGGTGGGAATGCTGCTCGGCATACTGATGGCCCTTGGTTGCGCTACTGAAGTTGGCACAATTGACAGGACACAGGCCGATAAGCTCGAAAAGAAGACTTTTGCCGGCGTATGGTTCCTGACTAATGAAGTCATCGACATCGCTTACAACGGGGCCTTCAGTTTTGTCGGGGAAATGAACTTCGGAGCCAACTCCAAGGTCGTCTTTGACATTCAAAAGGACATGCTCGTTGTCTATCCCGTCACCGAATACATTCAGGATTCGGAACGGAAATTCCACAAGCAGAAGATATTCCGCTACTGGGATGACAACTGCATGACGTCTGAGTCGGAAAGTTACCAGTGCGTCGACGGCGTCGACAACCTGAACGACTCGGGCAAGCTTTGCTGCTTCGTCAACATGTATGTTGGCCAGCCGCTGGCTTCATTTGATATCACAAGCCATTTTGAAGTCTCACGTCAGTACAACTCGGCGACTGGTGCTCAAAGCAACATCCTCGAGGAAAATGACTACGACAAAGAATGGTGGCAGCGCAAATGGTTCCGGGTCAACTGGGCCAGAAATAACATCAATGACTACACGTTCATGGCCCGGATGATCAATCAGACATCTGTGGACTACTACGTTCAGTCATGGGAAACCGACAACCCGGACGCCCCGACGTTCACCAGCGACTACATTGATGTCGTGGTTAAAGTGTTCGGCGAGCCTGCCAGCACCGGAAGCTGCGACGTTTACGCCGTGTCGACCGGCGACTGTACGTCTGCCGTGGTCAAATTCCGCACAGCGTTCAGAAAAGCTGACGTCGCGCAGAACTACGAACCGGCGCGTTACGGCAACGAAGAAGAACAGAATCTTTTCGGTTACTTCCTTACATCCAGAAATGCCTGGGATGAAGACTACGGTGTAACGGAAGCTGGAAAAGTCAGCCTTCAGAACCGTTGGAACATCTGGCAGAACTCCTTCACTGAAGAAGAAGTTCAGGTTGAAATGGAAGGACCGGACGGCAAGTACATGGTGTCAAAGCCTTGCTTCAAAGACCTTGAAGACAGCGGCTGCAACACGAAACTGGTTGATGGCATCAAAGAATTCTGCCGCGCCGACGACTGGTTTGCCCACGGTAATTGCGTTGTACGCAAGACACTTCCGTTCGTCGAACGCGGTCTGCGCCCGATTGTTTACCAGACTTCGGCCAACCTCCCCGAAGACTTCTGGCCGGCAACAAGGTTGATGGCCGAAGAATGGTCGAGCTCGTTCAAGGAAACTGTCGCATGGCTCTATTTCTGGGAAGAAAAGGGCATGATCCGCGGCTCTGAACGGGTCCGCGCCTGCGAAACCAATGCTGACTGCGCTGTTGGTGCCGTAGTCGATATGATGTTCGACCTGGATAAGGTTGACGACATTTCGATGCTGCCGACCAATACCAGCACCGGCAAGCCGATTTATTCATCTCTGTCACTGACCGCGGTCGTTGGCCCGGATGGAAAGGCTGTGACGATGCCGGACTGGGGTTATCCCGATGCACTGTCCGCCGCATGCGCCGTCAAATTTGTAAATATGGATAAAGCTGCCGCGACGCTGTCCGTCAATGGCGCGGCTCTGGTTACGGATCAGGAACCGATGACTGACAGTTCTTACAACCCGGCCATTCCGGCTTACACGAAAGTCGGTGCCGGATCGCTTGCCCTGTCTGTTACTTCGGGCGACAAGACGGCTGAAGCAACAGCAGCCTGCACCGCCAACCACAGCCTGGTCGTTGTATATAACGGAACCGGCCTGGTCGTTGCTGATGCCAGCAAGTACCTTGCCAAAGGCATCCGCGTTGTGAACGCCAGTTCCGTCGCTGTTGACGTTTCCGTTAACGGCGCCATCCGCGCCTATAACGTGATTCCCGGTCAGAATTCCGGCTACAGCAGCGTCGGCGGCGGTATCTCCATGAAGGAAAACCCGGCAGACCAGATTCTGGCAGCCGGATTTATCCCTCAGCGCCTTGTGTGTGCCGAGACGGGAAGTCGTGGCGATGTGACGTGCTACCACACAACTACCCGCAGCTACTGCGCTGGATACAATTCAGCTCTTGCCGAGAGCGATTTCGATCGCGTGGCTGAAATCAAGTCCAGACTTCCCGAGATGTTCGTCCTCTGTCACAACAGCTATCTCCCGGCGAACGCCGAGACCGGCGATCTGAACGATGACGAATACGTTTCAGCGTTTTACGCCCCGTGGGTTGATCTGAAGAACGCCACGGATGAAGACATTGCCAAGGCTCCGACCATGAATCCGTGCGTTGACTTCCAGTTTAACGCCGACAAGATGACCCAGGACGAAAAGCTGGCCCAGGCCACGGCAATGAAGAAAGCCGGTGACTCACGCTACAGCATGGTTTACTGGGTTTCCGAAGCGCAGTTCTCGTCCCCGCTCGGCTACGGACCTACCGCCGCCGACCCGGACACCGGTGAAATCTTCTGGGGTATCGCCAACATTTATGGCGCTTACATCATTTATTACCAGAACCTGTACCGTGATTTCTTCGAGCTTCTTCGCGGCAACCTGAACACCGCTGACTACATCACCGGTGAAAACATCCGCCGCTTCATACTCGCCAAGGAAGAATGGAATGAAGAAGAAGGCGGCGGAACAATTAACCGCAAGGCAGCCATGACATCACTGGGCGACACGGCCAGGGACATCAAGGCTCACAAGGCCGCCCTTGAAAATTCGAAGATAGTCTCTCAGACGCTTTCCAACGAAAGCAAACGGGGCGTTTCCTTCAACAAAATGATCAGCACAATCCGCGATCTGCAGAAAGACAAGAACGTCATGTCTTCCCTGCCTGTCGTAAAACCGTCTTTCGGCGCCAGCAGACTTGCCGCCCTCAAAGGCACCAAGTTTGAAGAGCTGCTGAACAACGAAGAAGTCGCGGCGGCAACCAAGGCAACCGGCCTTGAAAGCCCGCTCGACTGGATGAACCTCGAAAACCTGAACAAAAAGGAAATCGAGCGTCATCGCTTCCTTGGCGAGAATTCGTACTGCTTCTATGAATTCGAGGACGAAGGACTGATCGGCATCGTCAAGGCGTGGGCCTGCATGCCGGACGACACCCGCCCGAAGTGCGACACAGATACGTTCGACCCGCTCGGACGTGACAATGTTGCCAGCAGCGTCTGTTGTATTGATGATCCGGAATACCTTGGAAAGGCCGTCGGATACAGATTGTACGAAGGCGTTGTCATTCATGAAATCGGACACACGCTCGGCCTGCGGCACAACTTCTCGGCCTCGACAGACTTGTTCAATTACTATGACAAGTACTACGACATCCGCGAAAAGGAAGCCATTCCGTGCGTTTCGTCATCAGAATGTGACCAGGTCTCCGGTCAGTACTGCGCCGCCGGTTACTGCAAGATGAAACTTGCCAGCACATGCACGATCGACGCCGACTGCGGCGCGGTTGCAGAAGACGGAACAGTCACCGTTTTTGACCACTACAAGTGCATTGATAACGCCTGTATTGACGTCAACCGCTGTGGACTTCACGGCGAATGTCCGACCGGTTCATACTGCGACGGCAGCACAAAGATATGTCATGACGTCGCAACCGGCGACATGCTGACATCAGCGGTTACCGGCGGTGAACAGGTCGTGCGCCAGATGATTCCGCGCGCCGACATGACGAAAGCCGAAGCGGATCAAAGCCGTACGGTTTATCAGTACTCATCAATAATGGACTACGGCCAGAGATTCAATTCCGACATCCTCGGGATTGGAAAGTATGACCGTGGTGCCATCCGGTTCGGTTACGGTCGCCTTGCTGATGTTTACCGTAATGTCAGCAAGCTTCATAAAGCCATCCACATGACGACCCAGATTTATGGCGATTCTGACGACACAAGCAACTCATACAACCTGGATACGTGGGGGTGGAACGGCGGCGTCTACTTCAGCCAGTTCTACTACCTTAACAACAGCATCGGTGTTGACCAGAACCGCAGTGAAGGCGTGTGGGCCAACAACCGCGTACCTACCCCGTACGAAAAGATTCGTGACGAACACAACCTGGCTCTGAACTACTACCGCCAGGAAAATGACTACTCGTACGTCATGGTTCCGTACAAGTATCAGGGCGACGAATGGCGTGGCAACGTTGGATGCTACACATGGGATACCGGCGTAGATATCCTTGAAATCATCCACAGCATGAACATTCAGCTGTCCCAGTACTATCTGATGGATGCTTTCAAGCGTGAACGCTATGGATTCGGTCTGAATGCCAACCCGGCAAGCTATATGGCCAGAATTCAGGAAAGATACATGGACCCGATGAAAGGCGCGGCCATGTACTACGCTCTGTATGCTCATATCCTGAAGAACTACTCGTGGCGCGCAAGCTGGGCCAATGCCAGAATGATGGGATGGGGCCTGCGTCGTTCTTCCGAGTACGGCTTCGAAATTCTTGCAAACTCGATGGTTTCACCGGCCCCCGGTTCGTTCAAATTGAACATTGCAACGAACACATTTGAAAACATCAGCTTCAGTGAAAATGCTGCCGGCAGCGAAATGAACATTCCGCTGGGCGAAGGCAAATACCCCTACACCACCTTCTGGGATGGCGCCGGGTACTACTATTTCCAGCACGCCCAGTTCATGGGTGCGTTCTGGGAAAAGATGGCTTCCCTGATGACACTGACCGACTCGACTGTTTACTTCACGTCGAACTACGTCGGCGAACAGCTCAACATCGGCGTGGGCACCAGCATCGGGTTCAATACACTTTACCCGCGTCTGCTGGTTGAACTGCTCGGCGGTATCGCAGCCGAAGAGCCGGCCTACTTCGCTTATGAAGCTGATTCCAACAAGTGGGCTCCGCACAAGTATTTCGACACGGCCAACATGGACGCCTACACAATTCAGCCGGCGCCTTACTTCACTACGCTTGGTCCGGTAACCGGCAATGTGGTGGAACCGTCAGTTGATAACCTGACGTTGAAAATGTACGCAATGCTTTATGGCATGGCGTACCTGCCTGCATCGTTTAACCCGGCGTTCGTTGACTCTTTCGCGATTTGCCTTGAAGGTTCGGCTGAATGTCACGACATCGGGCCGGCATCCGGCATTGTCCGCAAACCGTTTATAGATCCGTTCAGTGGCAAGACCTACCTGGTCTGGGCCCCGACGTATGCCACCGACTGGTTCTCGCCGAACGAGACCATCGTCGACAAGGCCAATACGATTAAGACTGAATGGGAAGCGGCCTCTGTCGAAGACAAGCCTGCCCTTGAGCAGGAACTGCGGCAGCTCATCGAAGTGCTCGACATGATGCGCGGTATCTATCAGGTATACAGCGCTATAAAGATCTGATTAGGGGAATGACCAGATGAAAACGGCCAAATTCTACAATGTCATCGACCTCGTCAGAGGAGGAGCTGTGATGAATCGTTTTACAAGTTTTGCTTTGCTTTCAGCAGCCGTATGGGTGCTGTTTGCCGGTTGCGCTCAGGACGTCGGGACCGTTGATCGTGTCCAGGACAACTATGTAAAGAAGTCGGACCTTCTTTTCAACGAAAACGGCACCAGAAAAGAATGGTATTTCAGACTGACGGTAACCGAGACGCCCTACGCCTCGGCTTACACGTTCCCTGGAAACCAGGATCCGATTCAGCGCGGTGTGTTTGAAATTCAGGAAGATTACCTTTATTTCTACCGCACCTACTCGTTCGTCGCAGGTGAAGACAGCGACAACCCGCGTCTTGACACCCAGACGAAGCTGATGAACGCTGACGGAACCCCGTACCTGATTGACGGCAACGAAGTCTGGCGCGACAAAAACTCGCCCCTGATGGCCTATCCAATCACGAAGCACTTCGACATTATCTGGGACTACAACCCGGTTACGGGCGAGCCTGGAAACGTCAAGGTTGAAAACTCGTCTGACCGCATGTGGTATGACCGTGAATTCGTCAGGGCGGACTGGGGCGCCAACATGCTCCCGACGTACCTCAACAAATTCCAGGCCGAAAATGCGTACCAGACGATTCTTCTGGACGCATCAGTCGCACCGGAACTTGAAGCCAACCTGACACCGTCCACCGGATACATGGAATTCCAGAATATGATCATTGCCGGCGTCCAGACAGATTATCTGGACGGATATGGCGACATCCCGATTTGCTGGTACTACCCCTGGTACGCCGGCGGTCTGTACGAATGTGTTTCAGAAAAGATCAAACTTCGCAGTTCGTTCATGGTCGTTGATATTGCCCGCGAAGACGAATACACCCCGATTCAGTACTCAGACTACGATCAGGAAAGATTCGGCTTCTTCCGCGCGGAAAGACTTCGCTGGGACAAAGACTACGGCACCGTTTACAGCCTTTTCCAGAGATACGCCACCAGATTTGATATCTGGAAGAAGGACGCAGATGGCAAGATCATCGGCGTTCGCCCGATCGTCTATCACGTCAGCGTAGGCTACCCGAACAACATGGTATCCGAAGCGGCTTTGATGGCGGCTGAATGGTCAAAGGCATTTGATGCCACAGTCCGCAGCGTTACCGGCAAGGAAATCAACGAACTTCCCGCGTACTCTCAGAATGGCGGGCAGATCCTTGATGCCGATGGCAATGCAGTCTTCGTCGACCATATGTTCATCGTCTGTGAAAACAACCAGACCGATGTTGATGGCCGTGATGATGTCGAAGGCACCCTGCTGACAGACGAAGCAATCTGCGGCTCCCTCGAAAACCCGAAAGTTAACGGCGACATGCGCTACAGCTTCCTGTACTCGGTTAACGAACCGATGCAGTATGGCCTTTACGGTTATGGACCGCCGGCATGGGATCCCCTCAGCGGCAGAATCATCACCGGTACAGCATACGTCTATAACGCTGCCTTCCACACCAGTGCCGTCAGGGCGATCGACATGATCGAGCTGCTGTCCGGCGTCAAATCGTTCCGTGAAATCGCCGATGCGACTTACATTGAACAGATGATGAAGAACGACAGACTCCAGCAGTTTTCATACTGGAGAAACGGCTACACGAATGAAGAAGCCAAGGCTGTGGTTGACAAGCTTGTCACACCGGAAGTTTCTGACGCTCTTACCGGCAACGCAGTCATTAAAGCTGATCAGTCCCCGGTTGCCGGTCGCATGAACATCATCAACAATTCACCGGAACTGGAACAACTGTTCGTGAATGCTGATGTTCGCTGGCTGTTCAAGGACCCGACACTGGTAAATGAAAAAGGCCAGGCCCAGTCCGCGAATTTCAGTGATGAAAACAAGACCGATTCCAACCTGATGGAAAAGTATTCCCTCAGTAAATGGGCACATGCCGGCGGAACAAAGAAGATCATCGAAGACCTTCAGAAAACGACGGCAGCCGGCATTGACCGGGCGGAATACTATGATGGCGCCATTATGGGCCTCGCAAACGACTACAAGAAAAAGTATGACGCCGCCGTCTGCGCCGATCTGAAAGGACAGGCCGGACTTGTTTACAAATTCTCGGATTTCAATGATTCACATCCGTGTAACGTTGCCGACCTGATCGAACAGCTTCGTGCCGCCCTTGTGGTTGCGAACAATGGAAGCCCGTTCGGTTATAAGACCATTTCCAACCCGACACCTCTTGAACTGTCCTGCTATGACCCGACAGTCAAGGCATCGCAGAAGGCGATGATCGACATTCTGGACAGCATCAGACCGCAGTACATTGATGAGATCCAGCAGTTGATTTTCTACGGCGTTGCAATCCATGAACTGGGCCATTCTGTCGGCCTGCGCCACAACTTCGAAGCTTCGACCGATGCGATGAATTTCCCGCGTGAATACTGGGATCTGAAGGTCAAGAAGAACGGCGACAACTTCGATGCGCTCGGACTGTTCAAGGAAACCCCGGAACAGGTCGCCGCAAGCATGAGAATGTACCAGTACTCGTCGGTCATGGACTACTACATGAAGTTCAACATGCCCTGGCTCGGCCTCGGTCTGTATGACATCGCGGCCATCAAGTATGCTTACGGCAACCTGGTCGAAGTGTACAAAGACAAGCCGGACACCGCCGATTACGACAAGTACATCAACGTAGACCCGACGAAGGGACTGCCGGACAACACGCCGTCGTTCAAAGATCGTGGCGAGGGATTCGGTCTGGCTCTTCGCAGAATTCACCACACGGAATACCCGAACATGTTCGGCGATGTGGACAAGATGTATGACCGCGTGGACGTGGACAAGGCCGACATTTACGGCCAGAAATGCGAATCCGAAGGCGCGTCATGCGGCGAAGGAAAGGTCTGCAAAAAGGTATTTGAAGGCCTCCTGTGCTCGCTTGATAAAACCGTTGTCCCGTACCGTTTCGGTTCGGACGAAATGGCTTTCTATCTTCCGACTGTCGCGATGTGGGATGAAGGCGTAGACGCTTACGAAATCGCCAGAAACACCGCCGAAAACTACGAAAATCAGTGGGTTTTCCGTGGATACTGGCACCAGGATCCGACCTTCTGGCCCTCGTACTACGACAACGCAATCCGCTATGACTTCATAATCATGAAGAATCAGTTCCAGTGGTGGGCTGTCAACTTCAAGGTGTTCAACAACGCTGACTACTGGCAGACCACTTTCGGCCAGTCATGGGACAAGGACATTAACGGCGGCCTGCCCGGCTCGCTGGCGACTTCACTGTCGTTCAACGTCTTTGCCGGTACGTTCGGCCGCCCGATTCCGGAAGCCTACGGCTACAACTGGAAGAAGGACCGTTTCGAACCCAGAGATGACGTCAACACCGATGCGTACAGAAACCAGATCTATCTGCTTGAAGAAGACGGCGCCAGGCCGATCTACTCGAACTGGGACTACAATTACTATGATCCGGTGGTCACGTCAGCCGGTACGATCTACGACAGACTGGCTGCATTTGAAATGCTGACCGACCCGCGCAACTACTTCATCGGCACCGACAAGCAGGCTGACGTGAAGAAGTACTATGTGAACTACGGCTCAGTCTTCCGTGATGGCGTTAACAACCTGCTGGGCGGGTTGCTGGCAAACAACGCGGACAATTACGGCTGGTGCATTCTTCTGCATCCTGTCAGCGATCAGCCGATCGGCTTCGGACCACGTGATTTCGTCGGCAGCGATTACGCCAGCGCAGGCTGCCTTGAACAGTACAAAGGCTGCTTCACGAAGAGCGGCAGTGCGCCGGACAAGCTTCGTTCAATTCACCGCGCTGATGAATCGGTAACCAATCCGTGCGCAACTGGTGAAATGCTGGCTGACGTCGAAGGTAAGGCCCTTGAGCCGGAACCACAGTACACGTTCCCGACCACCCAGTTCCGTATTCCAATGCTGGCCGCCTATTACGGGTTCTCGATGCTGACCTCCAACTTCGACCGGTCATTCATGGATATGACCCGCGTCTGGCTGCAGGGCGATGCATTTGATATCACGATGCCGGTCGGCGCTATAATCGCGACGTGTGAAGATCGCTTCACAGGCAAGATTTACACAGCGTACAAGCTTAATGATGGCAAGTACTACCCCGGTTACGACCTGGTCAAGCAGTGTGACGAAATCTACAGGTGCTACGACGAAGTACTTAACGATTCACTGACACCGGATGAAACCAAGAAGTGCGAAATCATTGCCAAGACGTCCAAGGCGATCTCGGAACTGACGATTGACGACCTGCGCGGCACATACCTGTGGCATCCGCTGCAGTTCCTTGTCGGCAAGCTTGAGCTGATCCGCACCATGTACGTTGACTACGAATTCAACTACTGATCCCCCTGCTGATCCAATTTCCGCACCAACGCATCACACACCATCACAGCGGTTGTGAACCGAACAAAAAAGCAGGATAATCAGCTTCCAGTCAAGATCGTCGGACATCTGGCCAGACTGGAACATGACTCGGAGGGCGACGTGAAAAGGGCCGTCTGGTTTCTTTCGCTGTTAATGCTTGTTGCCGCAGGATGCGGTCCAATTTCTGCGACCAAAGCGATTTCAAGGGCGGAACGGTCACTGGCGGCAGCAGAAGCTGCCGGAGCCGAGGCCAAGTGCCCGTATGAACACACCGGTGCTGTCGCTTTCCTTGAATACGCCCGTGACCGTGAAGGCATATCCGAATTCGAAGCTGCTGCCATGTTTGCTGACAAGGCTTTCAATCTTGCGGAACAGGCGAAGGTAAAGGCCGCCCTTACGGGCGACGGCAAGCAGGCTCAGCTTGAATCAGGGGGTTCAAAATGACCAGAACCTCCTTCGCTGCTTCAATCTTTGTGGCATTGCTTTCCGCGACCCTGCTTTCATCTGGCTGCCTTATTCAGTCAGCCGTAAACAAACGGGCTGACGACGTTTCAAAGCTTCTGGGTGACCAGAAAGAATCAATGTACAACTGCACCCCCAAAGAACTGGCAAAGGCCGAAGCTTTTGCGGAATTCGCCAGGCACGAAAGTTCAAGGGGCCGTTCGGTCAAGGCAAAGAAGTTCATCACCGAAGCAGAGCAGTTTGCCGAAAAGGCTTTCGAGATTTCGCGCGACCCGCGCTGCCTGAATGACGCTGACGGCGACCTGATTCCGGATCGCAACGACAAATGCCAGAATCAGGCCGAAGATATTGATCAATTTGAAGACACTGATGGCTGTCCTGACCCCGACAATGATGGCGATGGCGTGCTGGACAAGGCTGACGCATGTCCGCAGGCCCCTGGGCCATTCCATAACAAAGGCTGCCCGGTAACTGATGCGGACGGCGACGGCGTACCGGACAAAGAAGACGGATGTCCGCAGGCAAAAGGCCCGATTTCCAACCGTGGATGCCCGTTTGCAGACAGTGATGACGACGGACTGCTTGACCCCGATGATAAATGTCCAATGGACAAAGGACCTGCCGACAACGGTGGTTGTCCGTACAAACGCATTGAAATCACAGAAAAAAAGATTGAGCTGAAAGAAAAGGTCTTCTTTAATTTCGGAAAAACGACGATCAGACCGGAATCTTCGGCGCTGCTCGATGAAGTTGCCGGGGCGCTTAACGACCATCCGAACCTGACTGTTGACATCGAAGGCCACACCGACGACGTCGGCAACGACAAAGCAAACCTGAAACTTTCTCAGGGACGTGCTGAATCGGTAAGAAATTACATGATCAAGCGCGGCGTTCAGGCAGACAGGATGAGGGCCATCGGTTACGGCGAGGAGCGCCCGATAGATGACAATTCATCCGAAGAAGGAAGGGGCGTCAACCGCAGAGTTGAATTCGTCATTACCTCAAAATAACCTGGCAATACGGAACTTCTTACTGATTGAAATGGAGCACACAGATGGCGTTTCTTGATGGAAAGGAAGTCCTGCTGGGCGTGACCGGCGGCATCGCAGCATACAAATCGGCGTTGTTGGCACGCGAACTGATGAAGGCCGGGGCGACTGTTTCAACGGTTCTTACTGAATCTGCCAGGGAATTCATAACGCCACTGACTTTTGAATCACTGACCGGTCAGCCATGTCGCGTGGACGCCGATATGTTTGCCGGCCTGAAAAGCAAGAACCACATTGGTGTCGCCAGAGACAAAGACCTCGCCGTCATCGCACCGGCAACAGCTACTACGCTTGCCAGACTTGCCACAGGATCGGCCGACAATATGCTGTCAGCGACGATTCTGGCGGCTGTCTGCCCTGTTGTCGTTTCACCGGCAATGCACACGCAGATGTGGCTGTCGGTACCGGTCCAGCGGAACGTAGAAATCCTGAAACAGGACCCCAGATACATAATTGTACCCCCCGGCGACGGCGAACTGGCTTCCGGCGACCGCGGCCCCGGCCGACTGCCGTCGATTGAGCGCATAATGCAGTATTGCATTGCGGCCATGACACCTAAGACGCTCAAAGGTAGAACGGTTGTAGTCACAGGTGGTCCGACTCGCGAACACATCGACCCGATCAGGGTGATTACCAACCCGTCATCGGGCAGGATGGGGATGGCGCTGGCGGAAGCGGCCGGACGTCGTGGCGCATCAGTCAGGCTGATTCTGGGCCCGTGCGATATTGCACCGGACCTTGAAGGCCCCGGGGCTGGCTGGACTGTCGAACGTGTCGAAACCACACTTGATATGCTTGAGGCCGTGAAGCGGGCCTGCATCGGCGCTGATGCGCTGGTAATGGCCGCCGCACCTGCCGATGAAAGACCTTCGCGGTCATCAGAAACCAAGATAGGCAAAGAAGGCTTCGGCCGCGCAATTGAAATCGAACCGAACCCCGACATTCTGCTGACGCTGGCTCCGGCTCTGACCGGGATGGCCGTCATGGCGTTTGCTGCAGAAAGCCTGGTCGGAGTCGAAGGCGCCGTTGCCAAAATGAAACGCAAACACGCCGACCTTCTTTTTGCCAATCCAGCAGGAAACGGGCGCGGATTTGGAAATATCCCGGACGAAGGCATTCTTGTCAGGGCATCAGGTGAATCAAAGAATTTTTCCAGCATGTCGAAAGAACTGCTGGCGGACCTGTTGATTGACGAACTGGTTCCCGTAATTGATTCAAAACGCCGCATGACAGGTGTCTGACGCGGCTTAAAGCAGATTTCGGCTTAACAAATGATTGACCAGGATATCCGGACCGAAGCAGCCCATCTGGCATCAGCAATAAGGGCGGTGCTGTCATCAAACATTGACGCTATTCCCGATCTTGATACCGGCAGGCGGACGCGCCAGGGGTCGGAGCAGCAAACGACACAGCAGACAGAACCGCAGTCAAGGCAGCAACCGGTGCGACAGGGGGCCGCTGCACCCGCTGAAAAGGCCCTTCCCGGGCCTGACGAAGGCTTTGCCACTCAACTGCCCGGGGACATCGCCGGACTGCGGGAAGCCGTTGCCGCGTGCACAAGATGCCGCCTTCATCGCACAAGAAAAAACACGGTGTTTGGCGAAGGACCCCTTAACGCCAGACTTATGATTGTCGGCGAAGGCGCCGGGCCGGTCGAAGACGAGACTGGACGCCCGTTTGCCGGTGATGCCGGAAAGCTTCTGACCGACATAATCAGGGCGATGGGACTGGACCGCGACACGGACTGTTACACCGCCAACGTCATCAAGTGCCGGATTCCCGACGACTCGACGCCGACCCCTGAAATCGTCAGCACATGCAGACACTACCTGGCGGCGCAGATCAAGCTTGTAAAGCCGCAGTATCTGCTTGTAATGGGTCAGACGGCCGCAACAACGCTGGCCGGGTCGCCTTCCATAACGCGGCTTCGCGGCAGATTTCTGATGCATGATGACATCCCGATGATCGTGACGTACCATCCGGCGACCCTGCTGAAAGAACCGACGCTGAAGAGGCAGGTCTGGCAGGACGTGCAATTGATAATGGAACACATGAAAACGCGAAAGTGACGAGGTTTATTGATGAAAAGCGCAGGCACCAGATACGGCACGCACCGGGTGATTGAACCGATCGGGACGCTTCCCCAGGCAGCATGGAAAGTCAGCAATGCCCTTCCAATACATCCAAGCGAAATCCTGATTGATGTCGAAATGTTAAACGTTGACGCGGCATCTTTTACCCAGATGAAAGAAGCGTGCAACGGCGACCCTGATGGTGTTGCCCGCCTGATTATGGAAACGGTTACCGCGCGCGGCAAGCAGCATAATCCGGTCACAGGTTCAGGTGGAATGCTGGTCGGCACGATACGGGAAATCGGCCCGGAATACGACGGACCGATAACTGCAACTGTTGGCGACCGCATTGCCACGCTCGTTTCGCTGTCGCTTACGCCGCTTCACATTGAAAAGATTAAACACGTCTATATGGACCGCGACCAGGTCGAAATTGACGGATACGCAATCCTGTTTTCAAGCGGCATCGGCGAAAAGCTTCCTGAAGACTTCTCGCGGGATGCTGCCCTGGCCGCGCTTGACGTGGCCGGCGCACCTGCCCAGGTTTACAGACTTGTGAAGCCCGGGATGGATGTCGGAATCATCGGCACCGGCAAGTCCGGCCTTCTGTGTGCAGCCGCCGCAAAAAAGATACTGGGAAACACCGGACGGGTATTCGGGGTCGTCCATCAGCAGTCAATCCTTGATGAAGTCATGAAATACGGGTACTTCGACGTTCCGATCCTGGCAGACGCCACAAACCCGGTCGACGTCTTCGAAAAAATCGCTGCCGCAACCGGTGGCAAACTGCTTGATGTCACAATCAACACCACAAACATCAAGGGCACCGAGATGTCCACCGTCCTCTCAACCAGGGACGGGGGCATTGCCTACTACTTCAATATGGCCACGTCGTTTACGGCGGCCGCCCTGGGCGCTGAAGGGGCCGGCAAGGACGTGACCTTGCTGATCGGAAACGGCTATGCGCCCGGCCACGCGGCAATTACGCTTGATCTGATCAGGTCCGATGAAAAATTGATGAGACTGTTTGATTCAAAGTATTCGACGTAACTGCGGGGGCCCTGATGCTGTTTCTGGAACCATTTTACGGACTTGAAGTCATCTGTGGCCCGATGTTTTCCGGCAAGAGCGAAGAGCTTATCAGACGGCTCCGCCGGGCACAGATCGCCCGCCAGAGGGTCCAGATTTTCAAGCCTGCCATTGACAACCGCTATTCTGACGACTGCATCGTTTCCCATTCGGAACATTCGCTTGCCGCACAGGTAGTGAAGAGTTCCGACGAGATTCTGAGCCTTCTTGATGACAGGGTCCAGGTTGTGGGGATCGATGAAGTGCAGTTCTTTGACGTTGGAATCGTAAAAGTCTGCGAAAAGCTGGCGAACCTTGGCAAGCGCGTGATTGTTGCCGGTCTGGACCTTGATTATCGCGGCATCCCGTTTGAACCGGTTCCGCAGTTAATGGCGATTGCCGAATTCGTGACTAAAACTCTGGCGGTCTGTCACCAGTGCGGTGCGCCGGCCAGCAGAACCCAGCGGATATCTGCAACAAAGGACCGCGTCGTAATTGGCGCAGTTGACTGCTATGAAGCCAGATGCCGCAGATGCCACGAGCCGAATCTGCCCGACCAGCTTTCAATGTCACTGAAAGAAGACAACGATTCGTTAAAGTAATGCCTGTTGCGGCCATTCAAGACAAAAAGTGCTTTTCTTTTTCAGTCGGCGTTAATACAATAACCCGCGCACGTTGGCCATAAGCTGGAGTTAGCCTCAATGAAGCGTCTTGTCGCGTTAGTTCTTACAGTGAGTCTGTTGGGGTTGGGTTGTTATAATACTTACAGAATCCCCGGTTCTGAACTCGAGACACTGCAGACCCCGCCTGAAACCGGCACAACCGTAACCGTTACAGCGGTTGATGGTGCCAAAGTCCAGGTGAAGGATGACTCAAGACTGTTCGTCGAGTCTCAGGGCGGCAAGCGCTACCCGATTACGCCATTCAACTTCAAGATGACGGAATCGCAGCTTGTTGCTTCCGACCGCGACTACATCCTTGCCCGTGACGGCCTCAAGGAAGGCGCGCAGGTCGAGCTTGTAAGCACGTGGAAATGGGCTCTCGGTATTACCGGTGGTGTCGTTCTCGCAGGTGCCCTCATCGGCCTGATTGCCTGGGCGTCCGCTTCAAGCGGTTCCTCGACCGGCAACTAACACTGACGGCTGAATGTGAATTCTTTCGGCTCCGAAACTAATCCACATAATAACTTATCCAAAGTAGTCGTTCGTCGAACAACCATTATCAGAAAAGTGCTGTTAACAGCCAGCCTGGCTGCGGTTTTCTGTCTTGCCGTGTATTTTGGATTGCCCCTGATAGTGCGCGAGATGGCTGCGTCCAGAATCGACCGCGCCGCCGCCGCCATGAAGGGAACTGTCAGTCACGATGACATCCAGGTAGTCAGTCTGAAGACTCTTTCACTTGCTTCCCTGTCATTTTCCGACCCTGATGGCATCGAATTCACAGCAAATAACATCACAATCACAGTTGATCCAATCGCGATGGTCATCGGCGGGCGCAAAATTTCCGCCATAAACGTTGAAGACGTTGTTTTCAGTATCGGGGACGCTGACAAACCTTTCGAACCTGTGAAGTTTGCAGGAAGGTTCATGTCAAAGCTGGTCACACCATCAAAGTCTGATGCCAGAAAGACTGCGACTGCGCCGACCGCCGCAAAAGGCATGACGCTTATTCCGGACGTAATTATCAACAATATCCGTGGCGATATTGTCAGCCGCTACTTCAACGGGCAAGTTACAGAAGGCCGGGCAACTGTTGCGCCAATCTCCGGGTCTATGGACGCCGTATCAAGATTGCTGACGATGCAGCTTGAAATCATTGAAAATGGTTCACAGGAAAGCTCACGGCTGCGAATCGAAGCGGACATGCCGCAACCTGGAAAGTTCACAAGGCTTACCGCAGACGTGTCCCCTGCCCTTTCCAAAGTAATCAAAGGTCAGAACATCGGAATTCGCGGATTAGCCTGGAAACCGGGCGAAGTCAGGGTCACCGGTCTGACTGCCGAACTGAAGAATTCAAGCCTGCTTTCCGGCAACATCAGCGCTGAAGACCTCATGATTCGCTGGGTACCTGCCGGCGAAGGCCATGAACCTGTATCAGCCGTTCTTCCTGAAGAGCTTAGGCGCCACATCCCGTCTGCACTGAAACCATTTGTGGACACTCTCAGCATCACCGAAGTCAGACTGAACAGGCCGGTTCTTGATGTGGTCGGCGTCAAACACCCGCCTGAACAGACACAGGTGCCCGTGCAGCCTGCAGAATCAATCCCGTTGAACAAGCGGGTCAGTCAACAGTTCAAGACCGTTCTTGAAACAATTGAAGGCGTCAGGACCCGACTGACATCAGCGGCGGCGGCCTATCCCGGCACAAGGCTCGGGGTCACCGGCGCAACAATACGATACCTGATGCCCGGTGAATCTGCGCCACGGGCAGGCTATTCGCTGTCAAACGCTGATATCGTGATCGAGCGTGCAGACAACGGGGAAATGACTTCCAGGATTCGATTCGAATGTCCGGAAGTCGAATCCAAATCTAACGAACTGTCGATGCGCGTTGCGACTGACGGCACCCTTTACTTTGAAATCCGTGCGGCAAACCTGCCACTTCAACCGTACCGGCTGGTTATGCCCCAATGGTTTGAAACGACTGAAGAAACGGCGCTGAAGAACACCGACCTGAAACTTAAGATATCACCTGGACCTGTGCTTGAAATTTCTGGTTCAGCTTCGGCAGGACCTGCCACCGTTTTTGTGCCCGAGATTTCGACAGCAAAACTGCCCGGCCTTCACCTGGGCCTGTCGGGGCAGGTAGTCATGGACAGCAAAAACGGAAAATTGTCATGTCAGGATGCCATTTTTTCACTTGGCGCCATCCAGATTCCTTTCACATTTACCGGCACTGGAATGAACGATGTCCCCGTGCTTGCCGTGGACGCCAGAATTGAACGCATCAAAGCTTCTGATCTGCTGGAATCAATCCCGAAAGAGGCCGTGCCGGTTCTGGCCGGCGTCCAGCTTGACGGAACATTTGCCGCGAAAATGACACTTTCCATAAACACAAAAGACGTCTCGTCACTTGATTTTGATTTCAACCCGGATGTGTCTGACCTTGTGACTTTGAACCTTGGTGATGCCGTCAATCTGGAACTTCTGCGCAGCACATTCCTGCACCGCATCGAGGAAGCAGACCGGGTAGTGACCAGAATGATAGGTGTCGAATCACCGGGATGGGTGCCTATCGAGACTGTTCCCGGATACCTGATTTCAGCGCTGACGACCAGTGAAGATGCCAGATTCTTTACCCATCACGGGTTTTCAAAGGCCGGTATTCAAAGGTCGCTGAAGGTAAACCTTGAAAAGGGCGGCTTCTTCCAGGGCGCAAGCACCCTGTCCCAGCAACTGGTAAAGAACCTGTTTCTTTCACGCGAAAAGACGATGGCAAGAAAGATTCAGGAAGCGTTCATCACGTGGCAGGTCGAACGCAATCTGGCCAAGGAAAAGATACTTGAGCTGTACCTTAACGTCATTGAATGGGGACCCGAAGTGTGGGGCCTGAAAGAAGCGGCAAACCACTATTTCGCAAAGGAACCTTCTAACCTGACGCTGTTGGAAGCCTCATGGCTGGTGCTTATAATCCCGAGTCCGGTCAGACATCACCAGCAGTTCGAAGAAGGCAGGGTCCCGCCTGCCTTCATGGTCAGGGTGAAAAAGCTTATCGAGACTCTGAAATCGACAGGTGCCCTTTCGGAAGCCGAAGCTGCTGTCGCGGCCGAACAGACAATCAGATTTGTGACTGCTGACAGAAATGCGGAACCGGTACCTGACAGTGAATTCGCGGACTGAACTACTTCCCGATGCCTTTCAGCGCCGAAACCATTTCATCAAGATGCTTGTGTTCGGACAAAAACTGCACCGACTGAATATCCGGCATGCGACTTACAACGGCAGGATCTTTCATCCCCGGACTCCAGAATCTGACTTCACGTGTCTTGCCCCGCTCGCCCTTCACCTTGCCGGGCACCCACGGATACTGAATCTCGTCCTTGTTACCGAGCGCCATTTCAATTACGGCCATGCCACCATCGGCGGCTACCCTGAAGTCAACTACGCCGCGAACAACGGTGCCGACATCAGGGACTGACAAAGCCCCGTCCTGCAGAACCATTTTCTGCACCGGTTCACTGTCTGCGCCTTCCGACGGCTTAATCTTCTTGATATTGACGTGACCCTCGCAGGCAGCGAATTCGGCACACAGGAAAGCGACCCACACAAGTTCGCCACCACGCCCTTCAAGGGGGGCAATTCCGCAGTTTTTCCGGACGCATGCAGCTTCATAGTCATCCTTCAGAAGCTCGCGCACGACATCCCGCCCCTTAAATTTGTCATCAAAGCCAACGACCGACGCCTTGTCCGAATCGACCACAATCACCTTCTGACTGCTGGACGGATGGTTCCCCCCCAGATATGAATCAATATTCAGTATCCAGGTCGACCAGGCACCGGATGAACCGAGCGACCTGATTTCTTCAACATGGTAAAACTCGCCCGCAAGGTCAGGGTCGGCTTCAATAGCCTCTTTGATATTCGCTTCCGTCTCGACGTGACCTGCCGAATGCTCGGGAATCAGATCGACAGAACGAGTCTTGACGCCGTCAGGGCCATATTCTTCAAGGACGAGCGTCGCAAGGGACGACCTCTTTTTTGAAGTATTAACCTTCGGTGCCCTGGCTTTCACTTTGACGATCCTGACAAAACCATCGTCAGCCGCGTGCACATAGTATGGAAACTGCTGGAAAGTCAGGTTTTCACCACGGGCACGGCCACTTATCATCACAGTACCCTTCAAGCTCCGGACCAGGGCCAGCGGCCTTACAGGGCTGGAATCAACTTCAGATTCGCGTTCGACCGTCCTGCCATTCGATTTGTCAGGCTCGCCTGAAACCGACTTACGCAGGTTTTCCAGACTTGGATAAGGCGTCTTTTCCTTGCAACCTGCGACCGACAAGATCAACGCAGCCAGCACGGCCACCATCGCGCCCGCTGATACAGCATTTCTTGTCAGTTCCATGGTCTGCCCCCTTATCTACATAGTCTGTAAGCGTTCTACAACAGAAACTGCCTGACTCTACCAGCCTTCAGCGGCAAGTTCCTTAAACAGTTCCCTCGAGCGATCTGACACCTTTTCCGGGAATACCGGGACCACACGTGCAAACAGATCGCCTTTAACGGCCGCTCGGCCGCTGGTACCCGGCCGGGTAACGCCAAGCCCTGGCAACCTGATTCTGATCCCTGGCTGTGTTCCAGGGTTTATCTTTATCCGCCTTGTTCCATCAATCACCGGCACAGTGGCGATCCCGCCAAGAACCATCACAGAAACGGGGACTGGCACATCACAATTAAGGTCATCCCCGGTCCTTGTAAACACGGCATCTTCATCGACAGTCATCATCAGGTAAAGGTCGCCACGCTCGCCACCAAACGGGGATATGCCACCTTTGGAGCGGACCCGCAATCTGGTGCCGCAGACAACACCTGGCGGAACCTTGACCACGACAGATTCCCATCCACCGGACGCGTCAGGAACCTGAATATTCAAATTTGTGCCAACAAGGGCATCGCGGAATGAAATGTTGAGCGGGTGTTCCAGATCCTGTCCGCGCGGCGCCCGGGCATTCTGACCACGGGGACTGCCACCGCGACGTCCACCCTGAAAAAGGTCGGCAAACGGATTGCCCGAACCACCAAGATTGTCAAAAATCGACGAAAAATCGAATCCACGGAAGATGTCTTCCTGACTGAACTTCTGCTGGAACCCTTCAGCACCGAACGTATCGTATTCCTTACGCTTTTTAGCATCCGACAGAACCGCGTAAGCTTCGTTAATTTCTTTGAATTTTTCTTCAGCGGCCTTATCCCCTTTGTTACGATCTGGATGAAACTTCATGGCCAGTTTCCGGTACGCCTTCTTCATGACGTCGGCGTCGACATTCTTCGGAACACCCAGAATCGCGTAGTAATCTTTGGCCTGCATAACACTCCACCTTCCATCCAGATGAAATTATGTGTTCGAAGCCAGCCAAAGGAAAGATATCTGATGATAATTGGTGACTTTACAGCCAGATTTCTTTTCTTCAATTATGCGTTGCATCAACAAATTCCCTATAATTCGGGCAGACGGTGCTGCAAACTTGTGACATCGTCAGTGAAATGGGGTTAATTAAGGTTTGGAAATCGTGAGGATTGCAGCGAAATCATTGCTGACGGCAACTGCCATTATTTCGTTGCTGACTTTTGTCGTCGGCTGCGCCTCGGACAGTGCTGCACAGCAT
Organism: uncultured Anaeromyxobacteraceae bacterium; assembly: GCA_964522105.1. Classification (GTDB taxonomy): domain Bacteria; phylum Myxococcota_A; class UBA9042; order DTJE01; family DTJE01; genus JAGOFO01. The sequence goes on from CAZFVA010000001.1 coordinate 74,013, forward strand.
CCGGAAAATGATACGTCTGTGTCGCCTGACGAAGACGCGGCCAGGAACGACGATACATTTGCTGTACTGACTGATGCCATCCTGCTTTGCGACACCGAGGGCAATGGAAGCGATGCCGCATCGGACGTGAAGTCAAACGACTCATCATGGACCGACACGACTGTTTCATCTGACACGACGGACTGGACTGACACTCAACTGGCTGACGTTCCGTCTGTTTACGACGTTGTTGCTGATGATTCAGGAACTGACGCGGCTGCCGACGTTTACACGCCAACCGGCATAAGGGTTCCCTGCCCGCAGGGCGATGTGGACTGCCCGGACGATCTTTTTTGTGAAAATAACAGTCTCGGCGAGCCACTGTGCCGCGCACACGGAAAATGTTCCCGTGACGGACTGGTCGATCTTGTTGATGTCGTTGCGGAAATGATGCTGTCTGACGGCAATTCGCCAGTGTTCATCAAGATTTCAACGATGGTTCATATGGGACCGCCGTCATGCACCTGGATTGAGTGTGACCCGTCGAACATGTGCTGTAATCAATGCTTCGCAAGTCTTATGGTTGGTGACAGTGATTTCCCGATAGTTCTGTGGGGCAAAGACCCTGAAGTAAGCTGCATGGGAAACAACTGTAACCTGAACAAGAACTGCCACCCGCTGATACCTGACCAGGAATACCTCATCTGGGGTACCGCCCAGGTGGTCGGCGGACGGGCGCAGATCAACCTTGAAGGCTTCTGCGCTGTTGACGAATTATCCAGATAACCATCTAATCAGACAGTCCGTATCAACCGCCTGTATTCTTAAGAGGACCCGATGAGCGACACCAACAAAACTGACGTCCGTCCTGATGGCGAATCCTGCGGCGTGGCACTGGTAACCGGCTCGACCAGACGCGTCGGCCTGGCTATCGCGCTGGCCCTCGCGAAATCGGGCCGCGACATATTCATTCATTCCAGAGGCCACGATGACGCCGCAAAAACGGCAGCAGAACAGGTACGGGCGCTTGGCAGGAAGGCGTGGATCGTCACGGCTGACCTGACCCGTGGCGACGAAATATCCACAATGTTTGATGAAATCAGGCGCACGACATCCAGGCTCGATATTCTGGTAAACAGCGCAGCAGTCTTCGCGACGACCCCGCCGGATTCACTTTCAGAACAGGACTTTGACTACTTCATAGACACAAACCTGAAAGGCCCGTACCTGTGCTGCATTCAGGCAAAAAAGCTGATGCCACCTGGCAGCAATATCATAAGCATCGCCGATGTCGCGGCCGAAAGACCGTTTTCAAACCACGTCCCGTACTGCGTGTCCAAGGCCGGTCTGGTGATGCTGACACGTGCGCTTGCGAAGGCATGGGCACCGGACATCCGCGTGAACGCCATTGCCCCGGGCACCGTTCTGTTCAGGGAAGACGAAGATGATCACCTGCGCAAGATTGTGATTTCCAGAATTCCGTTAAAACACATCGGCACACCGGATGACGTTGCCGACGCCGTCCTGTTCCTTATAGATCACGCCGCGCACACAACCGGTGCGGTGATTCCTGTGGATGGCGGACGGCACCTGGATTGATACGGCTCCGTTGGAGCCTTGGATTACAATAAAATCCGCCGATTACCAGGGCCGTTGGCCCTGGCCTGTTAATGAACCGCCACGTTGTGGCGGGAACATTGTGTGGTTATACCAATGTGCCGCGAATCATGTCGGTGCGGTGAAGATGCTGCAGGGCGCGCTGAGTCGCGATACGACCACGCGGTGTGCGCTGGATGAAACCTTCCTGAATCAGGAACGGCTCGAAGACTTCTTCAATAGTATCACGCTCTTCTGACAGCGCCGCGCACAGCGTTTCCACGCCGACAGGGCCGCCGCCAAACTTGTCTATGATGCACAGAAGGTACCTGCGGTCAGAAGAATCAAGCCCGAACGTATCGACATCAAGCCTTTCCATCGCCGATCTGGTGATCTCCAACGTAATCTGGCCGTTACCTTCGACCTGGGCGAAGTCGCGCACCCGGCGCAGCAGGCGATTCACGATTCTGGGCGTACCGCGGGAACGACCGGCCAGCTCCTGTGCCGCTTCTGGATCAATCTGCACACCAAGTATTCTGGCGGACCGGATAACGATCGTCGCAAGATCCTTGACCGGATAATGCTCCAGACGCTCGACAATCCCGAACCGATCGCGCATCGGTGACGTCAGCAACCCGGACCTGGTGGTCGCGCCTATCAGCGTGAATTTCTTCAGTTTCAGCTTGATCGATCTGGCGTGCGCACCTTCACCGATTATTACGTCAAAATTGAAGTCTTCCATCGCCGGATAAAGGTTTTCTTCGACGACCGTGGACAACCGGTGGACTTCGTCAATAAACAGCACTTCGCGATGGCCCAGGTTTGTAAGGATACCGGCCAGGTCGCCCTTCTTTTCAAGCGCCGGCCCCGAAGTCTGCCTGATCTCGACGCCAAGTTCCTTTGCAAGAATGTGCGCAAGCGTTGTCTTTCCAAGTCCGGGCGGCCCACAAAGCAGAATATGATCAAGGGCTTCGCCGCGCTTTTTCGCAGCCTCGACAAATATCTTCAACTTGGCCTTCAGCGCATCCTGACCGACAAATTCATCAAGCGTACGCGGCCGCAGAGTCGCCTCGACAACCTCGTCATCAGTCTTTTCAGGTGAAGTGAAACGTCCCGTGGTATCTGCCATCAAGCCCTCCTCTATCTGGCGTTAAGCCACGAAAGAGCAGCAATTACAAAATCTTCAAGACCGGCGCGACCTTCGACAGGGTCAAGGTGCCGAATCGCGGCATCGACGTCCCTGGGATTAAATCCAAGATTGGTCAGGGCTGAACGCAGGTCGCTGACAAGGCCGGGTTGCACGCCTGGAAGCGCCGACGGACATTCAATCGGCAACGCCATGAACTTTTCACCAAGCTCCATCACAAGGCGCTCGGCCGTCTTTTTGCCCACGCCTGAAATGGTCGAAAGAAGCCTGATATCTTTTTCGCGAACCGCCTGCACCATCACATGCAGCGGCAGCCCGCCCATAACCGCAAGCGCCATCTTCGGGCCGATGCCGGAAACGGCCCGCAGCAGATCAAACACTTCCCTGGCCGTCGCATCAAAGAACCCGAAAAGCGTGATTGCGTCTTCCCTGACGATCGTTCTGATTACAAGAACCAGTTGATCCCCGGGCATTCCAAGGTCCAGCGCGGTCTGGCCATCGACCATGACCTCGAATCCGACCCCGCCGACATCAACCGTTGCGACCCCGGATTCAATCGAAATCAGTTTTCCTTTCAGGCGACCTATCATATCCAGACCTCGAAAACACGTTCAGCCAGTTACCGCAGCGACTCGGCAAGCATCGCCCTTTCACCACCGAGCATAGCATGACACATGGCAATCGCCAGAGCGTCTGCCGCATCTTCGGGCGGTTTCTTTTCAAGCCCGAGTATGGCGGCCACTATCGACATCATCTGCGCCTTTTCAGCCCGGCCATTTCCAGCAACACACTTCTTGATCTGGGCAGGACTGTATTCGTTGATTTCGATCCCCGCCATGCCGACCGCAAGCAGAAGCACGCCACGGGCATGACCAAGTTTCAGCGCGGAATCAACGTTTCGCCCGACGAAGACACGCTCCATCGCTGCGGCGTCAATCCGGTTGGCCTTGATGACTTCAGAAATCCCGGCATACAGCGACACCATGCGCCCCATCATCGACGTGACCGACAGGTTGGGGTCTTCACCAAGCAGCTCCGATATTTCGTCGGCAGGCGCTTTCCCCGGGGACACCAGCTTGATTACGCCGTAATCGACGCAGCGCAGATTTCCCCATTCACCTTCAATAATTCCATAACCTGTTTTACGGCTGCCAGGATCAATTCCCAGTATGCGGGGCATCTGATTTTACCGAGTGGAAGATTCAGGGGACAGAGTAACGGCAGTCGCCATTAAATGGAAGACTTCCAGAACCATCGGACGGGCATTAACCCATCAGCGATTCCATCTCCGATTCATCGATGTCGAAGTTTGACCACACGTTCTGCGTGTCGTCAGCGTCTTCAAGGGCATCCATCAGACGCATCATCTGCTCGGCTTCTTTGCCTGTCAGCTTCAGCATGTTCTGCGGGATTTTGGCAAGCTTGGCAGAAGTGACGTTGAATCCAGCGTTCTTAAGGATATCAGCGACGGCCATCAGGTCGGTCGGCGCAGTCGTAACCTCGAAAACTGATTCCATATCCTGGACGTCATCAGCGCCTGCGTCGATGGCAGCTTCCATAAGCGTGTCTTCTTCGACGCCGGTATGATCAACCTCAATGAGCCCCTTGGAATCAAACATCCAGGCAACAGCATTCTGGTTGGCCATGTTTCCGCCGGCTTTCGTGAAAATGCGGCGAACTTCAGAGACGCAACGGTTCTTGTTGTCTGTCTGACATTCAACAATGATGGCCGCGCCGCCTGGTCCGTAGCCTTCATAGGCCACTTCTTCATAGATGACGCCTTCAAGATCGCCGGTGCCCTTCTTGATGGCCCTTTCAATATTTTCCGCCGGCATGTTCTGACCACGAGCAGTCAGTATCGCCTGCCGGAGTCTGGGATTCGTTTCAGGATCCCCGCCACCCATCCGGGCAGCGATCGTGATTTCTTTGATAAGTTTCGTGAAGATCTTGCCGCGCTGGGCGTCGGCCTTACCCTTCTTGTGTTTAATGGTTGCCCATTTGCTATGACCTGACATTCGTAAGCCTCGCTGTAGGGGAGCTGTACAAAAAAATGCAACGGCTTTTTATCACATATGACGGCGCGTTACAATCTGCCGCACCCTAATTTTACCTGCAAAAACTGAAATATTTGATGTAAATGTGAGTATCGCGGCTGACAAATATCAGAATGCTTCGGATTTCAGGACAGCGGCCTTGACCGTATTTTCCCAACTGAAACCGTCGCGCCCGAAATGGCCGTATGAAGCGGTCTTTCTGTAAATCGGGTTCAGCAGATCAAGTTCATGAATCAGCATGCCCGGTCTGAAATCAAAATGCTTCGCGACCAGTTCATCAATAAGCTTTTCGCAAACCTTGTTCGTCCCGAACGTCTCGACCATGACGCTGACAGGCCTTGCAACACCGATGGCATATGCAACCTGCACTTCACAGCGGTCGGCCAGGCCGGCGGCGACGATGTTTTTTGCAACGTAACGGGCGTAGTAAGCGGCGCTGCGATCGACCTTGCTGGGGTCCTTGCCCGAGAAGGCCCCGCCGCCATGTCTGCACCAGCCGCCATAAGTATCAACGATGATCTTACGTCCGGTCAGGCCGCAGTCACCTTTCGGACCGCCGGTAACAAACCTGCCGGTCGGATTAATGTGTATCATCGTTTTTGCGTCCATGAATCCGGCCGGTACGACCTTCTTCACGACTTCTTCGATCAACGCTTCTTCAATCTGTTTGTGGGTTACATCATCGGTGTGCTGGGTTGATAAAACGATCGCTTCGACCGCCTTCGGCCTGCCACCTTCGTACCTTACGGAAACCTGGGACTTTCCATCGGGACGGACAAAACCGAGCGTGCCGTTCTTGCGGACTTCAGCCAGTCTTCTTGTCAGGCTGTGGGCCAGCATAATCGGCATCGGCATCAGTTCGGGGGTTTCGTTGGATGCGTAACCAAACATCATCCCCTGATCCCCGGCGCCCTGCTCCTGCAGCGTCTTCTTGACAACGCCCATGGCAATATCGGGCGACTGCGTACCAATTGAATTGATTACGGCGCATGTGTCGGCTTCGAAACCGAGCGTCGGGTCGGTGTAACCGATCTCACGGATCGTTTCCCGGACGACTTTCGGAATATCTATCCAGCAATCGGTCGTGATTTCACCGGCGACAAAAGCCAGTCCGGTAGTAACCAGAGTCTCGCACGCCACGTGACAATCCTTGTCCTGCCCGATAATGGCATCAAGGATTGCATCTGAAATCTGATCGGCAACCTTATCTGGATGACCCTCGGTCACTGATTCTGATGAAAAAAGAAAGTTTTCGTTCGACATCGCTGAATTCCCCGCTATACAGCCCGGATTCTTCCGGAAATCGACCATATATAGAAACATGGACGAGCAGTGGTTTTTTACAGTTTATGGTCCGTTAAGTCAACTTCAGGTTATGATTGCGCAGGCCGGAAGACAGGTTAGCTTGATGAACTTCGCATTGAATGGTGCTCTTGGCAGAATGGGGCAGATGATCACCGGGATCCTGCAGGAAAGTGGCGAACACCGGATAACTGCACTGGTGGAAAGACCGGGGCACCCGGGGATCGGCAGCCTGATCCAGTCTGGCAGCGCAGAAAAAGGCCATGAAATCGTGGTCATTGACGACCCCGACAAGATTCCTGATGACACCGATATCGGTCTGGATTTCAGTTTCCCGGGCGGCGGGCAAAAATTTGCGGCCGCCATGATTAAACGCGGTGCAGCACTTCTGACCGGTACTACAGGACTGGGCTCGACTGATGTCGTGGCGCTTTCAGAAGCGGCTTCCAGTATCCCGGTTCTTGTTACAACCAATACCAGCCTTGGCGTTTTCTGCCTTACCGAAATCTCGATGATGGCCAGGACCATCCTGGGTGATGAATATGACGTCGAAATTCTGGAGATGCACCACAGGCACAAGGTGGATGCCCCTTCCGGAACAGCCATTTCGCTGGCCAACGCCCTTGGAACAACGGGACTTGATGTGAACCTGAACCGTCAGGCGGCCAGAAAAGACAACGAAATCGGGGTCGCGTCCCTGCGCGGGGGCGAAGTAACCGGGACACATACGGTCTATTTTCTGGGAAAGAACGACCAGATCGAAATTACCCACAGGGCAACATCCAGACAGGTTCTGGCAGAGGGGGCAATCAGACTGGGCGTGGCTCTTGTGACGAAAGGCCCCGGGCTTTATGACGTTTCCGATCTTCTTCGTGGCTGATCGTGTCCTTCCAGCTTCCCATAATCTCGAAGATGTTCATTCTGTTGACCATGTCCTGAAGAATGGCGGCAGAACCATTGAATCCAAGATACGGTTTCGGATAAATCATGTGGGCTTCCCGGGCCGGAAAAGTTATTTCCAGAAAACCGGTGTCATCTGACAGGCACGCCATCGTGGCATCTGTGTTTCCGACGACCAGCATCACGTTTTCTGATTGGTCAGGGTCAGCGATTGCCGGCAGCCGCGACACATGGCCACCAAATCCGGTGATTACCTGCAGACACACATCACAACCGACTTCGCCCAGGAACTCGCGCATGGCGTCCACAAAAACGACATCCCCGAAAAGACCGATCCGCCTGTTCAGAAGGCTGTGCGGCACGACCCACTCGAATCTGGGGACAATCCTGGATATCTCGCGGCCGATAAATTCGGCAGCCGCCGGACCACGCCCGACAGACCGACCGACAACATGCATGAACTGAACACTTCCATCGAAGCCGAGCGGCAGGCCGACAGCGACGACACGGGCGCCGGTTCTGGCCGCAAATATGTCAGCAGCCTTCCGACCGTAAGGCATCGCCAGCAAAACACCTGACTGCCCCGCTGCGGCAAGATCTGCCGTCGAACACGGCGCCGGCCAGAAACAGGAAACCGACAGACCTGTTCCATCCGAAATCATCCGCGTCAGCTCGTCGATGTCGGCCCGCGCATCCCACTCATTCCTGGTGACAGGAACGCCGAAAACCGCAACCGAATCTGGCGACGTCGCTGACCTGGGAATATCTATGGTTGCCGCAAGAAAACACAAGGCATCTTCAAAGCCACGAACCCAGTCGGCACCTTCAGAAGGCATCGATATTGCAAACGAATCCGCATCAACCAGGCGCAGTCTGGCCACGAGGTCATGCGAAACTTTCAGATCATGACTGACCATCACGGCGACGGCGCTTTCGATCGCAGCATGGGTGACGCCCCGCAGCGGAATCACAGCATCCGACACAAGATTGGCAACTACTGCCACGCCTTCAAGCCACGGACGGACAAATTCTTCACGCCTGATTTCCAGCACCGAATGTCTCCTTGATGAAGTTTTCGAACTCGCGATCCACCATCGGGGTTGGAATTGGATGGCTGGAAGGACTGTCGTTCATCATAAGGTCCGCAAGATCCTTGAATATTTTCACAACATCAGATTCCGGGGCGATGGAAATTACCGGAACACCGGCAATTTCTGCCTGGCTTATCAACGGATCCCACGGAATCTTTGCGATGATCTTGGTGCCAATCCGTTCTGCGAACAGGCGCATGCCTTCAAAATTCGTCTTCGAGCCGGTCGAATTCAGTATCAGACCACCAAGACCGATGCCGTTTGAAGCAAATCGTTTCATAGCCTTGGCGATATTGTTGGCCGCATAAAGGGCCATGATTCCATCGCTGACAACGATGTAAACCAGATCCGCCCTGCCCTGACGCAGCGGGGCTGCAAATCCGCCACAGACAACGTCGCCCAGCACGTCAAAGATGGCGGCGTCGTAATCGCCTTCATCTATCAGTTCCAGTTCATCCAGAACCTCGAACATTCTGGCAACGCCGCGACCGCCACAACCGACACCCGGTTCAGGGCCACCACACTCGATACAATCCAGACCGAAACGCCCCGGAAAAACGATTTCGTCGGCGCGCTCGATCTTGCCCGACAGACGATCAATCACTGTTGAAATCTGCAAATCGCTGTCAAGTAACGTCCTGGTGGAGTCGGCCTTCGGGTCGCATCCAACATGAAGAACTTTCTTGCCACTGCTGGCCAGAACAGCACTCAGATTGGACGAAACGGTCGATTTGCCGATTCCGCCCTTGCCGTACAAAGCTATCATTTTGGTCTTACGGGCCACGTGGTACTCCTTCGAACAAACTTTCTTCACGCGTTTTCAATCAAAATCACAGAACTGCTGTAAGACCTGAATTTTGGCCTTATACTGAATCAAGGTATCTTATTTAGAAGATCCCGGGAGTATTTTATTATGAAACCTTCTGCTTTTCAGATCTTTTGCGGTTATTACCTGGGTCTGGACAAAGATTTCGGCACCAGATTTTTTAACATTCACTCTCTGGCAGGTCATTACGGCATCAGCGCTGATGAACTGCACACCTTGATGGATGAATACCATATCCTGCCTGAAGACATGGTCCACATCGATTTCAACATCGCCAAAGCGCACGGGGCAGCGCAGGAACTGGACTTCAGCGGACAGCACAACGAACTGATTTTATTTGCAAAAAAGTCTTTCGACGAATTCACGCAGGCTCTTGGCGGTATCGACAAAACAAAGGTCTTCGAGGACCTGGACTACGACAACGTGTGGGGCGACGAGCCTGACGGCAACCAGAAACGGTAGTCCGGCAAATCTTGACTTCAATCAAAAATCGGCTGATTCTCGCCTTGTTGTTCGCGAGAGTGGTGGAACTGGCAGACACGCTGGATTTAGGTTCCAGTGCTAACGCGTAGGGGTTCGAGTCCCCTCTCTCGCACTGCAGGTAAACGTGATCCTGATGAAAGTGGCGCGCGCCCGGTTCATCTGGAAGACGGGATCACTTCAATTTTGCGAGGTTTTTTGCGATGAAAGTTAGATTAACACTGGCTGCCGGACTTGCTGCACTTGCATTTTCGGGAATCGTGGCGTGTTCAGGTGGAAACGGGACCGACGACCACAGCGGTATTCCTGACTTCATCATTCCAGACCGGGACATCGCCGAAGATAACGGTCAGGACACAGGCGCCGATGTAAACCGGCCCGACGTCAACGATACGGTTGTCGGGACAGACGCCGATTCATCAGAACCGGATGCGACTGACAGCGGCGTAGACATCGGACCGGCCGACGAAGGTCAGCCTGACGAAGGCCAGCCCGACATCGGACACGATGACGGACCGCCGCCCACAAATTTCTGCAATTCGCTTAACGACTGCCAGCCTTACGAAGTATGCGACCTGTCACTTGGCCGCTGCGAAGAACGCACGTCTTACAAGACAATCGTCGGGACCGAGCAGCTTTTCGAGTTCCGCCCCCCGGAGGGCAGTGAAGGCGACTTCATCATCCTGGACGGACAGCGTTTGATGACAAGTTCCACGGGGTCAGCGGTCCGGGCCGACATCAATGGAAAACTGGTCGCAGGAACCAGTGTGCTTCACTCGACGATCGGGGCCCACCGCATCGTCGGCGTCGTTGGAAGTGACAGCGGAAAAGTCGGCGTAGTCTTCCAGAACGCCACACCTATCTATCAGAAGTATCCGGATTCATTTGTAAATGGGGTATCAGGCGTCATCGATTGTGACAACTCGACACCCGCAAAAACGGGAACAGCGGGCGCACTTGGTGATGTCGGACCTTATGCGGCGGGATATGTTGATTTCGTCGTTGACGACATGAGGGTCTACTATCCGGCAGAATGCGGCTCGATCAGAAGACCTGGAACCCCCGGGCAATACCCGCTTGTTGTAATCGTCGCGGAAAATCAGAACCCATCGTTCCCATTCATCAATTTTGACTACATGGGTCAGATGCTGGCCACATGGGGATTCGTGACCGTATCGATTAAAGCCGAAATGGATGCCGAAACCTCAGCTTCCGCTGCAAAAGTACTTGTGGAGAAAATACCGGCCTGGATCAACGCTGATCTTTCCGCCATGCACCCGGCCCTGACCGGCATCAGCACGACACCGAAACTGACGTGGGTGGCTTTCGGCACAGGCTCGACCACAATCAATGAAATCGGCGCTAACGATGAAGGTAATGCGCTTAAGGACAAAGCGATCGCAGCCGTGGCCATTGCCCCGAGTCCGGCCTTGACCGATGATTGCAACCCTTCGTCTTTCCTGGCTTTATATGGCGCCCAGGACAAGATTGCCAACATCAATCTGGCTAATACGTCGTATGGCAACTTCAGTTCCCCGAAATGGCTGGTCAACATCAAAGGCGGCAATCACAGCCTGTTCACGGACCATCAGATGTACTACGCCGGTGGCCTTGGATCTGTTGCTGACGGCGATCCGGTCGACATCATGCGCAAAGACCAGATGTACATGACCATCAGCATGCTGCTACCTTTCCTTCAGAGGGCTTTTGGGCTGAGCGAACCGTTCAGCGGCCAGCTTCAGACTGGAGTCGATAACACATTGATCAAGGTTACCAAGGGCTGATTTCCCGCACGCCGGACACCTGTCGAATCCAGACAGCCACATTTTTCCAACACAACGTCAATGTATGAACATCTTTATGATTTGTGGCCACCCGTCACATCTTGCGCTGGAAGCAAAATTAGACTAGTTGTGCCTGTTAAGGGCTGGCATTGTCCGGCCCGTTCCGGCGCCACCCAAATTGTGGTGACCGTTTAGTTATAGCCGCCCCGTTTTCGAACGGGGCGGCAGCATGACCAGGGAAAAACGCTCGATGGACGACGGACCAAGAATTATCCCCACCGACAAAGTCCTTTGCGGGGGAAAGTTTTTTCGTCTGGTCGCCGCATGCTGCCGTAACTGCACCGAACCTCAGTTCTGTCGGGAATTCTGGGATTTTTTCCAAAAAAACGGTACTACTCCGCAGGAATACCTGCGAAAATTTGGCCTCGAGGAGGAAGGTATGAAAAGAATCGTTTTCGACTGTGACCGCTGTGGCAAAAAGGACATCGGCGACCCTTTGACCATCTATTACATGGATGGTGAAAATGAAGGGATGCGCATGACGACTCCGGACTTTGCCAGCGTAGTCGAAAAAGCGGGCAAGATCCCGGTTTCCAAGGATTACCTTGGTGACATGCTTGAACTGCTGAACCGCCATGAAGGCTGGGAACACTACTGTTCTTCGTGCTTCAGAAAGGTTGTGCAGTCGGCGGTGGGCATTCTGGGACCGAATGCGAAATCTCGCAGAAAGGCCGGAGCTGACGCCACAATGTCTGCTGCAGGAAAGGCTCTTGCGGCCAAAAGCCAGCCTAAGCCTTTGACGCTCGAGCAGGAGATCCCCGCACCTTCGCCGGTCGGTCGGAAAAAGACACCGACTGCGACGTAATGGTGTCGCTGCATCGCCTTTACGCGGGGCCTGCTTTCGTATGACGGAGTCGGGCTGCTGCCTGTCTTCCCGAAGATTCCGTTTATCCAGGTATTTAGAGGTATCCACATCATGACTTGCAGAATTTCCACCAGACAATGCCTTTTCAGCGTTATGGCTGCAGGCCTGCTGCTTATGTCGACCGGCCTTACAACTGCCCGGGCCGAAGCAATTTTTCCGACTTCAAGCTACGGACAGATGCACGAAAAGCTACAGCGCCACGACCGGGCGTTTTATAGATTCCTTGCACTGCCGTTCGGATGGTCACTTGAAGCCAACGTGATCTCGGATGGCGACAAGGCCCTGATTGTTCAATTTCTAGACCAGACAGAAAGCGAAGACGTCAAGGCAGTCACCGGGAAACACCCTTATGAAATGTTTACAAACTACGAAGAGCACGGTGACCTCGGCATGTTCGGCGGCGTTGCCATTGCTGGAACTGCCTTCAAATACATGACGCTCAAGCGCGACGGCGGCACGGCAGAACAGCTTGCCGAAGCCAGACACGACGTCGTGCGCGCAATCGAAAATCAACATATTTTCTGGGCCATCACGGGCGAACCTGGCGTTTTTGCACGCGGCATCCGCAGACTGGTCGATGAAGACCCGGAAGCCCCGCCGATACCTGACACGCCACGCGAACTGATTCCGCTGTTTGACGAGGCTGGAAAGCCCTACCCGTACGCAAAGGACAACGGCACCTGGCGCGATGACAATTCAAAGGGCGTGCTTCCCGCTGACACATGGATCTGGGTTGATTCCGCATCCAAGGACCAGCTTGTAGGACAGATTTTCGCGATGGTTCTTCTTTATGATGCGGCAGCGGGCGACCCAGATATCGACCAGTCGCTGATTGCTCAGATGCAGGCTGACGCCCGTGCCACAGCCGCGATGCTGATGACGATGCGCGACATTTCAACACTGGAAGGTCCCGCAGGTATTGGCGAATATGACCTGATCATCATGGACGCGGACGGCCGCCCGACCTACCACCATGACATTAACCCGTACTCGCTTGAAAAGGTTTATCTGCCGACCGACGTCGGCTCTTACAACATGTTCAATCTGGCCGTGACGATGGGCGTAATGAAAGGTCTTTACCATGTGACAGGCGACGCGGACATTGAAACGTACACGTTTGGCGAACTGATGGGCAACCGCGGATACCTCGACATGATGGACGCTCCGGTTGATGATCCGAACGTCATGGATTACATCTACGCCGACCTCAAGACCAACTATTCAAACGTAAACATGATTGCGACTGCGATCTGGCTGGCCCTTTACACTGAAAACGACCCGCTCGTTGAAGCCCCGCTTCAGAATTTCCTGGAAGATCGGTTCTGGAATCGCGAAGGAACGACCCGGACGGCCAGCATGTCCAAGATTCCGTTCTTTAACCTGGTGTGGATGGGCATTACTGACCGTGGTTTTACAAGAGACCTGGTTGATGAAACGGCCGCGCTGCTTTCAGCCTTCCCGCTTGGACCATATTTCAACAGCCGACGGATCATCAATTGCGACGAGACGGAACTGGCCGCCGGGCAGTGTCTGGCCGTGGACGACGAAACGATCATCACACTTGAAAACGGTCTGAACAGGGGAAACTGGCCGGTTTCAACGGTGGCTCTTGACCCGACAATCAGGCCCCCATCCAATTTTGACGCAAGGTCCGACCCGTTCGAAGTGAACGGCGGCGGCGGCCCGACCATGAATCCAGGCGGCGACCACATCGCGGCGTACTGGATGGGTCGTTACCTGTCAATAAATGCGGCCGGCACCTCATCAAGGTCACCGAACGCACGCACACACATGCAGGTGCCAGGCTTGACTGTAGTTGAAAACCCGCCGGAAACTGCCGAAATTATTGATGTCGAGATTATTGAAGATGCGATTGCCACTGATCACGGGTCGATCACCGACATTCGGGCCGATTTGAACGCCACAGACCTCGCCGCCAGTGATATTTCAACAACTGATGCGACGACAGGCACCGACGACGGCACTGAACAGAAACCTGGTTCCGGCTGCTCGGCAGCGGGGCCGTCTTCAGGCTCTGGCGCACTGGTGCTTATCATCCTTGGAATGGGCTTGATTTCATTCGTCGCTGTCCGAAAACGCCGCACTTTATCTGCTAACTGACACCAAATAAGCTGAAATTCCCCGCACACACGTTACATCTCTTGACCGGCCCCATAAATAACCACATCCTAGACATAGTTACCGGACGAATTGACCGATGGGATTTGGATTTCCAGGCCTGAAAAAACTTAAAGATGCTTTCAATAAAGACCCGGGGGTACGTGCGCCAGCATCAGGCCTTGAAGGCCAGACCATTGACGGTCGATTCAAGGTAATCCGCAAAATTGGCGTCGGCGGCATGGGTACAGTATATCTGGCGCGTCAGACCTCAATGGACCGGGATGTCGCGATCAAGGTTCTGAACCCTGACAAACTTGATGACGACGACGCCAGAAAAAGGTTCAGGATTGAAGCCGCCGCCGTCAGCAAGCTGAAAAGCCCGCACACAATCAGCGTTTATGATTTCGGTGAAGACAATGAAGGGGAAATGTACCTGGTAATGGAGCTGCTTGAAGGCCGGCCGCTTGCAGACATAATCAAAACCGAAGGTCCACTGGACATCAATAAAGTCCTGAGAATTACCGAACAGATACTGGATTCGCTTGGCGAGGCTCACAATGCCGGTATTTTGCACCGCGATATGAAGCCGGACAACGTGTTTGTCATGGAAACGCCGGGGACCGGCGTGTTCGTGAAAGTGCTGGATTTCGGGATCGCGAAACTTATGGGCGGCCCCGATGCAACCAGAACGTGGCCCGGGCTGGTGATCGGTACACCGGCATACATGAGCCCTGAACAGGTAATGGGCAAGCGCCTGGATAACAGATCCGACCTGTACAGCGTCGCTGTCGTCATGTTTGAAATGCTTTCCGGCGGGCTGCCGGTGACAGGAAAAACACCGATCGAAATCGGCGTAAAGAAAGTTCGCAGCATGCCGTCAAAGCTTGCTTTCGTTAACGGCACAATCGCATATCCCGAAGGTGCAGATGCGTTTTTTGCCCGGACACTGAACCCGGATCCTGGAAAACGTCCAGCTAATGCAGCCGAGTTCAAGCAACTTATCCAGGATATGTTCGGGATTGATTTATCAGCAATCAGCGGTTCTGCTAATACCGCGATACAACTGCAACTTCCCAACATTGCGACCGCAGGCGACAGCATCACGACAACGCCGGCGAAAGTTTTCCTGACAGATTCAAACGCTATTGAAGCGGCCTTTGAGGCCGAAAGAAAGCGAACAGCGAAAAGCTCGGCGGGCGGCCCGCCGGAAGTCGATCGCAGATGGGCGATTCGCCTGCCCAAACTGTCATCGGTCAAATGCTATTACAACGGTTCCGAGTTTGATGGTACTGCGGGAAACATGAGTTCCTCGGGCGGGTTCATTCATTCAACATGGCTGCCGGTCGTCAGTCACAGGGTAACAATTACGTTCACGTGTCCCGGCACAAAAGACTGGAATATTGGAATCCTGGCCGAGGTTGTCAGAACTTCCCAGGGTTCGGGCAATCCGGGAGACGTGCGCGGTTTTGGAGTTCGCTGGATAAAAATGAGAGCCCGTGGCGGACTGCCTTGCCTGACTAATTTTTTCACGTCGTCGCTGGGCAAAGACTTGAAGACATCCCTGCCAGAAGATACCAGCGCAAATCAATGGGAATACCTGTTTGCTGAATCCAAATTTGTTTAACGCCCTTCGTGAGGTGCCGTCATGAACAGAAAATGTCTGGTGCTGCTGGCTGCAATGCTGTTTATCCCGACAGGCGCATTGGCCGATGTCGAAGGCAATCTGGCTGTCGAAGTCATCAAGCGGGCTGCCGGGGGAAGCGACACGCCGGCCGTCATCTTCAAAGCCATGGACACAGTTAGAAACCTGACAGTTGACGTCACAAAAACAGGCGGCGAGACGCTGACATATTCAAAAAAGGCCATGAGCAGGGGCGAATCATGGAAAGTCGCATGGCCACAGGCGCCGGGCCGCGCCTACTACCGCGTCGAATACAACTACGACGGCCTTTATGAGCCCCAGTCGATCGCGTTTTCGGCCGCCGTTGCCGAAGACTTTGATATCCAGGTGACGGCGTCGGACATCGATCTCGATGCGGGGCATATCGGCTTCACGACGCGCGGCAAAGTCACAAAGGTGCAGGTCTGGCTGTTCGCGGTTGACGGGAAGGAAATTCTGAAGCGCGAGCTACGCATGGACCTGCCGAGCGGGCCATACAAAGGGCTTGAATACCCGGTGCCGGCGCAGGAAATCGGGCTGGTAAAAGTAGTCGCCGTTGACCCGACCGACTTCACGAAAGAGCTGACATTCACGCCGATTTCGATGCCTGTTCCGCATGACGAAGTGAACTTCGAATTTGGAAAGGCCGACGTACGGGCGGCCGAAGAACCGAAGCTTGAAAAGGTGCTGGCCGAGACGGAAAAGGCCGTTGCCAACCTTGGAAAACAGATTCAATTCAAACTGTTTGTCGCCGGTTACACCGACACGGTCGGTTCGCATGAAGCAAACATCGAACTGTCCCGCAAACGCGCCGAATCGATCGCGGGATGGCTGCGTGGCCACGGCATGAAACTGCCTGTCTGTTCAAAGGGTTTTGGCGAAACGGTCCTGGCAGTGTCGACACCTGACGAAACCCAGAATGAACAGAACCGCCGCACAATCTTCGTAATCGCCGGTCAGGCCCCGTACGGTAAAGACTTCCCCGAAAACACCGGCTGGAACTGCAGGTAACGCGACCGGTTGTCTGCCGTGGCGAGGAGATTTATTTACAAAGGCATCTGCGCCGCTCTCCAGCCGTTTAATGACAGCAACTGACAAACGCGCATTGACGTGCAGAATTCGGTCGTCAAAGCTTGAAATCGATTTATGAATCTGATAGAAAACTGCCGGGTAACAAATGGATACGATCAATGAACGAAAAACCAGTCACCAGCATTTTTCCGTTAGCAACCGCATTAATTATCTTCGCGATTTCGGCAGGTTGCAGCAGCACACAGAACCAGCCTGACACATCGACTACCAATGACGTGTTGATAACAGCAGACCTGGTTCAGACACAGGATTTGGCAGCCTCTGACACAATATCGGGACGCGACGAAAGTATAGGAAACGACTCCGGGGACATCGAAGATGACCTGAGCGCGACCGACACAACGCCCGTTGATACCGTAACACAGGATGAAGGTTCAACCGACGAAGGACAGACTGTCGCGGCCGGCCCTTATGGCCAGTGCGACGTGGACGGCGAATGTAACAGCGACGGATCCGGTCTGGAGTGTTTCAAGTTCCCCGACAGCAAGTTCGGCTACTGCACAAAAGGCTGCACAGAAAACAGCGACTGCCCGCAATCCCCGACATTGAATCCTGTTGGTTGCCAGAAGGACGGAGGCCAGACGACAGGCACATGCGTGTCATTATGCGGTGCCGTCGGCAACGAAAACCCGTGTCCGCCGTGGCTTGACTGCGTATCGAGCCAGTTCTGCCTGCCGCCTTCGACAACGATCGCGTCAAAGGAAGTTGGCGAAGCGTGCACAGGTCCTGCCGAATGTCTTTCCGGTGAATGTATTGAAGGTCAGGCAACCCGCGCCCACTGCGCCGGAAAGTGCGTCACGAACGACGATTGCAAGGGTCCGGAAGGCAAATGGAGCGGCACCTGCACTGCAGGCGGCGGCCTGTCCTACAACTTCTGCATTTACATGTGCGGCATGATGGCATCGGGCGCAGTCTGCCCCGGCGACCTCGAATGTGTCGGCATGTCGGTCTGTCAGTAACCCTGCGAATTCCGCAAGACTATCTCGTCAGCGACCGGTACCGGATGCGGTGGGGGGTGTCGGCTTCTTCGCCCATGCGTTCGCGGCGGTCTTTTTCGTAGTCCGAGTAGTTGCCCGGGTACCAGATGACGCTGCTGTCGCCTTCGAAGGCCAGGATGTGGGTCGCGATTCTGTCCAGGAACCAGCGGTCATGGCTGATGACCATCGCGCAACCGGCGAAGTTCAACAACGCGTCTTCAAGCGCACGCATCGTGTTGACGTCAAGGTCATTCGTCGGTTCATCCAGAAGCAGGACGTTAGCCTCGGTCTTCAGCATCCAGGCCAGATGGACGCGGTTGCGCTCGCCGCCTGACAGTATCCCGACCTTCTTCTGCTGGTCCGGCCCGGTCAGGTTGAACCGCGCGACCCAGGCACGCGAGTTCATTTCCACGCCGCCAATCAGAATCCTGTCCAGACCGCCGGTGATAACTTCCCAGGCCGTCTTTTCAGGGTCCAGAACGTCACGCATCTGGTCTGCACAGGAAACCTTGACGGTCGCGCCCAGAACAATTTCACCGGCGTCAGGCTTTTCCTGACCGGCAATCATCTTGAACAGCGTCGTCTTACCGGCACCGTTCGGGCCGACGATACCGACAATAGCACCAGGCGGCATCAGGAAATCCAACTTATCTATCAGAAGCCTGTCGTCGAATCCTTTGGACAGACCCTTTGCCTGGATAACGATGTCACCAAGCCGGGGACCCGGTGGAATATAGATTTCAAGGTCCCTGACCATCTTTTCAGGCTGTTTCGCCAGCAATTCTTCGTATGCCGTGACACGCGCCTTACCTTTGGCCTGACGACCACGCGGGGACATCTTGATCCATTCAAGTTCACGCGCAAGTGCCCGCTGGCGCTCACTTTCCGTCTTCGATTCCTTGGCCAGGCGGTCCTGTTTCTGTTCCAGCCACGACGAATAGTTACCCTTCCACGGGATGCCTTCGCCACGGTCCAGTTCCAGAATCCAGCCGGCCACGTTGTCCAGGAAGTAACGGTCATGGGTGACGGCGATTACTGTGCCACGGTAACGCTGCAGGTGCTGTTCAAGCCAGTGGACCGACTCGGCGTCCAGATGGTTCGTCGGTTCGTCCAGAAGCAGGATGTCGGGATTCTGCAGAAGCAGGCGGCACAGGGCAACGCGCCTGATTTCACCACCTGACAGAACCTTGATCGGCATGTCCGGCGGCGGACAGCGCAGCGCTTCCATCGCCAGGTCGAGCTTGCTGTCCAGTTCCCATGCGCCCACGGCGTCCAGACGGTCCTGAACTTCGCCCTGCCGCTTCAGCAACTGGTCCATTTCTTCGTCGGACATCGGTTCGGCAAAACGCTCGTTGATAGCTTCATATTCTTCAATCAGCTTGACGATCGGGGCGGCACCTTCGCGGACGATGTCAATTACGGTCTTATCCAGGTCGAGGTGAGGTTCCTGTTCAAGATAGCCGATCGTGAATCCCGGCGAACATGCCGTGTGGCCGATGAATTCCGTGTCAACGCCGGCCATGATCTTCAGCAGCGTGGACTTACCGGAACCGTTGGCACCGATTACGCCAATCTTGGCCCCGTAAAAATACGAAAGGTACATGTCCTTCAGCACGGTTTTGGTCCCGTGAATCTTGCCGACACCTACCATTGAATAGATTACTTTCTGCGGATCGTCCGCCATATCAGAACCTCGTTATAAAAGTGCGCAGATCCAAACGCGAAACCGCCAGATGTTAGGGCAAAAGGCAGTTCTAAACAAGGGACTTCTAACGGAAATAAGGCGTTATGAACGTTCACACCAAGACGTTTTTGTTAGATAGGGACATTCGGGGTAAAATGGGCGGGCAATGCCGGGAGGTATCATGTTTTTTTCCAGCGTGAAACGTGCGCTTATACTGGCGCCACATACTGACGACGGCGAATTCGGCTGCGGCGGGACAATTTCCAGGCTGTGCCGGTCAGGTGTCGAGGTCCATTACCTGGCATTTTCGGACTGCCGCGACTCGCTGCCGGAAGGCTGGCCGCCTGATACGCTGTCCAACGAAGTGAAGGCCGCAACGCAGAACCTCGGGATCGCGCCGCAGAACCTGCACATATTCAGTTACAGGGTAAGGAACTTCACAGCCGACCGTCAGGCAATTCTGGAAGACCTGGTCAAATTCCAGCATGACTTGAACCCTGAACTGGTGCTGATGCCGTCGCAGAACGACCTGCATCAGGACCACCAGACTGTCGCAAACGAAGGGCTGCGGGCGTTCAAGCAGACGACGATTTTAAGCTACGAAATCCCGTGGAATAACATAGAGTTCCGCAACCAGTTATTTGTGAAACTTGATGAAGAAGATGTGGTCGCGAAAGTGACCGCGCTTGGCAGATACAAGTCACAGGCCGACCGTTACTACGCCAACGAAGAGAGCGTCCGGGCTCAGGCAAGGATGCGCGGCAACCAGATTGGCGCCAGATACGCCGAGGTCTTCGAGGTCGTCAGAGCCGTTGTAGGGTGAAGTCGCCCCTGCCCGAGGTAGTTCATGTCCACCAAATACACGTTTACACCCCTTGAAGCCGCGTCCTTCCTGGGACTTTCAGTTTCAGGATGTCAGGACATTGCGGTCGACCGCGCTGAACAGACTTCAGCCGCCGGACCCGGTTGCGTAACGTGGTTCAAGACGTTTCAGTCAAAACACACCGGCGCAGTGATGGCCGTCAAAGGTGCCTTGATCGTCACCCCACTGCCGTCCTGCGTGGAAGAACACGCGCTGCTGAACCTGATCAGTGTCGGCAACGCCGTAATTTCAACCCCCGAACCGCGCCTTGCGTTTGCCCGACTGCTTGGCCACTTTTTCGGCCATCTTGAAGCCAGAATCCCGGCCGGAATTGACCCGCGTGCCTGCGTCGATCCGACCGCAGTCATTGGTGAAAATGTCACAATCGGGCCGTTCTGCTTTGTTGGCGAAGGCGCGTCAATCGGCGACAACACAATCATGCACCCGGGCGCGGTCGTCCATTCACGGTCGCTGGTCGGCCGCAACTGCATCCTGAATTCAAACTGCGTCATAGGCGGGCGCGGCTTCGGTTTCATCAAGCGCCACGACGGCGTGCTGGAACACTTCCCGCAAATTGGCATCGTAGTGCTTGAAGACGACGTGGAAGTCGGTGCCTGCACCGCGATTGACCGACCCGGGCTTGGTGAAACAAGACTGAAGAAGGGAACAAAGGTGGACAATGTCGTCCACATAGCTCATAACGCCGTAATCGGGCCTGACGCGGCCATCATAGCCGGTGCCGAGGTCGGTGCATCTGTTATCATGGAACAGGGCTCGTGGCTTGGCCCGAACGCCTGCAGCATTGAAAACATCAGGATCGGCCGCAACGCCTTTGTCGGTATCGGCGCAACTGTGCTGAAGGACGTTGCCGACGACCAGGTCGTCGCGGGCAACCCTGCCGAGCCGATTGAAGTGCTTAGAAGGAACAGAAAGGCCATCAAGAAGCTGGTTGAACAGGACAAGTGATCTGACAGCCCGGGCTGGTTCGGAAGCAAGTATATTGATGAATCAACATCCTGAAATCACAATCATTATCGCGGCCAGAAATGAAGAACGGCACATCGAAAAATGCCTTCTGTCGATCTACGACGCTGAACCGTTCGCCACCACATTTGAAATACTGGTTGTGGACGGGACCAGCACCGATGGCACGAAGCAAATTGTCACGGCCTTCGCCGCCGCGCACCCTGAAGTCAGGCTGCTGGACAACCCGGACCGCATCGCCCCGAAGGCTTTCAACATCGGGGTGCGGGCTTCACGCGGCGACCTGATATTCATACTTGGCGCACATTCAAGTTACGACCGTTCCTACTTCCGACTGTGCGTTGAAACGGCGGCGCGTACCGGGGCCGCAAACGTCGGCGGGCGGCCTGTCTGGGGAACCGCAGGCGACCACTTCGAGGCCCGCATCTGCCGCGCACTCGGCCTGAGCCGATTCGCCATGGGCCAGTCGGACTACCGCCGCGAAGACGTCAAAGAAGGCCCCGCAACTACAGCCGTTTTCGGATGCTTCCCGCGCGAAACATTTGAAAAGTACGGTCTTTATGACGAGCGTCTTGTGCTGAATCAGGACTGGGAACTTAACCAGCGCATCATCCGTGGCGGCGGGACAATCTGGCTGAACCCGAATATTGTTGTGAACTACTTCGGTCGCGAAAAGATACGCGAAAACGTGTCACGGTCGCTTGATATCGGCAAGTGGAACGCCAGGATGTGGAAGATCGCGCCGTTCACGTTGACCCCGCGCCACGCGATTCCTGCCGTTTTCGCAGCGGCCCTGATTGTTCCGGGCGTGAATCTGGCAGCGCTTGCTGCCCACCAGATTGTTGCGGCATACTTCGCCGCCGTCGAAGGGCTGCGCTTCAAAGACTTGAGGGTCGCCCTCGTGTTGCCGCCGGTCTTTCTGGCGGTCCACGCGGCGTACGGTTTTGGAACGCTGACCGGCCTGTGGGAAAACGCGACAGGATGCTGTCGGAACAAGTCCGATGCCGGCGAAGAAAACGACTATAAAATTGAGTACCTGGCCCCACGGACAAACACATGAAAATATCGCCCGCAGTTCCCAAATCCGAATTCAACCTTGAAGGCGTCAACTGGATGCTTCATTGCGCCGAGGGGCCGGTGCCAATCCGCGTGGCCGAAATGGCGCACAGGCACATCGATGTTGAAACACACCCGTGGCACAAACATTTCCAGACGGAAGTGCTGGATGTCCTGACCGCCGCACGTTATCAGGCTGCTGTCGCGGTGGCCGATCCGAAAATCGCCAGCGCAACGAAGGGAAACGAAGAAGCTTCTGAAAACATTACGCTTTCACAAAGTACTTCATCGGGACTGACCGTTGTGGCGCGGGCATTCCCGTTCAAACCGGGCGACGAAGTGCTGGCGCCGCTTGGCGAATTTCCATCAAATATCTGGCCGTGGAAGGCGCTTGCCGACCGTGGTGTCACCTTCCGCGAAGTGCCGCTGTGGCCGGGCCACAAATCGGGACGCGACGCCTTCCTGTCAACGCCGCCCCGCGCCGACTCCGCACCTGAACAGGCAATCGCCGCCGCCATCGGGCCACACACCAGAATAGTGACCGTAAGCTGGGTCAGATTTCAGGACGGCCTGAAGCTGGACCTGAATCTGCTTGGCCGCCTGTGCCGCGAACGCGACGTTGATCTGGTCGTAGACGGGATTCAGGGCGCTGGGACTCATGTGCCCGATCTTACTTACGTTTCCGCGTTTGCAACCGGCGGCCACAAAGGGCTGCTTGCCCTGCCCGGCCAGGGGTTTCTGTGGACATCGCCTGACTTCAGAAGACGGCTTTCACCGATCGGGTCGTGGCTTTCAGTTGAAAGCGGTGGCGACTTTTCGCGACCTGTCACCGACCTCAATCGTTCATGGCTTGATAACGGCCAGAGACTTGAACAGGGTGGCCCGAACGTGATTGGCTCGCTGGTGCTTGGCGAATCGCTGCGGGTCCTGAACACTGCGGGCATCGCCAATATAAGTGCGAACATCAAACTGCTTCAGTTGGCATTTCTGGATGCACTTGCAGCGCCGGGCCTGCGGAAACCGACCCAACCGGCTACAATCCTGCGCGAAGCCACAAGACTGGCAGACCTGGTCCGGGCCGACATGATCGGCCCGATTGTCAGCCTGCACCATGACGGCAACGGTCCGGCATACCTTGACGAACTGGCCCTTATCGCGCGTGAACACAACACTTACGTTTCAACCAGGGAAGGCTATCTGCGGGTCGCGTTCCACTGCTGGCATGATGAAGACGATGCGAATCTGGCGGCCGACGTCATCGCGTCCGGGGGCCGCAACAATTGATTTCCAGAACCGGGATACCTCTTGCTGTCTGCAAAAGCCTGTGTAAGGCGTTTGGATCACAGGAACTGTTCGAAAACATTGACCTTACAATCTTTGAAGGCGACCGCCTGTGTATCATCGGGCCGAACGGGTCCGGCAAGTCCACGCTGTTGAAGATGCTGATCGGCATTGAAAACATAGATGCCGGCACGATTTCCCTGAAAAAAGACGTACGAATCGGTTACGTCGAACAAAGCCACAAATTCGACCCTGAAAGCAGCGTCGAGCAGGTCGTACTTGATTCGCTTGGCGGCGTCATGCCGTGCGACGGCGAAAACTTCGGTGAACGGGAAGCACTGGTCGCAGCAACGCTTGGCCGTGTTGGATTTACCGACCGCCTGCAGAAGGCCGGAACGCTGTCCGGCGGCTGGATGAAACGCCTTGCAATTGCACGGGAAATCGTCCGAAATCCCGACCTGCTGCTGCTGGATGAACCGACGAACCACCTGGATATTGAAGGACTTATCTGGCTTGAAGACATGCTGACACGCGCGTCATTTTCTGTCGTCGCGGTCAGCCATGACAGACGCTTCCTTGATTCGTTTTCCAACAGAATTGTCGAGCTCAGCAGGCGTTACCCGGAAGGCAGCTTCCAGATAGACGGCAACTACTCGGACTTTCTGGATAAACAGGCCGAATTTTTTGAAAACGAAGCCAAAAGCAGGCTGTCCCTGGAAACAAGGGTCAAGCGCGAATCAGAGTGGCTGCGCCGAGGCCCGAAAGCCCGCGCAACCAAGGCACATTACCGTGTCGAAGAAGCCCACCGGCTGATAGCCGAACTGAACACGGCGAAGTCGCGCGGACGCGTGGCTGAAACCGACTTCGAATTCAGTTCAACGGGCCGGAAAACTAAGCGCCTTCTGGTAATTCGCGGGCTGGAAAAATCGCTTGGTGGAAAGTTGCTGTTTTCCGGGCTGGATCTGGTGCTTTCGCCCGGTATGCGCATCGGGCTGGTCGGCCCCAATGGCAGCGGAAAGACAACATTCCTGCGCCTTCTGGCCGAAGACCTGCAACCTGACGATGGCGTGATACGCGCGGCCCCCGGCCTGAAGATCATCTACTTTGACCAGAAGCGCGAAAAGCTTGACCCGGCAAAGACGTTGCGACGGACGCTGGCCCCCGATGGCGATTCCGTGTTTTACCGTGATGAACCTGTCCACATCCAGGCGTGGGCCGGCAAATTCAGGTTCAGACGTGACCAGCTTGATACACCGGTCGGGTCCCTGTCGGGCGGCGAACAGGCCCGCGTCGTAATCGCAGGTCTGATTGTCAGGCAGTGTGACGTTCTGCTGCTTGATGAACCTACAAATGACCTTGATATCCCGACGCTGGAAGTGCTTGAAGAGACTGTCGCGACGTTCCCGGGCGCGGTAATTCTGGTCACTCACGACCGGTATATGCTGGACCGCGTGACGACCGTTACGCTTGGTCTTGACGGCAAAGGCGGCGTTTCCGCATTTGCTGATTTTGACCAGTGGCTGGCGGCGATGAAGGAAGCGGCGCGGCCCATCCCCGAAGCGGCCGCCGCGAAAAAGGAACGCCCGAAGCAGAAGAAGAAACTGACGTACACCGAAGAAAAGGAACTGGCCACCATCGAGCAGCATATTCTGGAGGCCGAAACGAAGCTTGAAGCGGCTCAGACGCGCCTTGGCAGCCCTTTGATCGCGTCAAACCCGGCCGAGCTTCAGAAGGCATGCGACGCCGAAGCAAAGGCATCAAAGCGGGTCAGCGACCTTTATCACCGGTGGACTGAGCTGGAAGAAAAGCAGAATTCTGAAGAGTGACCGCCGCACCAATTCACTGAAGCATACCGAGCGCGGCGACCATCGCCTCGAATTCAGACGGATCAAGCTGCTGGGCACTGTCGGATCGCGCGACTGCAGGCATCGGATGAACTTCGACCATGACGCCTGACGCCCCGGCCGCCAGTGCAGCTTTTGCAAGCGGGACGACCAGATCGCGCCGCCCTGCCGCATGACTTACATCAACAATAACGGGCAGTCTGCACATCTGGCGCAACAGCGGCACCGCGCTGATATCAAGCGTGAACCGCGTTTCACGGGCAAACGTACGGATACCGCGTTCACACAGGATAATCTGCGTGTTGCCTTCGCGGGCAACGTACTCGGCGGCCATCAGGAATTCATCAAGGGTCGCCGCAAAACCACGCTTGATAAGGATCGGCCGACCGGTCGCCCCGGCCGCCTTCAGCAATTCATAGTTGGCCATGTTGCGCGAACCGATCTGCAGAATGTCGGCACTTGCCGCAACCGCTTCAACCGACCTTGTGTCAGTCACTTCAGTAACTATTGTCAGGCCATATTCACGCTTGATTTCATCAATAATCGCGAGGGCTTCCAGCCCGAGACCCTGGAAAGAATACGGGGATGTACGCGGTTTGAACGCCCCGCCACGCATGAATCCGACACCAAGCCGACACAGCAGCGCGGCGACTTCCCCGGCCTGCCTGACACTTTCGATCGCACACGGACCGGCGATAATGACGGGCTTGCCGCCAATTTCACGACCACCGGCCGAAACGATGATGTCAGGCTGCCCGTGGGTGCGCGAAATCTGAAGACTGTCGGCCCCGGTTGACTCCATGCTTTCTAAAGACGCCCGAAAGATTTCCTTGAAAAGCGCGGTCACGGTGGCGTCGCTGAACGGCCCGGAATTCCTGGCTAAAACGGCATCCAGCATTTCCTTTTCGCGGCCGGGACTGAACAAACTGATGTCGTGCTGTTCCTTGACGCTCTGTATCTGAAGAACAAGCCTGGCGCGTTCGTTCAACAGGTCAAGGATCTGCCCGTTGACATCATCTATCTGCCGCCGAAGCTCGGACAGCTCGCTGCAATCCTTGTCAGACATTGGCCCCTCCGAAACAGACAATCAGGACAACGGCACCTACGGCAGAAGGCTCTGGCACTGCTCGTGACAACGTCTTTCGCAATCTGACCGCACGTCATGTGTGTTGAACGATCTCTCAGTTTCCGGCTGGTCCGACGGCGATGCCGGGCAGCCTTTCAGACACTCGTTAGCACGGGCACGACATTCAGGCGCCACATTAATCGGATAGCAGGCGCAGGCAAAAGCCGTCGCCACCGCACCAATCAATATACAAACCTTTGTTTTCATCATGAAACCCCGGCGTCAAAACGTTGAAAACGACCAGAAGCCACTAAAACTACTCAACAACCAGCGGATCGGTCACCGCATCCGGGTTAATGCCGAACAGCTCGTCCAGAATGTAACCACGGTAAGGGTTAGTCGGAATTGGAATATCGCCGGACGCCAACCAGAACATCCCGTCCCCGGGCTTGAAAACTATTGAATAGATTGCGCCATTTACCGCGATTGCGCCGCCCTTGTCGTTATTGTCAAAGTCGTCAGCAGCGTATTCCTCGTCCTTGATCGGGTTGTATCTGTCGCGCAGAACCGATACTGCGACCGGCACGTCAAGCTGCCCGTAAATCGTGTCTTTACCTTCAGGCGTCAGAAGCTGTTCCAGCCGCATGTACCTTGCATACGTGGACGCATCCTCTTTCTTGGTGTCTTCCCACGGGGTCATTTCAGGAACCGTGAAGTGGTTGGTAATATAGACCAGTCCGTCGTCACCAAGCTCTTCATAGTACAGGTGCGTTGCAGTCATCTCGAAGATGGCGGCGCGACCTTCCTTTCCGGAAGTAACCATCATGTTTTCCGAGCTCATGTGGTTTGCGGTCGTGATGTACGTGATAATTTCATCCATCGTCGTAAAACTGGAAAGGATGTGATTGACCATCTGAGCATGGGGCTGCCCTTCCCGATCAAGGTCATTAGTTGAACCATTTTCGTTAGTTGCAACTGTAATGCCTGCAGCATTGATGCCGTTATACGCTGCCACATTACCTGGGAACCCCACTACGACGTACGGAATCTTTCCTTCAGAATGACGCACGATAACTGTCGGATATTTCAGCAGATATTCAATATTATCCCAGTCAAGGTTGCGTCCGTGAAGCAGTTCACCATCTTTAGTCGCAGGCCCGGCAACAGCAAACTGCGAGCAGGCCAGCATGCCGGAATCAACCCAGTCCAGAACGACTTCGCCATAGGCAAGGGCCATACACCGGTTCATCGTCCAGCCATCTTCACCCGCAACATCGGCCATCCCCTGACACTCATCTTTTGAAGCCGGGTAGCTGTAAGTCATGGCTTCAGCAATAAATCCAAGACCCTCAGCCAGAGGTTCAAGCAGGCCGAGCTCCGAATTTTCCAGAAAATACACACCGTCGAGCAGTTCATCCTTCATGAACGTCGCGTGCTGACGACCCATTTCGTATGGCGTTCCTTTCAAATGAAGAATGCGGACATCGCCACGCATCGTCAGTCCGGGCTCGTAATTGGTAGTCCACCCGATGTCTTCTGTCACATCGCCGGCAACGTCACCAACGGCAACGTCTTCAACTGAATCGAGCGGAGTTTCCACAGACTCGCCACAGGCATTTATCAGAAGGGCAGCGGTCAAAGCAGCAATAATTCCCAAAACGCGCATGGCGATTCCCCGCAATGATTGGACATAAATAGCGGACACCTGCCCGCCTCACACAAGATGATAGCTGAAAAGTGAAGGCGGCGTCAGCGGACAGATGAATTTTACTGAACGACTTCCAACTGAACGGGGCCAAGCAGGCCGGTGGCAATAATCGTATCGGCCTTCTTCGAAAACTGCACGGCGGTCGGATCTTTCGCCATGCCAAGCCCGACCAGACGGTTACGAAGTGCAGGAACTACGGTGACTTCAATTGTATTGGTCCCGGATTCCAGCAGGCCAGTCACGTCCATTTTGAAAGGCTCGGCGATGACTTCGGTCGGATTTGAACCGTTGACCGATACCAGCGCGGCACCATGGACGCGGCCAAGGTTCAGCCACATCTTATGCTGCATCGGGGATTCAGCGTCAGGGTCATAAGCCGGGTTCAGAGCATCCATTTCAATTGAAACAACCGCTGTGTACACGCCCTGCGATGACGAATACTTCAGCGCTTCGACATCGCGCCAGTCAACAAGATTAGCGTTAACGGCTTCGTACGTACCGCCCGAGACATCATCGCCTGTGACCTTCAATGTCCACAACGGGATCGACTGGACAGGCGTAACCTGCCCTGCCAGCGGCACCATGCCGCCATAATCTTCGCCTTCAGGCGGTTCGTTGATGCCGCACGCAATTATCCGCGATCCATAAGCCGGAAATGCGATCGTGACGGTACCCGCATCACCCGAGCGCTCAAACTCAAGCTGCCGGGAAGCGCCGGTGGCAGGATCAAGCAACAGCGCATGCGTGCAGTCCAATCGCGTCGTAATAGTGACTTCCTGTTCCAAATCGATCGGATTGCGCAGGAACACAAGATGGCCATTGTCCGAAAGGGCGCGATGAATCATGCGGGTCGAGGAAATCTGATTAAACTGAAAAATCGGCATCAACCCGACATCAACCAGCGCAGGTTGCAGACCTGCACAGGTGAACAGGAACGGATTACCATTTTCTTGCGTTGACGGGGTCTCGATGATTGGAACCTCCGCGCCCGCAGCAGACGCCGCAATTCCTTCAAACGCAGCCTTAACCGCCGCATCGCCGTTTTCATAATCATTGAACCCGGGCTGAACGGCAGGGGCATCACCGACAACGACAACCGGCAGACCGGCATCGGCCATGGCCTTCAGATTGGCCGCAGCGGCAGGCTGCATCCACGGGGCACGCATCACAACGACGCCACTGTAGGTCGCTCCGGCTATCGACAACTTGCCGTCCTTGACGACCGCACGCGACAACACATCGTCATTGGTCCATTCCCAGGTGTAGCCCATTATTTCCAGCGAATTCAGCATGGGCCACACGGCCCCAAGCCACCACGCCGACTGTTCAGGTTTGAACCCGCCGAACAGGCCCTGAACAATCCCGAGCATCTCATCCTGGCCGGCCGCAACTTCGTCGCCAAACGCGCCTTTGTAGAAGTCTTCATAATGTTCGCGCAGCGCCATGATCGACGCGGGCATCCCGACATACGGATAATAGACCAGCAGATCGGCCTGCGGGGCCCCCTGCCGCAGCGCATACTGAACCCGCGACACGTACTTGTTGATGGTGTACATGAACTGCCAGAAAGGGTTGGCCTCCGACACGTTTTCGGAATACGTGCCGCCTGAAAAAGGCGACGAAAACGCATGCCAGTCGGTAATGCCATAAACAGCGTCACCAGTCTTGTACGGGAAACCGTGGTAAGTGACTGAATTCACTCCGGAAGTAAACAACTTATCAAGCCACGCCTTCATCTTTGTCGGGGTCGTCATGTAATCGCGACCTGACGAAACAAGCGACTCGGCCGAAATGACATTCTTCCCGTACTGGTGCCCGCCCGATGTGACGGCCTTGATCGCCAGTTCCGAGCCACCGGCATAAAGCTGTTCAGTTTCCGGTGTATCCGCCGCCCCGGCCGCCTTGATAACATCAATCTTCAAGCCGTAAGGCTGGATCCTGAACTTCAAACCATTTTCACCGGCCCATGCTGTACTGGTACCGATGAAACGTTCAATAAACAGATCGGACACCGTCTGCTGATAGTCGCGGGCAACACGTTCGTCCATTTCAGAAAACTTGAACGGACATCTGGTGGCGATACCTGCGCCATCAAAGATGTGATTATCCGCACCGGGGGAAACGACTGCAGGCAGCAGCGGCCGCACGTCATATCCCCTTAACTCCTTGAACTTATCAAAGAAATCCGCCGTAAAGTGCCGTTCAGTCTTCAATTCAAAGCTGTCAACAAAGACGCCGCGCACAGCGGTCCCGAACAGGTCAGCCAGACCGTTCTGACTGCCCGAAAGGTAATCAACACTGGTCCTGACAAGGTCAGCGTCAAAATGGTCAACGGCGAACGCATCCCGGGGTGCAGGCAACGCATTCAGGTTCACATACTCGCCGTCGGGACATGAATAAAAGCCAATTACGCGCCAGTCACCGGCAGGTGCCGCCCATTCAAGCTTGCCGTCAGCCGACACCTTGTCTGTCAGCATCACAACCGACGCCGGATCCAATTCAAGCTGATCTGTCAGGTCATACACGTCGGCCGCATTGCGAACGCCACCGGTCTTTTTCGCGGCCATGACCTCGACGACCTTACATTCATCAGGCAGGTAGCGGGCCATCGGTTCACCGATACTTTCAGCCAGCACCGCAACTTCATAAAACGGCTCGGGACCCGGTTTTTCGAACTTCAGATTGACCGTTGCGGGGCCGGCAACCGTTTCTTCAGACCACAGAAGGGTCTGCATCGAATCGCCGACCGCCACATGAGCACCGCCGACAGGCCATCCCGAACCAAGCGTGACGTCCAACTGAATGCCGTTCTGAACAGCAGAATTGGCCGCCTTCCTGACGTGGGCCCAATATGAATCCGAACCCCACGCCAGTCTGCGCGCCATCTCTTCATCTGATGCGTCGTTGTTCAGCGCGGCGTTGAAAGACTGAAGCTCGGCGCCGCCAAAGAATGACGACGACAGGATGGCCGTTTCGCGAAGGATTTCTTCGTCTTCAACGTCATCCCCCGGCCACCACCACCTGACCCAGGGGCGATATTCGGCGGACGGACTGTCCCACTCGGACCAGTTAACAGAGAGTCGGGACAAGACGGGATCGGCACAGCCGGAACCGACTGTCAGCATCGCAACCAGAACAAAAGCCAGCCTGAATTTCATATAATCACCACGGGATTTGATTGAGCGACTCATCAAATGACCTTTTATCAGGGTGTACCGGGTCGTAACGACGCCCACAGTATAGATGAATCTGACAGGATTTCAGCGCAGGAACTTAGTCCTGAAAAATTTGCTGAACTTGTGCCGCAAACGTTCAGATTTTGCTAAGCTTCCGGGATTGTAATTCCGACCGGCAAAAGTCGGTTGGTCAGGACTGAAAAAACAGGATGAAAGACATGAAGAACCTGCGATTTGCGATGTTACCGGCAGTCCTTATGGCCTTAAGTTTCGGCACAGGCTGCAGTTCATCGAATGTACCTGCTGATACGACTGTCCATCAGGATATTGTGGCTGACACAGGGACAGATACCGTTGCCGATGCGACCGACACAAATGTCCCGGACACAACTGACACAGCTTCGCCGGATGTTGTCACACCTGATGACAGCACCATTGCTGATGATACCGAACCGGGCGATACCGCGGTTGACGCTTCCGACACCACGGACACAACACCTGAATTTGTCTGGGCTTCCGGCTGCGAAGGCAGCGGCACCGGCGCAGCGTGGACAATGATCGAAGACCATACTTTCCTGCGCGGCCCGCTGATTCAGATGTCCGACAGAAACACTGTCACCGTCGTGTGGCGCACCGCAGTCCGAAGTGACAACGAAGGCTGCGTTGACTACGAAGTCGACAGCGAAACGCTGACGGCATGTGGCATGGCCGACAAAAACGGCCAGTATGAAATCACGCTGAATGACCTGCCGGTGGAAACTGAAATCACATACTCGGCGCGGGTTGGCGACGTGAAAACCGGTGATCTGACGTTCAGGACAATGCCGAACACCCCGAAGCCTATGAAATTTGCTGTATTTGCCGACGCCCACAACAACTTCGAAAACCTGCAGAAGATGACGGCCGTCGCGCTTGCCGAAGGCGTTGACTTCGCGTTCGGCGTCGGCGATTTCGTTCATCAGGCTGAAACCATTCAATATGACGAGTTATTTCAGGGATTCCAGGATCTTGGAAGCCGCGTAAACATCTGGAGCGTCATCGGCAATCATGACTCGGGCAGCGAAGAATACTTCGGTTCCTTCGTCGTCCCGGCAGGCAGCCAGGACCCGTATGACATCGAGCACGGATACGCGGAAGGCTGGTGGGATCGGCGCATCGGAAACGTCTGGCTTGGCGGCGGCTGGGTCCGCGACTTTTACATCTCGGGTCCCGATTCGGACTTCGGCGAAGTCGGCTGGTTCAGGCAGCAGTTCCAGAAAAACCATTTCAAGACGGCTCAGTGGAAGCTGTTCTTCATCCATGAACCGCCGTACTGCCAGGGCTGGGGCGGATGCAATTATGACGGCGAATCGTGCCTGCGCCCGTCGCTGGTTCCGATGGCGGCACAGAACGGCATTCAGGCCACCTTCCACGGTCACATGCACGGTTATGAATATGGCGAATCGGAAGGCGTCAAAATATTCATACCGGGCGGTCTGGGCGGCGAACTGGACTACTTCTGCGAAAACAGCACGCCCCCGCAGCCATGGGCATACAATTACGTCCATAACTTCGCCATCGTAGAGACGAATTGCGACAAGATGATCGTCCGCTTCATGGGCCTTGACGGTGTTGAACTTGACCGCGTTGAAGTACCGTATGTCGCCCCGACCGAATAGCCCGCTTAGAGGTAACACAATGAAAGACCTGCTGAATTTGCGACCGGTCGTGTTGATGGTGTTATTGGTATCAGTTTCCATGGTTTCAGGCTGTGCTTCGTCAGTGACTCCGACAGACACAGGCCGGGATATCATTGCCGACACTGCCGTTGCCGACACTGCCGTTGCAGATACCGCCGTTGCCGACACTGCCGTTGCAGATACTGCCATTGCCGATACTGCCATTACCGATACAACCCATGAATTTCAATGGGCTTCCGGCTGTGAAGGAACCGGCACCGGCGCGACGTGGACATTAATCGAAGACCACACGTTCCTGCGCGGCCCCATGATACAGATGTCTGACTGGAACACGGCTACCATCCTGTGGCGAACCGCCGTCAAGTCCGACGAAGAAGGCTGCGTGGATTACGAAGTCGGCGCAGAAACCTTTACGAAGTGCGGGACTTCAGACAAACGTGGTCAGTATGAAATAACGCTGGATGACCTGCCGGCCGCGACGGAAATCACCTATTCGGCCAGAGTTGGCGACATCAAGACGACCGATCTGACCTTTCGGACAATGCCTGACCGCCCGGCCCCGATGAAATTCGCTGTGTTTGCGGATGCGCACTGCAACATTGAAAATCTGAAGAAAATGACCGCGGTGGCACTGGCCGAAGGAGTCGATTTTGCGTTCGGCATTGGCGATTTCATCAATACCCCGGAAGACGTCCAGTTCGACCAGGTGTTTGAAGGACTCCAGGACCTTGGAAGCCGCGTAAATATCTGGGCCGTGCTTGGTAATCATGACACCGGCGGCATGTATTTCTACAACGCTTTTGCACTGCCGAAGGGCAACACGATCGAACCCGACTACAGCAATGGCTATGGCGAGGCCTGGTGGGACAAGCGGATCGGCAACGTCTGGCTTGGCGGCGGGTGGGTCATTCCATTCCTTTTCGGGGAGCCTGAAGGGGTTGAAAGCGAACAGAGCTGGTTCAGGCAACGCTTCCAGGAAGATCACTTCAAAACGGCTCAGTGGAAACTGTTTTTCATACACGAACCGCCTTACTGTCAGGGCTGGGGCGGATGCAACTATGACGGCGAAGAGTGCCTGCGCGAATCCCTGATGCCGATGGCAGCCGAAAACGGTATCCAGGCCACCTTCCACGGGCACATGCACGGCATAGAGTACGGCGAAACGAACGGCGTCAAGGTGTTCATCCCGGGTGGAGTCGGCGGAGATCTGGACTACTTCTGCGAAAACAGCTCACCACCGCAGCCATGGGCATACAACTACGTCCACAACGTCGCAATCGTCGAAACGAACTGCGACAAGATGGTCGTCCGCTTTCTGGGCCTCGATGGCGTTGAACTTGACCGCGTCGAAGTCCCATGGGTCGAACCGACGCAATAATCGCCATCCAGAATCACAACCATGTGTCCACGTTCACCGCACAGACAGGGCGCATGCCGCCTGATGCTGTGCTACACTATGCGCGGCATTTGCCGAGGTAACTTCTTGAACAGCACATTTACCCAGGCGCTCAAAATCGCGATGTTCGATCTTGGCACCGCAATAAGAACCAAAAAGGCTTTCGTAGCAATCATTCTTTACGCCGGACTGGCCCTGCTGGTTGCCGCAGTAGTCGTATTTCTGCAGGACAAACTGCTTGCCGACCCGACGGCTTCAAACGCCCTGGCGCAACTGAACGGCCTGAAAGACAACCTGCAGGATCCGATGGTCGCCAAACTTGGTATGAACGCGGAACAGGCCAAATATCTGCTGGGAATCCCGGTTGTTGTCATGGTCTTTTTCTGGATGACTCAGTCATTTCTACCACTTCTGATTACCGTCATCAGTTCTGACATCTTAAACAGCGAAATCAAAACAGGTTCGGCCAGATTCACGCTGCTGCGAAGCTCCAGGACTTCACTGGTTCTTGGCAAGGTGATTTCCCACGGACTGCTGTTTTTGACCGCAACAATCCTGTCGTACATAACGTTTCTGGTATATGTAACGGTCAAAATGCCCACCTTCGACCTGCTGGCTTCGGCGCCGATATTGCTGAAGTTCCTTGGCAGTACAATCGTTTTCGGCTTCTGTTATCTGGGGCTTGTTGCCGCCGTGTCGGCCACAATCGATTCAACGGCGCTGGCGACGCTGGCCACAATCATCATCCTGATGGTCTTAAGCGGAGTGGCACAGTCAGATTACTTCGCCGTGCTGTCCCCGGCCCACTACAGGTATGACCTGTGGTCACCGAACGCGCTTGAGGTATTAAAAGGTCTCGCAGCCTACCTCGGCTTTGGAACGGCATTCTTCGCCTTCGCCTGGTTTCGCTTCGCCGGGAGGGACTTATGAGCAGCCAATACGCAATTGAAACGACCGGCCTGACCAAGATTTTCGGTACCCTGACGGCGGTAGACAAGCTTTCACTGAAGGTGCCGACAGGATCAATATTTGGACTGCTGGGCCCGAATGGCGCAGGTAAAACAACAACATTTTCAATGATCTGCGGCTTTGTAAAGCCTTCCGCCGGTGAAGCATCTGTGCTTGGCTTCCCGCTGAAGCAGTTCCCGCATGCATCAGGAAAGCTGGCCGCGCTGCCACAAGACGCCCGTTTCCACCCCGAGCGCACAGTCATAGACTGCATGGTTTATCTTGGAACGCTGGCCGGCCTGACCGACATGGAAGCCCGCGCTCAGGCAAAGCAACTGCTTATAGATGTTGATCTTTTAGACGCCATGAACATGAAGGGCGGTCACCTTTCCCACGGTATGGCCAAAAGGTTCGGCATCGCGCAGGCGTTCCTGGGCCACCCGAAACTGGTGCTTCTTGACGAGCCGACGGCAGGCCTTGACCCCAAAAATGCACACACCGTACGTCAGATGATCAGAGTACTTTCCGGTTCTGCGACCGTAGTCGTTTCCAGCCACAATCTGGCTGAAGTCCAGGACCTGTGCACTTATGCCGGGATTATCAACGCCGGCAAACTGGTATCGTCAGGGTCGATGGACGAACTGACCGCCAGAAACCAGCAGGTCGTCGTCACAGTGACGAAGGCGGACGCAGCCCTGATCAGCAAAATCGAAGCTATGAACCGGGTCATCGGAGTCGTGGTCGCCGGTTCAGGAAACGACCTGAAGATCATGTTCAAGGCGAACGCCGACGAATCAATTGATCAGGCAGTTTCACAGATAATCGCGGGCATCATAGCGGCAGGCGGGGCAGTCGGCGGCGTCAGACGCGGCCAGGATCTTGAAGAACGCTACCTTGAAGTGACCTGACAATATCAAGGGCACGCCCCGGGGCGCTGGAACAATCACATCGCTTCCCACAAACACAAAACCGCCATAAACACATCTACCCGATACGCAAATGCAGTGTTATCATTTCGAAGTTCTTCCGTGTCGCCCCCAGCACCCTGACAGAATCCCGGAGGCTACGATGCGTTCATCATTGCGAACTCTGTCGGTCTGTAAAGTAATTATTCTGGCAGTAACTGCCGGTTTCGCCATCGGCGGCTGCAGTAACTGGCAGCAGGCCGAAGATACCGGATTCGACGCTGAAGATTCCGCTGACACAATGAATGAACTGGTAATTCCTTCGGATGATGGCCGCGATTCTACCGGCGAAGAAATCGATTCGACTGACCTGTTTGACGACACCATACAATTGGACACCGATGACAGCGCGGACGCCGACGACGATGTTGAAGCACGCGACACGTTGGACACCACCAGCAATCCTGACATTCCAGATACTTACGACACTGCCGACGTCGATTCCGACCACGGTCTTCCTGACTGTCCGGGCGCCCCGGGCTGCGAGTGCACCACCGGGGATGACTGTGAAAATGGCCTGTGCGTGCCGACAAACGACAAATCATTCTGCGGTCAATTGTGCTGGCTCGATTCAGGGTGTCCCGAGGGCTGGATCTGCGAAGAGATCAACCTCGGCGACAAGACGCTGCGGGCCTGTATCTACAAGTTCCCGACGCTTTGCCAGCCGTGCCGTGAGGATTCGGAATGCCTGCCGCAATATGGGGCCAGGGACCGCCGTTTTGTCTGCGTCGATACAGGCGCAAACGGCAAATTCTGCGGGACGGGATGCGCTGCGGAACCGGATTGCCCCGAAGGATACAAGTGCGCGGATGCCCCGACGAACGCCGGCCATTTTCTGCAATGCCAGCCCGATAACGGCGAATGTGCATGTACTGAAAAATTCATCGAAGGCGGTTACGAAACAGACTGCTTCCGCACAAACGACATCGGGACATGCCCCGGAACCAGAACGTGCGACATGGAATGCTCGGCAAAATCTGCCGAAGCCGAGATATGCAACCTGCAGGACGACGACTGCGACGGCGCGACCGATGGCGAGAACACTTCAGATTGCCAGACATTCTTCTATGATTTTGACAACGACGAATACGGAACCGACGACTCGAAGTGCCTGTGCGAAACGACGGGCGAATATCGGGCAACTGTTGAAGGCGACTGCAATGACAACGACCCGGAAGTGAAGCCGGGAAACTTTGAAATCTGCAACGACGGCAAAGACGACAACTGCGACGGACTGACTGACGTGGAAAACTCGCAGGAATGTAAGAATTATTTCCTGGACGTTGACGGCGACGGATACGGCCTTTCGGAATACAAGTGCCTTTGCGCTGCATCAGGAAACTACAGAGCCACCCGCGCTTGTTTCGACAGTGGCTCGTGTGACTGCCTGGATACCGACCTGGAAGTTAACCCCGGACGCATTGAAATCTGTAACAGCGGCAAAGACGACAACTGCGATGCTCTGGCAGACGGTGAAAACTCACAAGGTTGCACAAAGTTCTACCGCGACGCAGATAACGACGGATATGGGACCGGCGAGTACAAGTGTCTGTGCGCGGCAGTCGGCCAGTACAAGATTACGTCTGCCTGCGTCGTTGGCGTCTCGTGCGACTGCAACGACTTCGACCCCGACATGAACCCGGGATTGCAGGAAGTCTGTGGCAACGGCAAGGACGACAACTGTGACGGGTCCCAGGACACCGAAAACGCGACTTACTGCATCGACTATTTCCTGGATGCTGACGACGACGGATTCGGCGTAACAGGAATGAAAAGATGCCTGTGCTACGAGGAAGGATTGTATCGAGTCCTGGGCGGAGGCGACTGCAACGATAACAACGCGGCCATGAATCCCAATAACCCTGAAATCTGCAACAATTCTATCGATGACGATTGCGACGGGTATGCCGACAACACGTCGGGACAACCGAACCAGAAGTGCAACGTGTGCGGCGACGGCCTGATAGACAACGGGGAGGTCTGCGACCACGGAAACTCGAATCCCGGACTGGCGTGCGCTTCTGACTGCAAATCTATCCCGTGCTCCAACGAAGCTGATGCGTCCATAACTCAGATAAACGGCAGGAACTGCTACTGGCGATCGACGTTGGTCGTGGGGCGATCGGATGCAGCCTCAAGATGCGAATCCCGACTTGGATACCTTGTCCGAATGGAAACATCAAACGAGCGGGACTGGGTCTTTGGAAACATGATCTTTCCACCGGGAAGCGGAAGCAAAGTGTGGGTCGGCGCTCAGAAGTGCGGCGGCAACTGGTGCTGGGATAACGGCCAGATCGTTGGT
This sequence comes from uncultured Anaeromyxobacteraceae bacterium, assembly GCA_964522105.1. Classification (GTDB taxonomy): domain Bacteria; phylum Myxococcota_A; class UBA9042; order DTJE01; family DTJE01; genus JAGOFO01. The sequence goes on from CAZFVA010000001.1 coordinate 112,898, forward strand.
TCTGAATGGGATTGGAGCCCCGGAGAGCCCAGCGGAAACGGGGACTGCGCACAATCATCTGGCAACGGCGCACGCTACGACGACGTCGGCTGCAACAGCGCCAACCGCGACTACGTGTGCGAAAGACCGACCGTCGGAACCTCGCGCTGACCAGTCACAAAATCATAATCATCATATGAAGGAAACAGGAAGCATTACCAGCCATGGCGGCTCTTCAAACAAACCGACGTCTAGTGACCAGAATGGCGAAAAGAATCGTACAGAGGATGACTTCGGCCACAGGCAGCGAGCGGCCCGTAGAATTCGCCTGACAGCCGCTTGACGACTTGCCGGCACATTCTGCCGATGCGGAACATTTGTCGTTCGATGTTTTCGCATTACCGTCATCGCACAATTGACCTTCTTCCAACATGCCATCTTCCGGACATGTCAATCCTGTTCCATTGCAGTATTCCGGTTTGTCGCATGGAAAAGCAGGCTCCCGGCATACATGGCTGCTGGGAAAAATGTTGTCGTTCGGGCAATTTATCGATGTTCCGGTGCAGTATTCCGGGGCGTCACACAAATCGGTCGCAGGACGGCACTCAGCGGTTTTTGATCTTATAAGATCGATCGGGCATCCCGTATCTGAGCCTGTACAAAATTCCGCAACATCACAGACCCCGACGGCGGAACGACATTCAAAGGTGGAACTGCGCACTGCATCTGACGGACATACCGGTGATGAGCCCGAACAATATTCGGCCTCATCGCAGGCCCCGACAGACTTTCGACATTCATACGAAGTCGCTTGAAACGCGTCGGGCGGACAACTGTCACTTGAGCCTGAGCAGAATTCAACAATGTCACACTTCCCGCCCGAACCGCGACACGGTTCAACGTCAGTCAGATAATAGTATCCGTCACAACAATCACCAGACACGCAGTCGGCATCAGCCTGAATAGCCTGCAGCCAGTCATACACATTGCCGGACAATCTGGTTACGCGAGACGCGGGGTAACACCCACCGCCATATCCTGAAACTACACCAACAACGTAGTTCACCTTATCCTGATTCACCCAGACACCCGACCCGCTTTGACCGGAACAGACGTCGATCGTGCTGCAGATGAGATTCGCAGTGATACTCGCGGAACTACCCGAAGTAGTTATCATTTTGTTGGCATCCCAGTCGAATGGATATCCGGCAGTTGTGTGATCGAGCGATGTCAGTTCAGTTGAATCGAGTGCCGAATAACCAACCGTACCGGTCGTCTTTCCTATCGGTACGGCCAGAGCCAGAAGACCAATGTCATAATCCCAGTTATGGTTGACAGTCCAACCCTCCGGGGAAAAATACCACCTGGCATAAGTCTCGCCATAAGGCTTCAACATGTAATTTAATCCGGGAGTAACGACGATTAAATCAGGCCAGCGCTCCAAATCGGCGTCGAAAACGCAATGGCCGGCCGTAAGAACAAGACTTTCTGCAATAAGAATTCCAGTGCAGACATACCAGTCAGAACCGTACCGCATCGAAAGGCTGACAACAGCCGAAAAAGGAAACACCTGCGTATCTTTGACCCTGACCCGCTCATCATCACTACCGACTATGTTGCAGGTACCGTCGCTTCTTTTTTGAAGGACCCTGTCAACATTGAGATCTTCTACGGTCGGCACTGTTGATTGCCGAAGATCAAACTTCTTCGATGCCGGTGCCCACGGATTCCTGGAAAAACCAGGATCATCAGGACGTAAAGCCGGTTTCCCAGATGGAAACGGCATTGGTTTGATATCCCACGGCGGTTTTTCCATCCAGTCGGGCAATTCATAAACCACGGTCGCCGCTTCGGGATCAGGCAGTTTTCCTTCAACTAACCTGCGTTCCGTACTTGCTTCCGGCAAAGCGGATGAACCTTGTGACAACACCGAATGCTGCATGGCCATCGAGCCGTCTTCAAAACACACAATCATCAGGATGGACGCCGTGACAGTCGCCGCTGTCAGGCGGCAAAGCTTCTTCATGTCAAAATCCTTTTTCAGAGTGCCCTGGCAAAGGACAATCATCTGGTAGTGTAAGTGCCGGTAACCTGGCACCAATTACACAATCCCGGTAAACAACGTCCTGTCAACGACTACGCCGCCCTTGATTCCAACGACACGCGATGCAACCTGACAAGCGCGCGACAGCGCGGCAGTGGCGTCAAATGACCCGGCGGCGGCAGACCTGACGACCGAATCCAGATATGCGGCGGCAAAGGCGTCACCGGCACCTGTCGGGTCAACTACGCCACCGGCGGGCAGCAAAGGCGCATCGGCCCGCACAATCTGACCACCGATCGACCCGCAGGCACCCCGGGCGCCATCTGTGACAATCACGTCAACAGCCACCCTGCCCGGCAGATACGAAAGCGCCGCGTCAACGCTGCCACAAAGGTATTCAGCCTCGTCGCGGTTCATGAAGAGCACGTCCAGCAGACACCGCGTTTCGTCCTTCAGACGGTCCAGACCTGGCGGATCCCATCCGGCACACGTACTGATCCGGCTGCCACCGGCGCGCGCCGCCACAATCTGTCGTTCCAGTAAAAAGTACTCATGAATTCCGCCCACATGAATCCAGCCGATGTGCGGAAAATCGGGACACGCTTTAAACGGCTGCCAGTCACATGAACTGACAAAAGCCCGATCTACTTCGTTTGACCACACAAGCGTCACAAAAGGCTGCCCGCCCGCGCCCCACGGCATCCCGACCAGGCCGGTCATGGCGTTACAGGCCGTCACCGCCTGATCCACAATCCATGACGTTGCCGGATACATGAACCCGGTCCGGCTGCCAAGTGCCGCAGCCACAGTCGCAGAATTCAAGGCCCCGCCAAGACCAAGGCCAATCGATTCAACAAACAGCTCGGCCCCCGGGACCGGCGTCACGCCGACCGGCACGAAAGCCTCGAAAAATGCCGGTCCGACAACCAGAATATCCAGATCAGCACCAGTTCCGACGCAATCCATAAACACACCAACCAGATTCACGCCTATGTTGATTCACAATTCAAAGACAGGCAAGACGCATGAATCGAAAGCGCAACGAACACACTGACACGAAAAATTTGCACAAATGACACTTTTTGATTGTCACTTTGCATTTTCAGGCCTACTATCCATCCTGATGGCCGCATCAATTTGTCTTGATGCAAATTCTTTACTGACGGAGCCACAAATGACATCTTCAATGAACAGACTGGGAAAAGAAGACCTTCTTGAACTTTGCAAGGCAGAAAAGATTCGTTTCCTGCGCCTTCAGTTCACTGACATTGACGGTTGCAACAAGAACGTTGAAGTTCCGGAACGCCAGTTTGAAAGGGCTTTTGACGGCAAGATCATGTTTGACGGGTCATCGATTGCCGGATTCGTCCGCATTGAAGAATCCGACATGCTGCTGAAGCCAGACCTGGAAACATTCCTTATATTTCCCTGGGAAGACCACCGTGGCCGCGTTGCCCGCGTCATCTGCGACGTCGCCAACCCCGATGGCACCCCGTTCCCGGGATGTCCAAGGTCAGCCCTGAAACGCGTCAAAAATGAAATTCTGGACATGGGTTACAACCCGATGCTCGGCCCTGAAGCCGAGTTCTACCTTTTCCAGCGCAACCCTGACGGCACACCGACTACGATTACGCATGATCGCGGGTCATACTTTGATCTGGCACCAATTGACCAGGGCGAAGACTGCCGCAGATCAATCGTCAACGCGCTTGAACAGATGGGCTTTGAAGTAGAAGCGGCGCATCACGAGTGCGGTGCCGGCCAGCACGAAATCGACTTCAAATATGATGAAGCCGTTTCAACTGCCGACAAAATCGCCACCTTCAAGTTTGTTGTCCGCAAAATAGCCATCGACTACAACCTTCACGCCACGTTCATGCCTAAGCCGATCCAGGGAATCGCCGGGTCAGGCATGCACACGCACATCTCGCTGTTTGAACATGGCAAGAACATCTTTGATGACCCGAAGGGGGCGGACGGCCTTTCGCAGATGGCTCTGTGGTTCATTGGCGGCCTGCTGGAACACGCAAGGGGCATGTGCGCCATCACGAACCCGACAATCAATTCCTACAAGCGACTGGTGCCTGAATTCGAGGCTCCGACAAACATAGTGTGGTCGCTGCGCAACAGGTCGCCCCTGCTTCGCATCCCCGACCAGCGCGGCAACGGTGCCCGCGTCGAAGTCCGTAATCCCGATCCTTCATGCAATCCTTATCTGGCGTTTACAGCGATGCTTTCGGCAGGCATCGACGGTATCAAGAACAAGCGCGACCCGGGACCGGCCGTTAACAAGAACATCTTCGCCATGTCACAGCGCGAAAAGCGCCGCCTGAAGATCGACGAACTGCCGGCTGACCTTGGCGAAGCCATCGAATGTCTGCAAAAGGACAACGTAATCAGGGAAGCGATTGGAAACCACCTGTTTGAAAGCCTGATAGAAGCCAAATCACGCGAATGGGCAGAATTCAGGGCGTGCGTTCATCAGTGGGAACTGGACCGTTATCTGGCAAGGCATTAGCACCATCCAGACCCCGGGCAGGCACCTGGCAAGCCGCCGACGACGCACCGCACGAACCGCAATTATTCAACCGCGGCATAATATTTTCCAAATAACGCAAACTTAGGCTTCAAACTGTCAACGTCATGACTTAACATCAGAACAAGAGGACTGCACATACCGAGGACGCGATGATTGAGCCGGACTCACCAGCAGGTACTCTTGCGACCGCCATCAAAGTGTTCGTCATCGACGACCACGAAATATTCAGACAAGGATTACAGCAACTTATATCAAGCCAGACAGACATGGTCTTTTCAGGCGGTGCCGCGACAGCCGTCGAAGCAATCACCAAAATCAAGATCGCGATACCGGACATAATTATTCTGGACCTTTCACTGAAAGGCCATTCCGGCATCGAGACGTTAAAAGACATTCGCGCATACACGTCAGAACCGGAATTCCTTATTCTGACTGTCCATGATGAAGTCCTGTTTGCCGAACGCGCTCTGCGCGCCGGGGCAAGGGGATTCATCATGAAAGAAGAAGGGGCCGCGCGTGTTCTTGCCGGAATACGCGAGGTTGCCGCCGGGCGCTTCTTTTTCAGTGCCACAGTGGCGCAAAAGCTGATGTCAGGCCTTATCGGCAGGGGCAACGGCGACAACCGCCTGCCTATGGACCGCCTGACAGACCGCGAACTGGAAGTTTTTGAACTGATCGGGCGCGGCATGTCAACCAGACAGGTTGCAGCGGAACTGAATGTCAGCTTCAAAACCATCGAAGCGCACCGGGAAAACATCAAAAAGAAGCTTGGCATCACAGACGCTCAGGAACTGATGCGACTGGCTGTGCTGTGGGTCCAGGAACTGAACGTAAGCTAGGAATCCCCCCTAGTAAATCCGGGGCATGCAACCTACCTGCAATTCAGACAAATATCCAATATCGCCAGGTACTTTAAGACGGCATTCTTATCCATGACGAAACACCAAAACATTTAAGGGGGCCGTCATGAAGTGCAGTTGTCAGAAGGTCGAAAATATGAGTCTTTTCGATGCCTTTGAATGCCGCAGCCGTCGAATCACCGTGTCCCTGGACAAGTGCCTGAGCGACTATGTTGACGCCGATGTTTTTAACCGGCGCAGAAGAGCCTGCTTCCGCTGTCCCGATGGACGCAAAAACCGCGAGTCCTTCGCCGGAAAGTACAATTCGGAACAACTGCTTTCTTAACCTGCTGAAGCACTTAAAATCTTGTGTCGCAGACACGCGTAACGATAGTGGTGAAGCATCCTGCATCAACAAAACTGGAACCGTTTGCATACTGTATCTTCGCCACTTCCCATCCACGAATCAGAAGCTGGTCCCAGACTTTGATTTCACGTATCAAACCTTCGATTTCACTGTCAAAAGGAACTACGTGGATGTTGGCTGCCAGGTCATCGGGCCCCCACTGCCTGCTGCATTCAATCATGGCGCGGTGGCCGTTCTGCGAGACCGAGCAATCGGTAGAAGCAATGACACCGGAAGCCACAAAAACATCAGATATCAAGGGGTCTTCGCCTTCGTAATAGCGCCTGGCGCGTACGACCCCGTCGAAGTCGGTCGGCACATCCTTTTCCAGTTCAATCGTCCATTCCGGAGTAATCAACAGCGGGGCCGGATCCTGCCCGAAAGTGCCTGAACAAGGTGGATACCGGTACACAGGACGAGCGGCGATTTCTGTCGTAGCCTTCAAATAGTCTTCACCTGACGAATAGTACACTTCAAGGGTATCGTTGAAGTCAATCTGGTCATCAGGACTGAGTCCAAGACCGATTTTTACGTATTCTAAAGACCCGATCTGGAAAGGGGCCTCTGGTTCAACAGACTTCAGCGTCAGACCATTAATCTTGTTTTTCAGACGGACAGCGGTTACCTCGTGAGATATATCTGAATAGTTCACACAGGTTACAGATTGGCTGGCTGTTTCATCAACGCGCGCACCGGGAAAAGTAACAATCCTGGGGCTGCACAAAATATCCTGATCACACTGACCACGAACGACCAGCGGAATCTGCAACGAATACGGCTCGCAGTCCAGCTCCACGTCCAGCAGGGCGTATGAGGAGCAATCGCAACCGTTAAGATCTGCCGACCTGGGGCGGAAAGACACCGGGATCTCAAACGTCTGGCCGGCTTCAATATTGGCGGCTGAATCATCAGTACCAAGCTTGAAAGTCCCGCAGGTTGAATCAATCACAGTCAGCACAAAGTGATCAATCCGACCGCGTGCACCACCGATATTTGTAAATTCAATGGTGAAATCCAGCGGTTTGGTGCGATCTTGCGGCACACCGAAGTCAACCCTGTCGACCGAAGGCTCTATGCTGGCGACCCCGGTCGGCCCGCCCCCGGAATCGCAACCGGTTGCGGAAACAAGCACCGTACTGACCAGCAGAACCATCCAGCAGGCACCTGACAATTTTGTCGAAACGGATCCTTTCACAGCCACCCCGCATAAGTACAACTGCCACGACAATCATATTCAATTTCAGACAGACACGCCGAATTCAGATGACATCAAACGCCTGAAGGCCTCTTTATCAAGAGCTTTTTCAAAGGCGGCTACCGGCTCGACCAGACCTGTCCTGACAAGGTTCAGAATACATTCGTCCATCCCGATCATACCCTGTGCGCCACCGGTCCTGATCTGGTTATCAATCAAATGAGCCTTGTTTTCCCTGATCATGTTCGGCAGGCCCATCGTCCAGAACAGCAGTTCATAAGCCGGAACACGCCCGCCCGTCTTCCTTGGCAGAAGTTGCTGGGCCAGAATGCCGCGCAGCACCCCGCCGAACATGCTGCGTACTGCGTCCTGTTCATGAACGGGAAACACGTTAATCAGGCGATCCATGGTCCTGGACGCGCTGTTCGTGTGCATCGTTGAAAGGACCAGAATCCCGGTCTCGGCAGCCTGCAAAGCCATTGAAATGGTTTCAAGATCGCGCATTTCGCCGACCAGAATGATGTCAGGATCTTCACGCACGGCAACACGAAGCGCGTCGGCAAAAGACACCGCCGAATGACCGATTTCGCGCTGACTGATGCGACACTTTTTGTTTTCATAAACAAATTCGACAGGGTCTTCAATCGTCAGGATGTGCAGCCTGCGCGTGTCGTTCAAGTGCTTAATCAGAGCGGCCAGCGTAGTCGACTTGCCGGACCCGGTCGGCCCTGTGACCAGCACAAGCCCGCTCGGATATTCAACCAGCTTCTTCAGGCGCTCGGGCATGCCGAGATCGGCCAGCGTCACTGTGGCATTCGGAATATGTCGAAAGACCGCAGCCGGACCGTTTTCCTGCCTGAAAAGATTGACGCGGAAGCGCCCTACCCCTTCGCACTGGTAAGCCATGTCAAGGTCACCAGTTTCTTCCCAGTGCTTCCACTTCTCAGTCGGCACTATCGGCTTCATGCCAGCCATGAAGTCATCGGTAGATAAAGGCCTGATCCGAAGGGGCGAAAGGTCGCCTGATATCCTGTAAGTCGGCGGATTTCCAACAACATAATGCAAGTCGGATGCGCCCATTTCAAGGCCAAGCTCAAGCAGGGACGAAACGTCAGAAAGTACTGGATGAGCCATTACGTCTTCTCCCTTTCTGTCCATGCGCGGAAGGCGTCCTTGTCGATAGCGCGCGATATTGCATCTTCAACACGGATTTTTCCGGACTCCAGAAGCTTGATAAGGGCATTGTCCATCGTCTGCATTCCGTCCACCCGGCCAAGCTGCACAGACGCCTTGATCTGATTGACCTTGTTTTCCCTGATCAATGTTGAAATGGCCGAATTGACGACCATCAACTCAACGGCAGCAATGCGGCCCTTGCCGTCGGCCCGTGGAACCAGCGTCTGCGCCAGAATCATGCGCAGCGAATCGGCCATGGAAATGCGAATCTGGGGCTGCTCCTGCCCGGGGAATGATTCAATCAGGCGCATGATTGCACCGACGGCGTCAGGCGTGTGCATCGTTGCAATAACGAGATGGCCTGTTTCCGATGCCTCCAGGACGCGACGCATCGTTTCAGTGTCGCGCATCTCGCCTATTACAATGACATCAGGGTCTTCACGCAGACCGGAACGCAAACCGGCGGCAAAAGACTGTGTATGTTTACCGACTTCGCGCTGATTGACGATGCCCATCGCGCTTGGAAAGACGTACTCAACCGGGTCTTCAAGCGTCAAAACGTGCCGGGGAGTGCGCTCGGATATCTCGCGGACAAAAGCGGCCATCGTCGAACTTTTGCCAGATCCGGACCTGCCGGTCACAAGCACCAGGCCCTGCTGCAGGTGGATAATGTCTTTGACTCTTCCTGGAAGTCCAAGGGAATCAAGACGGGGGCTTTTAGAAGCAATCAACCGGATGACCGACGCCATTCCGCGCCTTTCGCAGAACACATTCACACGGTGCCGACCAACGCCTTCAACCACGTGCGAGAAGTCAGCATCCTGCATATGTTCGTAGCGGCTGGCCAGGTGCAGCGGCATTATTTCGCGAATCGCTGCTTCAGCCGCTTCCGGCGACAGTGGCAACCCGACATCGACCAGAGCCCCGTGAATCCTGAATGCAACTGGAAGACCCGGAATAATATGTACGTCCGAGGCACCTTCAAGTCTGGCCCGGGTCAAAAGTTCATCAAGAAAGCCACGGGTCTTTACCGCACCTGCTGCCTGCGCGTTCAGTGCCGTTTCATCGACAGGTTTACCAATAAGCTGCCCGACGCTGACCATCGACGCGACAGCCGCATTTCTGACGTCGGCATCCGGGTCAGAACCAGCAATCCGCTCAAGATACGGCATGACCTTCTGATTTTTCATCAGGCCAAGGGCCGCGACAGCCTCTTTTCTGATGACTGAATCACTGTCCTGAATAAACCGCCCGGTTGCGCCGATGGCGGCCTGGTCCCCGGACTGTCTGATAAGTGAAATGGCATCCCATCGTAAATCTTCCAGGGCCAGAGCTTCGACCAGAATCTCAATCGCTTTCGGGCCGCCGGTCATGAAAGCAGCATCAAGGGCCAGGACCGCAAGAAGGCGGTCTTTTGAATTCAAGCAGAACCTCAAAGCCGGAAGAACATCCTTGTGAAGGATAGTCCTGGCACAGCTCATCAACAGCCGCCCATCTACACCTTCAGCTTTTGCAAGTTCAATAATGACTACCGGAGCCAGATCGTTCGCCAGTCGGCGAAGCATCCTGTCCAGCCTTTCGCGTGAAGAAACGAGCAGGTTACGGCGAATCCGCAGCGCAGCCAGCAGGGGCGATTCCCCGGGCAACGCCGGGGATTGAATCAGGACCTTGGCGGCCTTGTTACGCTCACGATCGTCAGGACTGAACAGTGCCCGTACAAGGTCTTCTGCATCTTTGAAGCCGCCAATGCCAGCAGCAGATTTGCCGTCACCCGGTCCGTCAGCTTTGCCAGGCATAATCCCCCTTTCAGACCTGAACACACCGAATCACGATGCGTCCGAATCCACATCAGCCATTCCCCCCGGACCGACCGACATGTCTGGATTATAAGATCAAAATGACATTACTTGCAGGAAACACGGCCCCGGAGTTTCAAAATGTCGAACCACAGGACACAGACAATGCCTGCCGTCATGCAACAGACGGCGTCAAACATGTGTGGTCTGGCAAAATGAAACAGATTCTGCGTGAATGGAACGCAAAGGATGACGGGAAGCAACACAGCCGTACCCAGGAAAACCCATTTCAGGGCCTTGTTCGGAACACGCAGCATCGACCACAAAGTCCTGGTCCACGACCTGTTGACCATGATAATTGTCAGAAAAGAAACGACCAGAGTCGCGAACGTCAGCGCCCGGGCCGCGTCAACGCTGTGATCCCTGCGGGAAAGCACAAACACGGTCAGACACACCGCAAGCACACTGAGGCCCTGAAAAAGGGCAAGCCTCATGGTACGCCACGAAAACAGATGCTCATCAGGACTTCTTGGCAGACGCTTCATTACATCGGACTCCGGATCTTCAGCTTCGAAAATCAGGGAGCATGACGGATCAATTATCAATTCCAGAAATACGATATGGATCGGCATCAGCAACAGCGGCCATCCGCCGAAGAAGACCGGAATCATCGACAGCCCGATGATCGGGATGTGGACAGCAACTATGAACATGACCGCCTTTTTGATGTTGTCAAACACCCGGCGGCCAAGGCGAACGGCATCAACTATCGACGAAAAATCATCGTTCAGAAGCACCAGCGAAGCCGACTCACGGGCAACGTCTGTACCACGTCCGCCCATAGCAATCCCAATATGCGCAGCCTTCAAGGCCGGAGCATCATTGACGCCATCCCCGGTCATGGCGACAACTTCACCGTTCGCCTTCAGCGCTGTAACTATCCGCAGCTTCTGTTCTGGAACGACGCGGGCAAAAACCCTGATATGGCCTATCTTTCCGGCCAGTTCACTGTCACTCATCATATCAAGTTCAGGGCCGGTAATGACGTCGTCGCCATCTGCAATACCGGCCTGACGCGCAATGCTGAGCGCCGTGGCAGGGTAATCACCAGTGATCATTATGACTTTGATACCTGCGGCCCGACATTCAGCAACTGCGGCAGGTACGGTGTCCCGCAACGGATCTTCAAAACCAAGCAAGCCGGCGTATTTCAATTCAAGATCATGATGTTTTTCGGGTAGTTCCACGATTCCGGAAACCACCCGCGCCACCGCCAGAACCCGCAGGCCCTGTGACGCAAGCACACGGACCTCGGCCGACACCTTCTGACGATCCGTTTCCGACAGATGACACAGGTCGGCAATGGCCTCGGGGGCACCTTTAGACGCAACAACAATCTGATTATCTTCAGTCTGCCACGCTTGACTGACCGCAAGCATTTCAGGTGACAGCGGATATTCCTTTACCAGTGACCAACCGGGATGCAGATGTTCGGTACCGGCAAGAAAGCGGACGCCGATTTCATGCAGGGCGCGCTCCATCGGGTCAAACGGGTCTTTCTTACTGGCAAGAATCGCGTTTTCAAGAAGACCATGCATATCTTCGGGAAGTGCCGTCAGGGATGGATTTATCTGAAGCGCCTGATCCGCAATTGCCAGTTGCCGGACCGACATCTGATTCAACGTTAAAGTACCTGTCTTATCAACGCACAATACCGTAGCTGCGCCAAGCGTCTCGACCGCAGGCATGCGCCTGGTCAACACGTTGCTGCGCGAAATTCGCCACGCTCCAAGCGCCAGAAACACAGTCAGAACTACCGGGAATTCTTCTGGAATCGTGGCCATCGCCATCGCTATACCGGCCAGCAGCCCTTCTTTCCACGCCTGCGCGTCCCCACCGCGTGTCAACCCGTAAACAACCACGACAACTGCACACGCCGAAAGCCCTATTATCGCGAACAATTTGACCAGACGGCCGGTTTCACGCTGCAGAAGCGTCGGTTCTTCCTTAACGGTCGAAAGAGCCTTTCCAATTTTGCCCAGTTCAGACGCGTTGCCGGTCGCATAGACTTCGGCAATACCCTGCCCGGCCGTAATAAGCGTCCCTGAAAATACGGACGGCAGATCGTCACCACCAGGATTGTCGCCCGACTTACCGGGCACAATCGGCGCGTCGGAAGGAAGCTTTCTGACCGGGACCGACTCACCCGTAAGAAGTGACTCGTCCGCGCAAAGATTGATACCACGGCGCAAGATCGCGTCGGCCGGGACCCGATCACCTTCTGAAAGAACAATAAAATCGCCGGGTACGACTTCCCGACCTGCAATACGCCGATGCACCCCGTCACGGATAACAAGTGCGCGCGGGCTTGAAAGGTCACGAAGGGCGTCAAGCGCATGTTCGGTTCGCCGTTCCTGAACGATCGTTATGCCCATGACAACAAAGACAAAGCCAAGCAGCATCAGTGCATCAACCGGCTCGCCCATGAAAAGATAAAGAAGGCCCGCTGCAACAAGCATCAGAAACATCGGCTCTTTGAAGACTTCAAAGACGATTGCCAGCAGTCCATGGTTTTTCTGCGCAGGAAGTTCGTTATATCCGTCACGCTCAAGTCGCGCCCTGGCTTCGGCTTCAGAAATACCGCCAATGTTATCCAGATCCATCACAGAAAGGCGGCTACCACCTGACTCCACCGATGACCTGTTTGATCCTGATGCTGCACCGTTCATAAGTATCTCCTGCGAACCTTTCGGACAGATTGACTTCGACCAATATTCTGAGCAATTATTCAGGTCTGGTCTACTCGCATTATCGGAAGGCTATATGGCACCAGCAAAAAACAGACTTGAGCCAAGAAAACCGCCAGTTCAGGGACGTTCACGAGACACGGTGGAGCTGATTCTGTCGGCGGCTGCTCAGATTTTTGAATTACACGGCTACGCCGCCGGAACTACGAACAGAATCGCCGAACGTGCCGGCGTTTCGATAGGGACGCTTTACCAGTACTACCCAAGTAAAGAAGCTATAGCGGTCGCGCTGGTCGAAAGGCACATTGATGAAACATCACGGCGACTTGACGAGTGGGTGGCTCACATGATTGCCGAACGGCATGACCTTCGCGCAGCGCTGCACGACTATGTAAACGCCATGCTGGACATGCACTTCGGGCGACCGCGACTTCAACACATACTGCTGGAAGAAACGCCGTTGCCCGACAGGGTACATCTGGCGCTGGTGGAATCGGAACGCCTTGCTGCATCGACCGTTGGACGTTTTCTTCGCATGTTTTCGCAGGTCCACCACGGCGACCCCGAGCGGGCCGCCTTCATCATGGTGCAGACTGTTGAAAGTCTGACGCACAGATTTGCGGCCCATCCCGACGAACAACAGATAATCGGACGGATCGAATTTGTGGCAGAACTTGTTAATATGCTTGACTATTATCTGACGGCAGAAGACGCCGGCCCGAAGACCGATTGAAGGACTATTCAGCGGGCTTTTCGCCGGAAGATTTTTCAGGAATCAGCATCGACAACGCTATTGATCCGCCGACCAGCAACGCAATCATTCCAAGGGAAACGACGACCGGCACCTTGAACAGGTCAACTATCAGCATCTTGACGCCTACGAACGCCAGAACAAGGCCGAGACCGTACTTCAACAGCCTGAATTTATCCATGATTCCGGCCAGCAGGAAATAGAGCGCCCGCAGACCGAGGATTGCGAAAATGTTGGACGTGAAAACAATGAAAGGGTCGGTGGTAATTGCGAAAACCGCCGGAATCGAATCAACTGCGAACAACACGTCAGTGCCTTCAATAACGACCAGAACAAGCATCAACGGAGTTGCATACCAGCGCCCGTTTTCACGGACCAGGAATTTAGCCCCGCGATAGTCTGGAACTGTCGGCACAAACCGCTTGAAAATGCGAAGCGCGAAATTCTTTTCAGGGTGAACTTCGCCACCCCGGTTCAGCAACAGTTTGATACCGGTAAAAACCAGGAAGGCCCCGAAAATATACATGACCCAGGCGAACTTATGAATCAGCGCAACGCCGGCAACTATGAACAACGCGCGCATTATCAGGGCGCCAAGTATGCCGTAAAACAGGACCCGGTGTTGAAATTGCTTCGGAACCCCGAAGTACGCAAAAAGCACCAGAAATACAAACAGGTTGTCCATCGACAACGCTTTTTCCATCAGATACCCGGTCAGAAACTCAAGCGCATGCGTCGTGCCGAACCAGTGATAAACCCCGATGTTGAATATCAGCGAGAGTGCAATCCAGACAAGCGTCCAGAGAAGCGATTCACGAATGCTGACCGTGTGCGCCTTTCTTTGAAAGACGCCTAAATCAAGCCACAGCATGGCCACAACAAAAACCAGAAATCCAATCCAGAGAGCCGGAGTTCCGATACTTTCCATACTTTTCCCATACTCCAGTCAGATTAACCGGGACAACATCAAGCGGCATTCTAACTTGAAAGCCCGGTTTCAGGAAAGAACCGGGGCCGTGAAAGAATATTCCCGCCCGCCACAGCGGCCTCTGACGACTTGTCTCCATTGACACATATCTAATTCGGACTTAAATTACCTTAGATTGAAAGACGGCAGGTCTAAAGGCCGTCAGAACTGAAAGTGAACCTTCCTTTTTGACTATATGGCGGTGGTTACCATGGCATGGGATTATTCAGACAAGGTCTTGAAGTTGTTTCGCGACGCGATGGCTTCAAAGGCCGGCACACATATGGGTCGCATTCAGGACCCGGACGGCACGGGGACTCACGGTTCGCTGTCATGCGGCGACGCACTTGAATTTTCGTTCAAGGTCGAAAAAGACGAAACCGACCCCAGAAATGACAAGATCGTTGAAGCCAGATACCAGACGTTCGGCTGTACTTCAGCCATCGCAGCTTCCGAGGCCCTTTGCGTACTGATTGAAGAAAAGAATCTGACCCCGATTCAGGCGCTTAAGATCACGAACGCCGACATCGTGGAATATCTTGACGGACTGCCGGCGCAGAAGCTGCACTGTTCTGTCATGGGTGCGGAAGCACTTGCCACCGCAGTTGCTGACTGGGCGCGGAAGCGTGGCGTCCCGGCGTCCGAGCTTGGCTTTGATCTCGGTCAGTTGAAAGAAGACGAAGGCCGTATAGTCTGCCGCTGCTTCAACCTGACCGAGCCTTTCATCCGCAGGAAAGTCAAGGAACTGAACCTGAAGACAATTACGGAGATTACGAACGCGATCAAGGCTGGCGGCGCGTGTACGGCGTGCCACCATGAACCGGGCGGACTTCAGGACATTCTGGATGATATCTGGGGCAAAAAGGAAAACGCGCCTGTCGAAAAGCCTTTACCCACAGAAACGCCTGTTTTTATGAGCAGAACGCCGTTCCAGCTTGCTCGCGAAATTGACCGGGTCGTTGAAAACGATGTGCGGCCCAGGCTGAAGTCACAGGGCGGCGACATAGAAATAGTCGAAATCCGTGACAAAAAGATATTCTGCCGGTTGCTTGGCGGGTGTCAGGGCTGCAGCGGGGCGCCGCAGACGCTTCGACTGGTCGTAGAAGATGCACTTCGGGCCAAGGTTGATGCCGAACTTGAAGTCGTCTCGATCTGACGGCGGGGGTTAACGCGATGAGCGAAAAAGTCATATATCTGGACAACAACGCGACTACCCCGATTGCGCCCGAGGTTCTGGAGGCGATGCTTCCGTTCCTGCGCGATCAATATTTCAACCCGAGCTCGACGTACCCGCAGGCAAAGATTCCGGCCGAGGCGATTGAATCTGCGCGTGAAAGCGTGGCAAGACTTGTCGGCGCGGGAAGCAAGTCGGAAATCATCTTTAACGGCGGCGCAACCGAAGGTAACAACTCGGCTTTGTGGGGTGCGTTGCGGGCCAATCCTGACCGCAGACATATCGTTACGACAGCCGTCGAACATCCGGCCGTGCTTGAAGTCGTGCGCGAAATGGAACGCCAGGGTTACCGCGTCACGTTCCTGCCAGTTAACAGTGATGGCAAGCTTGATGCCGCCGACCTTGTCAGGTCAATTCAGGACGACACAGCGGTCGTTTCAATCATGCACGCCAACAATGAAACCGGCGTAATTTTCCCGATTGCTGAACTTGCCGCGCTTGCGAAGAAAGTAAACAGTCAGATCGTATTTCACACAGACGCGACCCAGACGGTCGGCAAGATGCGCATCGATGTACAGCACGACCTGAAGGACATTGACATACTGACGATGTCCGGCCACAAGGTCTATGCGGCCAAAGGCGTCGGGGCCATGTTTGTAAGGCGCGGCGCACGGTGGCGCCCATGGCAGCTTGGCGGACATCAGGAACGCGGGCGCAGGGCTGGAACTGAAAACGTGGCGTCGATCGTCGGACTTGGCGCGGCCGCCAGGATGCTGATGCACCATGACGACAGTGCGAAGCTTCAGAAGATGCGCGACAAGCTGGAAACGGCCATCCGTGGACAGATTCCGAACCTGTTTATCAACGGTGCAAAGGCCCCCAGGCTTCCAAATACAACGAATTTCGCCTTTGAATATGTGGAAGGCGAATCGATGCTGCTGGCCCTTAACGACTATGGAATCTGCGTTTCGTCCGGTTCGGCCTGCACCAGCGGCTCGCTTGACCCGTCGCACGTCCTGAAGGCGATGAACGTGCCGTTTTCGGCGGCCCACGGAAGTCTGCGTATCAGCACTTCAAGATTTACTGCCGAATCTGACATGGACGCGCTGATTGAGGCGCTGCCAATTGTGATTGGACAGCTCCGCACGATTTCACCTTACTGGGATTCGGTAACGAACGCACCACGCACAGACGTCGACATGTTCGTTCAGGAAAAGTACCGATAGGCCCAGGACCAGTACCGGCTGCGAAAACTGTGTCCTTTTCTTGAATTTTTCACCGTTTAATCAGGATAATGTCGGTGGCACGAATTTCGGTTACCGGCCAATACAGGTTAAACAAGGGGAATGGTTATGAATAAATACAGAATGGCATTGCTGGTCGTTTCACTTATGGGACTTTCAGCTTGCGGCGACGTGGTCATCAATGAAGGCCAGATGGGCAATCTGTATTACGCGCTGCACACCGACTACATGGTCGATGAAATGTCACTTGAAAATGTGTGGCTTATCGCCGGTGTTCAACATCGCATCACGGCCGGCCTGACCTCAAAGGGCGCGTCCAACATAAACAGCCCGTGGACAATCGAACACAGAATGTTCCCGGAAGCCAACACAACTATCGAAACGACTGAAGCTTCATCGGACTCGGCGATGGTCGGCGATGCACTCGTGACGGTCGATGTGCCGGGGGAATACACGCTGCAGTCATGGAAAGGCCGCGAACTTGTTGACTATACGCTGCTGAATTTTGCCACACCTGATCGTCTGGACATCATCAGCTACGTCAAGCAGCCGGAAGAAGACATCTTTGTGAAACAGACGACGCAGACTATGCAGGTCGGCATTTACGGACAGGCGACGTTTATCGCGAAGCCTGTGGATGCAGATGACCGCGAGCTGGTCGGCGATATCAGCATCCAGGTTACTTCAGACCCGGAATGGGCGGCCGTTCAGGTATACAATCTTGACGGCGTCTATGAAAACGGGATTTATGCCCGGGCGATGCCGCTGAATCTGGTGTTCGTGGAATATGGAAACATCAAGATAACATTGACCGAGCCCCTTACCGGACTTGTATCAGAACTTAACTTCGAAGTACCTTACCCGCCGGACTGATCGCCAGGATCACTTCAATAAAGGAACCGGACATGAGTAATCAAGCCACAAGAATTTTCGACCTTCACACACACCCCAGCCTGAAAATTTACTATCTTCCCTGGCTGACCAGGACTTTTCATACGGCTCCGTACTATTCAGGCAATCATTTCAATCCATTTGAATTCCGAACTCACTATGACAACCTGGACAAAAGCCCGATCAAAGTGTTGTTTAACGCCCACTATGTCATCGAACAGCGGTTCCTGAAAAACGGATTTTCCAACGTTGCCAAAAGTGCTTTCTGGGCCATGTTTCCAGCATATTACGCGCTGCTGCGGTTTGCAGATCCGTGGAAGACCCTGCTGAAGATGATCAAAACGCTGAATGTTTCGGCCCAACAGACCAATCGGATGGTCAGCAAAGATTCCGGCCACAAGATGCGTATATGTACAAGCTGGCAGCAGATTGAAGCGCTGGCAGACAACGAAATCGGGCTTGTTCACGCCATCGAAGGGTCCCACGCAATCGGGTCCGGTCTGGAAAAGCTGCCGCGCGAACAACTGATGGCCGAGACCAGAAAACGGCTGCAGATATTGAAGAAACTTGGTGTTGCGTGCATAGGCCCGTCGCACTTTGATGACAATCCATATTCACCACAGGCTGAAGCTACTGAAATTATAGGCAAAATGGTTGATGGGAAACTGATGTCCGTGCGGGACACCAGCATAGTCCAGATGCGTCGGGCTGAATGGGAATGGGATGACAAAGACCACGCCGCCGATGATTTTTACAATGAACTGTTCAGACAGGGATTCGTCGTCGATCTGTCGCACTCGCAGGATACTGCCAGATTTAAAGTCTATGATATTGCAGAAAAATGGCAGCGCCCCCTGATCGTGTCGCACGCCGGGCTGAAGCACTTTTTCAACCATGAATACAACATTTCTGACGAAGAGCTGCGACGGATTCACAGGCTTGGCGGTGTCGTCGGCCTGATTCTGTCCAAAAGATGGCTGGTAGACCCGGAAACCAGGTACTACAGCGGTAATGACGGCCTTAAAGATCTGATGAACTGCATGCTGCACATGCGGGATGTGACCGGGGACATCAGCGTAATTGCCATCGGAACCGATTTTGACGGCATGACCCACCCGTTTTCAGACTGCTTCAAGCCAAGTCAACTGGACAGGGTTGCACACGCGATGAAGGCACACTTTACCGCCGATGAAGTCGACCAGATACTGTTCAGGAATGCCATGAGAGTCGTCAAGGCTGCATGGATAACTGATGAATCCAATTAGATATTAGATAACTGACCGGGCCACGGTTGTTTGAAAGTTTTCATTGATCTGCCGACAGACGACATGGGCGGCCGTCGCCGGCACAGGGGGTCAGGAACTTCGGAAACCGTGGCACAAAACGCAGCAACCGTTCAACGCATCAGGTCAACACGAACTGGTCAGCACCGCGAATCAGCGACCGTCAATCTTCGACGATCCACCGTTATAACCGCTTGTTCTGAAAGAATTTTCAGGCGTACACTTTGAATACGACTGACTTTCAAATTCACTGCCGCCGACAGAACTGAAGATCATGCTGCCATTGTCGTTGGTGTTCATTTCATTCGGATTGGCCCTGGCGCCAAAGCCGAGATTTTCCATGACACTGCCAAAACGACGCGTGCGTACGTTGAACTGACTGACCGGGGCCGAATCTGCAAACGGCATCGGACGTGAACCTGACATGAAGTCTTCGTCCTGGCTGACTATTGGCAGGGGCTCGCGGATCGATTCAATGTCGTCCATTCCGGACGCAATAATCGTGACTTTAACTTTCTCGCCAAGGCGGTCATCTTCGGCGAGGCCGAAGCTGATGTTGCCATTTTCATCAAGGCATTCGCGGACGCGTTCCATGATGATTCCGGCTTCTTCAAGGGTGCCGCTCGGACCCTGAATGATGTTGATCAGGATGCTTCTGGCACCTTCGACCGGGGTGTCTTCCATAAGCGGGTTGCACAGGGCCATGTGGACCGCGTTTTCAGCCCTGTTGGAGCCTTCGCCGATACCTGTGCCGATGACGCACTGACCGCAGTTCTCCAGAACCGACTTCACGTCTTCAAAGTCGCGGTTGATATAACCGGGACGGGTAACCAGCTCGACGACTCCGGCGACCGCGTCGCACAGAATCTGGTCAAAACGCTGGAAGGCGTTACGGGAAGGGACGCCCTTTGACATCTTCAGCATCTTGTCATTCGGGATCGTAACAAACGCATCGACATGGGATTTCAGTTCTTCAAGGCCCGCCCATGCACGGTCGTTTTTGACACGGCCATCCCACGAAAATGGCATCGTCGCGACAGCAACGGTCAGAATGCCCATTGAACGCGCGATTTCGCCGATGACTGGCGTTGCGCCGGTACCTGTTCCACCGCCCAGACCGGTCGGAAGAACGACCATGTGCGCGCCACGCAGAATCTCTTCAATGGCCTTACGTTCCTGCATCGCAGCGTCACGGCCCTTGACGGGGTCGCCGCCGGTTCCATGGCCCTGTGTCGGTCCTGACAGCGCAAGCCTGATGTCTGCGCGTGACTGGCTCAGATGCTGAGCGTCAGTGTTCACCGCGATGTACTGCACGCCGGTGATTTCATTTTCAATCATCGTATTGACGGCATTAACGCCGCCGCTGCCTACGCCAACGACCTTGATGACTGCTCCGATTGCGTTTTCGACGCTGTCCACGATTTCAAAACCCATCTCGTACCCCCTGTTGATGCCGGTAACACATTTCAAAAGTCCCCGAAGGGACTGCCCATAACGTAACTAGAACAAATAGTTCACGACCCTTTTTAATAGACCGCTCAGCCCGCTGCCTGGCTGGGCCCCTGCCGACCTGGGACACATCGGCGACGCACCTTCGTCCTGAATTGTCATTGCCCCGTACAGTGCTGTTCCCCACGCGGCGGAAAGGCCGGGATTGCTGTCCATTATTGACTTCAAGCCCTTGATATTGCAGGGGTTGCCGATACGGACCGGGATTCCAAGGATTTCATCTGCAATCTCGGTGATGCCGGACAGACGGGCCGACCCGCCAGAGATAACCATGCCGGCCGCCAGCTTCTGCAGGTCAACGGTCCGGCTCAGCTTTTCACCGATATGTGTAAACATCTCGACGACTGTCGGCTGAATGATGTCTTCAACCAGTGTTCTGCGGCTGATTTCACAGGCGCCCCGACCACCGACCGTGACTACCTTCAGGTTTTCAGAAGCGTCGTATGTGCTCTGCCATGCTGATCCGAACCGAATCTTGGTGTCTTCGGCACACGCCACCGGGGTCCGCAGGCTGCGACTGATGGCTGTCGTAATCAGGTCGCCGCCGACATCGATTACGCCGGTCCATTCGGGACGACCGTCAATCCAGATCTGAACGTCAGTTGTGCCGCCGCCCATGTCGAGCATGACGACTCCCATTTCCTTTTCTTCATCTTCCAGAACCGCAAGAGCTGTGGCCAGCGGGGCCGCCACAAAATCACGGACGCGCAGCGATGCGCCTTCAACGCAGCGGCGAATGTTGTCAACGGCGGCTTTCGAAGCAATGATCATGTGAACGTCGGCTTCAAGCTGAATGCCTGACATTCCGATCGGATCCCTGATTCCTTCGTGCTTATCCAGAATGTACTGTCTTGGTACGACACTGACGATCATGCAATCGTCGGGAATCCTTACGGCCATCGCGTTCTGAAGGACGCTGGCGACATCGCCGCGCGTTACTTCAGTGCACTTCTGGTGGTAATACGAGCCGCGATTGTTCATACTGTAAATGTGCGTACCACTTACGCACACCAGCACGTCACCAAGCTCGCATCCAGACATCTGTTCGGCGTCAGCCTTGGCACGCGCAATCGCCTTGACGGTTTCATTGATTGAAACCACACGTCCGGCGTCAAGGCCCTCGCAGGGGGCTGTTCCGACGCCCAGAACGGTCACTCCCTCGGAAGTGACCTCAGCGATGACAATCACAATCTCGGAGCTTCCAAGATCCAATGCTCCAAGAATTTCGCGTTTACCCTTCATATCGGCCTCCCGAAAAGTGCCTGTTAAAACGAATCCATGCGGGTAAGTGGCCGCATCTCTTCGTCATTTTCACTACCTTTATGACACCGCAACGTAACTGAACCGGGACTGGACTCGTTATCCAGAAACATTTCCTCGATCTCAAGACCACGATCGGCAGCTATCTCGACTGCTTTGGCCATGCGACTGACTTTGTCCTCGAAGGGGGCAAAACCGAACACGACCGTCGGTCTGGCCGGCATCTTCAGCGCAAATCCCATGGCCGGCTGCCACGACACTGTCACGCCGCCTGCAACCCATTCAGGCTGCGAAGCTTCCATTGATGCAACCAGCCTGATGGCGCTTAAAACCACGCCTTCGACAGATTCAATTCTCTGTGAATTCAGAAGCTTTTCGTGTTCAATCCTTGCCTTCACCTGCCACACGGTTTCTTCTGCGGCGACCGGTACAACGATCGGTTCCAGCTTTTCTTCCAGGCCCTCAAGCAGAGGCAGTCCGGCCGCCCAGTCAGGCTCGACGCCGGGAATCTGACGGCCCTGCGCGTTGAACGATGTAAGACCCTTGCGATCAGATACCAGGATTACAGGACGCGCTTCGCGGACCCTGATTGTGAGCGTGTCCGGCAGAACCTTTTCCACGGCGACCCATTCGATCCGCGCATCCTCTAAACATGTTCTTTCAACACTGCCGGTAAGCAGTGAAAATATCTCGGTTTTTCCGGGCTGAAGGCCGCATGCACTTTCAATCTCGGAAGGATCAAGTCTGTCAGTTCCACACACTTCAACCGTCTTAAGGACAAAATGATCTGTTGAGCCGAGCACATTAACAGCCTCAAAAATCCCGTATCCGACGACACCGATGGCGGAACATATCAGGATGGCGGGGCCGGTCTTTTTCAGACCTTTAAGGACGGAAGAACACACACCCCTGCATCTCTGGGAAAAGGTGAGAATTCTGCGATTTCCTGCCATCGTCATACCCCTGTCTAAGGCAATTCCTTGATCCAGCGATCTGCACCGCGACCAACGATCTTTACTTCCCGTGTCAACTGGACGCCCTTCGAAACTGCGACCGTGTTTCTTACCTGCATGGCCAGATTCAGAAGGTCATCAGCCGTAGCGCCGCCACCGTTCATCAGGAAATTTGCATGCTTTTGCGAAACGACCGCGCCACCAACCTGTGTACCTTTAAGTCCGCATTCTTCAATCAACTGACCGGCAAAAAGCCCGGCTTCCGGATCGGGGTTTCTGAAGAACGAGCCGGCTGTTCCCGACGCCGGGGGATGATTGTTCCGACGCAGTTCAGACAGACAACGGGCAATTTCTTCGCAGTCCTGCGAACGGCCCGGATTCAGGGTGAACGTCGCCGAAGTCAGGACCTCATCATCATTCAGGGAAGAAGTCCGGTACCCCAGATTCAGTTCTGACGCCTTAACGACGCGGCGACCACGTTTCGAAATGGTCTCGACTTCCACCAGCGAGCAGTCCACGTATCCGTACCTGGTCCCGGCATTCATGGCCACCGCGCCGCCGATCGTTCCCGGAATTCCGGTCAAGTATTCAAGTCCAGAAAATCCAGCGCGACAGACGGCGGCAAGCAGAACAGCAATGTTCAGGCCGGCGCCCGCCGTAACGATTGGCTGACCGTCAGGGGCGAAATTGATTCCGCTCAATCCGGATCCCGGGACCACGACAGCGCCGTCGATTCCTTCGTCCATTACAAGCAGATTTGAACCGGCACCAGATACGATCCAGGGGCAGTTGGCCGCAGCCAGTTCACAAAGCACCGCCTCGATTGCCGATGCAGATTCGCATGTGACATAAAGGTCCGCCGGGCCGCCGATCTGAAGCGTCGTGTGACGGCTCATCGGTTCCATTTCGCGGACTTCGACGCCGTCGATTCCACGAAGTGCCACAGCGATTTGACCCGATGCCTTCATCGTTTCACCAATCCCGCAATCCCTTCTGCTATCTGCGCAGCGGCGTCCCTGCGTCCCGCTGAAACGGCGGCCGCAGACATCAAATTCAAACTGTCCGGGCTGCCAAGAATCGATGCCACCGTGGCAGCCACAGCTTCCACATCAAAATTTTCTTCCCGGGTCATGATTGCGGCGCCGGCCGTTGCCAGGTCCATTGCGTTATGGGCCTGATGATCGTCAGCCGCCGCGGCGAAAGGTACGAACAGCGCCGGAAGTCCAACGACTGCGACCTCGGAAACGGTACCGGCACCCGACCTGCAGATAATGAAATCAGCCCAGGCGTATGCCTCGGCCATGTTCTGAATGTATTCACTTACGACAGCTTCAACGCCAAGCTCGCGATAGCGCGCTGCCACCGAACCTGCATTACCAAGTCCACACTGATGACGCACTTCCAGCGATGCCGAACCGGGCTGCAGCTTTGACAGCAAAGCCGCCGCAACTTCCGGGACCGTTTGATTCAGGAACCGTGAACCCTGGGAACCACCGATTACCAGAATCCTGTGACCGGGGGCTGTCCACGCCGATTTTTTAACTTCAAGTATTGATGGCCTGACCGGAGTCCCCGTCATGATTGCGTCCTTGCGTCCGAGCCTGGCTGCTGCACCCGCAAACGACACAAAAACCTTTCGCGCCCGGCGGGCAAGAATCCGATTCGTTATCCCGGGAATTGAGTTGGCCTCAAAAACCGTTGTCGGGATTCCCATCAGCGACGCCGCCATCACAAAAGGACCGGAAGTAAAGCCACCAAAACCAGCGACAACATCCGGCTGCAGTTCATGCACCAGACGGCCTGCCCTGAGAAGCGAACCGGGGATTGAAAGCGCGCCCTTTACACGTCCGACAAGCCCCATCGTCTTGATTCTGCCGACCTTCAGGGAACGGACCGGAATGCCCGCGTTGACCAGTATCTGCTTCTCGACCGCCTCACCGCTTGTGACAAGGACCACGTCAAATCCCATCTGACGAAGGACAGCCCCTGTTTCCACGGCAGGAAGAAGATGCCCGCCGGTCTGGGCGCCGGCAAGGGCGACTTTGACTGGCTTTGCTGGACAACCGGTCTTCATCAGGCATTTCCTCCTGTCTCGGACCCGGACTGTTCAGTTTTTTCAAAGGACTTCAGGAATTCCTCGGCCACCACTTTTTCACCAGTTGCATCTATATGAATACGTTGAAGAATTCCCACGCACGCAATCGACACGATCATCGCCGTACCACCGTAACTCATGAACGGGCAGACAAGGCCCTTGGTCGGCATCAGCCCGACATTTACACAAAGGTGCAGTACTGCGGGCATGACAAGAAGGATTGTGATCGAAAAAGCCAGATTTCTTCTGAATATGTCTTCACTGCGTCTGGCAATCATGTAACCACGGACGGCGATAACGGCGTACAGCACACATATGCAAATAATGCCTACAAATCCAAGCTCTTCTGCGCCGACAGCGAAAATGAAATCGGTGTTCGATTCAGGCAGGTTTTTCAAAATATGGAACGAGCCGTGGCCAATTCCTTTACCGAACAGGCCGCCGGCACCGATCGTCGTGACTGCCTGGTCCAGATGGAAGCCGATACCCCTTCTTGTTTCATCCGGGAACAGCCATCCGACAATACGGAACACTTTGACGCGGTCGATGAAGAAAATCACCACGCCGGCAACAGTGAACGTACCGAAAAACATCAGTGCATTCTTCGCGTTAAGTCCGGTGACAAACAGCATCACAAGCATGATTGTGCCGATGATAACTGCCGTTCCGACGTCGGGCAGAATGGCGATGGGACCCGCAACAGCGCCGCAGAGGAATAGAAGAAATCCAAGAGCTCTCTTCCAGTCATTGAGGTCTGTTGCGTTCTTGTGCAGGAACATCGCCAGATAGATTGCCCAGCACGCCTTAATGACTTCGGTCGGCTGGAAAGACATGCCCAGCAGTTCCAGCCAGCGTTTCGAACCGCCTTTGTCGGACGCGAAGCCGGGGATGAACTTCATGGCAAGAATCAGTGGAATTCCAATCAGAATCGTGACTGTCGCCAGCTTCGAGAGCATCTCGGGGCTGATGTAACGTACGAACATGAATGCAATCGCGCCAAGTCCGATCGACACCAGGTGATGACGCAGGAACGAAGTTCTTTCAGCGTCGCTGATATCAAGACCGGGGTTGATTGTCGTCGAGAACACCAGCAACGAACCTATCGAGGCCAGGGCAAGGACCGCCACCAGAAGGGCCATATCATAGCGACCCACCATCATCGTCACTTCACGCGCCGACGTAGTTCTGGTTTTTGTCCGTTCCACTTTTCCACCTTCCATCCGACCCGGGGTCGGACGTTCTTGCGCAAAGCGCGGTGACCCTGTCTATCTGACCTTGATCGAGCCAAGCGCAACCAGCGCCAGCAGCAGGCTGACTATCCAGAAACGCACAACAATCTTGGGTTCTGCCCACCCCATCTTCTCGAACGAGTGATGGACCGGACTCATTGGAAAAATTCGTTTACCGGTAAGTTTGAACGACGTCGTCTGAAGGATGACGCTCAGCGCTTCGAACAGGAAGACACCGAAAATCACGATTGAAATCAGTTCATTCTTGGTAAGCAGGGCAACGGTGCCAAGCATCGAGCCAAGGCCGAGTGCCCCGGTGTCGCCCATGAATATTTCAGCAGGATAAGTATTATAGTAAAGGAATCCGATAGTTGCGCCCATGATGGCCGCGCACAGAATCGACAGTTCAGTTGCCCCGACGACCTTCGGAATCAACAGATATCTGGACACATCGAACGAGCCAAGTTTTGCGCCTGTCAGGTACGCCATGATAAGCAGCGCGGCCGATGCGGTCAGTATCGGACCGGCAGCCAGGCCATCAAGCCCGTCAGTCAGGTTGGTTGCGTTGGCAGTTCCGACCACCAGCATTCCTGCCAGCGCCAGATAGATAACCATCGGCAGTTCGATCCAGTACTTTTCCGCGCTCAGGAACGGAATGTACAGTTTCAGATCGTAGCCGGTGTCGGCCGTCATATAGGTCAGGAACCAGCCCATCGTGCCCAGTACGACTACAAACTCGACAGCAAGGCGAACCTTGCCCGACAGCCCGGCTGAATGCCTTTTCAGAAGCTTGCTGATGTCATCAAGGAATCCAACAAGTGAAAACGCGAAGCCGACCGCCATCGTGATGATGACCAACGGGTTCGTCAGACGACACCACAGCAACCCGGAAACAAGGATCGAAATCATTATCAGAACGCCGCCCATTGTTGGCGTGCCGGCCTTTGACATATGGGACTTGGGGCCGTCTTCACGAATGACCTGACCGACCTTGTTTTTCTGCAGCAGCTTTATGAAAGCCGGGTACAGCAGAATGCAAATCAACAGCGAAGTTATGAACGCGGCCATGGCGCGGAACGAGACGTACCTGACCAGATTCAACGAGCTGAAGTAGTGACGAAGGTATTCGGCCAGATAAAATATCATCTAATTATTCGCCTCCGCTTCCCCGGTACCAAATCTGGCCCTGATCGCTTCAACGACCAGTTCCAGCCCGACTCCACGCGAACCCTTCACCAGTACAACATCACGGGATCTAAGCATTTCCCGCGCCAGCGAAGCAGCAGCGATCGCGTCAGGAGCTTCGTAAACATCATAGTTTGACATTCCGGCTTCAACGGCTGCCGATGCCATGACGGTTGAATTCCTTCCCACAGCGATCAGACAATTAACTTCATGCAGGGCCACCGAGATTCCGGCGTCACGGTGAACCGATTCGGTGGCTGTTCCCATCTCGAGCATGTCGCCCAGGATGGCTACGCGTCTGCGCTGTGCCGAGACCGCCTTCAACGTGTCCAGAGCCACCTCGACCGACCTGGGCGAAGCGTTGTAGCAGTCGTCGATGACGCGCACAGTTCCGATGTCAGCAAGGGCCAGGCGGTGGCGGCCTGGTTCGACAGAAGAGATTGCGGCACACGCCATGGCCGGGTCGACACCGACGGCCATTGCCGCTGCGACGGCGCACGCGGCGTTAAGCGCGTTATGGATGCCGGCCAGTTTCAGCGCCACATGATGTTCGCGACCCTTGATTTCAAACGTGGCAACCGTATGACCTTCATGATCAATTGAAGCGTCTGCAAGCCTGACATCTGCATTCGCGGACCGGCCAAACCAGACAACCGACGCCGATGTTTTTCCGACCATCGCAGCGACAAGCGGGTCATCCGCGTTAAGGACCGCCACACCGTCACTGCGAAGCGCCTGAACCAGTTCGGCCTTTGCCGCAGCCACATTCTGAATTGTTCCAAGACCTTCAAGATGCACCGGCGCAACCGTCGTCACGACACCGACATCGGGACGCGCAATCGTGCACAATTCAGCGATTTCACCGGCCGCATTCATCCCCATCTCGACGACCAGAACTTCGTGGGACGGCCGAAGTCCAAGACACGTCAGGGCCAGGCCCAGGCGATTGTTGAAATTACCGGCAGTTGAATGAGTTGCAAGCGTTGACGACACAGCCGCGCTAATCAAATCCTTGGTTGTTGTCTTGCCAACGGAGCCGGTGATCGCGCAGACGCGCGGCGCCAGGATGGCCACCCAGGAACGGGCCGCGTTGATCAAGGCCTCTGTCGTATCTTTGACCGCGACTACAAAGCACTTGCCACCGGTTACGCACTTTTCCACTGACGGGTGCGACAGGGACGATTCGGCAACCACGATCCCGGCAGCGCCGGCCTCGATTGCTGCTTCCACAAAGTCATGACCGTCAAAGCGCGGGCCGATAATGGCAAAAAAGACCTGGCCGGTCGTTATTGTTCTGGAATTTATAGAGGCGCCCGAACCGACATACAGGCCGGCCCCGGAAATCAGGCGTCCACCGGTGAACTCAGCCAGACTTTCGCCCGACAGTTCGTATTTTGACGTTCTGGTCATTTTCCCAGAACCTCCTGCGCAACCTCGACGTCGCTGAAATGGATCGTCTGGTTTTTCAGAATCTGGTAATCCTCGTGGCCCTTCCCTGCGATCACAATCACATCATCCGGTCCGGCCGACGTGATAGCCTTTTCGATTGCCAGACGCCTGTCCGGTTCGACCGACCAGACTGCCCGACACGTACCATCAGCCTCGGACTCACGGATTCCGCCGACAATTTCATCAATAATGGCAAGGGGTTCTTCACTTCTGGGATTGTCGGACGTGATCCACGCAACATCGGCAGACATCACGGCGGCGCGTCCCATCAAAGGTCTCTTGCCCCTGTCACGGTCGCCACCGGCACCACAAATTACACAAAGCCGACCATTACCGACGAGCGGCCGCAAAATTCCGAGGATGGCTTCGATCGCTTTCGGGGTATGCGCGTAGTCCACGAAGACGCGGCGACTGTTTTGCGACGCAACGCGTTCAAGACGGCCCGGGATAACGCGAAGGCTGCAGACTCCTGCCAGGAAAGCGTCCAGGGGCAGCCCGAGCAATCCGGCGGCGCCTGTTGCGGCCATTATGTTCGCCACGTTGTGACGACCTGCCAGATGTGAATCAACGTGTTTTGTTCCCCACGGGGTTACAAATTCAAATGACGTACCGTCAAGTGAATATTTGACTGCGGTCAGCCGGATTTCACTGACAGGGTTATCACACAAGGTCCAGCCGATGACTTTCAACGGGGATCTGCGCCTGATCTCTGCTGAAACCGGGTCATCGTCGTTTACTACAACGCCGGCAGCGTTCGGATTGCGCGGAATAACCTCGACGAAAAAGCGCATCTTGGCTTCTTTGTATGCTTGCGGCGTGCCGTGATAATCAAGGTGGTCCCTGGTCAGGTTCGTGAATATTCCGCAGTCAAACAGGCACGGCTCAACGCGGCGCTGGTCAATCGCGTGCGACGACACTTCCATCGCCACCGCGTCAACGCCCGCTGCCTTCATTTCGCCGAAGTATTTCTGCAGGGTTACCGGGTCCGGAGTCGTAAGATTCGATTTGTGTTCGATGCCGGCATAGCGGTAAGTCACGGTGCCAAGAAGGCCGGGAGTCAGTCCGCATCCCTTGTACCCGGCTTCCATGACCATCGCGGTCGAAGTCTTGCCATCGGTTCCCGTGATGCCGGTCAGCTTCATCGTGGCAGTCGGATTTCCTTCGACTGCGGCCGCCAGTACAGCTATTGCCAGCCTTGAATCCCGGACAGTTACGATGACCGGCCAGTCACTTCCGCCAGCGCGCGTCGGTGCCACTTCACAGACGATGACAGCCGCACCGGCGTCAATGGCAGCCTGAATATACAGATGGCCGTTAACAGTGTTTCCGGAGATTGCAACAAAGACCGAACCGGGACGGACCTGCCTTGAATCGCCGGTGACTGCGTCAAAGCTGACGTGGTCAACCGCATCAATACCTGCGCAATCGACAGCGCCGATTGCATCAAGCAGTTTTTGATTCAGTTCAGTCTTCATAAGGCACCCCGTCCTCCGACTCGACTGGCGGCTCTTCTGTCTGGGCCACGAACGGGACCGATACTTCGGGCTTTTTGACGATCGGCATGTCCGGCTGAACACCAAGAACAGGCAGGGCCCGTTCAATAACGTCGCGGAAAACAAGACCGGCCGTGACACCACCAAACTTGTGAACTTTCGGCTCAATGATTGTTACGGCCACGACCACACGCGGCTTATCTGCCGGCGCATACCCGATGAACGAGCAGTTATAACGGCCGTCGCCTTTGGCGGTGCCCCAGACTCTGGCCGTACCGGTTTTACCACCAGCCGAAAATCCGCGTGGCCTGGCAGCCTTGCCGGTGCCATCGTCTTCCATGACGACCGCGCGCGTCGCCAGCCTGACGCTGGTTGCCGTCTCTGATGAAATTACCCTGGTGGACTTTGACGAGACGATCGGCTCGACGCGGCCGTTGGCATAGTGAATCTCGCGGCCGATCCGCGGTTCAAGCCTGATGCCATCATTGACGACCGTCGCAAAAGCTGTCGCAAGATTGATCTGCGTCGTCGTGAATCCATAGCCATAGGCAGCCGTCTGGGCGTCGACATAGCTCCAGTTTTTCCGAAGAACGCCCCTGGCTTCGCCCGGCAGATCAATACCTGATCCAACGCCGACTCCGAACCTTGCATACACGTCAGCGATCGCACCGGGACCGACCCTGCGGGCCATATCTGCCATTGCGCAGTTTGACGAGTACTTGACGGCCTCGGTCATCGTGACGCGGCCGACCTTCTTAATGTCAGAAACCGGTCTGCCGCCAATCATGCAATGACCGAAGCCACCATCAACGACTGTCTGCGGGCCTACCGAACCAGATTCATAACCTGCCGAAACGCCAAGAACCTTGGCAATTGAACCAGGCTCAAACGGATACGAAACGACCTTGTTGCGGCAGGGGTTCGAGCCATCATCAACGGCGCCCTTTTTGCCACAGACCATGTTGTAGTCGTTCGGGTTCAAAGACGGGAAACTGGACATCGCCAGAACTTTGAATGTTGCGGGATCAAGCATGACGGCCATGCCGCCAGTCGCGTTTTCGTCCTTGATTACGCCGGACAGCGCGGAGTCCAGAATGAACTGCAACCTTGCGTCAATATTCAGATAAAGGTCCGCACCATCGATGTCCCAGCCTTCCCCGGTGCCGCCCTCGTAATAACCGTTGTTACGACGATCCTTTGATATGGCAAATTTTCTGGATTTGGGCGACAGGTCCTTGTCATAGGAAGCCTCGACCCCGAGCATACCCAGAAATTCTTCGGTCTTTTTCGGATCCGGGGCCAGGTAGCCAAGCGCAGGCCCGAACACCTGTTCAAGCGGATAGAACCGCTGTCTTTCGGACGTTATGGAAATTGATGGCAGGTCCAGGCGGCGAAGGGTCGCTTCTTCGTCATCCGAGATATGCTTTTTGATATCAACAGCCCGGCCGCCGGCGTTCATGATCTTCTTGAAAACGGTCTCGGGGGACATATCAAGCGCAGCAGCCAGCGCATATGTAACCTGGACTTCGTTGTCATCCCACGAACCGCCATCCCACCTGACCGACGAATCGCGGACAGTAACTGCAAGAATGCGGCGACCGCTCCGATCAAATATTGTTCCGCGATCACCAGATACGACATCACTGGAAACAGTCAGGCGTTCGGAACGGCGGTTAAGAATCTCGGCACCAACCACCTGATAGCGCCACGACTGAACGATGACCGCAACCATCACACCCAGCAGGAACAGTATGACCCATCCCATGCGCACCAGCGGACGACGGGACATTCTGTCCGTCCTGCCCGTCAGTTGCCTGGCGATGGCGTCAGTCGCCCTGGATGTGATGCCGGTCAGTCCCATCAGTCTTTATCCTCAACACCGAAGCCCTGTGAACCCGAACCCTGTCCTGTCAGTCTTGCCTTGCACCGCTTTCCGAACGGCGAATCGTTCAGTGCTGCCGCGCACTTCGTGAATGCCTCTTCAGCCTCGTTTGTACGTCCTGTCTTCTGATAAATTGTCCCGAGGTGATACCAGGATTCCCCGTATTCAGGGCAAATCTTGATGACCTTTTCAAAGTTGGAAGTTGCATCGCGCATGTTCTGCTTCTTCAGAAACAGCAGACCCAGGTTATTAAAACCTTTACAGAACCTG
The DNA here is from genome assembly GCA_964522105.1 of uncultured Anaeromyxobacteraceae bacterium. Taxonomy (GTDB): domain Bacteria; phylum Myxococcota_A; class UBA9042; order DTJE01; family DTJE01; genus JAGOFO01. Next base: position 145,254 of record CAZFVA010000001.1, read on the forward strand.
GGATTCAGGAAGACTGCCAGCTCCAGATGCTTTTTGGCATTCTCGAAATCACCAAGGCCCATGTATGCAAGGCCCATGTTTGACTGGGCGTTGTATGGCGTTTCATAAAGCGGGTCCTGAAGAAGGGGCTCAATAACCTGAATAACTTCTTCGTAATTTCCCTGCTCGATAAGGACCGCGCCAAGATTGTTTCTGGCAAAACGAAGTTTGGGATTGCATACGAGCGCCGCACGGTACTCGGCGGCCGCCCCGTCAAAGTCATTCAGGCCCATCAGGAGAATGCCTTTCAGGTAGTGAGCCTCGGCGTTTGCCGGATCGAGTTTGAGCGCTTCATACAGCTCGCGCTGCGTCATTGTGATGTTGTGGTCGGTGTAATAATTTCTGGCCAGTTTCGTGTGGTAATCAGACTTGGCGACATCATCGGCCGATATCGTGGTCACACAACCAGACGACAAAACGCCGATGGTAACCATCAGCGCCACTGCCAGAATTCTGCCGGACATGTATCTGATACTCATTTCCCTTTCTCCGGCTCTACAACGATGACGTTTTCACCTTCAGGTACGGTCAGATTCATGATTCTTGCCCGAACTTCCATTCTGGTTGCCGCCTTCAATTCAGCGACCTGACGCATCAGTTCGTCGCGCTCTCTTGTCAGCGTCTTCCGGTTGACCAGCTCGCGGTAAACCTCGCTTTTCGCAATGACGACCTTCTGAGCTTTCCAGACCATGCGCACGCCAACAGCGGTCAACAGGCCTGTAATCAGAACTGCAAGTACGACCGACTTCCAGTTCCCGGCCCTTGTCAAATCATCCATCATCACGCACCAACTCTGTCCAGGACGCGAAGCTTCGCGCTTCTGGCCCTGGCGTTTTCGTACGTTTCCTGATCACCTGGAATGATGGCTTTTCTGAAAGGCAGTTCGAATCCGCCCGCGGCCACAAGCGCCCGCATCGAATGCTTGACGATTCTGTCTTCGCCGCTGTGAAACGAAATCGCGACAAGACGTCCGCCAGGTGCCAGAAGCAGGGGAAGGTCCGCGAAAAACTTCTCGAGCCTTTCAAGCTCAAGATTGACCATCATCCTTAATGCCTGCGCAGGGAGCGTCGGACTTGATATCTTTCTGATACGTGTTCCATATATCTGATGGCATACACCAACAAACTGGCCCATCGTTTCCATTCTGTTCTTTCCAGATTCTTCCTTCAGGATGCGGGCAAGCCGACCGGACATCGGGACCTGGGCGAATTCCTTGAACTTGTCAGCAAGCTCTTTCATTGAAGTGGTACGGATGACATCTGCGGCCGTCGGCCCTTCAGACGAATCAAACCTCATATCAAGGGGCTGATCGTCGCCCATCGAGAACGAAAATCCGCGTTCCGATCCAAGCTGAGTGCTTGAAAGACCAAGGTCCAGAAGCGCGCCTGTGACCGGGCCGATGCCGGCCGAAGCCAGTTTCTGCGCCGCGCCGTCGTATCCGCAGTGAAAAGCGGTGAACCTGCTGCCAAACCTTTCAAGTCTTGTTCTGGAGTATTCAACAGCCTGAGGATCACGATCGAATCCAACAACTTTAACCGCAGCCGGGGTTGCTTCAAGCAGCGCTTCGGAATGACCGCCCTGCCCCACAGTTCCATCAACAATGACGCCGGAAGTCAGTTGGCCCAGAAAGCCAACGACTTCGCCCAGCATCACGCTGACATGTGGAGCCTGTTGCGTCATCTCAGCCAATCTCCGGGGTTACGACGACAGGGGCCGCGACAGGGACTGCGACGATCGGTTCGGGACGCGCAATACCCATGATCAGATGCTGGACCTGCGGGTACTGACCGACGAACTGCTGCATGCGGGATGCTCTATCTTCGCGGTATCTGGAAGCCGGCCATACCTGAAGGAAATCCTTGACTCCGATAAGGACAAGGTCGTCCTCGTCGCCCAGAACTTCCCTCATTCTTTTGGGGACAACCAGCCTTAAAGAGCCGTCTATTTGGCCCTCTGCTGAAAAACCGAGATAATCAACGCGAAGGGCGGCGATCACTTCCACCGGAAGGGTAGCTTCGGCTGCTGTGATTCGCTCGACCAGGAGCTCAAAATTACCTTCGGACCTGACTTCAAGAAAGCGGCCGAGGGGATCGACTGTAAGGCGGACGGTTTTTCCCAGAAGGAGATGTACGTCTGCCGGGATGACGAAGCGTCCTGTTTTTGCGTCCAGGGAAGCTTCGAACATGCCGTAAAGGTCATTATTTTTATTTTGAGCGCCCATGAACCCTCCAGGTGCCTGTAAACGTCCATTGTTCGCCAACTTTTATCCATAAATATCCATTGGTCAACCACTATCCGCCAAAGTTTTGCACAGTAAATTTTTATCTAATAAATTCAAATGGTTAGATTTTAGGCTTCTGAAGGCGGCAATCAACTCGGGAATCGGACATCGCGGGCGCAAACATTGAAGATAATTGATCAGTGGATCGGCAAAAACACCGCGCGACCTTGATTTTTCAGGGCAATCACAGATCTGGTAACGACATTATGACCGTTCTTCCCAGTGCATTTCGACCTTCAAAACCTTCAAGGAAACCGTTTCGAGGCTTCAAGACTGGACTTGATGAATTCTTGATATTTTTACCATGTTGAAGCACGACAGCCACGTCGCCCTGTACTGTCGTTGAAACAACTTTTGAGCCTGTTTCAAGGAATCTCGACAGGACCTCGACAGCAGGGCCTTTTCTGGGACCGTTCGGCCAGCCGGTGATGACGGCAGCCGCCGGCAACACGCTTTTGATAAATATTTCAGAGCTTGCGCCCGGACTTCCGTGATGGCCAACTTTCAAAACAGCGGCCCGCAGATCAACCCCGGAAGCCAGCAGGGCTTTTTCACCGGCAGATTCAAGATCCCCGGCAAACAGGACCCCGGAATCGGGGGAACCGAGCCGAAAAACGAGCGAATTGTTGTTCTGGTCATCAATGGCTGGTTGTATGTGGCTTAAATTGGCTGATGCGGCCGGAAACAGAACTGTCGTATCAAGCCCGCAGTTCAAAATTGCCTGATCGCCGGATGCGACGGCCCGGACAGTTCCGCCGGCCAGCAGATTTTTTTCCACCAGCGGCCCGATGGCAGCCAGCGTGTCTTTAAGACCGGTTATCTGGAAAGGTCCGAACGCTTCAATCAACACAGGCAGGCCGCCAAAATGGTCATCATGAGCATGAGTAATAATGACGCCATCAATCCGGCGTACGCCTGCCTTCATCAGGCCGGACATCAACTGATCAAAACCGGACGCCTTCACCGACGTATCGACAAGCCAGTTCTGACCTGAAGGGCACTGTATCAGCGCCGCATCGCCTTTCCCGACGTCAAAAAAGATGACCTTCCCGTTATGGGTGTCGGGCACCTTCCAATCGGGAAATACTGCCAGCAGAAGCGCAGCAGCTACCGCCATCAAGACGCCGGTACGATTCCGACCGCACGCGACCCATATGAAAAGTCCAAATGAAACAACGGCTATCAGACAGTTGAACGGGAACGTTGGAAAGACCAGCTCGCCGGGCAGTGCGCGACCGAGCCATAGCTGAAAATCCATCGTCAGATCGACTACGGCCGAATATCCGTCCACCAGCACCTGAAGAATCCCGCCCCACCGCGACAAGTCGGGCGACACCAGCAGAAACAGACACACCACAAAGGCACCTGAAAAGATGACAAAGGAAAACACAGGCAGGATCAGCAAGTTAACGAGCGGACCGAAAAGCGGGGCAGAACCGAACGTAATCACCGACAACGGCATCGCGGCGAGGGAAGAACCGGCAGACACGATCAGACTGGCCCGGACGGCACGCCACAGATTGGCAGCAGCCGTTTCCGGCTTGTCGCGCGGCGCTGGAAAGGCACGGATAAAAACTATCATCCCGAAATACGCGACGTACGAAAGCTGAAACGACAGTGACGTGACATCTGCAGGGAATGCCATCAGGTCGCAGATTCCAACTGCCGCCATTACGCTCTCACCGGGCACCTTGCGAACAAACCACTGGCAAAAAATGTACATCGTCGCCATACCGGCGGCCCGGATGGCCGGGGCCGGATTTCCAGCCAGAGTCGACACCAGCCACGCCGCGCCAATTGCGGCCAGTCCGGCGACCTTCACCACATTCAGCCGGGGGAAGAAACGCGACGCCGGGATTCCAATCAGGACAAATACCAGAAGGCCAATCGTGGCAGACGCGGCAGCGACGTGAAGGCCTGATACTGAAATCACGTGGGCCGTCCCGATGGCAGACAGTGATGCCCACATGCCACCAGGTACCCCGCGCCCCTCGCCAAGGACGAGCGCCGGGACCAGCCAGGCAGAATATCCCTGCAGGGACCGTCCGCAGCGGGCCGCCAGGTCAGCCCGAAAGGCGTCAAAACGACTTCTGGTGTCACCGGACGACTTTATGACCGGCAGGACTGCTGAACCTTCAAAAAAGGTAAGGACTGCACCGGACGTGGACGAAAACGACAGATGGCCACGAACGGCAAGGACGGCCCCGGACACAATTTCGCTGCACGAGACTGAAGCTTTTGAGCCTGATCTGCCGGACCGGCAGCTAAGTGTGATTAGCGAGTCGCTGTTGACTGCAATGTCGCGGGCGCCCGTCCTGATCACCGAAGCGACCGCCCTTACCTGGTCCCCGTCCCGCCTTGACACGCTGCGGACCTTGACGACCACAGACACTGATGTCCCTGAAAGTCTGGCGAATTCAGCGCCGCCGGGGGCTTCAACAGCCGTGCAGAACCTGAAAATACCGAGCCAGGAAATGACCAGCAGGGGCCACACAATAGACGGAATCAGATTTGAAAAACTAGGACTCCGCGACCTGGACAGGACCGGGACACGCGGCATCAAAAAGAAAGCGAATACACCTGAGAGAGTCACAAAAAGAAGTGAGTACAGAACAAACTCGGGTGCCCTGCCGTTGGCGGCACACAACATCCCGATGAAAAGCACTGAAAATACAGACAAAGGTGGATATTTGAATATCTGTGTTTGCACGGACGGTTTGTCGCGCACCGGCCGTGGCACGTTTCCTGCGCCGAAAGAACAGAAATCAGCGACCTAACCCATTGTAATTATTAACTTAGCCAAATGAAGCCAAATGAAATCCAACTGAATTCAAATGATGACAGAGCGTCAGTTCTGGGAAAGGACCCCGGCAGGGTCCATTCTGGAGGCCCGACGTGACGGTCCCCACGCTCCGAGAAGGGCAAAAATGACGGCGCAGAGCAGGCTGACAGCGAACACGGTCGGCGTAAACGCAAACAGATCGGTCGGGCTGCCTGGAATCCTGGACAGAACTGATGCGGCCACCTGATTGGCCGCCCGGCTGAGAAGCCAGCCACACAGATTACCAACGATTCCACCGGCAAGACCAAGAACGAGGGCCTCGCCAAGAACAAGCATGCGGATGTCGCCAATCGTCGCGCCGACAGACCTGTAAATTGCGATTTCACGACGTCTTTCAGAAACCAGCATCAGGAAAGTATGGGCGATATTGATCGCCGAAATCGTCAGGATTATCAGACTGACTGCGGCAAATATCAGCGTCAGAAGCATCAACACGTTGGCGGCCTTGCGACCGGACTCGCTGCGCGGTGCCAGAACAAGACCAAGAACCTTCAGATCCTCGACCAGCGCCGGGACATCTTCGTTTCGCTTCGTTTCGACAACGACACTTGTGTATTCGGACGCCTGCTGGCGCCCCCGCAGCATCGCGTTTGCGCGGACAACGTCATCAAGCGGCATCGTGACGCCAAACTCCATCGCCTTGTCCGAAAAACCGACCACGTAACACCTTCGCACAATCCTGTCTGCCGCAGGTGCGTCAGGGGCGAAGTACGATTCCCCAAACAACATTGCGAACTTCACACCAAGCGTCACTTCCATGCCTGACAGCCGCCGCATTCCAAGCGCGGTCGCGGCCACATCGTTGTAAACGTCTAAAAGAAAAGGGGATAGCAGAACTGGAATCGCCCTTTCACAATAACCATTAGAAGATATTGTTGAAACTGCGGCACAGTACGAATCCTGCGGACACATTTCGGGCAGGGCCGCCCCGGTCACGCCGTCGGCAACACCGGTTACCGAACCGCGCAACTTGACCGGGTCGTCATACATCTGGACGCCGGCAGACTCAAGGCGACACGTCAGGCGGTGGCACATCCTGTCGTCACCACAGATTTCCCCGGGCTCACATGAAGCCGGGCCGCTGTCGCACGACTTTCTGCACGCAACCCCGCCTGCACATAATTTGGAACATACTGAGTTCAAACAATTTTCACCCGGCGGACAACCGTCATCGCCGGAACAGCTTACGACACCCCCTGTCCCGTGAAACTGGTTCCACCACGTCGTGCGGACGCAACTGCCAGAAACACAGCCAGACCCCGGCCCGCACTCGGCTGCGGAAGAACATTTGACCCCTGTGGACTCGGGCCCCAGGGCGGTGATTTCGGACTGACGCAATTCATCAACGATTAAATCGGGCCTGATTCCATCAAAAAAGGCCTCGACACGGGCAGTCGTACCAAGTATGTCGCCACCGCCCCACAGTCTGGCCTGAAAGCGCGACCTTTGTTTCGGGTAGGCAGCAGCAACGCCATCGAGCCTGGAAATTGACGCCAGTACAGCGTCATCAAGCCTTGCCGGGACTTCAATCCCAAGCCCGAATATGCGGACCTTTTCCAGCTGAAATTCGACCTGATTGACTGGATAAAGCCTGTTAAGAACCTTTTCACGGATGCCGCCGGAAAGGCCAAGGAAGAAGACAAGCGTCGCTGTCCCGACAATCAATCCCACCGACGCGAACACGAAATGGCCGCGACTTCTGGACATATAGCTGAACGCGAGTGACGAAAGCGCTTTCATGCAAGCCTCCCGTCTACCAGCGAAATAACCCTGTCCGCGACCGATGCCATGCGGTCCTCGTGGGTGGCAACAAGAAACGTCGTCCCGTCCTGCCGGTTCAAATCCTTAAATATTTCAATCACGGTCTGGCCGGTCAGCGCGTCAAGATTCCCGGTCGGCTCGTCACAAAGTACGATTGACGGGCGGTTCAAAATGGCCCTGGCGATCGCGACACGTTGACGTTCACCGGCCGACAGCTCGTGCGGAAATGATGCCGCCCGGGACAGCAGTCCAACCCGTTCCAGGGCCTGCCGCGCGCGCTCTGAAGCATCTTTCATGTCGCCGCGACCGAAATGTTCCGGCAGAGTGACGTTCTGAATGACCGTCAGGTGTGACAGCAGGTGAAAGGCCTGAAAAACAAAGCCAATACTGGAATTTCTGAACCGTGACAGATCTGCGTCATTCATCCGCGAAATCTCGCGCCCCATGACTTCGACTGCACCGGAATATGCCCTGTCGAGGCCCCCGATAATATTCAGCAAAGTGGTCTTGCCCGAACCGGACCGCCCGACAACTGCAACGAACTCACCGGCATCGACACTGACAGAAACGCCGTCAAGGGCGCGGCGCGGCATAGCCTGCGGACCGTTGCCCGCCGCGAATTCACGAACCAGGTCGGTAGTGTTGATTACTTTATTCATCTGATATTGACGCGACCGTCAGCAACAAGACGGCCGTCCCCCAGGTACACGTCCAGCTCAACGTTGCGAACCGGGTCAACCAGGTGACGAAGGAAATCAATATTTGACGCGCCTGATACCTGCAGGACACCTTCAGGACTGACGTCAACCGAAACCAGCTTTCCGCCACCTGCTTTCGACAATTCAAGGGGCGACGCCGCGCTTACCGCCTTCGATATCGCATCGGCCGCACCGGGACCGGATGCTGCAATAACAACCTTTTCCCGCGCACCAAGGACAATTTCAAGGCCTGCGGCCTGCACTTTCACAGGTTCGGAAGTTACCGGCGTTACAAGCGGATCGGGCATACCTGCCGGAACGGGAGTCGGCGACAAAACGGCCACATCGGACTGGCCGGACAAATCGGGCGATGGCGACGAATCGGGTGACACCGGGAACTGCTGTCGCAGAATGGCCAGCGCCTGCGGCCCCGGCTTGCCGGTCCCCAGAATCAGGGAAACATTTACACGTTTGAAGAAGTCGCGAATCGACCTGACCGGCCTGAAGACCCCGGCCGAATTTGCCGAGGCCGCGACAGAAGAAGGCACGGTCAACATAGCCCGGCCGTCCCACATTCCGTTAAGCGTTTCAAGTCCAAGCTTGCGGCAACGCTTGCCACACATCGCGAGGGCCGATTCAAACAGGGGCCGAACTGACTGATCCGCAGTGACATTGACAGTAATGGCATCGCCAGCCCGGACAGGCGGGCGTTCAGAAACAGGCTCGAACGGATCCCCGGATGAACCGGCCGCGACTCTGACCTGAATCGACTTCCCGATAACGATGGCAGCCCGGGCATCGCCGACCATACCCTGCACGACATAGGCGCCGGGGCCTTTAACCGGCAGGCCTGCAAGCTTCATCAGCCGTTGCGCAAACACTTCGTTGCCGGCGTAAGCGACAATATCTGCATCGGCCAGGCCAAGCTCAGAAGTGACCGGGGCTGTCAGACTGTATTCAGCCGATTTTGCGCGAGCCTGTCCTTTCTGAATCAAATCAGTAAGTTCCGGACATACGTCCGCCTTCCCGACAAAAACGACAGCGACACCGGACGCAACGACAACGCATGCACGATCCCCGCTGGCAGATTTGAATGTTCGCATGGGCGAATCGGGATCTGATTCAACAAAACCGAAACGGGCCATTCGCAGACCGATTCTGCGCCCGGCAACCGGGGCGTCACTGACCGGCAGAATTATCAAGGTTCCGCGATGCCACCACGCAGCGGCAGACCCGCGCGCAGGGTCAAGACCGGACTCGGCTGTCTGATCAGGGTCTACCGGATTGATACCGGTCATTGATCTTAGAAGGTCAACCGCACCGGCCGCTTCGGGAACTACTTCCACGACAGGTCGCAGCTTTTGCGAAAGCCTGTCTGTCCGGCGAATGGCGATCCAGGCGTCAGATTCGGGCGGAATCAGGGCAGACGGTTCCGGCCCGCCGACAGTGCAGGCTGACGCCATCGACAGGAATATCAGGACGGACAAAAGCAGCAGATACCAGTATGCGGAACTACGACGCACATCCGCTTTCATATACGCAGCAACCTCTTCGGCCCTTTTATGCGGACCACCACGGCAGGTTGATGTTATCATATTGCACGACAACCAGCCCTGTTCACCGGGAACAAAAAGGTTTGCAGGCGTGTTAGTCAACATGATGAACCGGAGGTAACCAGATGAAAAAAACCATCCTCATGACAACATTGAGCGTTGTCGCAATTACCGTTTCAACGATGACCGCCACTATGGCCGTGGCCGAAAACCGCGGTGACCTGTGGACGGAAAACCCGAAAGCCGGCGCGCTGTTCGATTCATCATTCAATCCCGGAAAAGGATTCGCCCCACTGGTCAAGGCGGTCGAACCATCGGTCGTCAACATCAATACAACCACGAAGGTCAACACTCCGAATTTTTCAGGCCAACCGAACGAATTCTGGCAGCGGTTTTTTGGCGGGGTCCCGATGCATCCTGCAGAACGCCAGTCACTTGGCTCGGGTTTCATAATTAATTCGGATGGATACATACTTACCAACAACCACGTTGTGGCTGACGCAACGGAAATCAAAGTCAAAATCAGAAGGCCGGAGCTGGAACTGACTGCCAAAGTCATTGGCCGTGACGAACGAATGGACCTCGCGCTGATCAAAGTCGAAGCTCCCGAACCACTGCCGATCACGATGTTCGGCGACTCGGATACGCTTGAGGTAGGCGAGTGGGTCGTCGCAATTGGAAGTCCGTACGGGCTTGCCCGCACAGTAACTGCTGGTATTGTTTCAGCAAAAGACCGCGTGATCGGGGCCGGGCCTTACGATGACTTCATCCAGACCGACGCTTCAATCAACCCCGGGAATTCCGGCGGCCCGTTGTTTAACGCCAACGGTCTTGTCGTTGGTATCAACACGGCCATTCACTCGGCCGGACAGGGAATCGGGTTTGCGGTCCCGGTCAACATGGCAAAGAAGTTCATTCATGACGTTATGACTAAGGGGCGGGTCACACGCGGCTGGCTTGGCGTCGGGATTCAGGAACTTACCCCCGAAATAGCGAAAGGCATGGATTTATCAGTCACTAAAGGCGTCATAATTTCGCAGGTTTATGAAGGCAGCCCGGCAGATAAGGCCGGATTCAAGGTCGGGGACGTCATTACGAAATTTGGTTCGGTGGAAGTTTCAGCCCCGCCGGACTTGATCAGAACGGCCGGCCTCACGACGCCGGGCACCAAAATCGCGGTGATTGCGCTGCGCAACAAAAAAGAAATCAAGATGGACGTCACCATCATTGAAAAAGACGACGAGGCCGAAGAGGCCGTTCGGACTGAGGATGGCACTGCTAACCCGGATGAAGCCAGAACACTGGGCATGACGGTGCGCGCGCTTCGCAACAAGGAAGGGGCGAAGGCGGGGGTGCGCGAAGGGTTCGGCGTACGCATCGTTGACGTTGACCCGACCGGTGCGGCAGGAAAGGCCGGTTTAATTCAAGGTGATGTTATAGTCGAGGTCAACCGGGTCGCGATTAAGGACGCCGATCGTTTCGCGAAGATTATTGAAAAGATTAAGCCCGGGGATTCCGTTCTTCTGTTGACTGTACGCGGGGCGAACTATCTGTACAGAGTTCTGAAAAAGCCTTGAAGGTAAAGAAGTGACCGACGACGACATCGAAAACGGTTCAGATGAACCTGAAATTGACGGCTCTGACCAGGTTACAGACGTTGACGTTACTGACGTTGACGTGACTGATCTGGTGGTAAGGTCCGGGACTGGCGGACTGCCGGCCCGGGTAGTTGCTGACGACACTTCGGGTCAGGTGGACCTGCTTTACCGGTATATCAGGGATATTCAAAAATACCCGCTGCTGACGCCGGAAGAAGAACGTGAACTGACGACACGCTTCATAGAAACTCAGGATCCTAACATCGCATACACGCTTGTGGCTTCAAACTTGCGCCTGGTCATCAAGATTGCGATGGAATACAGGACTTTTACATCGCAGGTCCTTGATTTAATTCAGGAAGGTAACATCGGCCTGGTGAAGGCGGTCCAGCATTTTGACCCGATTAAAGGCGTTCGCCTGTCGCACTACGCCCAGTACTGGATCAGGTCTTACATCATCTACTATCTGCTGAACAATCACCGCATGGTCAAGCTGGGGACAACTCAGGCACAGCGCAAGATATTCTTTAACCTGCGCAAGGAAAGGCAGCGGCTGCTGAACATGGGTTTTGACCCGACAGCCCGCCTGATTGCCACGAACCTGTCGGTGCCGGAAGCGACCGTAACCGAAATGATGCAGCGCATGGACGCACCGGACCTGTATCTTGATGCTCCGAAAAGCGGCGAAGGGACGTCGTCCCATCTGTCAACGATGGCGGGGAAAACTGACATCGAGGGTGAAGCGTCGTCACTTGAAATTTCAGATCGTGTACGCGAAGTGATGGCCACTTTCGGCCGTCTTCTGAAGAACGAACGGGACACATATATCTGGGATAACAGATTACTTTCGGACGACCCGGTCACGCTTCAGTCAGTCGGGGACAAGTTCGGCGTCAGCCGTGAAAGGGCCAGACAGATCGAAGAACGCATCAAGCGCAAATTCAAAGATTACGTTCAGAAAGAACTGGGCGAAGACTACATACAGACTCAGGTTTTGTCAGATTAGGCCGGCCTGCAGACACTCGAACCATCAGAACTTAATTTGAACTATCCCCCGGGACACACCAGGCAACAAAACTGATATTGATGAATCAGACTAGTGAGCGCGGCTCTTTTCTTTTTCAATCACTGTTTTGAAATACTCTGCGGTAATGGCAAGGCCTTGTTCGAGCCCGACCTTCGGTTCCCATCCCAGAATCTGGCGAGCCCTGGTGATGTCGGGGCGCCTGACCTTCGGGTCATCGACCGGCAGCGGCATGTTCCGGATTTCGAGCTTGCAACCGAACATTTTCTGAACGATTTCGGCAAATTCCATAACCGAGAACTCGTCAGGATTGCCGATGTTGACCGGCATGTGTTCTTCCGAATTCAGAAGGCGCACAAGACCTTCCACCAGATCCGACACGTAACAGAAAGACCTTGTCTGCGAGCCGTCGCCAAAGATTGGCAGGGCGCCACCCTTGATGGCCTGGCCCAGGAAGGCCGGGACAACGCGACCGTCACCCATCCGCATGCGTGGGCCATAAGTGTTAAAAATTCTTACTATTCTGGTATCAAGGCCGTGGTGACGGTGATAAGCCATCGTTATGGCCTCGGCAAAACGCTTTGATTCATCATAAACGCTGCGGGGACCGATGCAGTTGACGTTGCCCCAGTACGTTTCCGGCTGCGGATGAACAAGGGGGTCTCCATACGTTTCACTGGTCGATGCAAGAAGGAATTTAGAGCCCTTTTCCTTGGCAAGGCCAAGCATCTTGTGGGTTCCCAGCGACCCGACCTTCAGCGTTTCAATCGGGAACTTAAGGTAATCGACAGGACTTGCAGGCGACGCGAAATGCAGAATCGCGTCAAGTTCACCGGGGATATGAAGGTATTCGGTACAGTCCTGCTTTATGAAAATGAAGCCTTCGCGACCGAAAAAGGCATCAACATTCGCGACGTTACCGGTAAGCAGATTATCAACGCAAATGACCTCGTGGCCGTCATCAAGAAAACGTTCACACAGATGAGAACCGATGAACCCTGCCCCGCCAGTAATCAAAACTCTCATTATTTCCTCCGGGAGCGAACGCTTAAAACACAAGCAATACCCTGGATGGCACCAGATAATCAGCAAGCCTGTCTGCGCACGAAATCATGCCCCAGAAAGGCATCTGCGTCAATCAGTTCGGGCTTTGCGCGGCGCTTGACATCGCCTGACGGCATAGCGAAACGACCGAATCTGCAATCTGAAAAACTTCGTCGAACAAAAGGCCTTCAGTCGCTGAACCGGGGTCGGTAAAGCACCCTCCGGCGTCGGCCCCGGCGCACGCCGATCTTACAGCGACAGCCGTACCGGTCGATGCCAGGCCCGACATGACCAGAGCGGCAAAATGATGGCCGGTGGACATCAATTCAACAGCCGCCGATTCCAGAAACGCCGATCCGACGACCGGGTAGCCCTTCAAGGCCAGTGAAACCCCGTTGAAAAACAAGGACCAGACCCGCGCCGGAAGAATGCGGGGAATCGAAGTGCCTGGATATGGACGATCGGCGATGCGACATATCTCTTCGACATCCAGAAACGCCCGGCGGGCATCGATCGGAACGTCCGGCGGCAGGTCGGAAACAAGACAGCGTTCAGACTCGGGGTCAACCGGATCAACCGAATCAGCGGAATCAACGGCCGGGCCTGTCGGGTTTCCGGTTACAGAAAGATACTCCATCCAGCCGTTGCCCAGGTCGGCTACCGCCTGAATTTCCCAGTCAGGGGAAGCAGTTCCACGCTGAAAAACGGCCCTTTCTATAAGCAGCATGCGCGGCTGACCAGCGGCAAGTGCGCGGAAAACGAACCGCCCGCGATCGACTCGATTTTCAGATTCACGCAGCAGGGGGACGCCTTCAAAAATGCTTGTCGAGACCCCGGAAATCTTTTCGCCGGACGAAATGTACTTGGCGGCGGCCATACCGGCAAACGTCCAGACGTCATGCGGCACGACTACGACTCCGCCGGGCATAGTCTGGCGGTATGTATAGATGACATCGGCAACACCGTCACCGGACACGTCCAGCAGGGACATCGAAACCGACTTTCCGGAGCGGCTTAAATACCAGCCGAACGCCGGGCGCCTGTTCTGGGAAATACCGGCTGAAGGCATCACAAGAACACCGTGGATCGAGCCGTTGGCAAAGCCTGCGGCGTCGGATTCAAGGTCGACCGCAATCACCTTGTTTCTAGCCAGATGACCTGACACCGGACCGTCAAAAGCTTGCTTGAAGACGGTGACGCGCGATGGCAGCCACACAAAATTGCCGCAACTGATGTCCCTGATGCCTTCCAGCGGGCAGCGACGGCCATCGGAAAAACCGGAAACCTGATATGTGAAAGTGTCAGGGGTTTCAACAACATCAAGGACCACCAGACCGAAGGCACGTTCAACCACAGAATCCGCAGTCGATTTTTCCAGAACTATCGGCACACCTGCGGGGGCTTCAGGGACAGCGCCGAACTGGGCGACGGCCGGAACGGACCACAAAACAACGGCCGCAAATGCTGAAAAAAGTCTTGTCAGCATCAAAAAGTCCCCTGAAGAAGCGGTGTAACCGATGGATCAAAAACAGCGGCAGTACCACCGTTTCCCGCCAGATAAAGGCGCCCGCCGGGACCGGACCCGCCATCAATATCATTGAAAACCCGCAAAGAACCTGTTTCGACCGGTGTTACGGCAGTGCCATCAAAGCCAAGCATGGCCCCGGCCCAGCCGACAGCGTACAGATCGTTTGACTGACCGTCTGAAATCCCGCCGACACCATACAGGAACGAAGCCGGGTCTTCATAAAGCCGTTCGCAGGTCTGATCACCGCAGCGCAGAACGATGCCGTTGTCCCCGACGGCCAGCACGCTGCCATCGGCAAGGGGCGCAAGGTCGCGAATGGCCGACTGCGTGTAAGTCATGACGTCTTCAAAGGTGGAACCGTCCGGGGCCGGAAGCAGGACGAGCAGACCATTTTCACCGGCCGCAAACACACCGAGGGCGGTACGGCAGACCGACGTCACGCGGCCTGAGACCTGGGCGACAAAGTGCGGCACCATCGTCAGGTCCATTTGAAGAATCGAGCCGTCACGACCGGCCATCAGCCAGCCGGAATCGTCCATGAAGACGTCGACCAGATCTTCAACCGTGGAAGACACGATGCTGGAAACAGGTCTGACACCGTCGGAATCGGGGCCGGCGACAAAAATGACGACGCCGTCATCACCGACAACGACACCGCCATCGACGGCATTCAGGACCGACGTGACACCGGACTCAACCAGACCGAACAGGCCGGTGCGGTATTCAAGGATCAGGCCGTTGGCACCGACAAAAAGGACCTCGTCGTCAACGGTGACGTCGGGGACGGCGGTGATGGAACTCTCAACAAAAACACCATTGAAGTTCGATTCAGGGCCGGCAAAACGATCGTTCCACGTTTCATCATCAGCGTTGAACTGCACGATTGACGACATCATTCCGGCGGCAAAAAGCGTCCCGTCACCGGCATCGCCAGCGAAGGCGACAGTGCGCAGATCAGCCAGTGAATTTACTGGACCGGCCACATCAGAAAGCTTCCAGTGAGACCCGTCCCAGTGAATTATTGCGCCACCGTTACCGACCGCCCAGACATCTGAAGAAGACGTACCGGTAACGGCATAAAGGTCACGTGCCGGTTCGGAAGAATCATCGGAAAGCTGCTGTTCCCACCTGATTGAACCAGCCTTTTTCATTACGATTGTGCCAAGATTTCCAACGGCAAACATTGCGCCGTCAGGGGCTCTGTAGATGTCGCGCATCCATGAAAGCGTCCCGGCGATCTGCGAAGAAATCCAGACAGTTCCAGACAGTTCAAACAGCGAACCGTAAGCGCCGACGGCCCACGTCCCGCCGTTGACTTCCGAAAGCACTCCAAGCAGGTCATAGACGACGCCGGAATTCTGTTCGTCCCAGACACCATCAAGGTAGTGAACGATAGTCCCGGCGCGGCCGACCGCGTAACATTCGTCACGGGCCGGGCACGAAATGGCCAGTAGATCCTTGTCAACAGGGCTGTTCAGGTCGGCCCACACGCCGTCACGGAAACGCAGGGCAATGCCGTCCTGCCCGACAACGTAAATGGTGTCGTCGCGGCCCGCGATGGCGAAAAAGTTCTTTCTGACAGGCGGGATCGGCCCCGAAACAAACTCGCCGTTACGCAGGACCAGAACAAGACCGTTATCACCGACGGCCCACACAGACGTGTTGGCGTTGCCCCACATCCCGTTTATGTTACCGGCATCTGACATGTCAAAGACGCGGAAGGCCGGATTTGGTGGCGTGGAAGTGTCGGTATCGCCTGTGGATTCGTCGGAAGGCGGCACATCGGCGGCGACGTCGGTATCAGGCGGCAGCGAGTCAGTGGCAACGTCGACGTCAGGCGGCAGGGGCGAGTCCATGGCGGTGTCGAAGGCGACATCTGACGCGGCATCGGCGGTGACATCAAGCGTCGCGTCGTCGGAAGGCACGACAGTCGAACCGCACCCGACACCGGCGACAAGCGTCACGACAAAAAGTGCTTTTAAGACAACCTGCAGGTACAACGCGGCCACCATTTAATTGTCATTGCGGATCATATCAGATGATGACTGAAAAAGGCCTCTATCGAAGCGGGAATTGTTCCGCAGACAGACAATTCATTGAGGGCGGCGCGAACGTCACATTCGGACAGCAGGGCGAAGACTTCAGGTTTCGGGACAAGGGCACGGTTCAGGTCGTTCGGCTCAAATTTATCAAGTGAATCACCGTACTTGCGCATGGACAGCGACAACATTCGACGTCCGGCGTCTGAAAACAGGTACAGAAAAAGGCAGTCAACCACGTGGGGGCACGGACCAACTTCGTAGAGGGGCGTCACCGAAGGATCTAACTGAAATCCGTGATAACACGTCATGTTAAGGGCATCACTGTAGTTCCTGATGACCTTATAGCCGCCTCGGGAAAAGACGCCAAGCAGGATCGGGGCAGATTGCCTGACTTCAGTTCTGTACCAGGGATTGCGGTGACTGGTAAGAAATCTGGTGTGATACCCGGCACTTTCACCGGCGCTTATGTAAGTTTGTGCGGCTGCGGACGGTGTACTGCCGGGACTGAACAGAAAAGTCCTGTGGCCTGCTCTGGCAAGCGCATCAAGGTCGGCCGGGGAAAAGACAGGATTTTTGATGTGCGAGCTTCTGGTGATACAGGCCGTGACGTCACTGGCCTGAAGGCCAAGTTCCCGGACCTGGTCGGCAGACAGCGCGAAAAATTCATTTGCGCCTGTCGCAATCCCACGGCTGAACCGCCCGTAATAT
Source organism: uncultured Anaeromyxobacteraceae bacterium (assembly GCA_964522105.1). GTDB lineage: Bacteria > Myxococcota_A > UBA9042 > DTJE01 > DTJE01 > JAGOFO01. The sequence continues at coordinate 162,372 of CAZFVA010000001.1, forward strand.
TCCAATGGAACCATACGGTTATGGTTGAATTCAACGGCGGTGGGCTGCAAATATTTCAACCACTTGTCGGCCGGGTCAAGTGCCGAAACTGCGACACGGCTGCACGGCGATTTTTCAAGGCATCCGGGCAGATCGCCGATGTGATTGATGACGTGGAAATCTACGGCGGAGGGGGCGGACCGGTCAGAATCCCGCGACAAATCTGCGTCACCGGAAGTGCGTGGACCTGCATTCACGAGGATGATGCCGACCGACGTAATCACATCCGGGAAAACGTCCTTTTCGCAGTTCAGACTGATGATTGCCTTCAACCGCGAATCGTTCAGCAGTTGCTGCTTAACCAGAGTCCCGTACCCGGCGTTCAGAAACTCGAGCGGCATGATGTAGGCCAGGCGGCCGCCGGGGGCGAGTTCCGACAATGATTTCAAAAGGAACGCTGATGCGGTGTTGGTGTAACCGGAAAGACGGATGCCGAGCCTGTCTTCAAAATCCTGAAAGACCTGCTGACGCCCGGAAAACTTCTGAAATCTCATGTACGGCGGATTGCAGACAATGTTCAGGTGCTGACGGCCCCATGTTTTGAAGTAGTCTTCCAGATGAACGTTTGCCACCGTGTCTGGATGATGCATTTTCCAGAAATCAAGTACCGTGGGATCTACTTCAGAGGCGTAAAAAGCGACATCACTCCGGCCACTTACCGCATCAAAAAAGGCCCCGTGACCAAAGCAGGGATCGTAAAGCGACTTCTGACCTGACCGCAAAACCTGGTCAACCATGAATGAAGCGACCCGTGGATCGGTGAAAAACTGACCGAACTGCTGCCGGTGTCTGCTGCTCACAGATTCGCCATATGTAGATGCAATGTCAGTCATTGTTACCAAATCAAATAAGTCGCCTCGCTTCCAGGAACGGTGCCTGCCTGACATTACTTACAAAACCCCGGCATATCAACCACCAGGTGGCAAATGCCATTTTTGCACAAAATACTTGATTACTGAACAAACGTTCAGTACACTTAAAACACTATCCCCAAATTGAATAACTGACGGGGTGACGATGTCCGGCAACAGCGCAGTGGCAAAAATATTGGCCGCAATTCCGGACGGAATGGTCAGGCGGGCGGCGGCCCCGTTTGAAAAACGGCCCGGGCTGAAATCCGGGATAGGTGAACTGGATCGGGTACTTGGCGGGGGCTGGGCGCGTGGAAAGCTGAATATTCTGGAAGCCGGGGCTTCGGCATCGACCGGGCGGACGGCCATTGCATACGCGACGGCGGCGGCTGTGACAGGACATGGATACACAGCGGCCTGGGTGGACGGGGACGGGTCGCTTGACCCTGTAACGCTTCAGGAATCCGGGGCAAACATGAAAAGGCTGCTGTGGGTACGCGGGCCGCTTTCCGGTGAACGAACGATGAAGGCGTCACACGAAATCATCACGTCAGGGCTGTTTGAACTGCTTGTAATCAGGCCGTCGCGGGAAGGCGGCACAGGCAGTTCGGCCATGCAGTGGGCGCGACTTTCCAGGGAAACTGAAATAACCGGCACAACGGTTCTGGTGATTGACAGGGGCGGGTTCGGGGCGGTCAGGGGGGCGGTGTCGGCCAGTTTTGAACCGCTTGAATCAATGTGGGTCGGCCAGTGGGGCCCGTGGGGATATCTGGATGGTGCCGCCGTTCTGGCGCGGACCGACGCGCCGGGCGTCATCCCGGAACAGGTACGGATCGACTCAAAGGCGGGGTACGGGTTTATGGCGGGGTACGGGAATTGCTTATGAAAGCTTCAGTCAGACAGTCGGGGAATCTGAAAAAATCCGGGCAGATGCGGATGTTCGCGTGCCTTCTGGCACCTGCCCTGCCATTGCAGGCAATTTTGCGTTCTGAACCGGATATCTACGGAAAACCGCTGGCGTCAGTAACGGGCGAAGGCACCGGGGCGCGCATCAACTTCGTGGCGGGACCGGCCCGCGAGCTTGGTGTCAGGGCAGGAATGACTGCGTCACAGGCCAGGTCACTGGCACCGGGCGTCATCATCAAAAGGCCGGCGGACGGCGTGGTCAGGGCTACACATCAGGCTTTGGTCGATCTGGCACTTGCATTTTCACACTCGGTCGAAGACACCGGCCCCGACGTCGTCATGATGGAAGTGACCGGGCATGAACATATACATGGATCATTTGAACTGATGGGTGCGGCGGTTGCGGCGGCTGCCGACAGAAACGGTCTGAAAGTCAGGATCGGGTTTGCGGCAGGGGCCAGACTTGCAGAAATCGCCGCCAGATCGGGCAACGGCGTCACCGTCTTCAAAAAGGGTGGCGAGCGCGACACAATCGCCCACATGGACATCCGCGTCCTGAACCCGACTCCGCGACTTCTGACCGAACTGGGGCGGCTTGGCATTCAACGGGTCGGTGCGCTGGCAGCACTGCCGGCATCGGGGATCGGCACACGGCTGGGACCGGACGGTGTCGCACTTCACAGGCTGGCATGCGGGCTCGACCAGTCGATTGTGGAAAATCCCGTCATCCTGACAGACAGATTTGAAGAATGTGTCAGCCTGGACTACTCGCTTGATAACCTGGAACCGCTGATGTTTCTGCTGTCGGGTGCGGCCGACCGGATATCGCGCCGGATGGAGATGCGCGGGCTGTGTCCCGGTGCGCTTCACCTTGTGCTGAACCTTGATACGTCGGGCATCACCGGACAGGCGAACTCTGCGGGTCCGGACGAAGCCGCTGAACACTCCGCCATAATGGCGATAACGGTCCCGGCGTCGTCGATTGCGCAAAATCCATCAACAATTTCAATGCTTTTACACAGGGCGCTCGGCAAGAATCCGCCACGCGGCGACGTGTGCGGATTTTCGCTTGTCATGGAGGCCGGACAAAGAAAGTCAGTCCAGTGCCAGTTGTTCGGACCGCCAATTCTGGAACCAGGCAAAGTCCGCGAACTGATAGGTAAATTGACTACTTTTGCCGGGGAAGGAAATGTCGGGTCACCGGACGTCATGGATTCAAACGCGCGTGACCCGGGGACGGTCATTCCGTTTACGCCACAACCTTCTGTTTTCAAACCGGGAACACCGGCAGAAATTGCCCCGGTCCTGGGGCTGCGGCGCTTCAATCCCCCGCTGGAAGCATACGTAACGATGTCCCGGCACAGAATGGGGGCGACGCACCTGACAGGGGCTCAAGCGATCAATGGTAGACAAATGTGGTCTGCAGCGCGGACCGAAACCAACGTACCTGATGGGTACATGGCCGGGTCGGACCCGGTCCCTTCGGAAATCAGAAGTTCCGTGATTTCAGGCCACATAATCCGGGCGGCAGGACCGTGGTACGCCGATGCAGACTGGTGGACTGCGGCACCGCAGGCCGGGGCGTTTTACGACGTCGAGCTGTCGGGGCGCGGACTTTTCAGGTTATGGCACGACCTGCTGACCGACAAGTGGTTCGTCGAGGGCATCTGGGACTGACAAAATCTTGAGTGAGTACGTCGAATTACGCGCGGCCAGTGCGTTTTCATTTCTTCAGGCGGCGTCGCTTCCTGAAGACATGGCGCAGACTGCGGCAGATATCGGTCTGGGTTGCATGGCCATGGCCGACACCGACGGGGTGTACGGCATCCCTCGTTTCGTTAAGACATGCCGGACGACCGGGGTGCGCCCTCTGTGCGGCGCAAGGATCACGACTGACCTGAATTCACTTGGACTGGCGGGACCGGCTCGACAGGCATCCATGCTGCTTCTGTGCCGGACAACCGAAGGCTGGCAGAACCTGTGCGAATTGATAACTACGGCACGCGCCGGACGTGAAAAAGACGAATCTGTCGCTGATGCGGCGATGCTTGAACGCCTGTCCGGTGGACTTGTCTGCATCGGGGGCGGCATGGACGGGCCTGTCCTGCAGGCTGCCACGGCATCAGGTAAGAAAGCCGGGGCCGCGATGGCTTCCCGACTGGTCGGCATGTTCGGCAAAGACAACTTTTTCCTGGACTTGCAACGGCACGGCGACCCGGCAGAAGAACGGGCGAACAGGTTTCTGATGGGACTGTCAGAAACGCTTGGTACCGAGACTGTCGCCACCAACGACGTCAGGTACGCGACGGCCGACCGCAGCCGCATCCTTGATGTGCTGCTTTCAATCAGAAACCACACTGTTCTTGATGAAACGGGACGTGTACTGCCAAAAAACCATCGAAGATTCATCAAACGACCGGATGAAATGGCCCGCCTTTTCGGGGACATGCCAGGCATCGTTGAACGAACCGCCCGACTGGCACGGTCCCTGACGTTTGACCTGCGCGAAACTGGATACCGCTTCCCGGAATACCCGGTGGACCCCGGTGAAACCGACATGGGACGCCTTACCGAGCTGGTCCGGCAGGGCGTCAGGCGGCGCTATCCGATTATCACGCCAGCCGTGACCTGCCAGATTGAACATGAACTGAAAATCATCGCAAAACTGAACCTTGCCGGGTACTTCCTGCTGGTTGATGACATCGTTAAATTCTGCAATGAAAACGGGGTACTGGCTCAGGGGCGCGGGTCGGCTGCAAATTCTGCCGTCTGCTATTCGCTGGGAATCACGGCAGTTGACCCGATCTCGATGGGTCTGCTTTTTGAACGTTTCCTGTCGGAAGAACGCGGCGAGTGGCCCGACATCGACCTTGACCTTCCGTCCGGCGAAGACCGCGAAAGTGTCATCCAGCACGTTTACAACAAATATGGCCGCCAGTACGTCGGCATGACGGCTGCGGTCATAACATTTCAGGGACGAAACGCGGTGCGCGAGGCCGGGCAGGCCCTGGGACTGGACAAGGACCGGATCGCGCGACTGTCCAGACTTATCCGCCACTACGACTTTAACGATGACGACGACACGTTCACGGTCAGGTTGAAGGAAGCCGGCCTTGACCCATCGGACACCCGCGTGTCGCACTTCATCGACATGTGGCACGACATTCAGCACCTGCCTCGCCACATCGGGCAGCACAACGGCGGCCTTGTGATTTCCGGGACCAGACTGGACCGCGTCGTACCGATTGAACCTGCCAGGATGGCGGGCCGCACCGTCATCCAGTGGGACAAGGACGACATCGCGGACATGCAGATTATCAAGGTCGACCTGCTTGGGCTGGGCATGCTGGCGGCCATCAAGGACACAATCGAACTGGTGGAACGCCATGAAGGCGTCAAAGTTGACCTGGCCCACCTGCCGCAGAACGACCGGCCGTTGTATGACATGCTGTGCCGGGCAGACACGGTCGGCGTGTTCCAGATCGAGTCACGGGCCCAGATGGCGACTCTGCCACGAATGAAGCCGTCATGTTTTTATGACCTTGTGGTCGAAGTCGCGATCATCAGGCCGGGACCGATTGTGGGAAAGATGGTTCACCCATTTCTGGAGCGGCGCGCCGGTCGTCAGAAAGTCACATACGCGGCGCCGTGCCTGGAGCCGATCCTGAAACGCACCCTTGGCATCCCGCTGTTTCAGGAACAGTTGATGCGCATGGCGATGGTGGCGGCCGGGTTTTCAGGCGGCGAGGCAGAAGAGCTGCGGCGCGCGATGGGATCGCGACGCTCACGACTGAAGATGCAACGACTTGTGGCGCGGCTTCATGAAGGTATGGCGGCAAACGGGATCGGTCAGGACGCCCGCGACCAGATAGTCCAGTCAATCGTGTCATTCGCGCTTTACGGTTTCCCGGAAAGCCACGCCGCGTCGTTTGCGCTGATCGCTTACGCAAGCGCATGGCTGAAGATGTACCACCACGCGGCGTTCACGACGGCCATCCTGAACCGCTGGCCGATGGGCTTTTATTCACCGGCTACGCTTATCCAGGACGCGGTCCGCCACGGCGTGACCGTCCTGCCTGTCGATGTGAACCGGTCGGACTGGGTTTGTACGCTGGAAGTGGACGGGTCGGATGTCATGACGACCAACACAGCAAACCATCAACCGGTCTTCCCCGCAAACTGTCCACCCGGAAAGCTGGCCATCAGACTTGGCCTGAAATACATCAAAGGCCTGTCGTCAGCTTCAGGTGCGGCAATCGTTGCCCAAAGACAACTGCGCGGCCCTTACGACGGCGTCATATCTGTCGGCGAACGCGCCGGCATCCCCCGGGACGAACTGATGTTGATATCCGAGGCCGGTGCGATGCGGTCAGGCGCGGCTGATGACACCAGACGCAACGCGATGTGGCAGGCGATGGCGTTCGACGCCGATGCAAAACTGCTTCACGGTGCCGGGAAGACAGAAGGCGATTATGATTGCCAGGATTCAGATAATTTCGACGATTCTGAAGACCTTTGCCAGGCCGACATATCCGCCGACCAACCCGGAATCTCAACCAACCGGCGCAAAAGCCCGGCCAGCGACGCCAGACTCTGGCAGACAACCCCGTTCGAAGACATGCGTGCAGACTTCAGGACGACCGGGCTGACGACCGGCCCGCACCCGGTCTCTTTCATCCGCAGACAGCTTGATGCAAAAGGCGTGCTTCGCGCTTCAGACCTGGCCAGCGTACCGAACGGCAACCGCGCCGCAGTCGCCGGAGTCGTAATAGTCCGCCAGCGCCCGCCGACCGCAAAAGGCTTCTACTTTGCAACCCTGGAAGACGAAACGGGACATGCCGCCGTGACCGTCCGCTCGGACCTGTTCGGCCCCAACCGCACACTGCTTTCAACCAATCCTTTCCTGCTGTTTGAAGGTGTCGTGCAGAACCGCGACGGGGTCGTCAGCATCCTTGCCGACCGCTTCTTCGCCCTGCCCCGCCTGATTGAAACGAAAGGCCGGAACTTTCATTAATTCTGTCATCACGCCCCTGACAATCCATTGGCGTCACCCCGCAACGCCACCAAAGACCACGCGAAAGTACACCGACTACAGGCGTTCGCCAGAACTGACGGACAGGTTGACAACCGCTACCTTGTGAGGTAACATTTCATGGGCAGGGTGAAACGAGGTGGCTTCGTCTTCCTTACGTGGATTGGCGACCATCAACCCAGACACGTTCACATTATCAAAGACGGCAGAATGATCTTGAAATGGGATCTGGACAACGAAAGGATTATGGAAGGCGAAGTCAATCAGAAGGCCTTACGCGTGCTTGACGACCTTCGGACGGAGGGATTGATATGAAAGTAACTTCAGTCAAAGCAAACAACAGGCGCAGGTGTTTTGAAATCGAGGCTTCTGAAAAGGTCTGGACGTTTCCGTTCGTCAAGTGTGAGCCACCGCCGACACCAGAGAACCCAATAACAAACGTCTATGTTGATCCCGAAATCGGTAACGAAGGTTTCGTATATATATTGAAGTCCGGTGCTGAAGGCACAGTGCACATCGAACAGGCGCTGGACTACAACTGCGACCCGGCGTACGTGCGCAATATGCTGGTCTACAAATTGACAGTCGAAGCGCAGAAACAGATGGCTAAATCGGGCATCAGTCACCGCGAAGTCATCCGGCGGCTGGAGACTTCCGCCACCCAGCTCTACCGCCTGCTTGACCAGACCAACTATTCAAAATCAGTTGACCAGATGCTGCTTCTGCTTAACGTCCTGGGTTGCGATGTCCGGTTCGAAGTGCTGCCCAGATCGGCGTAACACGGAAAGGCCCGACGAACTTTCCATACCTTTTCAATACCTTTTCCGACAACTTTTTCTTTGCGGGACACCTCGTACCGGCCAGTTTTTTGTCATTACGCCCCCGACAAATCAAAGGTCGTACTCCCCTTACCTTCCTACCCCAGAAATCAAATTCCCGTAACGGACACTGGAAACAAAACCCCCGGGACGTATATAATCGCCAGTCTGACTGTTCGGGAGTACTGACCATGGACGATTCACGAGTGCCGCTGACGCCGGTCGGGTTCAAGAAGCTGCAGGAAGACCTGGTACGCTGGAAAGAAGAGATGCCACATATCATCAAGGCCATCGGGGAAGCCCGTGACCATGGTGACCTGTCGGAAAACGCCGAATATCATTCAGCCCGCGAACGCCAGGGCTTGATTGACGCCAACATCAAACATCTTGAAAGCATCCTTACGAGGGCCGACGTGATCGACCCGAAGAAGTTCGCCGGGGACAAAAAGATTCGGTTCGGGGCGACCGTGACCATATTTGACGAGGACCACGACGAAGAGATTGTTTATAAACTGGTAGGCGACCCGGAAGCCGACATCGACAAGAAGCTTATCTCGGTAATGGCCCCGCTTGGACGGGCACTAATCGGCAAGGAAGAAGGCGACGACGTCAAGTTCAAGACTCCGCGTGGCGAACGCCGCATGTCCATTGTAAATGTTGAATATTGCTGATGAATAGACCAGTTTCCCAACCAGCCGCTGACCATCCGGTCGGACAGAAGTCTGTGACCCGGATTCTGCGTCAGTACCGGACGACGACCGAAGCCGAAACTGAAGCGGTCGCAGCCGAACTTCTTTTGCGGGCCGAACCGGGCGAAGTGTTTGGACTTACTGGTGAGCTCGGTGCGGGGAAAACCGTCTTCGTCCGCGGGGCAGTCCGCGCACTTGGCGGCGACAGCGACCAGGTGCACTCGCCGACTTTCACGATCATGAACGTCTATGCCGCCAGAATTCCGGTTCATCACTTCGACCTGTACAGAATTGAAGACGAAGCTGACCTGGAATCTATCGGTTTTCTGGAATTCGCCGGGACAAACGCCATCAGCCTGATAGAATGGGCCGACCGCATTCCGTATGTACTGAAGGAACTGGACTTCATGGTTCATATCAGCCTTGAAGAGGATCGGGAAACCAGATTGATAACTGTTTCAGTGGAAGACGTGACCGTTGAAGACGTGACCGTTGAAGACGTCGCTTGTGAAGACGCGGCCGTTGAAAACG
>CAZFVA010000001.1:171337-195002 GCA_964522105.1 uncultured Anaeromyxobacteraceae bacterium
GTTGAAGACGTGACCGTTGAAGACGTCGCTTGTGAAGACGCGGCCGTTGAAAACGCCGCCGTCCAGAACTGAACTTTCCAGGCCGGACCTGTTGCATTTTATCAAAGGGAAGGAAAAATGGGTTTTTCAAACAACACGGTAAGTTACGTATCGTACCGGGTCGTCGAGTCCAGTCTGTCAGGGGAAGAGCTTCGCCAGACGATTCTTGACGGTCTTTCAAGGGGCCGAATCAGCAAGATTGACGTTGATCTGGGAACTGACCGATCGACCGGATTCGCGCTGTACGACGACCCGCTCAGCACAGATTTCACGCACGAAGGCGTCTTCTTTGACCCGCTCGTGCTGTTTGCCTTCCGTGCGGACAAATTGACCGTGCCGGCCACGACGATGAAGCTTTACGTCCGCAGGCGGATTCGTGAACACCTTGATGCGACAAGACGCGACAAGATGCCCCGCGAAGAGCGCGAAGAGCTGACCGCCGCCGTGAAGCTGGACTTGCTGAAAAAGGCACTTCCTTCGATTTCAACGGCAGACGTGGTGTGGGAAATCAACACCGGAAGAATTCGTTTTTATTCAACTTCCGCCATTCTTAACGAAGACTTCATGATCCGCTTCAACGAATATCTCGGCATCAAGATCCAGGCGATGAACGCTGTCGGCATCCTTGAAAGCCACCTTGACGAACGTGACCTGCACGATGTCTGGCACCTTCTGCCGACCAGTTTCCTGCTGGGCGGAACGATCGAAGTCGGTTACCCCGGCAGCCAGAAACCAGACTTTGTGCCGTGTGCCGACGACGATGAAGATAACGCGGACGAAGGCGCGGAAACTGACGGAGGGGACGAATAATGTCTGATATAACGATGTCCGACAAGCTGCGCAGGACGCAGTTTCTGGGCCGCGAATTCCTTACATGGCTGCTTTTCAGGTCGTTTCGCGATGGCGGAATGATTAAGCTCGGCGACCGCACGATTGAAGTCTATTTCGAACGCGCCCTGACACTTGACGGCGAAAATCCGGCCCGCGAAATGGCCACGATCAAAGTAGATGACCCGACCAGATCTGAAGAAGTCATGCTGTCCTTGAAGCTCGGCAAAAAGGTCAGCAAGGCCATGATCACCCTGGTCATCGATACTCACGAATTCACAACAAATATTGACTCTTCCACGCTCGCTCTGAAGTCGCTGAAACTGCCCGACGCGAAAGGCCTGGATATCTATGAAATCATGGAAGAAAAGGCGACATTTACAGACACCGTTGAAGATGCAGTCCATCAATTGTTCGTTCAGTTTGTCAAAATGCGCATTGACGACGCAGAATGGTCACGCGAGGCCGAAGAAATTGCAGGCTGGATCGACACAGATGGCGTGCTTGGTTAGCGGTGTAAAAGTCCTGAAAATGGCAATGCCTGGAAAGTGACAGTGTAATGAAGATTAAACGCAAACTGGTCAAGGCCGCTGAATTCCGGGACCTGGAATGGCTTGACCACGAGCCCCTGACTCTTGCCCAGCTTGAGGGACGCGTCGTACTGCTGCACTTCTGGGACTACAGCTACATCAGTTCACTGCGATCACTTGCTTACGTCAACGTCTGGCACGGGCGATACGCCGATAAAGGCCTGCAGGTCATTGCCATTCACGCTCCGCAGTTCGACTTCGGCAAAGATGAAAAGAATCTGCGTCGGGCAGTTGATTATCAGGGACTGCCCTTCCCTGTCGCCAATGACGTTAACCTTTCGACCTGGGACGCTTACGCAAACCGCTTCTGGCCTGCCACATTCCTGATCGACAGGCAGGGTTTTCTGTCGGATTACCAGTTCGGTGAAGGCGGGTATGACGACATCGAGACGTCGCTGCAGGAGCTGCTGCGGGAAGACCGGCCTCGAATTGTACTTCCCAAGCTGATGGGTTTTCTGCGCGCCGATGATGCCGATGCCGTTCACAGGCCGATCAGCCCGTCCCTGTATTTTGGTTACAGACGCGCAAGGATCGGGAATGCCGGTGGTTTCACAGCCAATGCAATTGTGGACTTCCAACTGCCTGCAGGCCTGACTCGCGACATACAGTATGTTGAAGGACGGTTCAGATGCCTGTCTGACAGCATGATATTTGCCGGTGGTCAGGACGGACGGGTCATCGTCGAATACGATTCGGGTGACGTGTACATGATTGTGGCGCCACCGGCCGATTCTGGCATCGGTGAAATTTTTGTCTATCAGGATGGCAAACCGGTCGGCGCAGACGGTGGACCCGACATCACGACGCGTTCAGACGGTTCTTCGGTGGCCACGATCGCCCACCCGGACGTGTTCCATCTAATCCACAACCACACGTGCACCAGACATCGCCTTGAACTGGTTATCAAAACTCCGGGAATCGAACTGTTCTGTATTGATTTCCTGAGATGTGAGTAACGGTTAATCGACGACCTGAAATCTTCAACGCGGCTTTCGATTGTTCTTCAATTCAATCCAGGTCTTAAGTGCATATCTGGTTATCTGACCGGCCTTGAGCCGACCGACACCGCTGTGGCCAACGTGTGCGGCAAACGCTATTTCAGGCTTTTCAGAAGGGTAGAATCCAACGTACCAGTTATTCCAGATACCGGACCCGTCGCGGGTCGTCAGCGTCCCTGTCTTCACAGCCGGCGTCTTGCCGGATAACCCCTTGATACATGAAAGGTATTTATTGGCCGTACCACCGGTAACCGCATGAACCATCATCTTTGAAATCTCGGCGGCAATTTCCGGCTTGATAACTTCAAGCGATTCGCCCGCACCTGCCTTGTCAATCGCAACAGCCGAAGGCCATTTGCCCCCGGAAGCAATAACTGCAGCCACAATCGCGCCATGCAACGGCGACATATTTGAATCAGTAAACCCTGCGGCAGCCTGAGCCAGCCGCAACCTGTTTGGCGGACGGGTCATCCGGGACGTCGTCGTCAATCCACCGGCAACCAGTGTTTTTCCGAAACCGAACCGTCCGGCCATAGTAACAAGATCGTCGGCCTTCAGATGCTTGACAGCCAGCTTCCCGAACACCGCGTTTGTCGATGAAGCAAATGCCTGACTGAGGCTTGCGCAGGCCCGCTCACGCTTCCTGTCAACAAGATTTCCTTCGGTCAAAGAGGCGCGACCGCCTGAATAACACGTCGAAGTTTCGATCCCGACAGCCCCTGACTCAAGAAGAGAAGCTGACGAAATTATTTTGAATATTGAAGCAGCAGGGAACAGCGAAGACAGCGCCGGACGTTTTATCCTGCCGCCAGCGCTTGACGAATATTCTGACAGGGAAATCACATCACCCGTAATCGGGTCAACTGCGACGAAAGAGCCGTAAAGAGGCCGGTTTGCCTTGAAAAACGCGTCCATCCTTTCGGTGAATACTTCACCAATCGGTCTTGTCGGATCATCTGCGGTGGTCGGCTCGGCCGCCTTACGCCTTGTCTTGCGGGCACGACTACTTTTTGTCCGCTTCGCCCTGGGTTCTTTTTTCTGCGCCGCGAACGCTGACGAAGGGCCAACAGGCGGAATTGACTCAAAGACCGGGGCCAGTCCGGATACAAAAACGGCAATAAACAGGGACATGCCCCATTTAACGCCAAAGAACCTGCATGCTGTCATCAATTCATTCCATTACAGTGACGGTCAAAGCACCGTAGATATCCCAGGGGTCTGCCGAATAAGGACCAATCGAGCCCCACGCCCAGGTAATTCCATTATCAAGCGAGAAACGGTAAGCCAGCGCCCAGACGCCAACTGTCCCGATCGAGACTGTGCGCCTGAACTGATACTCGTCGGTACAGTCAGTGCACGAACTGTCATAAGTTGCGGTCAGCCAGGTCCATCCCATTGAAACCGACGGATCGGACGTTTCCGGCCCGTAACCGACTTCAGCCCTGACAGATGACGGACTGATCATGTTAGCGCCAGTGCCTATTGCGGCGCCGGCCACACGACCCTTGATATACGGCGTGGACTGATTCCGGTTGACAGCCATTGCATCAGTCGGGGAATAAATCCGCGCCAGCATGCCTGAAGCCGTCCCGAAATACTTGACACCATCCGCCAGAACGGCCGTCACGACTCCATCTGTTACCAGCACATCGTACAGTCCGGCGTCAACCACAGAAGGAACCTGGACAGCTATCGTATTCGAGTCGGAAATCAGGAATGAATCCACAGGGATATCCCCGGACGGTCCACTGAAGATAACGCCTGTCACACTGAACGCACCGTCTTCAAAACCGACCCCTGAAACAGTCGCGGTCCATCCCTCGTCGGATGCGGACACAGGGAAAACGGCGGGCGAGATCGATGAAACATCAAGCCTGCACTGGACATCTGACGAGTCGGTGAAGCCATCGCAATCATTATCAATCCAGTCCCGACATTTCGAGCTGTCAAGCGGTCCCTCGGTTACAGTCAAATCAAGGGTGTGTACGCACGCATCTCCAGTTTCATCACAGGTGTCGATCGTGCAGTAAGAAACGCCACCAACGTCAGAACAATCGCGGGCCGTACCACCGCCGCAGACCGATGAAACGCATTTTTCGCCGACGGTGCAGAACGATCCGTCGTCACAGGCGGCGCCTTCCGCAACGTCAATAATGGCGCAACGACCGTCAGGCATCGCACATATCCGGGCCTGGCATCTGGTGATCTCGATTTCAGGGTGGAACGACGCACACTGCGAATTCGCCGTGCACAAAGCAACGTCACTGTTGGCCCTGCCTGGCGTTCCCATCAGCATCGCCTGGAAAGGATCACCATCCCAACCGTCGGAAATCCAGGCCGTCTGCCAGTCAGAATCACTGACTCCGGCGCCGGGGACCTTTTTCCGCTCCATCGACCGGTACGGGAAATTTAACGGGACATTGCCTTCCATACCGACGGCACTCGAGAAAGAAACACTGTCAATAACGATGCCGCGATCGTCAATCAACTGATAAGTCCTGGGCCCGAGATTGGACATGCGCATCGTTTTGGAAGAAGACGCCGGGTCCTGAGCCAGAATATCGGCTTCCACAATACGGGCCGAAGTCGCGGCATTGTACTGGGCAATAAGTAAATAACCGTCACCGGGGATAACGTTGTTATTTATGATCCTGCCGCTTCCGCTGAACAAAAAGTCCTGGCCAGCCGGATAACCAACCCCTGTCAACTTCCAGCCCGCAAGTCTGATCGGAGCCCCGGTCATGTTCCTGAGTTCAAACCATTCATCAAACGAATCAACGCTTGAACCCATCCACATCAACTCATTAACAACAACATCACCATTTTCAGCACTCCCGAAAACGGTCAAATCGGGGACCTGGGACGTCAAGAACCCATTTTCTGATCCATCAAGATCGCAATATACCCAGGTATAACCGCCATCAGTCGAAAGCCTGGCGCCAAAATCGAAATAGCCACCCTTTTCGGCGACCGGGTTTGTTGACCAGTCCGTAAGCCAGTTTGCGCCGGATGCGACAACACCGACTGCACCGGCATCGGTCCACATCCACCCCGGCGCGACAGCGGGATCTGTCGCCCTGGGACCGTACCCAAGACTGAACTCAACCAGATTGCCGGCCACAGTCTGCGGTACCAGCGACTGCCCAGTCATCTCGGGAACAGACGCTCCGACATCCCGGACAACGTCCACCGTCGGAGCCGTCATTCTGCAGGAATAATCAGGGGTCAAATCCCTTGCGGTATAGGTGAACCCGTTAGTTACCGTGAAGGCAACAAGGGGCGATGCAACCTGAACATCGACCGGACCGACAGCGTCCCCGGCCGGAGTGACTACCCTGATTTCAAAACTGCTGACAACAACGAATTCAGCTTCTTTTCCATCAATAAGAACACTTACCACGACATCCATGGAGTTTCCGTTAAGGACCAGTTCGTCGCCCCCCGGAAGAACACCATCGTCAGGTTCAATCAAATCAATTCCAAGAAGACATTCCGCATCACTGATGTCAGTGATCCCGTCACAATCGTTGTCTTTTCCATCGGTACAAGTGGGCGAGCCGCGCGGACCTTCGGCAGCCGACGGAATCCAGTCGTTAAAACAGTGATCGTAGAACGCCAGACACCTGTCCAGAGTGCATGAATTGTCGTCATTACAGCTCGGGACGGTCCCCGATTTGCACCCGGCAACCGGATCACACCATTCTGCACCATCACAGAACACGGCATTGTCGCACGGAAGATCAGAGACATGGCTGCACGCGCCTTCCGAACAGACATCGCCGACGGTACAAACGTTATTGTCATTGCAGGGTATTGTGTTGTTGCGGCGAACACATCCAAGCAACTCTTCACAGAAATCATCTGTGCACGGATTATTGTCGTTGCAGTTGCGAAGGACGAACGGAAGACACTCACCCGTCTGGCAGGTCGCAGACAGCGTGCAGATGCTCATTATTGTGCAATTCTCGCCTTCGTGGGCAGGCTGCATCGAACATTCGCCCGTCAACGGGGCACATTGATTTTCAGAACACTCCGAATTCAGATCGGTCGGGCATCTGATCAGCGTCAGCGGATCAACTGCACACTCATACGGAAAGATTTCCTTGTTGCAGAAAAGAGTTCCGTTACACAAATCGCCATCTTCGTTGTCAGAACAATCAGAATCCCGGACGCATTCACACGCAAGCCTTCCCGGAAGACACGTACCATTTTCACAGTAATCATCACGGGTGCAGGACTCACCGTCCTGACATTCCGCGCCGTCTTCGGCCGCAACCAGCTCACACGTACCACCGGGAACCGTCGTATCGCAATGACAGACCTGACACGGGCCGGCCTGCCCGCATGAAGCCGCACAATCACTTTCAACTGTCAGTTCCGTGCACACGATCTGAACTGCATCAGCGTCAGAGGAATCAACATCACCAGCGACATCCTGCGTGCCGTCGGAAATGCCGTCAACCAAAATATCTTCTTCGATATCAAGGGCTTCAGCTATATCGAAGCCGTCCGAAGCATCAGCAACGCTGTCAAATCCAACGTCCGCAGCAACGCCGTCATCGTCAGCAACATCAGTCGGTAGAGGCTCAACAGGTCCGCCGCAACCAAACACGACAAAGACCAGAGCGGGTATAAAAAAACGTGCGAATCGACGCACCATCGTGACTCCTTAAAGTTACATCCGCAGGCGCGAACCTGTAGACCGCGATAGATTATCCATGAATCAGACAGGTATTGGCAATGATGTATATGGAATTTATGACCGGAAACCCTTGCAGTTTGCAGCAACAACACTTGACTAAACCAACTGATACAGGTATCTTTCGGCGCCCTTTGTGTTGGAGAGCAAGAAAATGGCAAGATGTGCATTGACCGGTAAGCGAAGACTGCGGGCCAACAGCGTTTCGCACGCAAAGAACCGGGCGCCCAGATGGCAGCACCCCAACATCCAGTCCAAGAGGATCTGGGTCGAGGAACTCCAGCGTAACGTCCGCCTGTCCCTTTCTACCCGGGCTCTCAAGTCCGTCAGTAAGATGGGATTGGTCGCATACGCCCGCAAAAACGGCCTGGATCTCGCAAAGTTGGTCGACTAGTCCGGGTCAAAATCGCATATACTATCTCCCGGAATGTTGACAACAGCTCAATTCGGAGGGAATGGATTATGCGCAAGTTTCATATCTGCTGGCTTCTAACCGCCTCAGTAACAGCTCTGCTTTTCCTGTCATCCTGCGAAGGCGCAGGCCCCCGAAAAATTGGTGAATTTTGCGTCAGTGAAGCGGACTGCGAAAGCGGACTCTGCTATGACTCTGAGTGCCTGAACCCGGATGGCGACTATGATCTGGACGGGTTGAAGAACGGCATTGAAAAGAACATAACCGGCACCAGCTACGGTCTGCTGGACACAGATTCAGACGGAATTGATGACGGAACCGAAGTAGCTGCTGACCCTCTGGCACCTGTTGATACTGACGGCGACGGCATTATTGACGCCCTGGAATCCCTTGCAGTAAGCGCCGACCCGGACAAGGACTGCATTCCTGACCAGTTTGACCCTGAAAACGACGTCTATAACGAAGACATGGCCAAAATGGTCGAACTTCACTGCATGAAGAAAGGCGTCTGTGGTGAAGGCAGCGACAAGGTAACGGCCCTCTGCACCGATGGAACGCCGGTGTGCAATTACTCGGCGGTCATTGGCTGGGAGGCCGTCGAAGCCTCGTGTGATTCAAAAGACAACGACTGCGATGGCAAATCTGACGAAGAACTGACGCCACCTGATGAACCCGAGTGCGCCGGAGTCGGCGTATGCACAGGAAATGCAGAGCTTATTTTCCGCGTATGCCGCGAAGGCCAATGGCAATGCGAATATTCTTCTATTGATGAATTCGAAAAGATCGAAGTTTCCTGCGACAGCAAGGACAACAACTGTGACGGCGACACTGACGAAGGGCTGACCGGACAGGATTGCTTCGTCAGGAACGAATACGGCAAGTGCGCCGGGGCTACCGTCTGCACCATTTATGGTGGCGTTACATGCGAAGGCACCATACCGGCGGCCGAAATCTGCAACAACTTTGACGACAACTGCAACGGGTTGACCGACGAAGGTCTGACCGGTGTTCCTTGTTCACGCAGCAACGATTTCGGGACGTGCGAAGGAACTACCGGCTGCGACATAACGACCAGCGGAACGACGTGCAGCGCGCGGGAACCCGCGACTGATATCTGTGACACCATTGATAACAACTGCGACGGCGACACAGATGAAAACAACATCTGTAACAGAACTTCCGTTGTTAAAATGCACGTTTATGGTTCTGCAATTCCGACGTCGAAACACAGGGCCGGGACCGTCGGCGACGGCGTGAATCCGCTTGTCGGGGCGACAGTCAACTTCTACCGCGACAACTGCCCGACGTTAGAAAACGATGTGCCGATATGGTCGGGATTGACTGAAGAAGATGGCGCAATGCTGATGCCGCTTGAACCTGGTTTCTGGTGCATTCAGATCAGCGCCGACGGCTTCCAGACGATGCTGGCGGCCAGCATTTACGCCCCGGTCGGGGTCATTGTTCCGCTTGATTCAGTTCTGCTGTTAAACGGCTTGACCACTCCCCAGTTGTCATTGTGTGGCAGGGTAATGGAAAAACCGGAATATGCAGTAACCGGGGGCACCAGCGCAAATGGCACTACCGAACCTGTAGTCATGGATGACATTCCGGTCGCGGCAGCCTTGATTTCGGTCACTTCAACTTTGTCAGCTCAGGCCATCGGAAACACGGTATCTGACGTGAACGGCTACTGGTGCATATTCGGACTGCAGACTTTACCGGCCGATGGTGCGCTTGATATTTCAATCATCAAAGATGCGTTCTATCCCGGCTCAAAATCGGTAACTGTCCAAATTAATAAACTAACTTTCGACGAGACCTATCTAAGCCGTCTTCCGACAGATGAAACGATCTGCCTCGGCGAAGGGTTTGAAGGCGAAGTCTTTTCCAATGGTTGGACAGTCCTGGGGGCAACCGACTTCCCGGTTCAGTGGGTTGTCATGCAGTCATACCCGTGCGTATCCCAGGGATACACACTTGGTTGCAGTGCTGCATTCGCAAATGAAGTCGACATCGCGACGACCGAAACCGTTCTGTGCAAGGATCCGGAAATGCCTGTCGAAGGCTGCCTTGTTGAAACCGGTGCCCTTCCGTCAGCTGTTTCCGGTTACAGCTTCGCCTGGTTCGGCAACCCGTCAACGTGCAGCTACTCACCGACCATCGAAACGTGCGGCGACGCCACATCCAGAATCACCGGCAGCCTTATTTCCCCATGGATTAACGGCATGAACGCCTGGACGCTTTTCCTGGATTTCGTAAGCGCCTGGGAAGTTGAAAGCATGGTTTCCCAGACAGACATGATGTACGTCGAGGCGCAGACATCAGCCATGGAAGCGACCGACACATGGAGCCAACTCGGCAGTCTGCGGGACCTTGCGACAATGCCGAGGGCGACCGGCATCGGAATGACTGGATATACATCTGGTGGCATAAATTCTGCCCCGATCTGGCAGAACTACAGCCTGGATCTTGAAGCGTTCACCGGGACCTGGTTCAGAATCCGTTTCAGATTTGACTCGATCGATGGAAACAATAATTTCATGCGCGGCTGGCAGATTGATGACGTAGTAGTCAGAGGCTCCGGTTGCACATCTTTACCAGGACTGTGAAATCTCCGTTATGACAGACCCCTGCCCTGTCCCACGAATTCCCGAGAAAGTACGCAAACGCATGGAGCATCTGAACTGCAGGACTGCTGCGCCAATATCGGTTGAAGAAGTCAGACACCTGATAACGACTGGAAAGGTCATCAACGCGCCTCTGGACGGCTATTCTGACCCGGCCTGGCGAACTATCTGCCTTAGAAAAGGGGCAGCGCTGTGCTACACCGAAATGATCCCGGCAATAGCCCTGGTTTACGGGGCTAAAGATGCCATGAGGCGCCTGACCCGCGCAACCGACGAGGAAGTTCTGGCGGTGCAGATTGAAGGGGCCAACCCCGAGATCATGGTCGAAGCCGCGAAGATCGCCGTCAATGCCGGGGCCGACATCATTGACATTAACGCCGGGTGCCCGTCTTCAAAAGTGACCAATTCCGGGGCCGGTGCAGGCCTGCTGCTGAATCTGCCGCTTCTGGAACACATAATTGACTCGGTTAAAAAGGCCGTAAACGTGGCCGTCACACTTAAAATCCGATCAGGCCCGTCCGCAAACCAGATTGTCGTCAAGGAAATTGCGGCCATGGTCAACGATCTGGACGTGGCCGCCGTAACCCTGCATCCCAGAACGAAGACTCAGGGATACCGTGGAAAGGCTGAGTGGACCCACATCAGGACATTAAAGGAACGATGCAGGCCGCCGGTTATAGGCAACGGGGACATCAGGAGTGCCGGTGACGCGATGGCGATGTTTCAGGCGACCGGATGCGATGCGGTGATGGTGGCCCGGGGTGGCATTGGAAACCCCTGGCTTTTCAGACACATACGCGATTCACTTGAAGGCCGTCCGGAACAGTTTCACGTTGACCGCGCCGAATGGGAAAAAACGGTCTGGGAACATTTCCAGCTTATGGTGGCTGACTTCAACAATGACGAAGAGCTGGCGGCACGCCTGTTCCGCAAGCACCTTACGCGGTACACCCGTGGCATGAACGGTTCCGCCGCCTTCAGGGGCAGCATGGCCACGATTGTCGGCCGGGCAAGTCTGGAGCATGCCGTGAACTGCCTTCTAAATCACGAAGAAGAGGCTGGCGGGTTCGTTTTTCCGATGCCCAGGCCGGACGACACCTTCCTGGAAGTTTCAGGCATGGGAATAGAAGGCAAGAACCGCAGCACACCCGGGGGGCCAACTCTGTGAAAGGACCTTCGACACTTACCGTTGGCGAAGCGCTCACCCTTTCGACCAGGTTTCTGGCGGAAAAAGGTTCACCCAGTGCCAGACTGGACGCGCAGATACTGACTGCCCATACCCTTGGAATCAGAAGACTTGACCTTTATCTGTCGCCAGAAAGGCCGCTGTCGGAATCTGAGCGGGACAGCCTGCGCAAAATGCTTGCAAGACGCGGGCAGATGGAACCTGTGGCGTACCTGACCGGACAGAAAGAGTTTTTCGGACTGATATTCAAAGTGACGCCCGACGTACTGATTCCAAGACCTGAAACCGAAACGATCGTGGATGCAGCGATGGCTGTGCTGGCTGAGTGTGGTGCGAATGCGCCGGTTGCGGCGGACATTGGAACGGGCAGCGGCGCCATTGCCTGCACTATAGCCACCAGGATGCCGAACGTAAAACTCTGCGCCGGTGACATATCTGGACGCGCGATCACGGTAGCGCGTGAAAACGCCGACCTGCTTGGCGTGTCAGGCCAGATTGAATTTGTTGAATCTGACTTGTTCGAATCGACTGCTTTTGCGGGGCCTTTCGATCTGATAGTTTCAAACCCGCCGTACATCGCCGAGACAGAAGACGACATGGTTGACGAATCGGCAAAGCGATTTGAACCCAGGGCGGCCCTGTTTTCGGGGACAGACGGAACAGACTGCACGTTCCGGCTGATCGATGGTGCCTTTTCACGTTTGAAAGACGGGGGCGTGCTGCTGATCGAAATCGGCAGCCCTGCCCAACAGGCCCGTGTGGCGCAGAAACTGCTTGAAAAATTTAATGAAATTAACGAAGTCAAAGACCCGGCTGGTATAACCAGAGGTCTTATGGCTGTCAGAACATAAATCCGCAAACAGGCGGAAGGAGCAAAGACGTTGAAAGAAGGATTCAAGTGCGGCGTGGTAGCTATTGCCGGGCGCCCGAACGTTGGAAAATCGACATTTCTGAATTTCCTGATGGGCAGCAAAATCGCGATCGTGACGCCAAAACCGCAGACGACCCGCGACAAGATTCTGGGGATTCTTTCGCGCGAAGACGCTCAGATACTGTTTCACGACACCCCGGGCATCCACGTGTCCAGCAAGCCGATGAACAAGCGCATGATAGCGCGGGCAATCGAGGCACTGGAGGACGCGGACGTCATTCTGATGGTAACCGACGCCAAAAGGCCGTCAGCGTGTACCTGGGAAGACGCCGACGTGCTGCAGCGAATCAAGGCGACGGGGAAGCCGGCAATTCTGGCGGTCAACAAGATTGACTTGATAGCCAAGCCACTGCTGCTGCCGCTGATGCAGGCGTATCTTGACGAAGGCGGGTTCAAGGCCATCATTCCGATATGTGCAAAATCAGGTAACGGAATTGAATCGGTCGTGTCCGAGCTGATAAAACATCTTCCTGAAGGTCATCCGCTGTACCCGGAAGACGAATTGAGCGACAGGCCGATGCGCTTTCTGGCGGCCGAGATCATCCGCGAAAAGGCGACTCTGTATACACATCAGGAAGTCCCCTACTCGATTGCTGTTTCCATCGATTCCTGGTCAGACGGAAAGGCCGCGGTCGCCACAAAAATACACGCGACTATCCACGTCGAACGCGACTCGCAGAAAGCCATCGTTATCGGGCATGGCGGGGATATGCTGAAGCGGATTGGAACCGAAGCAAGAAAAGACATCGAAGAAATGGCGGAAAAAAAGGTAATGCTGACGTTGAACGTCGTCACGGAAGAAAACTGGACCGAGTCAGAAAAAAACCTGAACCGTCTTCTTGGCTGACTGGATCTGTTAACACGTCACGAGTCGCTAATCATGTGCCAGCGACTGCCGCACCTTCTGCCCCTGCACGCACTTGAAACAGGCCGAATCCTTGAAGCCGAAAGCGTTCGCCTCGACGAAAAGATCAAGACACCTGCCGATGGAAACATCTTCCTGCAGATTTTTGCAAAAAAATGGAGCATCAATCTTAACTTGCGCCTTTCTGGTCATTTCATTTTCAGTAATCAAAAAACTTCCCCACATCCACAATCAACGCGGAATCCAGAATAATGTTAAATTATCGAAAACCGGGGCTGAACCGTCAAGAAGACGTCATGGTATTAGTTGTTGATACTTGTATGAATCAGGGGGTCGCATGATTCTTGGACTTACAGGAAGAAACGCATCAGGTAAGGGAACTGTCGCTGATATTCTGAAAAAAGGCGGTTTTGAATATTTTTCACTGTCAGATGAAATCAGACTGTCCCTGGTGCAGAAAGGCATCGAGCCAACAAGGGATGCACTGACGGCCGAAGGAAACGCGATCCGCCATCTGGACGGGGCCGGCGCGCTGGCCCAGAGAGTAACCGGCAGATTTTCCCAGGGAATCAATCAAATCGTGGATTCAATCAGAAACCCCGAAGAAGTGCGGGTGCTGCGGCAATGCCCGAATTTCTTTCTGATCTCGATTGATGCGCCGGTCGAAGTCCGTTTTGAACGATCAAGAACACGCGCCAGACCGGGCGACCCAGACACCATTGCCGGGTTCCTTGCCGCCGAAGAGAGGGAGCTGGCCGGGGGTGACCCGGCGGCCCAGCAACTGGTCGCAACGATGATACTGGCGGATTACACAATCTGTAATAATTCAGACGCCGCAGCGCTGTCAGCAGATGTCATGAAAGTATTCAAGGACGCCGCTGCGCGCATTAAAAGGCCGACCTGGGACGAATATTTCATGAGCATCGCCGAGGTCGTGGCGAAGCGGTCCAACTGTGCAAAGCGAAGGGTTGCCGCCGTTGTGGTCAAGGACTCCAGAATTGTATCAACCGGTTATAACGGAACGCCCCGTGGCACCACAAACTGCAACGAAGGTGGATGCCCCCGCTGCCTTTCCCTTGTGCCGACGGGGACCGATCTTGGTGAGTGTGTCTGCTCGCATGCCGAAGAAAACTCGATCACTCAGGCGGCCTACCATGGCGTGGCACTGAAAGGCGCGACAATTTATTCGACGTTCATGCCATGCATCATGTGCACCAAAATGATAATAAATGCAGGCATTTCCGAAGTCGTTTACCGTGGGGAATATCCACTTCCGAAATCGGCGGCAGAACTGTTTCGGCAAGCTGATGTCATGATAAGAAAGTTGTAGGGCGATTACTCGGCAAAGGCGGGGTTCTCTTCAAAGATCTCGGGTTTGCCGTCGCCATCGCGATCCCAGCCAATCCGGACCAGATTCTTACCTTCAAAATACTGAAACTCCTCGAAAACGCTGTCATGATTTCCATCGACCAGCTTCAGCACCATCACGCCGTTTTCGAAATATCTGCGCACATCGACTTTGCCGTTGAACATCGAAGCGATTTCTTCGCGTATCAACTGTCCCTTTTCAAAAAACCTGGTTTTGTCGATTGTCCGGTCATAATCAAGGTCATTTTCTTCTTTGGTCAGTTTGCCGTCCGGCGAAAAATATTCAGTGAAGTCAACACGGCCATCACCATTGATATCTGTCGATTTCTTAACAAGAACCCGTACGTCTTCTGCGCCCTTTTTCTTCGTAACGCTGAACCATGTCCAGACATCAGCGTCAGCATCATTGTCCAGATCAGTCGTTTCAGCCACCAGCCCTTCAGGAGTCTCTGATGTCATCACCGGTGACGACGCCATCACCTTGTCCTTTCTGATGTCTTTTCCTGCACATCCAGCCATGATGGCCAGCGCGACTACCGCAACGCACCAAAACGTGGTTCTTTTCACGTCAATTACCTCTAAGCAAAAACCCGGGCCTGCGACTGGAATCGCCTGACAACATGACCAATCATACACCAGCATCGCAAAATGGGCTAAGACTGGCGGATTGAATTGACAAAACAACCGCAATAGCCTACATTTCGCGCCCGGAGGTGGCGTTTATGGCTAGAGTCACTGTTGAAGATTGTCTGGACACGGTAACCAACCGTTTTGCTCTTTGTCTTCTGGCTGCGAAAAGGGCCCGGTCCCTGCTCGACGAAGCCGAACCACTCGTTGAAACAGATAACCGTGAAACTGTTACGGCCCTGCGTGAAATCGCTGCCGGCAAGATCGGTTTCCGTCGTGACGTCCGCGAGCTGCTGAATCTGCCCAAGCGTGAAAGCGAACACCGCAAATGAATCAGATTTCAGGAAGGATACGCCTGACGGTTATCCTCCTGTTGCCAGTGCTGGCAACCGTGTCAGGTTGCACTGTCAAGCTTTACCCTGTTCCTGACGAATCAGCACGAATCACCGACCCGCTTGTTCTTCTGGACAAAATTCAGGCCCGCAAGGCACGAATCAAGACCGTTTCGACGACAGGTCGGATGGAAAGCCACTCGGCCCGAGGCACAATCCGGGGCCGGGTCACAACGATGGCTTCATCTGAAGGACACGTAAGAATCGAGGCATGGACGCCGACCTGGGATCTTATGGGGTCATTTCTGGCGGATGCCAGGGAGTTCATATACTTCGAGAGGGGCTCAACCGCCTGTATAGCCGGCCAGCCGTGTACTTCGAACATGAAAAGACTGGTTCCGCTCGGTCTTGATTTCGAGGAGTCCGTAATCACCCTGCTGGGTACGCCCCCAATTCATGAAGCCACCGGATGGACAATTGATTTCGACAGAAAACTGGGCTGCTGGATACTGTCTTCGCACCTGGACGGACGGCAGAAACAGGAAATATGGGCCGAATCGGATGGCGTCGTCAGAAGGGCCAGATACTCAAACGCGACTGCAACTATGCTGGACATCCAGTTTAATGACATCGGTTCAGCAAATAGCGAACGTTTCCCGTTTGTTATTTCTATCAAAGCCGGTAAAAACAAATCCAATTCCGTTATAAAATTCCGCGACGTTGATCTTAATGGCGAAATTGAAGAGTCCGACTGGGACCAGGTG
Organism: uncultured Anaeromyxobacteraceae bacterium; assembly: GCA_964522105.1. Taxonomy (GTDB): domain Bacteria; phylum Myxococcota_A; class UBA9042; order DTJE01; family DTJE01; genus JAGOFO01. Next base: position 187,604 of record CAZFVA010000001.1, read on the forward strand.
TGTCCTGAAGGCCTTGATATTCAATACATGGGATGCGACACGAGGTAGCAAGAATGGTTGCCGGAAAAGGACTTTTCGTTGTTTTTGAAGGACTTGACGGCGCCGGCACTACGACTCAGACCAGAATGCTGGCCACACGTCTTGCTGCCGAGCTTCCCAACCTTGTGACCGTTGCGTCGGCTGAACCCAGTACCGGCCCGGTCGGATCAGTGGTCAGACAGATTTTGCGGCGCCGAATCCGTGGAATCGACTGCTTCGGGCACGATGCCGGCTTTGACCCGGCGTCACTGGCACTGCTGTTTGCGGCAGATAGGCTTGACCACTACGCCAACGAAATCCTTCCGGTTATTGAGGCTGGGGGCATAGCGATTTCTGATAGATATAAAATGTCGTCGCTGGCTTACCAGGGACTTGATATGCCTTATGAATGGGTAGTCAAAATCAACGAACTGGCGCCCGAACCCGACCTTTTGTTCTATCTTGACGTATCACCGGCAGTCGCCTGGGAAAGAGTCAGCAGAAACCGCGTCAGCCGTGAAATATTCGAGATTCCCGAAATTCTATGTCGCGTCCACGACGGCTATCGCAAAGCAATGGCGGAAATGGCCGATTCCATGCTGGTCATACTGCCCGGCGAAGCCCCGATCGATGAAATCGCAGATATGGTGTGGTCAGAAATCGGAAAACGGTTACCCGTCGGCTAGGGCGTCGCGTATCCGATGAAGCTGGTTTCCGCAGTAACCTTTTCAACCGTGCCTTTCCTGTAAGCTACAAAAGATTCTTTTCCAGTCTTGTCATCAATAAGAATCCCGGCCCCGATGGCGTCAGCCGAATCCGCCCCGCACGCATCGTTACACTTGAAAAACACAATGTCACCCGCAACAGGGGAAGATTCGCCAGCCTTAAATTTGCCAGCCTTTCTTGAAGCTTTCATATGGTCTGCCGACGTCCAGGACACCGATGCAGCCCGTTCAGGCAGAAGATCATTGATGGCAAGCACATGGCCAAGAAACGAACGTTCATCAAACGATTTGGTAATGCCGACCAGTCTGGATGCCGATCTGACCAGCCTTTTTCTAACATCCCCCGACGCCGGTACCATCAGGACAGCGGCTGATGACGGCTCAAATCCTTTGGCCGGCACCGTTGCAGCGACAACGACGGCCGCCCCGGCATCACCTTTTGTGTCCCCGGAGTCCTTTGTATCTTTGGTTTCGTCCTGCCTGCCTGAATCTTCTGTCTTCTTTTTCTGTTCCGGTTCTTTCTTTTTATCTGTCTTTTCGGGCTGTTTCGGCTTGATTCGTTTGGAAAGACGGGGCAATGGTTCCGCAGGCTGTACCGCCATGGGCACAAGGGAATTCATCCCTGTCACCACAACATGATCAGCCCGGACGCACCCCACGCCCGACAGCAGCAGGACAAGCAGTAATATTCGAAAGTTACGCATTTTTGCCTGACAAGACCGGTACAATTACCGCCACACTACGCCACCTGAATCGTAAGGCGTACAGACCGGCACGTCAAAAGCGCGACCGATTTTTGTTTGACGGAATGGCGACAGGCGTTATTGTGTTTAATAAGGTCGGGATTGATTACAGAATGGTCATACAACAATGAACAAGATTCCAGCGAACGGAAAAATCATGTCCCCCGGCCGTAAATCAGGCACACCAACCGTCCAGTACATAAAAGCGCTTGCGGCTAAACGACCTTTCGGACCTGGACGTAGAAGAAATTTGTACCTGCAGCTTCAACGGACTATCCAGGCCGGCATACCTATGAAGACAGGGCTTGAAAAGCTGGCCGGATTCTCGTTCGGACGCCAGAAGGCCGAACTTCTTGCCATGGCTCGTATTCTTGACTCGGGGGGCTCGTTCGAGCAGGCGGCGGCATCTGCCTGCGGCCTTTTCCCGGGACCGGCCCCTGCCCTTCTGGGTGCCGCCGAAAAGACCGGAATGATACCGGACACACTTGCATCAATGACCAGAAACGCAGAGCTGGAACTCAATGTACGAAAGCGCCTTTCGAAAGCAGTTATCTACCCGATAATATTGATATTGTCATCTGCATTCATCCTGCCCCTTCCAAAGCTTGTTTCATGTGGTATCGGCGGGTACCTGATTGCCGCCATATCAACTATGGCCCCTTTTATTTTTGTCGCCGTCCTGATTGCCGCTTTGATATTTGCCAGCATCGACGACCGCGTGAACAGTTTCCTTCGCAGAATTGTGCGAAAGCTGCCGGTAGTGTCTGGCGCCTATCGCTTCAAAGTTCTGTCGTCCACGCTTGACACACTCGGGCTTGCCCTCGCCGCCGGACTCGGGGTTTCGGAGTCCCTGAAACTTGCGGCTAACGCATCTGGTGACAGCGAAATGGCTTCGATATGTGCAACTGCTGACTCGCGAATTCGCCAGGGCGACTCTTTTGCAGCTTCATTCTGCCTTGATTCACGCCTGCCTGACGATGTGGCCGTTGCAGTTTCAACAGGTGAAAAGACCGGTCTGCTGGCCGATGCCCTGCGGGAATCGGCGGCTGACCTCCAGGCAAGGTACGCCGACCGAGTCTGGTGGCTTGTGAAGGTCGCCAGCACATTGATCCTGGCCATAATCATGCTGTTTGCCGCCCTGTCGATCCTGAGTACATTCAATTCCGTTCTGAATCTTGATGGCGGTGGCGAGTTTGATGATTCGATCATGAATGAAATCCCGGGCCTGTTCAACCAATTGTGAAACTGGCCGCTGTCACGACCCCTCTGACATGATATTCTTACGCGTCGATCATGGTGGCTCAGACGGCCGCCTGCATTCGTGCGGGAGGAAAGTCCGGGCTCCACAGGGCAGGGTGCCGGGTAACGCCCGGCGAGGGTAACCTCAGGGAAAGTGCCACAGAAACTAGACCGCCCTGGTCAACTGGAAGCGGGTTCGCCCGTTATCCGGCTGAACAGGGTAAGGGTGAAACCGCGGTGTAAGAGACCACGGGCTGTCACGGTAACGTGATGGTCGGTAAACCCCACCCGGAGCAAGACCGAACAGGGGGCGGGCTGCCCACCCGATGCCCCCGGGTATGGTTGCTTGACGCGTCCGGTAACGGACGACGCAGATGAATGGCCGTCAGGAACTCAGTTCCCACAGAACCCGGCTTACGAGCCGCCATGATCGACAAAGTATCTGTCTGGAGGTTTTTACATGTCCGCAGTCAAAGGCACTTCAATCCCGGTCTGGACGTCGAACCGCGGCACAATGATGATGATCAGGGTGGCGCTTACCCAGTCAGGCAGACTTCCTGTTTTTGTTTCATCTTTTGACGAACTTCAGAGCTCGGCCAGAACTGTGAATCCACAACATGTGATTATCGGCCTTGAGGATCTGGCAGGTAGCGGCCTTTCGGCATCTGCCGCTGTTGGCAGCCTGCGAAAAGACATCCAGATAATCTTCCTGGCCATGGGACCTGTCGGAACCGACATGGCCGGCCTGAAAGCACACGTCCTGAAAGTACCTTTTTCAGCGGCAGAGCTGCGTGCCGCCCTTGATTCCAGGGGCGCTGCAAGTTCCAGCCCCGCAAAGGCTGACCAGATTCAGCATTCCTCACCTGCTGATTTGACCGAAATGGTCCGGGCTGAGATTGAACGGATAATCATGGAAAAGGCCGAAGCGATGGTTGCCGAAGCAGTGATGAAGATTGTCCCGGAACTTGCCGAAACAATGATTCAATCTGAATTACATCGACTTCTGACAGAAGAAGGGGAAAAAGCTGTGACGACCGAGCCGGCAAAGGAAGATGAACAGGACTAGGAAATAGCTTTGTCCACGGCACCAGATGTAATCAACACCTCGGCGATCCTGGCGGCAAGGGCCATCAAACCACACCATATTGCGGAAAACCCGAGACCCTGAACGAAACTGTGGCTTGAAGCCAGATGAGTGACAAACGCATACAGAATAATAAAGGCGGCTGAAAGTGCATACTGAGCACCTGCCTGACCAAGCGCCACAACACCCTGAGTCAGAATCGCACTTCCTGTTGCTGCAGCTATCCCGGCAACAGTGAACACCAGCGCAAGCCCGACGCCACCGAAGAACGAGACGCCTTCACCCGGCAATATCTTTCCAGCCACCATCATCAGCAGCGGCATCAGCAGACCGAGCACCAGAATCAACACGACCGCAGCCTTAATCTGACTTACGAAGTCGCCATTTGATGAAACCTGGACCCTGCCCTTTTCCATCATCTGAATAATCTTGTAGTACAGATTGTTTGAAAAAAGCACCTGAAAAGCGGCCGGGGTTATTCCATTAATTGAAACTAACTCGGACATGTTGAACGTTGCGGCAATGGCCTGCTGCCCCTGAGCCTGAAAGAGGCGATCAGAGTCGCCGGTCTTGATTTCTTCCGGCTGATCCTTGAATTTCTGCCACATGAAAGACACGACGTCGTTTTCAAACCCGGTAACCACGCCTGAATATTTATCCCCGGAAATGGTCTCGACTGTCCCGGCAAAAACGGGAGAAACCGCAAACAGAAAAGCCAGTCCAACCATCATGGACAATAACCGGTTCATAGGCCCCCCTTGAAAACGACATCAGGCAGAATCATCAGATCGGCGGGAAACAGTCCTGAGCCGGCAGCGAACAGAAGCCCCTTCCGAAGTTCTCGCACTCAACAGTGATCCAGCCGTTGGCGATCACTTCATCAGCGGCGCACGAGACAGCCAGGATGCAATCCTTGTAGGTGACCCATACGATCTGAGCTTCCATGGAAGCGGCCGAGACGCATTTCATCGGACAAGCCGGATCATCAGCGGGACAAGCCCTTCTGCATTCCCAGATATCCCTGCATTTCAACTCTCCGGTCCCGAAACACGCGGCAGTTTCGGTGCCACAGGCGTCCACTACGCACTGAGTAATTTGCTCGTTGCCGAAAACCTGGGCGCAACCAGATGTCGCGAAGCATTCTTCAAAGGCCGCAAAAGCGTCCTTAACAGTCTGATCTGTCGAGGCAAAGCACTCTGAGCGGAAAGTTTCGTCTTCGCAAAGAACAGCGCAGGAGCCAGCCTCGTGGCAAAGCGAACCGGTCGATGCCCCGACAGGACACGACACCGTCACATCAGTACCAGTGTTTTCGTCAGTCTGAACTGCCGTGTCATCATGCGCAACTGCGGTATCTTCGGCGATCGTAGTGTCACCTGGAACATTGGTATCGGTCCCCACCGGAATATCTACATGATCCGCGTCGGGCACAACTGTGTCACCAACATTCGTATCGTGTCCCTGCCCGTTGTCATTACCTGGATTAGTAGTGGTCCCACAAGCTGCAAATACAAACGCCAGAATCGAAACAAAAGTTACTGTCCAGAGTTTCATCAAATACCCCCAAAAAGCCGACTGATACATGTCAACGACGGATTGATTCTACACACTTCGGAACAAAAAAAAAGGGGCCGACGGACAATTCCGCCGACCCCTTTTTCAGGTCAACAAATCAGATCCAGGGACTAGACGTCAGCCGTGCAGGCAGCCATCTCGGTCGCGCAGTCGCCGCCTTCATTGATGGCGGTGTTGGCGCAGGTGCTCCATTCGGTCGGGTCTGTGAACGAATCACATTTCGCGCTGACGCAGTCCTGCATTGCAAGGAACAGTGTCTGAGCGTTCTCGTCGCCGGCATCAAAACAAGCCTGCTGGCAACCATTGCCTGTGCAGGTATTGATGCATTCAAACACTGTGCTGCAAGCATCGGTACCTGGTTCTGCCAAACAGGGAGCCCATTCAGTGGCGCATTCGCCAGTTACTGATTCAGTCCAGCAAGTATTGCAGGATTCTTCTTCAGCCGTGGTGGGCTCTTCAATCAGGCAATCCGGGCAGGCAGTCGTCGAGCAATTTTCAGCAACGATACGATCGTGGAAAGCATTGGCTGTCGAAGATTCGGTGCAATCTGTCATACAAGCCTGTCTGTCGGCCGCCGGTGATGTCGGGCAAGCTGTGAAGCAAGCCGTGAATTCGCGGCAGGTCTGATGTTCCGTTCCGAAAACCATGCATGAGGTGGCAACAGCAGTTTCCCAGCAGGCGCCATAATAGGCATCCTGGTAACAAACATCGCACTCAGCCCATTCAGGATCGGTTTCGGCGGTCTGGCAGATTTCGCAAGCTGCGAAGGCACAGTCACGGATTTCAGCACTGTCGGTCTGAGCTTCTTTGGTCGAATCGTATTTACAGGCCCAGTAACAATCGACAAATTCATCGTCTGTAGTGGCCGGATTGTCATCAGGACAACCGTTGATGCAGCCGTTCATTTCGGAGCAGGTCAGGTAGGTGCAGCCCCAGAAACAACCGATGAAAGCCGCGCCGCAGTTTTCATTAAGGCAATCGTTCCACAGGTCCTGATCGCTGATGTTGCCGCAAGTCGTGTACAGGCATTCCTGGAAGACCTGGTAGTCAGCCTGGCCCTGAGAGGACATCAGTGTCTGACAATCCGCGACGCAGGCTTCGCCTTCGGGCGTATTGGGATTTCCGCAGGCATTCGCACAATCTACGAAAGCTGAGCAGGAACCTTCATCGTCGCCGACGCAATCAACGCCACCAACACACATATTATCTTCGCAGGTCTTTCCGCCGGTGCAGGTACCGCATGGAGTACCACAAACCGGGTCATTGCCACATTCCTGAGTTCCGCAATTGGGGACGCAGACGTCGGTACCTTCGTCGGTGCCGATGATGACATCAGGATCAACATTCGTGTCACGGGGGACGTCAGGATTCACAACGACATCGGGGTTGCCGTTGTCGGGAATGACGATAACGTCCAGATCAACAATCGTATCAGTCGGTTCATTGGTGGTACCGCAACCGGCCATCACGCCGCAAACTGCGAACATAACGGCGAAGCCTACTAACTTCTTCATTCCTTTCTCCTTCAATTGACCATTGGTAAACGTGTCAACGAGGACTCGCCCCAGTGGCGGCCCACATACAAACGTTGGATATTTTCTGCAATTAGCTTTAGAAAGTCAAATGGATACTGATGAATTAGTCAAAGGTTTTCCAAGTATCTATAATAGCTTCGGACTGATAATGGCGTAACATGAACGACCTTGTTTTCAAAAATGTCCTGATTCCCCGCGACGGCGCCTTGACCGCGTGCGATGTGGCGACTGATCTCGGGCTGATTGCTGACATCGACTCTTCCGGCAGACTTATAAATGGTCGGCAGATAGTTGAAGGTAACGGCAGGCTTCTGCTTCCCGGTGCCGTTGATATGCACGTCCACCTGCGCGAACCGGGGGGCGAACACAAAGAAGATATTGCCTCGGGCACATTGGCGGCGATGCATGGTGGTGTAACCACTGTCGCGGACATGCCGAACAACAGCCCGCTGACAGCCGACGAAGCAACCTTTCTTAAAAAAG
>CAZFVA010000001.1:195102-221888 GCA_964522105.1 uncultured Anaeromyxobacteraceae bacterium
GACATGCCGAACAACAGCCCGCTGACAGCCGACGAAGCAACCTTTCTTAAAAAAGCCGCGATTGCCGACGCCACAGCGGCGTGTGATGTGAAACTTTTCATTGGACTGACCGGCGGTAACATTCCCGAAATCAGGAAGGTCATCAAACATCCGCGATTTGCCGGGATAAAAGTTTTCCTGGGGGCGACCACCGGTTCCCTGCTGTGTGGACTTGAGGCCCTGCGCGAAGCGGCCGCCGAACTGGACTGTTTGTTCGTCTTTCACGCAGAATCTGATGACTTGTTGAAAAGGGCTGCGGCCACCCACGGGCCTGGTCTGTCGGCCGCAGACCACCTGAAGTTGCGCCCTATCGAAGCCGCCGTGAACGCTGTCGGTGACATCGCCTCTGTTTACAGGCCAGGCATGCGCTTTCATATCTGTCACGTCTCGTCGGCAGATGAGCTGGCGGCCATCGCTGCAAACCCCGGCATAACATGCGAGGTCAGTCCCCATCACCTGGCATTTTCCGAACTGGCTACGCATGACCTTGGCAATCTTGCCAAGATGAACCCGCCGCTTCGCAGCGAATCAGACAGAATCGCTGTCATGAAAGCCCTGGTTGAAGGTCGAATCGACTGCATCGCGACCGACCACGCGCCGCACACATTGGCCGAAAAGGCCCGCCCCTATCCCGAGGCGCCGGCTGGCGTACCAGGACTTGACACGCTTGTGCCGTACGTACTTTCACTGGTGCAGAACGGCACGATCAGCCTGGAAATGGCCATGCGTCTGATTTCAGCCGGGCCGGCGCAGATACTTGGCCTTACAGATCGCGGGGCAATTCGCGAAGGTCTTCGGGCAGATATGTTCCTGTGGGACCCTGCATCGACCTGGAAAGTCCAGAATCAAGATATCAAATCAAAATGTGGCTGGACGCCTTTCGCCGGGATGACGCTTGCAGGACGACCTTCATGTGTTTGTATAAATGGACAGATTGTGAGCGGTAGTTAGCCTACTGACCAAGTCCCTGAGCCATCGCACGCTGAAGAGTTGCAAAGGTCAGCTTCGCCGGTTCAAGAAGATCTGAATTCTGAAGCTGGGGCGTAACAATAAATCTGCGAAGATAGAACGAAGCCTGCTTGAAACGCTGCTGTCTGATAAGCGCATTCGCAAGATTAAATGTGGCATTCGGATTTTCGGGATCAAGTTCAATGCTGGCCGTCAGTTCATCAACGGCGGCATCAACCTTTCCAACTGTCAGATACGTCAGGCCCAGGTTCTGGTGCAGGTCGGGATCGTCAGTATTTAGCCGGATGCCTTCTTTCAGGACTTTTATAGCTTCATCAAAATTTTCTGTTTCGTAGTACATCAAGCCAAGGGAATTGAAAGCGCGGGCATACGTCGGGTTGGCTGTAATCGCCTTGCGGAAATATTCATCAGCCTCGTCGAGCTTGCCTTTTTTCTGCTGGGTAACGCCGAAGTAGTACAGGCTGCCGGCATGGTCGGGCTGAACCTTCAACGCTTCCTGGAACCTTGCCAGAGCCGGGTCAGAATTGCCTTCGGCCAGTTCAAGCCGACCAAGCAGATAAAGCGTTTCAGCGTTTCTGGGATTAAGGTCCAGAGCTGTCATCAACTCGCGACGCGCCACCGTATAATCTTTGCGTTCATACAGCATGATCATGCCGATCTGAAGATGCGCGCTCTGATTATTGGGATATAACGAAACAGCCGCCTCAAAATAGGTCAGGGCCTCTTTGATTTCACCGGCCTGGTAGGCCATGATGCCCTGATTGCAGAAAGACACGGATTCCTTGCGAGCCTTTGAGCACCCCGCGACAAAGACCAGCGTCAGGGCTGCGACTACAAGCAGTGTCCTTGATCTTAAAGCCATATCAAACACCTTCATCAGAGGCAAAAACTACTCTGGCAACAACTACTTCGTGACGCGGAATATGAATGGGTACCAGACCTGAACAGCGTTGCCGCCCTTTGGTGACGGGAACCGCCAGGTCATGATGCGGTCGGCGACACAACGCTCGACCTCGGGACTGTTGATCGACGACTCGGCGACCTTGACTCCGGCAGTGTTTCCAGTCGGAAGGATAACCCACTGCATCTTGACCTGACCGGCAAGATCGGGATTCTTCTGAACTTCCTGCTGGTAGCACCAGCGGATCTGATTCATCTTGGTCTGGATGTATCGACGAACAGTTTCTTTATCCAGTTCGCCCTTGACCGAGTATGTACCAGCATAAACGGCAGGGGTTCCGCCGCCCTTGAACTTAATCTTACCCGATGAACCTTCAGCGTCGCGTTTGGAAAGACCGGCAATACCACTCAGGTCGGCCGGGGCAAATTCGCCACCGCCACCCCAGGCGCCAGTACCCTGGAAACCGCCGCCGCCTGCACCGGCCATTCCGCCGAAGGCACCAAGCGAGTTGGCCAGATCAGCGTCAATGCCGCGATCGCCGATGACGCGAATCCCCATCGTTCCACCACCAAGCCCGGGCCCGGCCGAATCCAGCAGACGGTCCAGAAGGGCGTCCTGCTGTCCCATGACCTGAGTAAGTGCCTGATTAGCGATGTTTTTGTCGTTTTCAGGATTAGCAACAACGATCTTGGAAGTGACTTTGTCGGTGGGATCAATTTTGCTGAGCCGATCAACCATCGCTTCGTTATCTTTGGCTTCCTCGAACTTCTTTCTGTCCTCTTCTTCCTTTTCCTTCTTATCTTCTTCAACCTTGCGCTCGAGCATCGCGACCTGAATCTTTCGCAGCGCCTTGGTTTCGCGATCATACGGGTCACGAGTCGCAATCAACTGATCCTCGGGAACGAGCGTAACCAGAAGCATGATGGCAAGGTGAATGACGATCGACAGAATCAGATACATATGCTCGCGCATGCTGAATCTGTTCCAGCTCGAACCCATCGTTCCCTGAGGTTGACTGCCCAGCCCGACAACAAACGTGAAATTGCCATATTTGACCCGCGCACGGGTCTTCTGGTCAATACGGACCCACTTGTCGTCAATTACAAGGCCACGCCGCTTCATCTCGGGAAGACGGATAATCTTGTCTTCAACCAGGAAATCGGCGTCAATCCTGTCGCCGGACACGTTCAGAAGGAAAAACTTTTCTTCGGCTTTCAGGAATTCGAACGTACCAAAACCGGTCTTTTCTTCCGGAATCAGGAAATCGACCGGACCGACGTCACCAGCAACAACAGTGCGCCCCGACGGGAAGTACCCTTTGGCCAGAGTATAGTCACCCCACATCTGGGTAACCTCGACTCCGAACTTTCCGCTCATCATGGCCGGAACAGATACTGTCGAACTGAAGCCGCTGCCGGCCTTGACCGACGACGCATCAGCGACATAGTCGATGACTATTTTTGCATCGCCAAGCTTGATTTCGTCACCTGGCTTCAGGGCGACCTGAGTCACCTTTTCGCCACGGACGGTTGTCCCGCTTGTGCTTTCAAGATCGGTAAGTCTGACTTCACCGGAATCAAGGCAATCTATTACAGCATGTTGCCTGGAGACCGACGGGTCGGCCAGCCGCAGGTGGGCCTGTCCCGACTTTCCGATGCGAATCGACTTCTGAGTAAATACCTCTTCGCGGACGACCTTGCCGTCTTCAAAGATAGATATTCGTATCGTGGGCGTTGTCCCTTCCATGTAACCCCCGGGAGATCAAAGGTCCTCGGCGGACTTTAGAATTTCATCAACAAAGTCAGTACGCAACTTGATAAGACTGGACCGCTTCTTGCGAAGAAGAGCTTCGGTCACGCCCTGATCAGGTCGCAGAAACTGAGCTTCGACGACATCGCCTTCAAAACTCATTTCCCTGACGCCGGAGGCCGTCGCTTCCTTCTTTTCCTGAGCGTAACTGAAGGTTGCAGGAACAGACCCGATAAGTACACCAGCAGCGACTATGGTCAGTATTCTTTTCATCTGGCACCTCGCTCGGACCAAATCGTAAACCCCAATTATGAAAAACACAACCGGAGCGTATCAGACACCGCGTCAGTTGGCCGGTACAGGTTCAACCGGCGGTCTGCTTCCCGTAGTTCCGGTTTCCTTAAGCGCGCTGATGGTAGCTTCAATACCTTCAATACGACGCTCAACTTCCTTGCGCTTGGAATGATCCTTCGGAATCATGGAAAGGAACGTCTGGCACTCTACAAGAGCTTTGTCCTCGGCCGACATATTTTCCTGATACAGAAGACACATATTAAAATGGACATCAGGGTCACGAGGCCCGGCCGCAAGTGCCTTCAGGATAGCCAGCGCTTCCTGACCACGGTTCGCACCACGATAGGCGATTGCCAGCGAAATTCTGGCATCACGGCTGGTCGGCTGCAGCTCAACGGCCTTGCGGAAAGCTTCCTCGGAAGACTTGAAGTCCTTGTAAGACAAGGTAACCAGGCCGAGATCCATCCACGCTTCAAACAATCCGGGGGCGTCAACAACTGCCTTGGCAAACATCTTGACCGCCTGACGAACTTCATCACGCTTCAGGTACATCATACCAAGGATCGTTTCAATCTGACCGTCGGCCGCATCTAATGAGAGAGCGTTGCGTGCGACAAGCATACCTGCGTCAATCAGCCCCATTTCGAGGTAGGCAGCCGCCAGAACGGCATACGCGTCCCTGCTGTCCGGGTCAGAAACAAGACCGATACGGGCAAGGTTGATGGCCCCGGTGAAATCACGGCTGGCAAGAGCCCGCGCCGCATAGTAGTTATTGGCGATAGCATTGGCCGGGTCCACTTCCAGGGCGCGTTTGAAATACGTCTCGGCTTCAGACGTTTTGCCTTCGTCATTCAGCAGAACACCGATCGATGCCTGAGCTTCGCCAAGGCGCGGATTCTTCGCGAGTGCCTTGTCAAACCACGTGCGTGCTTCGGCATTCTTGCCCTGAGTCTTGAGCCATGCGCCCTTGTTATAAAGAGCTTCGGCTGTTGCATCCGGGGCCGCTGCAGCTTTGATAATCCGGTCTTCAACGGCTGCGTCCGACCACTTCGGGGCATCAACGCCTTCCTTTTCCGACAGCAGCGAGACTTTGCCGCGATTAACTGCGTAGTAAGAAGGACGCGGTCTGATATCCGGCAGGGACCTGAATTCCGGGTCCAACTTCATCAAGGCTTCTTCGGCCTCTTCTGAATAACGGTTATACCACTTCAGTTCCTGGGCAAGCTGCACGCACTGACGGTAGGAATCTTTCGCCTTGTCCCAGATTGGAAGGGCTTTCTGGGAAAGACCTTCACGGTAGAACTGCTTCTGATCAAGGGTCAGATTGGCGGGGGCCGGCGCGTTTTCAATAGTCTCTGCCAGTTCCTGGAACCCGAAGCCCTTGCGCGAGAAAGCGGCGATTGTCCAGTTCGGCTGCCCGAAAGCTTCGACCGAGTTGAATATCTTCATGGCTTCTTCAGCCAGCGCCAGCTTCTGGGCAATCTGATCGGTGACGATCTTCATATTGCCCTTGAGCGTCACTTCACGCATCTTGCCAAGAACAGCTTCGCCCTTGACAAACATGGCTTCCGCAACCGCCGTAAGGCCAAGCGCCGTAACCTTCAGCTTAACGTCGTCAGGCATCGCGTCGTAAACGGAAATCGTCTTGTCAAACCACTCGTTGGCAAACGGCTTGTTCTTGGTGCCGGGCATGGCATCGTACAACTGGGCTATCTTGAGATGAGCCTGCAGTCTGCGATCCGGACCGCCCGACTCGCCATATTTCTTCAGGTAATCCTGGAATTCCTTGATGGCGATCAGCGGCTTGCCCTGCTTGGCATAGATAGTCGCGATTTCAATTGCAACACCAGCGATATGTTCCGATTTCGGGAACAGTTTCATGTACTTCTTAAGGTCGGTAACGGCCTCGTTGTAGTCACCCAGACCACTGCGCAGCATCGTCGCAAAGCGAAGCCCTTCTTCTGTCAATTCATGTTTTGGATACAGTTCAACAAACGTTTCATAGAACCGCGCGGCCTCGGAATAAACGGCCAGTCTGCGATAAGTATCCGCGATGTTGTATACGGCGCGGGCGGCCAGCGGCGAATCCGGGAATTCATTGACGAGCTGTTCGTTTGCCTTCAGGGACTGCTCGACCAGTCTGGCCTTGAAGAAGTTGTTAGCCGCGTTGATCAGGGAACGATCCTTGAGCGGCGTATCCGGGAAATTTGCCACATACTTCAGGAAACATTCAGCCGACCGCGTGTACAGAGCCTTCTGCTCGAACTCGTAGCAGGCGTTGAAGTCCTTCTGCTCGTTGATCTTTTTCACGATACCGGGAACATCGCCCTTCATGAGCTGCGGCCTGGAAGAAATGGCGCCGGCAGCAACATTGAGGCCCGGAATATCGCGCATCAGGACGAGTGACGAAAGCAGCAGTCTTGCAGCATCAGGGGCGTTCACGTGATCGGGATTGTTCTCGATGATGTCGCCGAATCCACGGGCCGCTTCATTGAAGTGGTTGTACTGATAATAGGCCAGCGAACGGGCAAGCTGAGCTTCAACGACGTCAGCCGCATCGCGGGGTGCCATCTTCAGGTACGTGTCGCAGGCGGCAATCAGCTTCTGCTGGAATTCCGGGATTTCCATCGGGGCGGTATCACTTGTGTCTTCGGACTTCGCCTTGTTATCCTGATTTTCCACAAGCTTGTAGTATGAAGATACCGCTGCGTGGGCCGCATCAAGTGCAAGCGCACCGTCGGGCTTCATCTTTACGACCTGACTGAACCGTTCGGCCGCAAGATCGTCCTTGCCGATGTCCTGAAGCAGATAGGCGTAGTTAATCGTAATTTCATAAACGAACTGGGAGTTCGGGAACAGTCTTAGATATTCATTATAAAGGTGGTGGGTAAATTCGAGAGTAACCTCTTCCTTCGTGACGCGGGCTTCCTTGTGATACGTCGTGGCGACAACGCGGATCAGCTCTTCGGCGTTGGCCATTTCCGGATCCAGGAACACCTTTGGTGCGGAAGCTCCAAACTTGTCCAGCAGACCAATCAGACGGCGGGCTTCTTCAACGACGCTCTTCTTGACGCCTGACTTATACGAGTTTTCCAGGATTGCGCGCTGGAACTCGATTACGCGCCACGAATCATCACGCGATCCGTATTCGGCCATGATGTTCTTGAACAGTCTGCTTGACTTGACGTATTCGCCCTGGCTGGCATAACCCTCGGCCAGTTTGATCGCCAGATCCATATACCCATCGGGGGATATTGCTTTGAAGACCTTGATCGCGCTGTCCGGCGAACCGACCTGCGAATAAACCATGACCAGGTCGCGCTGGGCTTCCTTCAGAAGCTGCTTTCCGTAGCCGATCTTCGCGGCTTCCGGGCTTTTCGCGAAATCAATAACGACCAGGAACTGGTTCATGGCCTCTTCATGACGGGCCAGGTTATAGAAGCACCAGCCCTTCTTGTAGATTGCAAGGCCGTATGCCGTTGATTCCTTGAAGTTTTCAACTTCGGAGTACATCTTTTCGGCTTCGTCCATGCGGCCCGAATTGAAATAGAATTCACCGATATTCAACAGAGCATCAGGAACAAACTGGCTGTTGGGGGCTTCACGCACGACGCGGGCAAAATAAGGAAACGCTTCGGCCTGCATTCCCATCTGAACAAGTGCGAAGCCCAGGTAATACAGGGTTTCGTCGATGGCGGGATATTCGGGATAACTGTCTACGACACGACGGTAAACGTTTGCAGATTCCTGCTGCCAGAATGACCGCTGCTCCATAAGGGAACGCTGGTCAGCCTGAACGGCCTCGACAAGGGCTTCATTACCGGCTTCCTGAGCCGCACGCAGCCGCTTGAATATTTCGTCGCCATAAGCTTTGTTGAAGAAATTCTCGGCCTTGTCCCAGTATGTTTCTGCCAGACGGGCCAGATACTCAGGCTTACTGGGGTCGTCGTCGTCGGTCATCTCGATCAGTTCATTCAGTGCCGCAATCGATGCCTCAAGCTTTTCTTCAGCCATCGCCTCGGGCCTGACGCTGATAGTCTCGACGCCAAGAGGTTTGCCCTTGCTGTCCGTCTTCTGAGCCTTCAACAGTTCGGATGCGGTCTGGGCCGACGAGCCGCCCTGATCCGAAAGCGAAAATGTCTGAATATTTTTCGGACTGTTTGATTCTGATTTAGTCTGAGCTGAAGCCTGGCCGGCACCTGCCAGAGCCACGGCAAGGCCCAGAACTACTGCACTCAGGCGCAGGGTCATCGTAACACCCCTCATATCACTCCTCCGTCAGGCCGCCGTTATACAGGCGACCGGATTAACGGCACGGAAACAGAATCACTGATTTTTCCCGCAAACTGATTTAATCGGGTAGTAGTACGAACCAAGTTCGTCCTTCCAGTACTCACCGCTCCAGGGCCACCACTGATGTTCGGAATCGACCACAAGGCCTGATCCGCCAACAACGGGACCGCTTCCGGACTCGGTAATCTGTTCCTGACGGAATGATTCGGCCAGGATACCTTTCTGAGCGTTCAAAGACTCAAAGCGAACCTTCAGAGCCTGGGACAGCAACGCACGAAGTTCCTTGTTGATTCGCTCAAGTCTTTCACGGGCAAGCTGACCTGCTTCAGCGATCGTCAATGACCTGTACGCCTCGAGTTCGGGCACCAGGAAATCGATCAGCCTGCTGCGGACCGGGTCCCCTTTCATGGCGTTAAGGCGCGCAACTTCGTTATTAATATCAATAACGTAGCCAAACAGACGACGCAGTTTTCTGTCTGCCAGGGCGGCGTTGAAAATCTTTTTGACCTTTACCGAGTAGGACTTGCCGCCACTCTTTGAAAGAGACGCAAGGTACTGATAGAAGGACGCCGGGTCTTCGTACTTTTCAAGGACGCGATTAAGCTCCTTGCTGATTTCGTAGTATTCCTTGTAGAACGGGTCAACGGTCGCAAGCGCATCTTCATACAGGCAGTTCTTGAAGAAAATCACTGCGCGCAGAACGTTGCCTTCCGGATAGTATTCTTCTTCAAAATACGGGGAGTTAACAGTTACAAGGTTACCAAGAGCCTTTGAAAAGTTTCCGACCATGAAGTACGACCATGACTTTTCGAAAAGGCTGTCCAGCCAGTATTCCGAACTGTCGGGGATACGGTCAAAGTACTTGATGGCAGTCTTGAAAGCCTCGGGGTCACTCTGGCCAACCGAGTAGAAGACACGCGCCGTGGCGATGTTTGCCATGACGACATAACGGGCCTTGTTGGGAACGGGATTCTTTTCAAGATACTGAAGGACTTCCTGGAACGTCCTGGCGGCCGACTGCGCGTCATTCTTACGGACATGAACAACGCCATTGAAATACATCGCTTTTACGTACAGTTCCGGGGACGTGGCGCCCACCCGCGAAAGACTGGCCAGCGCGTCGTTAAGATTACCTGCATAGTAATGATACTGGCCGACATAAAAGCTGACTTCGTCAGCAACATCAGCAGGATACATATTCACTGGATAAGCTGCCATGCGCAGAAGCGAACTGGTTTCGCCCGGCAGAGCCTTGTGAATACTCAAGAGCCAGGGGAGAGTCTCCTGGAATCTTATATGATCTGAACCGACCTCGCCGATTCGATCAAAGTAGGTAAACGCCGACACGGGAAGACCCAGTTTGAAAAGGGCTATACCCATCTCGTATTGAGCTTCCTGATATGCTGCCTGCTTGTCGTCGCCCTGCGACAAAACCCTGTCGAAGACAAGGGCCGCCTCGGCAAACTTACCCTGTGAAGAAAGTTTTTTTCCTTCATTCACAACGACATCGAACGCGCCTGGCGCAGGGGCTGCCGCGGCTGCGACCGAAGTAAACAGTACAGTTATACAGACCAGAACCGCGAATTTCGAGAAATCGCGCATATGAAAGACCCCACAAAAAGAAGAGCCGGGTTGTGAGCATTATTGCAGAACAAGCAACACTGTCAAGGTCATTTGGCCACAATGCAGTGCCGGTGCAGCGGCGGGCCGCGCAATATGGTTCAACTTTTATTACCGTATCTTTGACCGTGGCAACAATCCGGATAGACAATCAGGCTGCAGACAGTGCGAGAGGCCCCTGAATGATTGAACCAATTCTTACGCTGGACAAATACCGGTTGCTTGAAGTCATAGGCAGCGGGGGCATGGCAACCGTTTACAAGGCCATGATAATCGGGCCGATGGGCTTTGAAAAACCGGCCGCCGTCAAGTTGCTTCACACTGAACTTGGAAATGATGCCGATGTTGTCCGCATGTTCATTGACGAAGCCAAAGTGGGGGCCCAGCTTTCGCACCCCGGCGTTATCAGCATTCTGGATTTTGGCGAGATCGACAACCGTTATTACATGGCGATGGAGTTCATTGACGGGTGCAGCCTTTCTGCACTTATGAAACCTGGCGCCCGCAAGACGGGAAGGCCTGTCCCGGTTGAACCGTCGGTCTGCGCAATGATTGACACGCTTGACGGCCTTACGTACGTTCACTCGGCAAAAGACGACCGGGGAAAACCTCTCGGCATAGTCCACCGGGATATAAGCCCGCACAACATTCTGGTGGACAAGTATGGAAAAGCCAAAATAGGTGATTTCGGAATAGCTACGGGCCAGTACAGAAGTGAAAAAACCAGTTTCGGCATCGTCAAGGGCAAGGCTGCATACATGAGCCCCGAGCAGGCAGCCGGGAAACCGCTCGACCACCGATCGGACCTTGCCGCGGCGGGACTGACCCTTTTCGCGCTTCTTTCCGGAAAGGCCGCCTATTCCGGAAGTGACACGTCCTCCGTCATGTCCATGGCGGAATCCGGCCTTGACCGGGATTCCATCAACAAACTTGAGTGCGGCGATGAACTAAAGAACGTCATCGCAAAGGCGACCAGCCTGAAGATTTCGGAACGCTACCAGTCGGCTGCTCAATTCAGGGAAGCACTGGCTGCGGCAGTCCCCGACTACGAAAGTGCCGGACGACCTTTGCTTGCCGGAATGGTGTCCAGAACGTTAAAGCCGGTAACAAGAACAAAACGGACATCGCCAGCAAAGAAACTGACTGAAACGGCGGCTTCAAAACTGACTGGAAGTTTCAGATCGCTTTCCCGCACCACAGCCGAAGGTCCGATTTCCCGGAAAACAATACTGATGTACAGAATCTCGGCCGGTCTGGCTGCGCTTTCTTTGATTGTGGCACTTGGACTGTCGCTCGCATCCTGACTGACCATTAATGGTAAAGCACCGGTTGCCTGTTCCGTGACCGCTTCATTAGTGTTACCCGACAAAAATACATGATATGCTTCGCACCGGGTCGGCCGCGTGGCCCCCAGGACAACGCTTTTATTGTTTCGGAGGATATTCAGGTGAAGAAGGCCATCGTTGCTGTTTTATGTATTTGTTTTGCCATGGTTGTTTCAGGTTGTGGCAGAAATCCCTGCCGGAGCCTTTCAAAAGCGGTTTGTGAAAAGGTAACGGGCACACGGGCCTGTGACGACGCCGCGAAGCTGACGGCTGCAGACGAATGCGCCGACTATCTGAAGAATATCGACAAGTTCATTGAACTGAAGAATACCCAGGTCACTGAAGAAGGCGTCAAGCCCCCGGCCCCGCCCGCGCCCGAGCCAGTCGTTCCGGCTACAGATGTCGTAGAACCGGCTGACGGCACGGCCCCGGAACCGGCCCCGGCCGAAGGCACAGCGCCAGCCCCGGCCCCCGCACCCGCCCCGGCTCCTGCCACAGTGAAATAACCTCAGGAACGCCGGGCCCGACGACAGATACCATCCAGAAATCCGTTGACAACAATCATCCGCATTGCTAGCATCCGTCCGCTTTTGTCCACGCGAGAGTGGTGGAATGGCAGACACGCAAGCTTGAGGTGCTTGTGGAGTAATTTCCGTGGGGGTTCAAGTCCCCCCTCTCGCACCACCCGCACGTCCGGGAAGTCCAAGCTGCATGCAACACACGACAGAACCATCTTCTATTGTCATTAACCCCGGAAAGGCAGCACTGTCGGCCTTTTCTATCATCCTTATATCAATAACGATGGCGGTTTCGACCGGGTGCTCACAAAAACCATCGGACGTCCTCAAGACAATCGAAAAGACAGCGGCCGCCGGCGATGCTGAAGGATTCGCGGCGTGCTTTACAAAAGAATCAAGGCCTTATGCCGAGGCGCTGATTCTGTTGCAGAAAGGTCGCTATAACGCTCAGGATGACCGGAAATCCCCGATAGAAATGATTTCAACTTCAAATGTGGTGTCGGAAAAGATTGAAGGTGACACAGCCACAGTCAGGATTTCTACGTCCGACGGGACAACTGACATCGTTTTCTTACTTGAAGACGGCGCCTGGAAATTGAACGTCGCCGAAACCGAAGGCCGCAGGATTCAGGATACCGGAGAACCGAAATGAACTGGATGGAACAACGCCTGGCGATTGTTGAAGTGTGTCGCAGGATGTACGAGCGACGGTTCATATCCGGTGGCCAGGGTAATGTCAGCATGCGACTGCCCGATTCAACCATCCTGATTACACCATCGGGCGTCAACAAAGGGTTTCTGAAACCGGAAGACCTGGTCACTGCAGACATGAATGGCGACGCCACCGACAAAGGCACGGCATCCAGCGAAATCAAAGTTCACCTTGCGGCATACAACCGCAGACCGGACTGCGGCGCAGTCGTCCATGCCCATCCGGCATCATCTGTTGCGCTGACGCTGGCCGGCGTCTCGCTTGAGCCTGTTTATCTTCCTGAATCAGTAATTACGCTTGGAATCATTCCAACATCCCCATACAACACACCTTCATCAATTGAACTGGCGGAAGGGATTGAAAAACTGGCGGGCGACCACAATGTATTAATGATGGAGCGTCACGGTGCGGTCTGTCTTGGCGCAAACCCCTGGCAGGCTTATGACAGGCTGGAATCGCTGGAACACAACTCGCTGATTATTCTTCTGGCCCGGATCATCGGCCAGCCGCAACCGCTTTCAGAAAACGAGATAGCCAGATTGAAGGCTATGGCTGCTTCAACGCTGTTGCAGCCATAATCCTGACAGCCTCGGAATCGTGTTCAAGAAATGTCCTTAAAACTGCGGCAGCCTTTTCGTCACCACAAGCGGCCAGAGTGCGGGCAACATAAAATTTCACGGTTTCTTCCCTGTCATTAATATAAGGCGGCAGTACACGACCGGCGTCTGCACACGGCATGAATCTCATGAAGTCAGCCGCACGGGACCTCATGAACGGATCCAGTTCCATGTCACCGACAATCCGGGCAACAGCCTGCGCCAGTTCAGCCGAAGGCCCCGGGTCTGCTGGCTTTTTTCCTGCTGACGCCGCCTGA
This sequence comes from uncultured Anaeromyxobacteraceae bacterium, assembly GCA_964522105.1. Taxonomy (GTDB): domain Bacteria; phylum Myxococcota_A; class UBA9042; order DTJE01; family DTJE01; genus JAGOFO01. The sequence continues at coordinate 208,397 of CAZFVA010000001.1, forward strand.
AATTTTTTCCCTATTAACTCACGGGCGGCATCGGCCGGAACGGTCAGAAACCCGACGCAGACGCTTCCAGCACAGACTTCCGACTTGCAGTCGGCATCAACCCGGCACTCGTTACCGCCAAAAAGAACTGCCTCGCCATCAGACATCGCGGCCCCGGTTCCAATCGAGGTTAGAGCCCCGTTCTGCTGTCCGCAGCCACACAAAAAAACCGAAATAATAAAAACGATGACATATGAACCCATTAATGCCTCTTGACCTCACTTTACAGGCCAAACTATACTGCACTTTGTTCCAATCTGATAATTGTAGTCGGGCGCGTGTCCGCTTCAATTTCACGAGGGGTGGCTCATGGGAGAAAAGTCAATGCGCAATTGTCTAAAAGTCGTGGTTCTGACCATAGTTCTGGCAATGGGGTTAGCTACGACAACCGGATGTCGCAAAGGTACACCCACAACCTGCAAAGGCTGGGTCAAGCTTCTTAAAAGCCCGGTAAACGGTAAGAAGGCAATCCAGAATCTGGGTTCGCTTAACTGTGCCGAATCAATTGCCGACCTCGAGGAAATTTTCCCTCGCAGTCAGTACAAGGAAGACATTCTTCTTGCCGTAAAGCAGATTAATGCCCCTGAAGCGTCATTAACGCTTGTCACAACAGCGCTTGCTGACCCGGAAGCGGCCGTTATGGGTGCTGCTGTCGCAGAAGATTTTGCCAGGCCCGAATTCCGGCCCGGCCTTATCGAGATACTGCAGACAAACAGGGCTCTGGAAGCCAGATCGAATGCACTTCGCGCCATTGCGAAGATCGATGCGGCCAACCTGAAGCAGGACGAAGACCTGTTCATCAAACTGCTTCTTGAAGACCCGAACCTGCAGAAGATCGAAGTTAACGCAGAAGCAGCCCGTCTTCTTGGCGTCATGAAATCAGAAAAGGCCATCAACGCCCTGGTTTCCGCGATGTTCCTGCGCGACCAGCGCGGACGTCAGATTTATGCACCTGTCAGAAAGGCTTTTGCAGCAATCGGAAAGCCGGCTGTTGAACCGCTTATCGGCGTTCTGACGAAGGACACGGCCAAATTCGGCCCCCTTCTTCAGGAACTGGAAGCGATGACCAAGAAAATGGGCATCTTCGACTGGCAGATTTTTGACGGTCCCGAACTTGTTCAGGTTCTTGGCGATCTGCGCGATGAAAGGGCCGCAATGCCTATCGCAAAGGATATTTCTGCAATCCTGAATCCGCCGGTCGGTGTCGATGACCGCGTTATCCGGACCTGGCAGATTGCCCAGCAGAACAGAATCACGATGAGCATGATGGCCCTGTGGAATGTCGGGAACAAAGAAATCATCCCGACCCTGGTTGCCACAATCATCAACCCCGACAACGATGCCAAGCAGCGCCTTGATACGGCCAGCGGCCTGTCGCTGGTTCCCGATTTCATGGGCATTCCCGAACTGATTACGATTTACAAGACGACCAAACTGGCGACATTCCGTGCCCCGCTCGTCAAAGTCATTACCCTTGGTATTGACTGGGCAAACTACGACAACTTCAAGAAGCAACTGGCCGCTGAAAAGTCAGAACTGGTCAAGGAAAGATTCGCAGGCGACAGCGCCGAAGCCCTGGCCCATCAGGCCATGGTCAAAGTTCTTACCGAATGTAAGGCCAACGACGTTGACTGCCTGATCACAATGCTGAAAGACGCAAACGTCATCACCGGCCAGAAAGCCGCTCTGCTGATGGGCAACGTGAAGGATCCCGACGGCCGCGCCAAGGCCCTTACCGCACTGCTGGAATACTACCCGCAGATCGACCCGCGCAAGGACGTTGACTTCCGCCGCTTCGTGCTGCTGGCCATATGGAGACTTGGTGACAAGGCAAATCTGGCTGATGTGCAGAGACTGCTTGCGGCTGACAAGGCTAACAAGGGCGCTTCGTACTGGGTAGATGAACTGCAGACCTTCATTCCCGCATTCGCCGAGAAATAACTATCCGGTCACCAGCAGACTGTCACCGACAAACTTCAACTTAATACCTGACGAAACATCAATTCCGCCAATCGACTGTTCCACGCGGTCAAGTGCCTCGTTCAGGAATTCACGGACGGCAGCCGAATATTCATCTTCTGCCTGCGTGGAAACTCGCAGGGATGCTTTGATCAATTCACCGTCGAAAGCGGTGGCCCGCAGCTTTTTCAGTTCAGCCACGTTAAGCGGGGCTATCGACAGCCCGCCGCCCAGAATCTGACGGGCCCAGGCCGTCGCGACAACGTTACTGAATGTGGGCCTGACGATAGCTGTGCTTTCCGCCGGGCTGCCGTCATTTGATGCCTTCGCGGGATCGAAACCAAGGACACCTTTTGCAAACTGCACGACAGCCTTGTACTTTTTCATCAGCGAAACGGCCTGAGTGACTTCAAGGCACGACATGAAATCGCGGGCACTGCCGCCACTAATCGACGGCGGGCACATCGGCGGGAAGGCGGCAGCGGCATCAATGTCTGCAGCCCGGAAATCACCGAACATCGAAAGACCTGCCATACCACCGACGTCGGCGATTACCTGCCTGGCCATAATCGACGCAGGTCGCGTGAACTCGGTACCGGCGCGATACAGTTCAAGGGGAACCGACCGCTTCATAACCTTCAGCGCGACCGGGATATCCCCGCCGGACACAGCTTCAAGCCCGACCGAAACGACAAACAGGCTGTGCGCCGCGATTGCTTCCCACGCTTCGGTGTCAGACAGATCCTTGACACGTGCGGCCAGCACCCTGTTTACCAGGTTCAACGTCTGGGAAAGTATCAGCCCGGTATTCAGTTCATGACCGGCGGCGCCGACGACCTTCCAGAAAAACAATGAATCCGAAGTGTTACCAACCGTCAGGGCCAGGGGTTCCCCCGGGGTCAGACCGGCAGTCGAAAAGTCGGCAGATCCTTCATCAGACAGGACGCGCGTACGAAACCCTTCAAAATCAAACGGTTCAAACAGATCAAACACTTTTTCATCTTCCGGAAAACCGTTGTCGGCCAGTCTGCTGCGGCGATATTCAAGCGCGTGCTCTTCCAGCGATGAAACGGTTTCCCAGCGCCCTGCCTGAAGCATTCTGTGGGCAAACGCCACGCTGACGGCATACATCAGGTCGACCTGATTTCTGACAGCTGTCACTTCGTCAGCCGACTTGCACACCAGCAGAAAGACGTTGTCAGGGGTCATGAAGCCGGTACCGGGCTCAAACTCAATATCCTCGGCTTCCTCGACCGTATAAACCAATGCACGACCCGCCACGGAAAGGACTACCAGTTCAGGATCAAGTTCCTTCAGCATCGCGACAGAAAATTCAAATCCGACATCCCTGGCAACATCCAGAATCCGATCAAGCCGGTCGGGCGCGAAATCGGTACCGCTCCAGACGCCCATATCTACGAAGACACGGCGCTGACCCGGGGTGGCATATTGAATCAGGCAGCCGGCATCATCAATGCCGATGCTGTTTACAAGATACGAGAATTCATCTTCACGAAGCCGTTTCAACACTTTGTCCGGCTTTGGAAGGTTCAATATGGCATTCAGGCGGCCTGTACCTGAAAGTTGAAGGAAATCAGCGGGCAACGCCAGGGCGGCAGTCTGTTCAACGATAACCGGCGAACTGGTAACAGGTTCAGAACTTCTAATCATGATGGTCTTTTTCGCTTTCTATAAAGGGTCGAACGCTTGAAAACTACAGCAACAGACAGTACTCTACCGCAGTTTATTTCCATCGGCCAGACTGAGGTAGTAAGTTGGCGAAACATATAAGTACATGGGTTGCGCTGGCTGTTTCACTTGTGATGCTTCTGCTTGGTACGTCAAGCACCGGTCTGTGGGACCCGTGGGAGATGAATCATTCCGCAGTCGCAAGCCGGATGATGCAGACCCCGACGGTACTTGTCATCGACCGGCAGGGCGCTGATGGCGACCTGTCAAAGGCGTTGACGAAGACTGCAGACGGTCGCTTCACGCTTGAAAATGCGAAGGTGGCGGCGGAAGGGACTCAGGGCCTGGATGTCCTGCGCGACAGGACTTCAGATAAGATATATGCCGCCGTTGTCCTGAATCTGGACACAGTCATGCCGGCAGACGCCGGGACCGGCGCCGCTTCTGATGCCGCAGCTGTCAAGACGCTGTCGAACGCCGTCAGGAACGCCGCAGGCAAGAACCTTTCGACGAAATTCATCATCGTGTCGTCATCAACGGGAATGAACCCGGACGACATCCGCAGCAAAATACTGAAAACTTCGGCCGCTTCAGGTACCGAAGAAGTCGCCCGCCTTGACGGCGTTCTGACTGCCGGGTCAATGGCTGCAACACCCGACCTGGTCGCGTCTGCGGCATCATGCAGCAAGTGGACGGCCCAGTTCAAAGCGTCCGGCAGGACGATGTTCCAGCCGCCGATGGACCCGAAAATCACTTCATTCTGGTACTCGCTTTTCGGTTTCAACGAATTCAGTTCAAGACTGACCGGAATCATTTTTTCAATCCTGACCATACTTCTGGTGTTCTTCCCGGGACGGCGCCTGTTCGGCGAAAAGCTTGCCGCAACGGCCATCCTGATCATGTCAACAAGCGTATTGTTTTTCGGTATGGCCAGGTTTGCGGGCGCCGGCATGACGGAAGTGTTCAGCCTTACGCTGGCGTGCCTTTCATTCGGATACCTGACATCAGAGATAACTGGAAAAAACGCGCTGCTGTGGTGGCCGGTTCTGGCTTTATCCATAGTGCTGTGCTGGCTTTCGGGCGGACTTGTCACCGTGGTGACTTTCGCCGCAATAGCCGGTACGCGGGCAATCATTCTGCCCGACCGCCGCGTTATCACCGTTACCGGGATTATCTTTGCGGTACTGGGACTTCTGGCCATCGCAACGTTTATTCCAGATGCCGCATGGTTCAGACAGTTCCGCTTTACGGCCGCGACGTTTACAGGCGGCGTGACGCTTGAATCCAGGTCATTTGACTTCATCATCAAGGAAATCGGTTTCGGCTTCTTCCCGTGGAGCGCTTTCATCCCGGTCGCCGTATGGATGGCCGTCACAGGCGCCAACTGCAAAAAGCCGGAAAGGCTGCTGCTTGTGCTGTGGGCCATGGTGCCGATGATCAGCGCCATGATATTCATCCGGCCTTTCAATCAGACGATGTACCTTGGCGTACCCGGACTTGCGATTCTGACGGCACTTTTCTTTGCCGAATCTGAAGACGACACGATGCAGGCAAGGATTTTCGGATTCTTCGCCATCGGCCTTTTCCTGGTCATTATGAAGGACATCACAAAGTCACCGGCGCCCCTTGTGACCTTCCTGACGACTGACCCGATGTTTACCAAACCGGGCCAGGGCGACGGCGGCTTCCCGGCGTCTGTCATGGTCCCGTCCATTGGAAAGTTGTTCCTTGGGATCATGCTTCTGTCAATGCTTTCGGTTGCTTCCAGAATCTCGACACAGGCGCGGCGCCTGCCCGGACTGCTGGCTGACAAGAAAGTGTTCATTATCGTCGTACTGATTGCTGCCGGCCTGATCGCCACGGACATCATCATATTCACGGCAATCAAGTGGTATGCGATATTCGGCCAGAACGGCAAACCCGGCAACGAGCTGCTGCGTATCTTTGTGACCGGCCCGGATATCATCCTGCTGTACCTGATGATGGCGTCCATCCTGGTGGTCAGAAACTGGAACGCGATTTACACCCGGGTTTCCCGACTGGCGGGCGCCCCTTTCATGGAAAAGCTGGACCGTGCCTTCACAGCTTTCCAGACCATGAACACCCAGAAATACGTGTTTGTCAGTGCCGCTGTCGGATTCGCGGCCGTTCAGATATTCATGATCACACCGGAACTGACGCTGCACGTTTCCCAGAAACACATTGTGGATTCATGGAAGGAATCGTCAGAAAAGGCACCGGGGCCGCTGTACCGGCATGGCCAGTTCAGCACCAGGGGCGGCGAAGACACCAATTTCTACACATCTTCGATTGAAGAAAAATCGGCACGTTCCGAAGTGACGGCCCTGCTTAAAGACAAGTCAAAAAGGACTTTCTTCATTGTACCGGCCAAGCAGTTCAGTGAAATCAATTCCGCCTACCGTGACATTTCAGGTGACCGCGGCCTGCCGGTACTTGATGACAGGTCTTCGCGGATAGTCCTTACAGCTTCGACACTTGCGGCTGGCGAAACCGACCACAACTGGCTGGCGAAGGCGACGTTGACCGAAAAGGAATTCGAGGCGCTGAAGGATGTTGAAAGGAAAATCGTCAACTTTGATAACACCCTTGAACTGGTCGGCTTCCAGATTACGCCCCAGGCCATTACGCGTGGGACAAATCCAGTCCTGAAGACATTTTACAAGGTGTTGAAAAAGGTCCCGAAGTCGTACCGCGTGTTCCTGCATGTTGACAAGGTTGGTTCTTCGACCCGAATTCACGGCGACCACTGGATACTTAACATGGTGCCTGAATCTGAAGACGAAAATGACTGCGTCGGATGTTACGCCACCACCCACTGGAAAAAGGGCGACATCATCGTGGACACTTATGAACTGAGTGTGCCGATCGGATCACCTTCCGGCGACTACGATGTCTGGATGGGCCTGTACACTCCTGGTGGCGGGGGTCGTCTGAAGGTCACGTCGTTTGACGAAGACAAGATCAAGCATGACGGCTCGGAGCGCGTACGCATCGGCAAAATGACAGTTCGCTGACACCCCGGGGGCCAAATGCCTGAAGTATTAGAGACTATCGAAGGCATCCCGTTCTGGCTGTTCAAGGCCACGGCACTGATTCTCGGGGCCTGTTTCGGCTCTTTCGCCAACGTTGTCATCCACCGCGTCCCGAAAGGGCTTTCGATCGTGCGACCTGGCTCCATGTGCCCGGGCTGCGGGCATGAAATCCGCTGGTACGAAAACATCCCGGTCCTGAGCTGGATCTTCCTGCGGGCCAGGTGCAGCGGCTGCGGCAACCCGATTTCAATCAGATACCCGCTTGTCGAACTGACGGTGGCCGTCCTGTCGCTTGCTTCACTGTATTACGGACTGTCGCTGGTAGCCGGGATTGACGTGACGGCGGCGCAGGTCGGGGCGCTGTGGTTCTTCCCGTTTTCATTCGTCTTTCTGTTGGTCATAATCACATTCATTGACCTGGAACACTGGATAATCCCGCACGTCCTGACAATCACCGGAATCGTTCTGGGCATTGCGCAGTCACTTCTGATCGGCGATCTGACCGGCGTGTCATGGCTGGAATCCCTGATCGGGATGGCGGCCGGGGCAATTCCAATCATCGTCATCATCGAAGTGTACTTCCGCCTGACAGGCCGCGAAGGCATGGGTTACGGCGACGTCATGCTGATGGCAATGGCCGGCGCATGGCTTGGATACACAGCCCTGCCCTTCATCCTGCTGGCAAGCTCGATCCAGGGCCTTATAGCGGCGCTGGTGATGATTGCCATGAAGAAAAAGACTACACCGCCGTGGCAGGAAGGTGCAAAGGACGCGGATGGCAACGAAGTGCCGGCCACCGAAGCTGCGGAGCCTGCCCTTGAAGCCGCTTCAGTTTCACCTGAATCCACCGTAGCCACTGAATCAACGGCCACCACTGAAGCCCGCCCGCCCGCCGAAGAACCTGCCCCGACCGACAATTCAACCCGCCACCTGGCAATCCCGTTCGGCCCGTTCATTGCCCTTGCGATGATGGAATGGCTGTTCTTTTCAGACTTGATTTCACCCTGGATTTTCGGGTTCTGAAGCACCTGACTGAAGCAAATTCTAGAACGAATAACTGGCGGGAATGAACGACCTGACTGTGTCCCGGGATCCTTCACCGACAACCGTCTGAACAAGTTCGCCCATCGGGTATGTGACGGCGGTAAAGCCACCCTGACGCTCGATCTTCAGGGTTTCGGGGACCCTCGGATTCTGACTGTCCTGGTGATACTGGGTAACTGAAACCCGGCGGCCGCCAACGTCATACATGTACACGACGGCCGGACGCTGACCAAGACTTGTGATCCTGGCGCCTATCAAACGGATGTTACCGTCGTCTGCAACCGGAATTTCGGACGGAAACGGGGCCTTCGCCGTCAGGAAACCCTGGACCATCTGGCGGTCGCCATAGACTTCGGAATCCGAACTTTCGGCATGCGCAACGACGGCCCGGAACGGCGTTTCATCAATCTCGAGCCCCGGTTTCGTCAACGACACGAACACCGACAGCCCGACGCCAAGAACGACCAGCACCGACGCGGCAATCGCCATGTTTCTGAAGGCCGTCAGGGGACGCCTGCCCGAAATCCCGGCACGAATCCCGTCGGCAAGACTGTTCGGCGCACGGACACGCTGCATCTGCTCGGCAAAGCGCTGCCGAAACAGCCTTTCGCGACCGACAGCCATCGCGCAGTCACCGCACGAACCAAGATGCTGCTCGACGAACCGCATCTCGGTCACGTCAAGCTCGTCATCCAGATACAGCTCAATAAACCGTTTCGCCGTTTCGCAATTCCAGACCGAATCACGGTTAAAGTTTGTTTCTTTACTCATGGCGCGCACCTCTTGCACCGAAATCCCGGCCATTCGCCACCTTCGGGCTGAATTCCAGAATATTCGAATCATCATCCGACGCCCTGCCGCTTTCTTCCTGCGGGGCAACCGCAACCAGCAATTCGCGCAGAATCCTGCGACCACGGTACAACCGCGACATCACGGTACCGATCGGCGTGTTCATGATGTCAGCGATTTCCTTGTACGAAAAACCTTCGACGTCGGCCAGTTCAACGACAGACCTGAAATCGGCCGGCAACTTGTCAAACGCCTTTTCAATTTCATGTCTGGTAAACCGCAGCCACGCCGCGCTTTCCTGAGTCTCGGATTCAAAGAACGACCATCCGGGAAGGCCCTGGCCAGGTACCGTTTCCGGGACTTCGTCGGTCGTAAACTCGCGGGATGAAGACCTGATGCGGTTGATATGAGTGTTTCGCAGAATGCGACACAGCCACGCCCTGCAGTTCGTGTCCGACTCATAAGAATCAAAGGCATCCCATGCCTTCATGTACGTTTCCTGAACCAGGTCATCGGCTTCGACAGAATCACCCGTCCTGGACAGGGCAAACCGGTAAATGGCGTCAAGCAGGGGCATCGCCTCGCGCTCGAAACGCTGCTTTTTTGTTTCCCGCTTCACGATGTTCAGAATACTCATGACAACCTCAAGGTTTTCACCCTTTCGCGTCCACGGCTAAGAAACAAGACCGGACCGCCATATATTCCCGATTATCTATTGCGATTATCCACAAAAATTACTGCGCGACATACCGGGCAAGGCAGAAAGGCAACACTAGTAAACTACCGAATCCCCTTTGTTTTCACGACCGGCAATGGCGGCCAGAGTGCGCTCGACGGCGGCGGCAGCCTCTTTGATGTTGTCTTCAGGCCCGCCCAGATAGATGCGCCCGAACGCCCCGAAAGTCTCGACCTCAAGATTCTGAATCGGTGAAGCCTTTTCCGCCTCGTTGGCCGCAATCGCGGCGTATCCGGCCGGATGAACTTCCAGAATGTAAAACGCATCGTTTTCAAGCAGATACTGGCCGTGGCGCAGCCGATTTATGATGTGCGACTGATGGTTATCAACGCCATAGATAATCTGACTGGAAATGATCCTCGGCTTCAGTGCATCTGCTTCGGTCAGGCCAAGATGTTCAAGCGCAATAGCTCCGGCCTGCCTGACCTGCCCCTGATCTGGCGAATGAATTTCCAGCAGACCGTACGCCCGTTCGACAATCAGCATCCCCGGCAGACATCTGGTCCCCTTCAGAATCTTGTCGGTCAGGACGTTAATTTCAAGGCCGGGCGAAATTTCAATGAACAGCGACGCGTTGCCTTCAAGCGGCATGAATCCGGTGCAGACCGTCGCAATGAAAGACGCCAGTTGCGGCTGCAGCGAATCAATATATGAAAACGTTCTTAATTCGACTGGTTCAGACATGACTTCATTTCCCTGTAAGCCGGGCGGACAGCCGCCTTCGCCTGCCAAGACTACCAGAAAACCTCCGGGAACTGAACCACGTCGGAAACGCCACGGCATCGGCGCGAATTGTTCATTAAATTCCAGTTGTTTATATAATCACATTACTGGTTGAACAAATGATACGCAAAACTGTATCATTGAACGACAGTGGGAGGATTAACCACAATGAAGCGATGGTCCCTGAAAATACTGACAGCGTTGTTTGCAGCGACGCTTATTGTGGCAGCAGGCTGCGGCGGCGATGAACCCGCCGGGCTGGACATAATCTATACGACCGACGACGGTGGGACAGACGTAATTACCGTCGAAGACGCTGCCGATGCCGTAATCCGCGATGAAAGCGGCAAAGACCTGAATATCGGGAACCACCTTTACGAAATAATTCTTCTGCATGATCTGTCGACACCCCAGACAGTCAGGGTCAACACCCGCTTCCCGATCATGGCCAAGGTCATCGATTACGGCCTGAACGAAAATGCCGAGGGCATGCTGCTGAAGGCCGAAATCACTTCAATCAACGACTACGAAAGCGGCAGCCCGGCTTCCGGTGATGCCGCAATCGAAACGCCACAGGTCATGACCGGCGAAGATGGCGTGGGCAAAATCGGCTTTGCGGGCGGAACGACTGAAAGCGTCGTGTACGAAGTAACCGTTTCAATGCCGGATTATCCGACTGTCGCAGCTAAAACAGTCCGCATCCGCGTTTTCGACATTCCGTGCGGATGCCTTCGGACCACGATTGCCTATGAAGGTACGCTCAGCACACTGAAAGACATTGAAATTTACATCCTTCCCGAAGAATACCGGTGCAACACACTTTCGGCGACCAGACCAGTTCCGCCGGAAGCCATTATTGCGTCCAGAACTGCGTCGTCAATGCACAGCGAAATCACGTTTGACTGCCTGCCGGGTGAAAAGCGGTACACCGTTTTTGCCAAGGCCGGTGGAACGTCATCGACCTGCATCGCGGCGACCGGCTGTTATGAAGGGATGTACATTGCCCCCGACGAGTGCCAGGACCTTGAACTGGACCTGTACTCAACAGTCATGAACCCGGCCGGCGCCTATGACTCTGTCGATCATTTCGACTTCCGCGAAATGGTTAAGATGTGCGCGGGTGGCGGCACCTCGATCATGACCTGTATAGCGGGCGGTTCCGACATCGGAAAGACGGTCTGTTGCGCCATCCAGGAAATGATCAAGTTCTTCGAGACTCCCGGTTCCACAATTATGGAATCAATCCGGGATGTTATTAAAATCTGGGTCGGAAGCATCATCGTCGACACGATCTACAATCTTATCGGCGACATCATCGCCAACTGGATCACCGGCTGGCTGACAAGCAGCTCACCACAGTGGCTTCAGGACTTCTTTACGATCGGCGATGACATGATGGGGACTATCACCAATCTTGAGTTGGTGGCGGACCTGCTGATAGCAAAACTGAACAACGATTACACGGTTCAGGGTACTCACTACTGGTACCAGATGAATCTGTACTGGAAGTTCGGCTGTAACCCGAGTTCCCCCGATTACGCCGACTGCGGCAAGATCGAGCTGAGCCTGAAGGACCTGTCTTCGGACCCGAACTTCCCGATCAACATCCTGGAAGGCAAGTTCACTGCCAACGTCTCGGACTTCGACAAGCTGTACCTTAACCAGCATGCGATTAAACTTAACTACGGCAAGCTGGTGTTGTACGTCATCAACGAAATCGTCATTGCCGGCCTTACAAACGGTCAGGCACACAGCATGATGGACCTTGTCTTCATGTGGATTGACTGCAATGCGTTCGCGGCAGGCGTATTTGGTGACCTTGCTGAACTTGTCGGAAGCACAAGGCCGGACGTCGAGCAGTTCTGCAGATCCGCAATCACCGGACTGTTCGGATTCGTTGAAAACTTCCTGGGCGCACTTGGACTGGACACCGAGTTGTCACTTACCGGAAATGCCCGGATGATAGACGACGACTGTGACCTGCTGGTTGACTCAATCGTCAATGGTGTGTATACCGGCTACGTCAAGGGCGATACGTCTCAAGCTCTGGTAACCGGGGACTTCAAGGCGGACCGCAAGTAGCAAGTGCGAGTTGATGAATAAACGATTTTTCAAGCCCCTCATCATTACGACTGTCATTCTGACTGCATCTGCCCTGAATGCCTGTTCATTTTCCAAAAGCATTATTCCGCTTATTGGTGAAGACGAAAAGGCGATGGAATACTCGAAGGAAAACCGCAAGTATGTTGAAAAGACAGCTGCGATCATGTCCTTCGAGGAGTTCGTCACGGCGATCAGGGCTGGCGACACCAACATCTGCCTTTCAAAGCTTGGCCCGACAACCAGGGCGCTTCTGAACGGACTTGCCGATGGCGCGGGTAAAAGCCCGGCCGCTTACTGGCAGACCGGTGACATCAGCAAAATTGTGCTTCCCGGGACCGGACAGCCGGTTGCGATACTGAAGAACAGAACTACCGTGACCGAGATTGGCAAGTTCGATCCGTCCAAACGCGATGTGATTCTTCTGGCTAACGTCGAAGGTGCCGGGGAAACCCGCATCAGGGGCAGTTTTGTCGGGGATAACTGGGTATTCGAATTTGTAGATTCCGTGCCATCCGCTCCAGAATAACGCGGGATTTTGGTTCCTGTCTTAAAGAAGGAAAAAAACATGCTGGTCGCACGCTTTGAAGAAGCTGCCAGATTCATTGGTCAACTTGATCAGGGGCAGGATATCGCGGCTGGTTTTAAAGCCATTTGCCGTGAAAATTCAATTTCATGTGCCTGGATCAACGCATCCGGCCTTATCAGAAACCCGCTGGTCTCGGTGGTGAATGCAGAAGGTTCCAAACTGCACACCACGAAAGGCTTCACGGAAACCTTGATGCTTGAAGGCGTCTATTTCTGCACTTCAATCACGGGGAACGTTTCGCTTAAAGGCCAGGGGACTGACGTACGGCTTTATGCCGATTGCCGACCTGTTGACGGTGGCCCGGCAGTATGCGGAGTCCTTGCCGGCGGCGAAGTCCTGCTGTGCGAGTTCCTGCTGATTACCTGCGCCGACGCGGCCCTTGTACGCGACGAATCTGCCGCATTCAGCCCGTGGGTCCAACTTCAGGCTTCAGCACCGGGGAAAACCGGCGCCAGCATCCTGGAACCGATGGTAACGCGTCCTGCAGCAACCGTGATTCATCAGGCTGTCGATGAAGACGAAATGACCGAGCTGGCCATTCTGGAAATGAGGACCGGGGACTACGTCGATCACCCGAAATTCGGCGTGTGCAGAATTACGGCCGAGCCCCTGGAAGACAAGATAACGATTCGCCTTTCCACTGGAAAACACGTTGACCTGAGCCTGAACATTATGAAAGTGCTTGAACCGAAGCAGCTTGGCGGCAGGCGCGTATTCGGACTTGAAATCAAAAGAAAGGGGTCTTAGGCCTTCTTTCCCTTCGCACGCTTT
>CAZFVA010000002.1:0-44649 GCA_964522105.1 uncultured Anaeromyxobacteraceae bacterium
GAAAGGCTTTTGAAATTCCTGCGTTATTTTGTTCCGGTATTTACTGAAGATGTCCCGGGGACTTCAATTATCCGCGAATTTATCGGGCAGTCTTCATTCAGGTACTGATCACCCGCATGGCCCCGTATTCCAAAGCGGTTTCAGTGCGAGTAAGATTGCGCCGGATTTTGCGGGCGCCCCCTTGTGCGGAATATTGGCGCCGGTATGGAGGAAGTCTTGGACACAATCAAATTACGCAGTTCTTTCACGAGTTTCCTGCCAGGGCTAATCAGCGCTTTGTTGCTGACCGTCCTGCCGGTGCTGGCGTTTGCGTCAGAAGGTGCCGCTGCAGTCCGGATTCCGCCGGTCTATGCCGTGATTCCGTTCGTTCTGCTTCTGTTGTGCATTGCGATCGTCCCGCTCAAGTTCGGCCATTTCTGGGAACACAACAAAAACAAGGCGCTGGTCGTCGCCGTCGTTTCTTTGCCGATTCTTGTTTACTACATGATGGTTTCCCCGATTGCGCTTTGGAAAAGCATCGAAGATTACATTGGATTTATCATACTTCTGTGGTCGCTTTACACGATTTCGGGCGGGATCGTTCTGCGCGGAAATCTTCTGGCAACACCCAAAGTGAATACCATTTTTCTGGCAACAGGGGCGGTCGCAGCCAATTTGTTCGGAACGACCGGCGCTTCGATGCTCCTTATCCGTCCGCTGCTTGCGACAAATCAGGAGCGTAAGTTCAAGGTCCACACGGTCGTGTTCTTCATCTTCCTGGTTTCTAACGTCGGCGGCAGCCTTACGCCGCTCGGGGACCCGCCACTTTATATGGGTTTCATGAAGGGCGTTCCATTTCAGTGGACTCTGCAGCTCTGGCCCGAGTGGCTGTTCATGGTCGGTTCGCTGTTGCTGACCTATTTCCTGTGGGACAGGCGTGCTTACAAAAAGGAAAAGCCCGCAGATATCGCTGCTGACTACGGGGACAAGACGCCGCTTCGTGTCGACGGCAAGGTTAACTTCCTGTTTATCGTTGGTGTGATGGCGACCACGATTCTGTCGGGCCGCCCTGAAATCAACATGAATCCTTTTGTCCGTGACGCCATCCTGGTCGGTATGGGCCTGCTTTCGATGATCTTCACGAAGAAGCAGCTTCGTAAAGACAACGACTTCAATTTCGGCGCAATTATTGAGGTTGCTGTCCTGTTTATTGGTATATTTATCACGATGATTCCTGCGCTTGAGCTGCTTGAAATGAGGGGCGGTGAGCTTGGCATCACCCAGCCGTGGCAGTATTTCTGGACGGCCGGTGCGCTTTCTTCGTTCCTGGACAACACCCCGACGTATCTGACTTTCCTTGAACTGGCGAAAGGAACTTTAGGTTTTGACAACGTTCTTCAATTGATAGCCGATGTAGATGGCGCCGCAATTCTGAAAGCAATATCTCTTGGTGCCGTTTTCATGGGTGCTAACAGTTACATCGGCAACGGCCCGAATTTCATGGTGAAAGCGATCGCCGAGCAGAAAGGTAGAACTCAGGTAAACATGCCTTCATTCGGTGGTTACATGGTCTATTCGGTCGGCATTCTGGTTCCGTTGTTCATGCTCGTGACCCTGCTTTTCTTCGGTCTTAAGATTGCCGGTTGATATTCCGCCACCGTTTCAGGTTATGATTCAAATCGTGCCAATTTCCTGATGTTTCTTCATAACCAGTTTGCATGATTCCAGGGGGTATTCAGTGAATAGAAAAGTCAGATCCACTTTGTTTATGGTGTTCATGCTCGTGTTTGTGGCTTCAGGTATATCTGCCTGCCGTAAGGGCGTGACTGAGCCTGTTCCGGCGAAGGTTGCCGCTGTGCCGGCCGTCATCGGGCCTGGTCCGGCCGTTGGTGCCACTGCGCCGACGCGTATTATTGACGGCCTTCCGGCCGGGACGCCGGATCCACTTATTCCGCCAGATATACGCAACCAGCCAATGACAGTCACCTACAGTTTCAAGGCCATCGGTGATGAAGCTGTCTTCGAACAGGTCAGGGCCGGTCTGACAAAGACTGATGGCGTGGCGTCTGTTCAGAAGGTAGATGCTGGTGTGCAGGTTGTGTTTGAAATGAGTAAATTGTCCAGTGATCGAGTTCGCGGCCTGATAGCCGGCATTGCCGGGGATGCAGAATTTGTAAGACCAAATCAGTGTGCGAAGTGTGTCGGGAACCCGGCCTGCAGTTGCTACGATGCGGCTGCGGATGTCAACTCGCAAGTACCCCCGCCTGTCTGTGATTGCATTGGCAAGGAAGGGTGTCCCTGCGCTCCGCGCTAGTCCCGGTTTTCTGTATGGCTGGTTTGTGCCTTTGCGGGCTTTCTGCGGATCCCAGGTGGCGGCTCATCAAGGTCTTGCGTGAACAGAAGGCCGTCCATGTTTGAAATAACTACAACCCGCCTTGGAAGATGAACTTGTGCAGCTTTGTCAAACTGGCCGAGCATCGGTACAAGGACTTCAATGTGATTTCTTGAAAGCCCCAGCGGTTCGCCGGTTATTCGATTGAACGCTTCCCTGATCAGATAGGGTTCCAGACCCGGCATCATCGGCGGTTTCCTTGGTATCAGCCAGCCTGAATCAGCAGCGCGGACAATTCTGTCGTCAACAAGCCCGTCGATCATCTTGTTCAGGGATGCCACATCTTGCGCCAGCTCTGAAAGCATGGGTTCAATCCGGGGGTTGAATTCAAGAAGCAGGGGCAGCAGACGAGCCCTGATACGATTTCTAAGGTAATGTTCGTCGGTGTTGGTCGGGTCTTCGCGATACTTCAGTCCTTCGGTCTTTGCGTAATCCCTGATTTCATCCCGTGTAAGGCACAGCAGCGGTCTTACCACGCCGTCATGTTTGCTTCTGGAAATCCCTGCAAGACCTGAAGGACCTGTGCCGCGAATGACGCGCATCAGCAGGGTTTCTGTCTGGTCTGTCATCGAATGACCGGTGGCTGTGGCGCAGGCACCAGCTTCACTGGCCATTTCTGCAAGCAGCCGGTATCGCACGTTGCGGGCGGCATCTTCCAGGGAGCGGCCTGTGGCCGCCGCCTCGGCCGGTACGTCAAATCTTCTTGAATAAAAAGGCAATTCCAGCCGCACCGCCAGATCGTGCACGAATTCAAGGTCTGCGGCCGAATCCGGTCTGATCATGTGGTCTAAATGTCCGACCGCGATTTTGATTGAAAGGGCCCGGCTTGTCTGACCAAGAAGATGAAGAAGGACTACCGAGTCCGCTCCGCCTGAAACTGCCACCAGAACCGTAGTGCCGTCCTGAAACAGTTTGTTGACCGTGCAGAATTCAAGAAACCTTTTTTTGATGTTACTGCTTCGGGCTCTCATTGAAATCCGTCGCCGCAGGCGGGACATCCGGTTCGGGACGTCCAAGCCCGGTCACTATCGTAAATCCATTACCAGAATAGCTTTCCCGCACCGCGATCGCAACCGGGGTGCCATTGGCGTCAAACAGCACTGTTCCCCGTCCCGGAACGCCTGGAACCATGAACAGCCGTTCAAAAGGCGGGCCGGCTTTTTCGGTCACGGCCGTGTTTGAAAGAACGTATGTGCCTGGCGCGGCCGGGCTTACAAAGAAAAGAGTTCTGGTGTAGTCAGGTCCGCCAAGCTTTCCGGGGACGAGAGGGGCACCCCCGATCGCTGCCCTGATCGAATCAGGCAGGGTCAGTATCGCCAGCCCCGCATCAGGCAGCTCTTCTATTATAGATACGGCAGACCTGTTGCCCAGGTCGGCAGTCGTTACATTGATAGAAGCTGCTTCTGTAGTCAGGAACCATGAAGTAAGAATTACAGCCCGGTTTTCAAACATTACGGGAATTCCTTCGCCGTATCTTGCCGGAATCAGCTCGGGATCCTGATACGGCCCACCGGTCGGCCTGACCTCTAACAGAACAATCTTGTTCATAAGTTGGCTCTTCAAAGCTTCGTGGGATTCGAAGCTCAGAAGGGGGTTTGATTCGTCTGCCACGGCAGGTGTGCTTATGGTCAGAAGGATCAGCAGAACGGCAAACAGGCGTCCTGTGCGGGTCACTGCGGTCAGACACTGAGTTTCACCTGAAGTGGTTGAATCGGGGTTCATCATGGTCGGAAGTTTACCAGAGCTGATTGGCACTGATCGGAAGTATTTCAGGTGCTGAATATTTACCTTGACAATGAAAGGCTTTGACCTAGAATAGTTTGCCCTTCGTCAGGCGATTGTGTTCGGCCTGGCGGGGCTTTGATTTTGGTCGGAGTCTTAACGGAGACGGTGATGCCGACAATTAACCAGCTCGTAAGAAAGGGTCGTCAGGACAAGTCGAAAAAGACAAGGTCCCCGGCCCTGCAGACATGCCCCCAGAGGCGTGGCGTTTGCACAAGGGTTTACACAACCACACCCAAAAAGCCTAACTCCGCAATGCGAAAGGTGGCTAAGGTTCGTCTGACGAACGGGTTTGAAGTAATCGCTTACATCCCCGGTGAAGGGCACAACCTGAGTGAACACTCACAGGTGCTCGTTCGCGGTGGTCGTGTAAAGGATCTTCCCGGTGTTCGCTATCACATCGTTCGTGGAACTATGGATACGAAGGGTGTGGATGGTCGTCAGCGGAGTCGTTCAAAATACGGCACTAAGAAGGCCAAGAGCGTCAAGTAGATACGGAGGCTGTAATGCCCAGGCGCAGAAGTAGTGAAAAAAGAGAAGTGTTCCCCGATGCCCGGTACGGGGACTGGCTTGTCGCAAAGTTCATCAACCATTTGATGAAGTGTGGCAAGAAGAGTGTGGCAGAAGCCATCTTCTATGAATCAATGGACATGATTGCCTCCAAGACCAATGAAGATCCTTTAAAGATTTTCAAGCGGGCTATCGAGAGCATCAAGCCGCAGGTTGAAGTCAAGTCCCGCCGCGTCGGTGGAGCGACCTATCAGGTCCCCGTCGAAATCAGGTCGGAGCGCAAGACTGCCCTGGCTATTCGCTGGCTTCTCGGGTACTCCCGTGGACGTTCAGAGAAAGGCATGGTTCAGAAGTTGTCGTCGGAAATCATTGATGCCTTCAACGGTCGCGGAAACTCGATCAAGAAGCGTGATGACACACACCGCATGGCAGAAGCAAATAAAGCGTTCGCGCACTATCGCTGGTAAGCGGTACGGGTTTTCCCGGGGTTGAGTAACGTGGCGGAAAAGTACGACATCAATCGGATTCGTAATATTGGCATCATGGCCCACATTGATGCCGGTAAGACTACGACCACCGAAAGAATACTTTACTACACGGGCTCGTCTCATCGTCTTGGTGACGTTGACTCCGGAAACACTCAGATGGACTGGATGGAGCAGGAACAGGAACGTGGCATCACGATCACTTCCGCTGCAACCACCTGTTACTGGCGCGATGCATGCATAAACATTATTGATACACCCGGACACGTCGATTTCACGGTCGAGGTCGAAAGATCTCTTCGTGTTCTTGACGGCGGTGTGGTCGTTTTCTGCGCAGTCGGCGGGGTTCAGCCTCAGTCCGAAACTGTGTGGAGACAGGCCGACAAGTACCGCGTGCCGCGCATCGCGTTCATTAATAAGATGGACCGGACCGGTGCTGACTTCCGTCGTGTAGTCGGTCAGTTGCGTTCGAAGCTTCGCGCAAGGGCCGTGCCGCTTCAGCTTCCGATTGGTTCAGAATCGTCATTCCGGGGTGTTGTTGACCTGGTTGAAATGCAGGCTTACATCTGGGATCAGGATTCACTCGGTTCCAACTTTTCCATCGTACCTGTGCCGACCGATATGGCCAGCGCGGCGGAAGAAGCCAGAAACGAGATGATCGACGCGGTTGCCGAGTTTGATGAGCAGATTTGTGAAAAATATATTGCCGGCGAGCATCTGTCGGTGGCTGAAATTCGTTCGGCCATCCGCATTGCAACCCTGCAGAACGAAGTAATACCGGTTCTGTGCGGCACGGCTTTCAAGAATAAGGGTGTCCAGCCCCTCCTTGACAGCGTTGTTGATTATCTGCCGGCGCCGTCCGACCTTCCGCCTGTCGAAGGTGTGAACAAGGAAGTCGCGGGTCCCGAGGCTGTCGCCGAATCGCGTTCATTCAAGACTACCGAGCCGTTCTGCGGTCTGGCATTCAAGTTGATGAACGATCCGTTCGTTGGTCAGATTACGTTCCTGCGTGTTTATTCAGGAATCATCAAGTCCGGCGAGACAGTTTACAACTCCAATTCCCAGGTTCGCGAAAGGTGCAACAGGCTGGTCAGAATTCACGCCAACAAGCGTGAAGACGTGACTGAACTGAAGGCCGGCGAGATTGGTGGTGTTGTCGGACTTAAGAATACGATTACGGGCGACACGCTCTGTCTGGAAAAGCAGCCAATCGTTCTTGAGACCATGAATTTTCCGGAACCAGTCATTAATGTCGCGCTTGAGCCCGATGCTAAAGGCGATTCGGATAAGTTATTCAGTGCTCTCCGCCGCCTCGGTCTTGAAGATCCCACTTTCAAGTTCAAGGTTGATCACGAAACGGGCGAGACGATCGTTTCCGGTATGGGCGAACTGCACCTGGAAATCATCGTTGATCGGCTGCGTCGTGAATTCGGAGTGGTTGGTCGGGTCGGAAAGCCTCAGGTTGCGTACCGCGAAACCGTTACGCGCTGTGCCGAGGCTGAAGTGCGCTATGTGAAGCAGACCGGCGGACACGGCCAGTATGCTCACGTTGTTATGGAAATTGAACCTCTGGAACGCGGAGCCGGTGTTGTGTTCGAGAACGCAACGGTCGGTGGCGTGATACCCAGGGAATATATGCCGGCTATCGAGAAGGGTGTCCGGGAGTCATGCCAGTCCGGTATTCTTGCCGGGTTTGCAGTTATTGACTTCAAGGCCAAAGTCACCTTCGGTTCATACCATGAAGTTGACTCCTCTGAAATGGCGTTCAGAATTGCCGGTTCAATGGCTATCAAGGATTTGGTAGCCCGGGGAAAGCCCGTCATCCTCGAGCCGATCATGGCTCTCGATGTTACGGTTCCCGGTGAGTATCTCGGAGATGTCCTGGGTAATCTGTCAAGCAGACGGGCCCGGGTTGTGAGGGTGGATACTTCGGACAGCCTGCATGTTGTAGGCGCTGAAGTGCCGCTCGGCGAAATGTTCGGTTATGTCACGGATCTGCGTTCCCTGTCACAGGGGCGCGGGACCCAGACGATGGAATTCCTGCATTACGCACCCGCTCCTGCGGAAGTTCAGTTGCGCGTAATTAACGCGGGGAGGAGCACTTAGAATGGCGACTCAGAGGATTCGCATCCGGCTGAAGGCCTACGACCACAAGATCCTTGATCAATCTGTGGGCGAGATCATCAGTACTGTCAGGAAGACGGATGCCAGGGTAGCTGGTCCGATACCGCTTCCGACGAAGATTAGTCGGTATACGGTTCTAAGGTCCCCCCACGTGGACAAGAAGAGCCGGGAACAGTTCGAAATTCGGACTCATAAGCGGCTTATCGACATTCTGGACCCGACCCAGCAGACGCTTGATGCGTTGACCAAGCTGGATCTGAGCCCGGGTGTTGACGTGGAGATTAAGGCTTAGGCCTTCGATGGTGGCGAGGTAAGTATGCCGACAATGGAAGTATTCGATCTCAACCGGAAAAAGGTTGGAGACATTGAGCTGTCGGAAGAAGTGTTCGGCGCGGAATCACGTGCGTATCTTTACCACGCGGTTGTTCGTGCTCAGCTTCTTTCAAAAAGACAGGGTACAGTTAAGACCAAAAAGCGTGGTGAAGTCGCAGGATCAACCCGCAAGGTCTTTAAACAGAAGGGTACCGGCCGCGCTCGTAAGGGCGACAGTCGTTCACCTCTGTACAGACGCGGTGGCGCCGTTTTCGGCCCGCAGCCCAGAGATTGGGATGTCAGGGTTCCGAAAAAGGTCAAAAGAGCCGCATTGATTTCCGCCCTGTCCGATCGTCTCCGCATTGGCGGAATCACGGTCGTCGAAGCCGCAAGGCTGGGCGAGATCAAGACGCAGAAGGTCGTTGCGGTAATGGGGGCTTTCAAGCTGAACAGCGTTCTGTTTGTTGATCTCGACAACAGGGAACTGTCATTGTCCTGCCGCAACCTTCCTACGGCCAAGTACCTTTCAAGTAAGGGACTTAACCTGTTCGACATCCTGAAGTACGACCACATGGTTGTGACCAGGGAAGCAGTTCAGGCCATCGAGGGAGCGTTGAAATCATGAAGAGTCCATTTGACGTGATTCGGCGCCCGATTATTACCGAGAAGGCGAACATTGATAAGGAAAGGCGTAACACCTATCACTTTGAAGTGCCGCTCAAGGTAAATCGGCAGGAAATCAAGGAAGCCGTCGAAGCGGTTTTCAAGGTCAAGGTCGAGACTGTCAGGACCTCCATCGTTCGCGGAAAGGCGAAGAGAGTTGGTCGTAACGTCGGTCGCCGTCCTGACTGGAAGAAGGCCATTGTCACGCTCAACGAGGGTCAGGTTATTGACCTTTTTGAGGGCGTTTAATCGTCCAGGGCCGGAACTGGGAGCTGAAAGATGGGACTTATAAATTACAAGCCGACCTCAGCAGGCAGACGCGGGATGCAGGGCGATGATTTCGCTGACATCACCCGCTCGACTCCTGAAAAGAAACTGACGTCAGGCCAGAGTGAAAAGGCGGGAAGAAACCATTACGGTCGAATCACGTCGAGGCACAAGGGCGGCGGACATAAGCGCCTGTACCGCGAGATCGATTTCAAGCGCGACAAGGACGGGATTCCCGCCAGAGTCGCCACGATTGAATACGATCCGAACCGGTCGGCCAGAATTGCGCTGCTGAACTATGTGGATGGCGAGAAGCGCTACATCCTCTGTGCGGCTGGTGTAAAGGTCGGCGATATGCTGATGTCTTCGAATCATGCGGAAATCAGGCCGGGTAACTGCCTGCCTCTCAAGGGGATTCCGCAGGGTTCTCAGGTTCACAACATTGAGATCAAACCGGGGCACGGCGGCCAGCTCGTGAGGTCTGCCGGAACATACGCCCAGGTTATGGCTTTTGAAGGCGGATACGTCCTTCTTCGCATGCCATCCGGCGAACTTCGCAAGATCAGGTCGGAATGCAAGGCAACGCTCGGTGAGCTGTCGAATCATGAGCATGAGAACATGTCCATTGGAAAGGCAGGTCGTAACCGGTGGCGCGGCATCAGGCCTCAGAGCCGTGGTGTTGTTATGAACCCGGTTGACCATCCGATGGGCGGTGGTGAAGGAAAGACGTCCGGTGGTCGTCATCCGTGCACCCCGTGGGGTAAGCCCACAAAGGGTTACAAGACACGGCGGAATATGTCCTCCGATCGTCTTATCGTGAAGCGGCGCCCCTCGAAGTAGAACGGAGTAGCAGATGCCCAGGTCAGTAAAGAAAGGACCGTTCATTGACAAGCATCTGGTCGAAAAGATCGAGGACCAGATTCGGTCAGGTAAAAAGCGGACTGTCAAGACTTGGTCAAGACGGTCTGTAATTCTTCCAGAAATGGTCGGCTTTAATTTTGCCGTCCATAACGGTAAGAAGTTCATTCCAGTTTTTGTGACTGAGAACATGGTTGGTCACAAGCTCGGTGAATTCGCCCCGACCCGCACGTTCCACGGGCATGCCGGTGCGGATAAAAAGGGCAAGAAGAAGTGAGGAAGGGCACGATGGAAGATCACGTCGTCAGAGCAACTGCCCGGTACATCAAGATGGCGCCCCGTAAGGTGCGTACAGTCGCTGATGCAGTAAGGGGTAAACGGGTGGATGAGGCTGCCGCAATTCTGGGTTTCGCCCAGAGAGCCGCGGTTTTGCCCCTGACCAAGGTCATTAACACGGCGGTAGCTGCAGCGCGGCAGGCCGGGAATTTTGACCTTGATAACCTGTATATCAAGGAAATCACTGTGGACAGGGGACCCGTTGTAAAGCGCGGACAGTCCAGAGCCCGCGGTATGGTTTTCCGGATCAACAAATTCACGAGCCACGTAACTGTGGTCCTCGGTGAACGCGAGTAGGAGGACGCCGTGGGGCAGAAGACGCATCCAATCGGGTTCCGTATCCCGTATATCAAGACCTGGAACTCCCGCTGGTACGCCGATAAGAACTACGGTCAGTGGATCCACGAGGATTTTCTGATTCGCAAGACCGTCAAGAAGATGATGGGCGCGGCAGGTATCTCGTCGGTGCAGATCGAAAGGACCGCTAACAAGGTCAAGGTCTACATCTATACGGCTCGTCCCGGCATCGCGATCGGTCGCAAGGGCGAGAACATCGAGACCCTCAAGAGGGAACTTGCCAAGCTGACGACCCAGGAAGTAGTGCCGTACATTCAGGAAGTCCGCAAGGCTGAACTGGATGCGCAGCTTGTTTCCGAGTCGATTGCTCAGCAGCTCGAACGTCGCGTCAGTTTCCGTCGCGCCACAAAGCGCGCCGTCAGCCAGGCGATCAAGCTCGGGGCCAAAGGTATTAAGATTCGTTGTTCAGGTCGCCTCGGCGGCGCTGAAATTGCAAGAGTGCTGTGGTACCGCGAAGGTCAGGTTCCCCTCCACACCCTGCGCGCTGATATTGACTACGGGTTCTCGGAAGCGAGCACCACGTACGGCAAGATCGGCGTCAAGGTCTGGGTTTACAAGGGCGAAGTCCTGAAGAAGTAAGCGGTTGATCGGAATATTGAGGGTTTGCCCGTCAGGCGACCCTGGGAGGTTGGGAGATGCTGTCCCCATCGAGAGTTAAACACCGGAAGGTGCAGAAGGGCAAGATGCGCGGCACGGCTTACCGTGGCGCCGACGTGTCCTTCGGCGAATACGGTCTCCAGGCCACTGAGTGCGGATGGCTTACAGCCCGTCAGATCGAAGCAGCTCGTATTGCAATGACCCGTCACGTGAAGCGTGGTGGTCAGGTCTGGATTCGGGTTTTCCCGGATAAGCCGATCAGCAAGAAGCCGCTCGAAACCCGAATGGGCCGCGGAAAGGGTGCACCGGAAGAATGGGTTGCAGTTATCAGACCCGGCCGTGTGCTGTACGAGATCGAGGGTGTGGATGAAGCGACGGCCCGTGAGGCTCTTCGTCTTGCAGGCCACAAGCTCCCGATAAGCGTCAAGGTTCTGAAGCGGGGAGAGATCAGATGAAGGCCCTGAATACTGAAGAAATCCGCGCGCTGACGACCGAGGAACTGGTTCGGCGTGAAAACGAGTATCGCGAATCTTTGTTCAAGATGCGTATGAAACTCGCCACCGGTCAGCTTGCTCAAGTGTCCGAAGTGAAGGTTACGCGCCGTAATGTGGCACGCGTCCTTACCGAGATGAACCGGCGTGCCGGTAAGTGAGGGTTGCAATGGAAAACGCAGTTCGCAACAGGCAGAAGCGGCGGTTCAACGGAACAGTCGCGAGTGTTGCCGGTGAGAAGTCGATTGTTGTTGTTGTTGAAAGACGCTTCAAGCACAGGCTTTATCACAAGTACGTCACCACGGCCGCAAGATACATGGCTCACGACGAGAACTGTATCTGTAAGCCAGGGGACCAGGTACTGATTGAAGAGTGCCGGCCGATGTCGGCCAGGAAGCGCTGGCGTGTAGTCGTTAAGGGCAGCACGGCCGCAGCGTGATGTGATGGTATTGGCCTCATAATGAGGTCAACGGTAATAAGGTCGAGGTAGACCATGATCCAGAACGAAACAGGCCTCATATCGGCTGATAATTCCGGCGCCAAGCGTCTGAAAGTCATCCGTATCCTCGGTGGAACCGGGCGTCGTTATGCGACCGTCGGTGATGTCGTGGTGGCAAGTGTCAAGGAAGCGATTCCGAGAGCCAAAGTAAAGAAGGGTGACGTTGTTAAATGCGTTATCGTCCGCACGGCCAAGGAAATCGGCAGAGTTGACGGGACCTACATCCGGTTTGACCAGAATGCAGCGGTTGTCATCAATCCTGCTGGCGAACCTGTTGGAACGCGTATCTTCGGGCCAGTCGCCAGGGAACTCCGGGCGAAGCGCTTCATGAAGATCGTTTCGCTGGCGCCGGAGGTGTTGTGATGAAGAAGATTCGCAAAGGTGACGAAGTTCAGGTTCTGCGTGGAAAGGATCGTGGCCGGAAGGGCAAGGTTCTGGAAGTTCACGCTGAAGATGACAAGGCCATTGTTGAAAATCTCAACATGATCAAGAAGCACACAAAGAAATCTGCCAAAGAGACGCAGGGTGGGATCATCGAGCGACCGGCTCCCCTTCCCCTTTGTGCTCTTGCAGTGCTGAGTAAGAAAGATGGCAAGCCCGTGCGGGTCCATTTTGAGACTCGCGAGACTGCCGGAAAGGTTCGCAAGGTTAGAGTTGCAAGCCGGACCGGTGAGGTCCTGGATTAGACGCGCCGGTTTGGCGCCATACCTGATACAGGTGGCGGAAAGATGACGAACTTAGAAAAAAAGTACCTCGAAGAAGTTGCCCCGGAGCTGCAGAAGCAGTTCGGGTACGGCAACCGCTTTCAGCTCCCAAGGTTGCTTAAGGTAACCGTTAACATGGGTCTGGGCGAAGCTACCAAGAATCCAAAGGTCATTGAGACCTCTGTTGTGGAACTGACGGCGATTACCGGCCAGAAGCCGATAGTTACCAGGTCCCGCAAATCCATCGCCGCATTCAAGGTCAGGGAAGGCAACGCCATCGGGGCATGTGTTACTCTGCGCGGTGAACGGATGTTCGAATTCCTTGATCGTCTTATGAATATTGCTCTCCCCCGTGTGAGAGACTTCAGAGGCGTTCCGACCAGGGCCTTCGACGGTCATGGTAACTACACGCTCGGCATCCGCGAGCAGATCATATTCCCCGAAGTGGACTACGATAAAATCGACAAGTTCAAGGGTATGAATATCACGATCTGCACGAGTGCAGCGAACGACGAAGAAGCGCTTGTTTTGCTTAAGGGCCTTGGATTGCCCTTCCGCAAAGCCAGCGTATAGGAGGATATGCCGTGGCAAAGAAGTCTTTAAGAGCTAAGGCGCTCCGGAAGCCGAAGTTCAAGGTTCAGGGACACAACAGATGCCCGATTTGTGGTCGTCCCCGTGCTTATATGCGCAAGTTCAACATGTGCCGAATTTGTTTCCGGAACGCGGCCCTTCGCGGGGACCTGCCCGGTGTTATTAAGGCGAGCTGGTAGGAGAGGCAAATATGCTTACCGATCCCATTGCTGACATGGCGACCCGTATCAGGAACGCCATCCTTGCTGGTCATGACACGGTTGAAATGCCGTCGTCGAAGCTGAAGGCGGGGATTGCCGCTTTGCTTAAGAAGCAGGGTTTTGTAACCGATTATTCAGTCATTGATGACCAGTTGCAGGGCATCCTGAAGATCTACCTGAAGTACAAAGGCCCGCGTGACAACGTGATTCTCGGGATTAAGCGCGAAAGCAAACCCGGTCGTCGTGTTTATGTGGGTAAGGACGCAATTCCGAGTATCCGCAGGGGCCTCGGTATTGTTGTCATGTCAACCCCTCAGGGGCTGATGGTCGGAGAAGAAGCCAGAAAGCGTGGTGTCGGTGGCGAAATGCTGCTGTCCGTCTGGTGATGTGATTTCGGTCCGACCTGGTCGGACTGAATAGAAGGTCGAATGTATTGAATTGCATCGACCGGAAATTCGGAGGGCGCCGTGTCCAGAATTGGTAAAAAGCCTATACCGATCCCGGCAGGGGTTGAGTTGAAGGTAGCGGGTAATGATGTTTCCGTGAAGGGTCCCCTTGGAACCCTGGCCCGGCCCATCATTGGCGCGTTCGTTAAGATCGTTGATAAAGAAGTCATCGTTGAACGTAATGACGATCTTCCGAACGGCGACGCTATGCACGGTCTGTCCAGGACCCTCGTGGCCAACATGGTTGAAGGTGTCAGCAAGGGTTTTTCAAAGACTCTTGTGATTACCGGAACCGGTTACAAGGTCGAAGCGGGCGGTCGTGGGTTGATCTTCAACCTCGGTTACTCGAATCCTGTGGATTTTCCGCTTCCTGCCGATGTAACGGCCAAGGTAGGCGAGAAAAATATTAAGGTTACGCTTACGAGTATTAATAAAGAATCACTCGGAGACGTGGCCGCCAAGGTTCGCGCTCTGCGGCCCGTCGAGCCCTACAAGGGTAAGGGCGTGGCTTATGAGGGCGAGGTTATCAGGCGTAAGGTCGGCAAGGCCGGCGCTAAATAAGCGGTGGAGGCTTAACGTGGAAGTTCGTACCGCAAAATTGAGAATGGCCGCGCGGCTGGCTCGTAAGGTTCGCATCCGTAAAAAGATCAGCGGAACTGCCGAACGCCCGCGTCTTGTGGTTTTCCGGAGTGGCAGACACATCGATGTTCAGGTGATCGACGACCTTGAGGGCCATACCCTCGCGGCGGCGTCCACCCTGTCCAAAGAGATTCGTGAAGAAATTCAGCCTCTGGCCAAGAAAGAACAGGCTAAGAAGGTCGGGTTGTTAATCGCGGATCGCTGTAAGGCTAAAGGCATCGAGACAGTTGTCTTTGACCGCAATGGGTTTTTGTATCATGGGCGGGTAGCTGCTTTGGCCGATGGCGCCAGAGAGGGCGGCCTGAAATTCTGATCCGGAGGTGACGTCTTGAGCGCCGAAGAACACACCCAGGAGAAACTGGATTTCTCCGAACACATTGTTCATATTGGCCGAGTCGCTAAGGTCGTCAAGGGCGGTCGCAGGTTTTCCTTCGCGGCCCTGGTGGTGATCGGCAACGGTGAAGGCCTGGTAGGTTATGGGCTTGGAAAGGCTCTGGAAGTCCCCGAGGCAATCCGCAAGGGTGCTGACAGGGCCCGCAAAAATATGATTATGGTTCCCGTCATTGACGGAACCGTTCCCCACGACGTCGTGGGTCATTATGGCGCGGGAAGAGTCCTTATCCGCCCCGCCGCACCCGGTACCGGTGTTATCGCGGGTGGTGCGGTCAGGGCCGTTCTTGAGGCTGCGGGAGTCAAAGACGTTCTTACGAAGGTCCTTGGTACTCGTAACCCCCATAACGTGGTGCGTGCGACAGTGCATGCTCTGCGTAGCCTCATGTCTCCCGAAGTCGCTCTTGAACGGCGCGGTCTCGGAGGTAAGGAGGTAGCGTAATGGCAAATGAATTATCAAGCTTGAAGCCCATCCCGGGCTCTACAAAAAATCGCAAGCGGGTTGGCCGTGGTGTCGGTTCCGGACTGGGTAAAACCTCCGGTCGCGGCCACAAAGGTCAGGGATCCCGTACTGGTAAAGGTCAGCCGGCTTATTTTGAAGGCGGCCAGATGCCACTTCAGAGACGCCTTCCGAAGCGCGGCTTCAGATCATTGAATCACAAGGACTACGCCGTAGTTAATCTTGGTGATTTGAACCTGTTTGATGACGGCGCGAGCGTTGATACGTCGGCACTGATGGCGGCCGGTCTTGTTCGCAAGCTCGGATACGGCGTCAAGATCCTTGCAAAAGGTGACCTGACAAAGAAGCTCGACGTGGTGGTCCATGCCTTTTCCGTCTCGGCAAAAGACAAGATCGAGAAGGCTGGCGGAACTATCAGGCTCGTTACGGAAGACGCCGGCGCATAGTCCGGTGGAGGAATGACCCGTGGCCAATAGCCTTGAAGGACTTGGAAAGGTTCCCGAGCTTCGCAAGCGACTGCTGTTTACACTCGGCATGCTGCTTGTGTATCGCATCGGAATTTTCATAACGGTGCCTGGCGTTGACCGGGAGATCATGGCCAATTACATCAGGTATGGCCAGTCCGGTCTGCTTGGTCTTTTTGATCTGTTCAGCGGTGGCGCGATTTCGCAGATGTCGATCTTCGCCCTGGGCGTAATGCCATATATCAGTGCGTCGATTATCTTTCAGTTGCTTGGCGTCGTTGTTCCTGCTCTGGAAAGACTCCAGAAGGAAGGGGATGCAGGCCGCCGGAAGATTAATCAGTACACACGATACGCGACGGTCGTTCTTTCCATAATTCAGGCTATCAGCATCGCCGTCTGGCTTGAGTCCCTCAACAGCCAGGCAGGCACCGAAGAAGTGCTTAAGATCAGTGGCGTTTTCTTCCGTTTCATGACGGTTATTTCGCTGACGACCGGAACACTGCTTCTGATGTGGATGGGCGAACAGATTACGGACCGCGGGATCGGTAACGGCGTTTCAATGATCATCTTCGCTGGTATCGTCGCAAGGCTTCCCGATGCTGTAGTTCAGACGTTCTCGCTGTCCACATGGGGCGGCGGAAATCTGGCACCTCTTACGCTGATGCTTATCGGTGTGATGGTGTTTGCGACAATCGGCTTCATCGTCTTCTTTGAACGTGCTCAGCGCCGCATTCCGGTGCAGTACGCGAAAAAGGTTGTCGGACGTAAGCTGTACGGTGGCCAGACGACGTTCCTTCCCTTGAAGGTCAACATGTCCGGCGTTATTCCGCCGATCTTTGCGTCATCAATCCTGATGTTCCCGGCGACGATCTCCAATCTGTTCCCGGGTGCTGCATGGGTTCAGACGATGCAGAACGTTCTGAATCAGGGCGGGATCCTTTATAACTTCCTGTACGTCGCGATGATGGTCTTCTTCTGCTATTTCTACACGGCTGTTACGTTCAACCCTGTGGATGTTGCAGATAATCTTAAGAAAAACGGTGGCTTTGTCCCGGGCATCAGAGCCGGCAAGGCTACGGCTGATTACATCGATCGTGTCCTTTCCAGGATTACATTCGGTGGGGCTCTGTACATATCGACGGTCTGTGTTCTTCCCTCGCTCCTGCAGAGCAGCTTTGGCGTGCCGTTCTACTTTGGTGGAACCTCGCTGCTGATCGTCGTCGGCGTCGCGATGGATACTGCGGGTCAGATAGAGGCTCATCTCATCAGCCGGAGTTATGAAGGTTTTGCTGGTGCGGGTGGACCACGAGTTCGCGGCCGCAGGAGCAGTATAGGATGACGGTCACCGGCCTTCGTGTTATAATGCTGGGCCCTCCGGGTGCCGGTAAGGGAACGCAGGCATTGCGCCTGGTTGAAAAGCTCAAAATAGCCAACATCTCCACCGGTGAGATGCTCCGGAATGAAATTCGTCCCGGAACGGCTATTGGCCGGAAAGCATCTGAGTTCATTGAAAAAGGTTTACTGGTTCCGGATGAAGTGGTCGTGCAGATAGTGCGCGATCGCATATCCAGGGACGATTGCAGGGCCGGTTACGTTCTGGACGGGTTCCCGAGGACCGTTGTTCAGGCCGAGGCTCTTGACCAGGTCGGTGTCGAGGTGAATCACGCAGCCCTCATTTCAGTAGATGAGGAAAAGCTCGTGCGGCGTATCACCGGGCGCAGGACCTGTCCGAGCTGCGGCAGGGTCTGGCATGTGGATTTCGACCCGTGCGCTGACGGCGTGCACTGCGATGTGTGTACCGATGTAGAACTTATCATCAGAAAAGATGATTGCGAGGAGACAGTTCGCAGACGCCTCGTTGAATATCACGCCAAGACAGTTCCAGTTGCGGAATATTACCGCAGCAAGGGGCTCTTGAGGGTAGTCGATGGCAATGGCCCGATAGATGTGGTTTTCTGCCGCCTGTTGGAAGCCCTTGGCTTCGAATGTGAATCGGAGGAATGATGGCGAAGGAAGAGGCCATCGAAGTACAGGGGACCGTAGTTGAGTCACTCCCGAACGCCATGTTCAGAGTGGAACTCGAGAGCGGCCATGTCATTCTTGGGCATGTATGCGGGAAAATGCGGATGCACTTCATCCGGATCCTTCCCGGAGACAAGGTTAAGGTCGAACTTTCCCCGTATGATCTGACGAGGGGAAGGATCGTATTCAGAGTGCGATAGGAGGCGGCCATGAAGGTCAGGGCTTCAGTGAAGAAGATCTGCGAGAAATGCAAGATCGTCAAGCGGCAGGGCATTGTTCGAGTGATTTGTGAGAACCCGCGGCATAAGCAGCGGCAGGGATAGATTTGGAGGCGTCATGGCTCGTATAGCAGGTGTTGACCTTCCCAGGAGGAAGCAGATCGGGATCGCGCTCCGTTATATCTACGGAATGGGACCTGTTCTGTCTGCGAAAGTTCTGGGAAAGGCCGGTGTCGATCCCACAACCAAAACGGATGACCTTACTGAAGGCGAGATAGCTCGGATTCGTGAGGTTCTGGACTCCGGTGAGTTCAAGGTGGAAGGCGACCTTCGTCGTGAGATTTCCGCGAACATTAAGGTCCTGATGGACATGGGCTGCTACCGCGGCCTGCGTCACCGCAGGGGTTTGCCCGTCCGCGGGCAGCGCACTCATACCAATGCACGTACACGCAAAGGTAGAAAGGGCGCCACCATTAAGAAGAAGTAGGAGGAGCCGCCAGATGGCCAAGGCTAAGGGTGGAAAGAAGAAGGTTCGCAGGGACGTCCCGACCGGGGTGGTATTCATCGCGGCGACGTTCAACAACACCATTATCTCTATAACGGATCCGAACGGAAACGTGATTTCCTGGTGCTCTGCGGGCCGTAGAGGCTTCAAGGGTTCCAGAAAGTCGACGCCGTTTGCTGCTCAGACGGCTGCCGAAGACGCAGCTAAAAGGGCTATGGAATCCGGAATGCGCTCTGTGCATATCCTGGTGAACGGTCCGGGTGGAGGACGTGAGTCGGCAGTCAGGGCAATAGCCGCTGCCGGTCTTCGTATCTCTTACATCCGCGACATCACGCCGGTTCCGCATAATGGTTGCCGTCCGCCGAAGCGTCGGCGCGTCTGATCAGGAGGAAAATCCGTGGCACGGTACAGGGATAGTGTTTGTAAGATTTGTCGCCGGGAAGGGGTAAAGTTATTCCTGAAGGGCGAGCGTTGTTACTCCGAGAAATGCGCTTTCGAGCGCAGAGCTTATGGACCAGGACAGCACGGTCAGAATCGGCGCAAGCTGACTCCTTACTGTGTTCAGCTTCGCGAGAAGCAGAAGGTCCGTAACATGTACGGCATGCTTGAAAAGCAGTTCCGTCTGTTCTTCGGTCGCGCTGATAAAATGAAGGGCATCACCGGTGATAACCTTCTGCGTCTGCTTGAAACCAGACTTGACAGCGTTGTCGCAAGAGCTGGATTTGCCGTCAATAAGAACGATGCTCGTCAGATCGTTCGCCATGGTCACATCGTGGTTAACGGCCGCAGGGTTACAATTCCTTCATTCTCGGTGAAAACCGGTGATGTCGTTGAAGTGGCCTCCAAAAGCCGTCAAATCAAGCGCGTGGTCGAGGCCATGGCTTCCGCAGAAAGACGTCCGGCCAGCAGATGGCTCGAAGTTGATCGCGGCAAGTTCAAGGCTACCGTTTCCTCGATGCCGGATCGGGCGGACTTCAGAAGTCTGATCGCCGGGGGCGAGGATCTCGAAGGTAAGGCCATTCGCGAAGAACTGATCGTGGAGTTGTACTCCAAGTAATGGGCGGTCGGGTGAAAGCTTGAACCTCCAGGAGGCGCTCAATATGCACAGAAACTGGCGTGAACTGATTCGGCCCCGTGCGGTAAACGTTGATGAATCTTCGTTAACCAACAAATATGGCAAGTTCATCGCGGAACCGCTTGAACGCGGCTTCGGGACAACGATTGGAAACTCCCTTCGTCGCGTCCTGCTGTCTTCAATCAGGGGTGCCGCTATTACAGCGGTCAAGATTGAAGGCGTACTTCACGAGTTTTCAACGATTCCTGAAGTGGTCGAAGATGTGTCCGAGATCTGCCTGAACCTTAAAAGTGTTGACCTCAAGCTTGAGGTTGAAGAGAGCCGCAAGGTTCACGCGCACTTTGAGGGTGAACAGATTGTTACGGCCGGTGATGTTTTCACAGGTCTTGATGTTATTACGACGAATCCGGAACAGATCATCTGTACGATGGGTCCCGGAGCAGTTTTTGACATCGAACTGACAGTAAAACACGGGTTTGGATACAGCCGTGCTGAACGTAACAAAGAAGCTGACGCACCGGTCGGAACTATTCCGATAGATTCGATTTTTACACCGATTCGCAGGGTAAATTATCGTGTTTCCAACGCCCGCGTCGGCCAGATGACTGACTATGACAGACTGGCTCTTGAAGTCTGGACAAATGGCGCTGTTCTTCCTGTTGATGCTGTGGCGATTGCCGCAAAGATCATCAAGGAGCAGGTCAAGGTCTTCATCAACTTTGACGAGCATGAGGATGAACCGGCTGTTGTCTCCATCAGTGGTGGTGACGATGCTGCTGGCGGAGCTTCAGAACAGGCGCAGGCTCAGGAAGTTCTTTACAGACTGGTCGAGGAACTTGATCTTTCTGTCAGAGCTCAGAACTGTCTGCAGAACGCTGGTATTCGCTATGTTGGCGAACTCGTTCAGAAAACAGAACAGGAAATGCTGAAGACCAGAAACTTCGGTCGCAAATCCCTCAAGGAAATCAAGGACGTCCTGGCGGACCTTGATATGTCCCTGGGAATGAGACTGGATGGTTTTGATCCAGAGAAAAGAGGCTGAACAGGTCCTCTCGCTGTGTATTGTGACCGGGTAGCACCTGGTCGATTCGAGGAAGGCATAAAGCGATGCGACATAACAAGAAGAATGTGAAGCTCGGAATGACGGCCAGCCATCGCAAGGCGATGTTTCGGAATATGCTGTCGTCACTGTTTGAGCATGGGACGATTACGACGACGGACGCCAAGGCCAGAGAGCTGAAAAGGCGTGCCGACATACTTATCGGCTGGGCCAGGACTGGCGCACTTCATCGTCGTCGTCTGGCAGCAGGCGAAGTTTTCGGAGCGTTTGCTCTTCAGAGACTTTTTGATCACTGGGGCAAGGCGTTTCCGAACAGGACCTCTGGTTTCACTCGTATGGTGAAACTTGGTCAGCGTCAGGGCGATGGCGCCCCGCTGACAATTATTGAAATCATCGATGACGGCGCCGTTTCTGGCGAAAAGTCGTCGGCGACTGAAAAATAGGTTGCAAGGGCGGGTGGGGTTCGCTAGAATCCCGCCTGCCTGAACCAACCGCGTGCCGGTTTTTGCGGTCGGCTCCAGCTCTTTTGTTATTCGGGAATCGTCTAACGGTAGGACAGCAGCCTCTGGAGCTGCCCGTCGGGGTTCGAATCCCTGTTCCCGAGCCGCTTTCGTCGACGTTCGTCGACTTCAATGCCTTTTACGGCCCATTCGTCTACTCGGTCAGGACGCAGGCCTCTCAAGCCTGAAGAACGGGTTCGAATCCCGTATGGGCCACTCTACATTCAATTTATGCGTGTTAATTCAGGGATTTCCAAGTCAGGCAGGGTTGTCGAGATTGAGGGCGTATCCGTCTGGTCCGCCTTCAAATATTCCACGGTCAGTGATGATTGCTGTGATAAGGCTGAAAGGGGTTACGTCGAAAGACGGGTTCATGACTTTGACGCCTTCAGCAGCTATTCTGATTCCGTTCAGGCAGAGGACTTCATCCTGGCTTCGTTCTTCGATTTTGATATGGCTGCCGTCAGGGATTGATACGTCGAGCGTACTGCACGGGGCGGCCACATAAAACGGGATGTTGAAACGTTTCGCTGCTATTGCCAGGCTTAATGTGCCGATTTTGTTCGCGGTATCGCCGTTCGCGGCAATTCTGTCAGCGCCGACGATGACGCAGTCCACGATGCCTCGCGACATCTGCCAGGCCGCAGAGTTGTCAGTGATAAGCGTGACGTCAAAACCATCGCGCACCAGCTCCCAGCACGTCAGTCTTGCGCCCTGCATGTACGGTCTTGTTTCGCACGAAATCACGGAAACAGTCTTTCCGGCTTCTGCGGCCGCTCTTATGACGCCAAGTGCCGTGCCATAGCCGCCGGTGGCCAGCGCGCCCGCATTGCAGTGTGTCATGACGGTGGCTTTATCCGGTATCAGGGTCGCCCCGCAGGCGCCCATCGTTCTGTTCATGCGGATATCTTCTTCAAGGATGGCGTCAGCTTCTAAAAGCATGGCTTCCTGAATTGCAGCGATTGGTTCGTTCTTGATTTCTTCCGCCAGATTCAGCATCCGGCGCACGGCCCATGACAGATTTACCGCAGTCGGCCTTGAGTCAATCAGAACCTTCGCTGCGCGCATCAGGTCAGGCATCACGGCCTCTGCCGTCGCATTACAGGCAGCAAGGGCCATTCCGTATGCGGCTGCAATGCCGATAGCCGGGGCGCCCCTGACGACCATATCCTTGATAGCCACCGCGACATCAGGGCTGTTACGGTATTCAAGGTACTTTTCCTGACCCGGAAGCAGCCGCTGGTCAAGCAGACACAACACCCGGCCTTCCCGGTAAACAGGTTTAATCTGGGTCATGATTGATTTACCTCGGGGCTGATAAAGTGTGACTCAGTCTTCCCTTGTTACTTTCCGCTTCAGCAGCGCGAGTTCGGCGGCAGAGTAAGGTATCTTTCCGTCAAAGAAGTCTTCGTCGTAGTTGTAAACGTCGGAAAAGAACATCATCCGGCCCTGATCGTCGACGCCGGTTGAATTGTACTCGATGAAAATCGGCACAGGGTTGTCGAGCTTGATGCTCATCGTGGGCGGGTCCTGACCGGCAAGCTTCTCGTCGATGAATTCCTTTGACACGCCGGCGGCTTCCTGACCAATGAAATAGGCTACTTCCAGTGGATTGTCCAGGCGTACGCAGCCGTGAGAAAACGCCCTGATTTCCCGTTTGAAGTACGGTTTCAGGTTGGTGTCATGCATGAATATCCCGTATATGTTCGGGAAGTTGAACTTTACCCGGCCAAGCGCATTTCCGTCACCGGACTTCTGATAGACGATCTCCCGGCCATCAGGAAGCATCTCGACTACGTAGTTGTTCTGGACAAGATAGTCTGGCTTTTTCAGAAGATCATAGTCAATCTCGACCTGCCTGATCCTCATCGGGACGTTCCATCTTGGATTCATGACCAGGTTTTCAATCTTCGCTGAAAACAGCTTGGTCCTGTTGATCCGCCCTTCGACCTTGTTGACAGGATCGCGGTCCCAGTTGTTATTGCCGACGACGACCTTGTTCTTGATGGCCCTGGTCTCGCCTTTCCAGACTTCCATCATGAATTCAGGAATGTTTACCCTGACATAAAGCTGGCCGCCGTCCCGGATTTCACTTTCGCGCCAGCGTTGAAGTGAAAGCTCGATCTGCTGGATTCGTCTTTCGACGGTCACATTCAAAGACTGCGCGTGGCGTGTTTCCAGTATTCCGGTGACTTCGTAACCATGATTGGCCTGATAGTCCTCGACCGCCTTGACCAGATTGGAGTCAAAAACGCTGTCGATGTTACCGCCGAAATAGCCTTCCCGTGAAAGCCTTTCCTTTATTGCCAGAATGGAACTTCCCTTCATCCCGCGGCTCAGTTTGGCAGCGATTTTGACTTTCGGGAACGGCCCTTCGGCAGCCATGGCCCTGTAGGCCGTCAGGCCGTCCATAACTTTCCGGTAGTACGGGTGTGCCGGTATAAGTGCCTTCAGGTTCGCTTCCGGGTCGGCAGCAAACAGACCGAACGATTCAACCAGTTCGGTGGTAAAACCCTGATGGGCCTTCGCGGGATTCTTCTGTGCCCTGAAAGGCGCAGCGGTAATCAGGTACTTCATGGACATGACGTACCTCAGGTACGCTGATGTCGCAGATATCTCGACCCGTGCTCTGGCCGCAGCCTCGGCCTTCCTTGCTTCTGCAAGTGCATCAACCAGGCCTGCAAGTGCGCCGAGCTGTTTGCCGTCCAGGTTTTTTACGCTTTCCGGCAGACCGTCAATCTCGGTCGCTGCGGGTCTGGCGGACCGATCAACCAGAGCCTTTATTTCAGTCCATCCGGGCGCCTTATCAAGTCCTTCAAGGGCTGTCAGTTCGGCCCGCGAAGCATTTACAAATTCGTCGGTCGCTTTCTGAATGTCTTCAACAGGGAAAGAGTCGTTTTTCAGTCCGTGAGCCGGTAGTTGACTGATTGCAGCCAGCAGTTTTTCCAGCGCAGGTGCCGGGCCCCCGGGAACTGTGAAAAGCGGTGCCCAGTCACGGGAATCGAGCGCCGCAATTACAGTTGCTGACCAGACCTTGTCAACATCAATGATTTCCAGTTCCTGCGCCCTCAGGACTGATGCCGCGCCGTTAAGTGCTTTCCACATCAGGAAAGATGCTCCGGGTAAAGAATCCGGAGGGCTTGTTTCCGGGTCTGGAAGTGTGTTCTGCCCGGTTCGATCAGGGCCCGATGTGTCGCTGTCGTCAGTCGTGCCTGCGACTTTTCCGCATCCGGATGCAGTCAGCAACCCGACCATGAAGACTATTAAGATGACTGTTAAAAAGCGGTTCGACTGACCTGAGTACAACACGGGTGCCCCCGACCTCTGAAACTGCGCGAAACACTACATTATGGTGCGGTGGAAGTCAATAATTATGCGGGGTTTGACTTGTTTGTAAAACGCTGGGTTATTTAGTATTGAGCGCCGGAATTTATTGAAATGAAACGGGATGATCGGATGAAGGCAAGGTAGCATATAATCAGGTGTCAGATTAGGTCTAACGGGCAAAATGGAGGCTTGAAGTGACGGTTAGCAAAGTATTCCGTGATAGTCCGCAGGTTGAACACATTGTCAGGCTTGCGCTGGCAGAAGATATAGGGACTGGAGATGTCACGACCGATTCGGTGATACCTGCGGGTACGATGGCTGTCGGACGCATCGTAGCCAGGCGGTCCGGAATCATAGCCGGTCTGCCGGTTGCCGAAATCGTCTTTGGTCTGGTTGACCCTGACATAATATTTGAACCCCACGTCAAAGACGGGGATTCCATAGTTCCGGATCAGATTGTGGCGCTCGTTTCGGGGCCTGCCGCATCCCTTCTGAAATCTGAACGGACGGCCTTGAATTTCCTGATGAGAATGTCAGGTATAGCTTCGTCAGTCGCCAGTTTTGTAGATGCTCTTGCCGGCACCGGCATTAAACTGCTTGATACCCGTAAGACGACCCCGGGGCATCGCGTTCTGGATAAGTACGCTGTGGTGATGGGCGGCGGATTTAATCACAGGATGAGTCTGGCCGGTGGCGTGCTTATCAAGAACAATCACATTTCGACTTGTGGCGGTGTCGAAGCTGCCGTCCGTGCGGCGCGGGCCGGTGCCCCGGTTACACTGAAGGTCGAAATTGAGGTGCGCACGTCGGCTGAAGCGGTGGCGGCGGCAACTGCCGGTGCGGACATTCTTTTACTGGACCATATGACGCCGGCCCAGGCTAAGGAAGTGCGCAGGATCGTTGGTGACAGGATTTTGCTTGAGGTTTCAGGGAACATGACGCCGCAGAAGGCACTTAAATATGCCGGGTGTGGCGTGGATTACGTTTCGTCCGGTTCAATAACGTACGAGGCCGGATGGCTCGACCTGTCCATGTACCTTGATCTTGGAGTATGCGAAGGCCATGTGTCCTGAGACGGTCTGTAAAATACTGAGGTCGCCTGAAGAAGCAGGTGGCATTAATGCTTTGTTTGCAGGGCAGGTTGACAGCACACAGAGTGTCGCCGCGAAGCTGGCGATTGAAGGCGCCCCTGCGGGAACTGTCGTAATTGCGGGCACTCAGACCAGTGGTCGCGGACGCATGGGACGGCGGTGGCTTTCACCTGAGGGTGGTTTGTACGCAAGTGTGATTCTGCGGCCTTCCCTGCCGGTTGAAAAGTGGGCGGCGATTACCGTTCACGCCGGTATCGCGGTAGTATTGCATTCAAGGGCTGCCGGCGTTTCCCGGGCGGTTCTGAAATGGCCTAACGATTGTCTTGTCGATGGACGAAAGTTGTGCGGCCTGCTTGCTGAATCGTTTCCCGGGGACGGTTTTGTTGTTCTTGGCATAGGTATGAATGTGAACTGGTGCGATGATCTGGCCGGGACCGGCAGCCTTGATGGCGGGTATGACGCGATTGCGCTGGCGCAGGTGACCGACGTTGACCTGGACCAGTTCTGTTCAAGCCTTATTAAATCCGTTATTAACGCAGTTGATGTGGCTGATCGCGGTGCCCCGGTTGATTTCGATGTTGCGCGTTCAATTTTGTGGACAGACGGAACGGTCGAAGTTGATTGTGGCGAAAGTTGCTCGATTGTTGCCGGTTTACCGGCCGGCATTGTTTCGGGCGACGTTCATGGTGTTGATGGGAACGGACGTCTGATGCTCAGATTGCCGGACGGGAAGATCAGGGCTTTGTCATGCGGTGAGGTTTTGCATGCTCGCAGTCGTTGATATTGGAAATACAAATACGGTTTTCGGGATATACGACAAGTCGGAATTGCTGACTACATTCAGGCTGTCGTCGCGCCGCGATTCCACCATAGATGAATATGCCCTGATTATTCAGGGGTTGCTGCGTCTGCATCATATTGACGTTGCGGCGATCGAGGCGGTCTGCATCGCCAGTGTCGTCCCGTCGCTCGGGCCGGTTTTCGAGACTGTGGTCAAGACTTTGTTCGGTGTTGAGCCACTGGTCGTTGGTCCCGGCACAAAAACTGGAATTTCGATCTGTTATGAAAATACGTCGGAAGTCGGGGCTGATCGCATCGTCAATGCAGTGGCGGCGCACGCAAAATACAGCGGCCACATCATCGTGATAGATTTTGGAACCGCGACCACATTTGATGCGGTTACTGCATCAGGTCAGTATCTTGGCGGCGCAATTGTTCCGGGAATAACGATGGGCCTCGAAGCGCTCTCCATACGGACTGCAAGGCTTCCGATGGTCAGTTTTGCAAGACCGGAAGCTGTAATTGGAAGAAATACGGTATCCAGCATACAGTCCGGGGCGTTCTGGGGTCAGGTGTCGATGGTGGAAGGCCTTACGACAAGAATGAAGCTGGAATTTGACGGTCCTGTGCTGGTAATTGCAACTGGTGGGCTGGCCCCTCTGATTTGCGGTGAGTGCAGTTTCATTGATCATATGGACAGTAATCTGACCATGGAAGGCCTGCGGCTGATATGGGAAAAGAATAGAATTGGAGTAAACTTCTACCGTGGAAAAACTGAGAAAAACTGATCGTCTGCCAGGTGCCGGGCGTTATGTAAGAGCGCTGGCCACCGTTGGCGGCGTTCTACTTATTGCCTGGACCGTCCTGTTCGCAGATTTCTCACCACGTTCTGTCATATTCGACATCACTGGAAGTTCCAGCGCCGCTGCATCTGAAGCCGCTTCGAATGATCTTTCAAGACTTCGTCTTCTTACAAGGTGCGTGGGTTACATCAGGTCTGCTTACGTTGTTCCCGAGCGTGTCCGCCCGATGGCAATGCTGTCCGGGTCACTGAAAGCCGCCGAGGCGCTTGTTCCCGATCTGATGGTTACTTTCAACAATCAGGAACCGGAAAAAGCAACTTCGGTTGAAGTAAGAATAGGCGATGTGACCAAGGTATTTCCGCTGCAGAAAGTAAGCGACCTTTACCAGATGAACTGGCGCCTGCTTGATATCTTTGAGTTTATTTCCCCGAATCTTCCGTCTGACGTTAAATCCGAGGAAGTGGAATACGCGGCAATCAACGGGATGCTTCAGCCCCTGGATGAACATTCCATGTATCTTTCCCCTGATGCATTCGAGCAGATGCAGCTTGATACGCAGGGCCGTTTCGGTGGTCTTGGCATCGTCATTTCCAGTCGAAAAGGGTACGTGACGGTCGTCACTGTTATCGACGACACTCCGGCCTGGCGCAGTGGCTTGAAGACCGGCGATCAGATCATTGAGATTGATGATGAATCGACAATGAACCTGTTGCTGACCGACGCCGTATCAAAGCTGCGCGGTGAGCCCGGTACTGAAGTCAGGATTCTGGTCGTTCGCAAGGGTTGGGACGAACCGAAGCCTTTCAAGCTTGAAAGGGCCGTAATCAAGGTTCAGAGCGTTAAATCTGAGGTGCTCGGTAACGGCATCGGGTATGTGCGCCTTCTTCATTTTCAGGAAGACACCTCGGACGAGCTTTCCAGGCAGCTTTCCGAGTTGAAACGTAAAGATTCCCTGAAGGGGCTGGTGCTTGATCTTCGTCAGGACCCGGGCGGTCTGCTTGATCAGGCCGTCAAGGTTGCCGACCTGTTTCTTCCGGACGGAACGGTCGTTGTGACTCAGGGTGAAGGCGACCGCATGAGGCAGGAATATCAGGCTGAACGTGGTGATGCCTTCGAGAATCTTCCTGTAGTAATGCTTGTTGATGGTGGAAGCGCCAGTGCCGCCGAGATAGTCGCCGGTGCCTTGAAATACAACGACAGGGCGCTGCTGGTTGGAAGTACAACTTTCGGAAAGGGCACTGTTCAGGTGATGTACGAAGTCGGGAAAGGGGCTTTGAAGCTTACTATTGCGCAGTATCTGATTCCCGGCGACCTGTCGATACAGGGCGTTGGAGTCGTTCCTGATATTGAACTGGTTCCTGCTTCGATCGGGAAAAAGAATATGTTCATGGGGCTTCCCGACTACAAGCGCTTCAGGAATCCCGAACGGCGTCTTGATGCTTTTGGAAAAATTGCTGATGACATCCCGCTTGAAGTGATTCCATATCTTGTCAAGCCGGCTGCAACGGAAGACGAAGAATCGGACGTTTATGAAGAACCGC
Source organism: uncultured Anaeromyxobacteraceae bacterium (assembly GCA_964522105.1). Lineage (GTDB taxonomy): Bacteria > Myxococcota_A > UBA9042 > DTJE01 > DTJE01 > JAGOFO01. The sequence goes on from CAZFVA010000002.1 coordinate 28,469, forward strand.
CCGTTGAAGATGACAAGTTTGAAAAGGACGAGGCGATTGAAATTGCTGCCGGGATACTGACTGCCACGTCAGAATTGGCTGATGTTTCAAGGGCTTCTCAACTGAAGAACGGCTCGGCTGCCATATCTGCATGGAAGGCCGCTCAGGACCGGAAGATATCTGTGGCACTCGAGGAAAGGTCGGTTGACTGGTCGTCCGGCCCTGTCGTTTCAAGTCCGCAGGTGTCGGCAGTATTCAGTTATGGAACGAAACCGCTTGTGGCGGGATCTAACGCCGTTTTATCAATGTCAGTGACTAATAACAGTAATCTGCCGCTTTTCAGGGTCCGTTGCTCGACCAGCTCTGACAATAATCAACTTGATGCCCGGGAGTTCATTCTTGGTCGGATTGAGCCGGGAAAAACGGTGACCAGGGATGTCCACTTCAAGGTTCCAAGAGAGACGTGGGAACGTCGGGATCTGGTTGAATTCAGGTTGTATCAGAACGCTGTTGAAGGCATGTCGTCCGTCAAGGATGCCATCGTTGACTTTGTTCCCGTCAAGCACCCGCGCTTTGGTTTCGTCGGTCAGGTACTTGATCGCGGCGGTAATGGCGACGGGGTTCTTAATCCGGGGGAACGGGCCGACGTTGTTTTCAATGTTCAGAATCTTGGTGATGGTGATGCGCCAAAGGTCATGGCTTCACTGCGAAATCGAAGCGGTGAAGGGCTGTATCTGAGGTCGGGCCGCGAGACTCTCAGTGACGGCATTCCGGCCGGTAAGTCCCGGACTGTCAAGTTCAAGGTCGAGAGACGTAAAGAAGATAAACCGGGTCAGGCAAAGGTGGAGTTTTCGGTTCTTGATCTTGCCATCCGTGAGTATCTGTCCGAGGAGATAGTGCTTGCGTCCAGTGCCGAGGCCGGTCAGGCGTTTACCGAAAGAGTCCGGGCTGTTCAGACGATCCGCCCTGATATCGAGATGTTGTCGGCCGCATCTGCAGATGCTCAGGTACTTCATGTAGTGCCTGAAGGAACAAAGTTGCGGTCAACAGGTTTCTTCCCGGGTTATTACAAGATCGATCTTCAAGATGGTCTGTGGGGTTTCATCAAAAGCGCTGATGTGCGCGAGCTGACTGAGGCTGTAAAATTTGATGACGTTCCTGTGATACCGCTGGCTACCAATGTGGCGCCGTTTGTTGACGTTACATTTACGCCTGTTGTAGTCGAGGATCGGGCGACGCCGGTCAAGCCGGGAGAGGTCAGAACGACAGACATCAATGCCATCAGGGTTCAGGGAAAAATTGTTTTCGAGAATGGCAAAGCGGATATAAGAAGAAAGGTCCTGGTTTTCCGTGGTACCGACAAGGTGTATTTCTGGACGCGCAAAGGATCGCTTGACGAGCGTGTCGTCAACATCGACACAGTCGTAAAATTGCAGAAGGGACGTAACCCGCTGGCAGTTTATGCCATAGAGGGCTCTGACAGGTCTGCGGTCAGGCGTTATAACGTCTTTTTGTCAGAAAAAAACGGGGTGACCGGTGAGTAGCATGAAGGCAATCAGCAGCAAGGTCATAATCATCGGGTGTGCCATCGCCGTTTCCGCCATATTTGATGGCAGCGTCAGTGCGTCGCAGACAGTATCTGATGACGCCTATATGACGCACATGCAGCGGGGCGCTGCGCTGGTGGGAAAAAGAAAGAACGAAGAGGCCCTTGATGCCTTCAAGAGGGCCGTTCAGGCCGAGCCTCAGTCGCTTGACGCCTGTTTCAATGTGGGAAATCTTGCCAGGAAGTTGAAGCGCTGTGATGACGTTCTTCTGTACTTTACCTCATTTCTTTATCTGAGTCCCGGAACTGAAGACGATTCGACTGCAAAAAAGGCTATCAGCGAATGTGTGGTTGAATCAAAAGGGTCAGGATTTTCAATCAAAACCGATCAGCCCGGATTCGAGGTTTTGGTCAACGGGCTTGTTTTTGGAAAGACTCCTGTTGCGGAAACCGAAATGATGCCAGGTAAATATCAGGTTTTGATTGCAAGGAATTCACCTGATTTTGAAGAGGTTGTGAAGACGGTTGAAGTTGTGGCGGGCAAGATGACTGTTGTTGATGTGGTACTGCCACGCAAGGTAACATACGGTTTCATGCAGGTGGCAACAACCCCGGTTGATGGTGTTGATGTCTATCTTGAAGAAAAATTTGTTGGAAAAACCCCGATCGAAAAGATTCGTCTTGAGTCTGCAAAGAAACATTTTTTAAGACTCGAGATGAGCGGTTATGACAGTTGGATTCGGAATGTCGTGGTAGTTCGCGACAAAACTACAACGGTTACGGCTGTTCTTGAAAAGACAAAGGGTGAAAGCGGTACCGTTGAAAGGGCGGTCCCCGATCAGGTGGGAGTAGATGGAAAATAACGAGAACACAGGGTCTGTGAATGTTGCCGGACAGACTCCTGATATTGCGACGCTTTGTGGCTCCGGTGGCGTGATTGTTGAGATTGGATGGGCCAGATTTCCGAAGTCCGGGAAGCAGGCCATGGCCGGATCTGACGACGCTTCGTTCAAAGCCGGAGATGTGCTGCTGGTGCGCACCGAACGCGGTGACATTTATGCCAGGGCAATGACGGATTCGGTTCGCCGGGTTCATTTAACTGCGGATTTTGTCAAAATAGTCCGGGTTCTTCCAAAAGAAGAGGCCGAAGCAAATCTGGCCAGAGACGTAGTCAAGGAACAGGAATCCCGCAAGGTGTTTGTTGAACAGGTTCGCAAGCACGGACTGGATATGCATCTTTCCGAGGTCGAGATAACCCACGGAGATTCAAGGATAGTCTTCTATTTCACTTCGCCTGGTCGTGTTGATTTCAGGGCACTTGTCAGGGAACTTGCCGGTGCGTTGAAATCCAGGATCGAGCTGAGGCAGATTGGCGTTCGAGATGAAGCCAGATGTACCGGCGGTCTTGGTCCGTGCGGGCTTCCGCTGTGCTGTTCGTCTTTCCTGCGGGAGTTCACGACAGTTACAATCAGGATGGCCAAGGTTCAGGGGCTTGTGCCTAATCCGCAGAAGGTTTCAGGCCTCTGTGGCAGGCTTATGTGCTGTCTTGCTTATGAACATGGCGTTTACACCGACATGATGAAGGATCTGCCCAAAGCCGGGTCGGCGATAATGACGCCCAAAGGCGAGGGTCGGGTCAAGGAAGTCATGGTGATGCGCAACGTTATCAAGGTTGCGCTCGGCCCCGGTGTCGTCGAGGAGTTCACTTTAGATCAGCTCGGCTGCGCATGTGCAGGCGGGTGCCAGTGCGGCACTGACAGCACTGTTGTTGCTGACTCTGAAGACCCGCCCGCGCCCGAAGGTGCCGAAACGGCTGAAAAGGCTTCAGTCAGAAGGCCCAAGCCCAGGCCGCGCCGGCCGGACCGACCTGTAAACCCGAAGCAGCCCTGATTCATTAAGTAGTTACGCTGCCGGGGTTTTGGATGTTTACAGATTCCCACGCACATATAGACAGCATGTTTTTCAAGGACGAACTGCCCGGCGTGATTGCGCGATTTCGCGCGGCAGGTGTGGACAGGGTACTGACCGTCGGAAGCAGTGCAGATCTTGCGCATATCGAGGCCGCCGTCGCGACAGCTCATGATAATGCAGACGTCTTTGCGGCCGTTGGCGTTCATCCTCATGACGGTGACAGACTTACCGACGCGATTCTGGACAGGTTCGTGGTGCTGGCGGCAGATCCGAAGGTCAGGGCGATCGGGGAAACAGGGCTCGACTTTCATTACGATTTTTCATCCCGCGCTGGGCAGGTTGATGCGTTTGGCAGGCAGCTTGACCTGGCCACTCAACTGGGAATGCCGGTCGTAATTCATTGCCGGGAGGCTCATTCGGAATGCATTGATCTTGTACGTTCCAGGCGCCTGCCTGACAGACCCGGCCAATTGCATTGCTTCACCGGTACGCTTGCCGAAGTCCGGGAGTGGCTTGACCTGGGTTTCATGATTTCAATTCCCGGCGTCGTGACATTCAAGAACATCGATGCGCTGATCGAGGCCGTCAGGTATGTACCTGATGACGCACTTCTGATCGAGACCGATTCCCCTTATCTGGCGCCTGCGCCGATGCGCGGCAGGGTCAACGAACCGGCTTTTATTGTTCACACGGCAGCGGCCGTCGCCCGCATCCGCGGGGTATCGATAGAGCACATCGCCGCCGTCACAACCGTCAATGCCGACAGACTTTTTTGCTTCGATAACTGATTGATTTTTTCAGGTTTTCCCCTAACATTCTATATGGCGTCTAATCAGAATTCAGCGGGGGTTCCCATGTCTCGTCAAGTGTTTCTATGTGTCGCTGTCGTGTTTCTGGCTTCATGCGGCGTCGATGTGTCGCCCGTGCTTGATATAGACAGTCCGATCGATCATGGCGGGCAGCTTGATAACGGCGGTGATCAGGATGTCATTGTGCCGCGTGACGAGATAACCCCGCCTGATGCGTCAGATACTGGTCATGACATCGCGGTGGATGTGCCTGATGTGCTCTCAGATGGATATGTGCCAACTGACAGCGTCGTTGAGGTCATTGAGTCGTGTGAAAGTGTGCTTGATTGTGATGACGGAAATATCTGCACGACCGATTCTTGCGGTGTTGAAGGCATCTGCCTGCATCAATGTGTCTGCGAAGCGTTATGTCTGATTGATGAAGACTGTTCGCAGGCTTTGTGCAAGATTTCGCAATGTGTGGTCACTTCAGGGTCCGGTAATTGTACGACAACGCAGTGTCAGGTTACCGACCTGGATTGCGTCGACGATGACCCGTGCACAAACGACTATTGCAGTGCCCAGATTGGTGAATGTCAGCACGACAGGATTACCGGTTGTGGCAGGTGCAGTTCAGATGATGATTGCGATGACCAGTCTGCGTGTACTGTGGATTCATGTGATGTTGATGCTGGTATATGCCGCTACGAAGCGCTGGACTGTGCGGACGGCGACACATGCACCACCGACTTCTGCACTGTCGGGCTGGGCTGTGTTCATCTGTTTGAATGTAATTGTACAAACGATCTCGACTGCGGTGACCAGAATGCCTGCACGGCGGAGGTCTGTGATCGTGATACCGGCGTCTGTGAATACAGTCAGCTTGTATGTGATGACAGGAAGTCATGCACTGCCGACAGTTGCGATCCGCTGTCAGGATGTGTCCATACACCGACCGGGCCTGCCTGTCTGACCAACGCCAACTGTTCTGACGAAGACGCCTGCACGACCGACTACTGCGCACCTGAAGGATGCTGCGAGCATACGGTGATTGCAAACTGTCGCCGTTGTACGGCCGACAGCGAGTGTAATGACGGCAATTCATGCACTCTGGACGGCTGCAACACCGAAACGTACACGTGCGTAAATATCAAGAAGACGGGGACCTGCGATGACGGTAACCCGTGTACGACCGGCGATGCGTGTGTTGATTCAGTCTGTAAGCCCGGGACATTGCTGGTGTGCGACGATGACGACCCGTGCACGGTAGATTATTGCGATCAGGACGGTGTCTGCGTTTATGAAGAAGTGACGGGCTGCACGATGTGTGGTTCGGATAATGATTGTTCTGATGACTCGATGTGTACCGCTGATACCTGTGTGGATGGTGTATGTCGTCATCAGCGTGTGATATGTGGTGATAATAATCTTTGTACCAATGACTTCTGCCTGGATTCAACCGGCTGTGAATACGAGCCAAACAACAAGCCATGCAGTGACAACAACGTCTGCACCATAAATGATACTTGCGGCAACGGTGATTGCGTTCCAGGTCAGACGACAGCTACGTGTTCCGACACAAATCAGTGTACCGACGATCTGTGTGACCCTGTCACCGGTTGTTTCAGCCAGGCCCACGAAGGTGCCTGCGATGACGGAAACGAATGTACGACGGATGACATGTGCATTCTGGGTGAGTGTGTTGGTGGCGAAAGTGACTGCAATGACCATGATCTGTGCACTATTGACAGGTGTCGCGGCGCGTCCGGGTGCGAATACCTGGATGTTGACTGCAATGACGGGCGTATGTGTACGGACGATTCGTGCGATCCCCTCATCGGATGTGTCAATGCCGTCAGAACGTGTGATGACCAGAATCCCTGTACGGTGGATGTCTGCAATACTCAGAATGGTTCGTGTTCGTACAGAGCGAAAGAAATCAACGATCAGAACGTCTGTACGACGGATTCCTGTGACCAGCAGACAGGTGAGATAATTCATGAACAGGTCATCTGTGAGCATGAGCTGTGTTATGAGGGGATTTGTGATCCGCAGACTGGCGCATGCGGTCAGATTGCGTTGAACTGCGACGACCAGAACAAATGTACTATCGACTACTGTGACGCCGGATCGGGCGGCATCTGTGCCCATCAGGCCAAATCGTGTGATCCCGCCGACAAGTGTGTTGATGGCTGGTGCAATCCGGAAACTGGAAGCTGCGTGATGGCGGCGACGAACTGTGATGACAATAATCCGTGTACTGTTGACACGTGTAATACCGAAACCGGTTGTGTGCATACGGTGCGAACCGGTTCATGTGAGGACGGGGATTACTGTACGACTGGCGACACGTGCGTTGGCGATAAATGCACTGCCGGGACCCCGGTTACGTGCGCTGAAGACCAGTGTAATACAGCCTGGTGTGATACGTCTTTCGGGTGCCGGTACGTGCCGAAGACCACAGGGACGGTCTGCAATGACGGCAGTCTGTGTACGTCCGCTGACAAGTGTGATGCCGGCCGTTGTGTCGGGACTCAGAACGTTTCCTGCGTAGACACCAATCCTTGTACCACTGATTATTGCGACCCGATTCAAGGCTGCATGAACGTCCCGAATACGGATCAGTGCAATGACAATAATACGTGTACTGAAAATGACGTGTGTTCGGGCGGTACGTGTGCCGGAAAGGCTGTGGAATGTCCTTCAGATGGCGATCAGTGCACGAATGATGTGTGTGTTGCAGGTCAGGGTTGTGACCATGTGCCGCACCTTGGCGCGTGTAATGACGGTGTCGCGTGCACAATGAACGATACGTGCGGCGTCAACGGCGCCTGTGCCGGAGTACCCGAAACGTGCGTGTCGCCCAATACATGTCTGGTCGGAAACTGTCTTGAAGGTTTCGGCTGTCAGTACACTATCAAGGCTGACAATGCGCCGTGCACTGACGGAACGGTCTGTACTTCAGGCGATGCATGTCAGGCAGGTGTTTGCAGGCCGGGAACTACGGTCAACTGCAATGATAACAAGGAATGCACCAATGACCTCTGTGATGCCGTAAGAGGGTGTGTTCACACACTGAAGGATCGTTGCGGGTGTGCAAGGAACTCTGACTGTGACCTTGGTGACGGCAGCGCGGTTTGCTGCGACTGGCGCTGGGGTGACTGGGAAAGAAAGTGTTACCTGGGCGCCTGCAATTAGTGTTACGTCCGGGCTTGCCTACCAGAGCCTGACTGCCCACACCGTGATACGGAAATTACCTGCATCGGCAACCACCAGACGATCTTCATAACCCATCGGCATCACATCAACATCAACCGGGAAATTGAACTGGCCCCAGCCTGTTCCAAATGATCCGAGCGTCCCTGAAACATAGCCGCTGGCATTAAAAATGACCAGACGGTGGTTCGATGAATCGGCCACAACAATCCTGCCGTCGCTCATGCGCGTGATGCCTGCCGGGGCGCTCAGTGCCGTCACGCCCTGCGGCTTGATGACCTTGATGAAGCGGCCATTCGGCGCAAAGACCTGAAGTCTGTTGTTTTGTGTGTCGCAAACCCAGATGTTGCCATCTGCAGACGTGACAATAGATGACGGTGTCCTGAAACGTCCGGCCGTAGTCCCGTAGGCCCCGAACGAGAATTGATACACGCCCAGCCTGCTGAATACCGAAATCCGGTGGTTTCCGGTGTCTGCGACATAGACGTTATTTCCGTCGGGCGATATTGCAACGCCCCTCGGTGTATCCAGTTGGCCCGGATCGATACCGGCGCTGCCGAATGAATACAGGAAAATGCCTGCAGGCGTCATGACCTGGATGCGACTGTTTGTCGAGTCAACGATATAGACACGTCCTTCGGACCCGGCGATGCCTTTCGGGGTCAGGAACCGGCCCGGCGTGGTGCCGTAACCCCCGAACATCCGTATGAAAGTGCCGGCCTGGTCAAAAACCTGCACGTAGTGTGTTCTGCTGTCACTGACCAGAATCTGCTGACCGGCACCTTCCGGGCCGGGAATGGCGGCCAGGTCGGTCGGCGACATGAAGAATCCTGCGCCGCTGCCAGGTTCGCCGAAGTGGGCCGTTTCCATCCATGACGTCGTGAAATTGCACGACAAACCGTTGCAGAACCCTGCCATTCCAAGGGAAATACAATCGGTGTCAGACGAACAAGGGACGCCGTTGCATTCAGCATCAACGCTTATGTCGTCAACATACACGCCGCGCCCGGAATTTGAAATTTCGTCCCCGGAGTCGAACGTGAACTTGAATCTGGCAGTCCGGCCTGACAGCGCCGAGATGTCAACCGATACAGATGTTGTTGATTTCATGGGAAAATCGGCCGGACGTTTCCACACTTTGAAAGATTCGGGCCCCCACCGGGTATCTACAATCGCGGTGATTTCGAATGTGTCGAAACCACCGATCGGATCCACATCCTGCCATGTCAGGAATGAAAGCATAAGCCCGGCCTGCGCCGGCATGGTGATGGCATCGGTGATGAACGATCCGGTCGCGGTCACCGCGTTGTCGTACGTCGTTTCTTCCTGATTTCCGAAGTAAATTGCCGGGCCGGTCAGGCCATCGACTGGCGGTACGACGGTGCCGATGCGCCACCCGACCGAATCAACCGGGGCGTCTATCTGGTACTCGCCCGGGATTCCGGCGCTGAAGTCTACATACCGTACTTGCGGGTTGCAGCATCCAGGCTGAGCCATCGATCCGACTGCACATACGTGGTCAGTGCCGCAGATCGGCAATATGCACTGCGGCGTTGCGGGACAGTCCGAGATGTCCAGGCAGCAGCCGTCAGAGCGCCGGGGCTCGTAATTGCATATCCCCGATATAATGTCACAAGTGTCCAATGTGCAGAATTCGCTGTCTTCGCAGTCGAGGTCGTCCGAACATCTGCCACAACCGCTGATCTGCACGTTTCTGCAGCCCCCTGCAACGCACGAATCTGATGTACACGGGTTGTTGTCGTTGCAGTCCTGTGGCGTCCCGGAACAGCGGCCTTCGATACAGCGGTCATCAAAAGTGCATCCGCTGGAATCGTTGCATGATCCACCCTGCGGTTCATGGATGCAGCCTGCCTTCGAGATGCAGTAATCAAGAGTGCAGGCATTGTTGTCCGAGCAGTCCTTTGCCCCGCCGGAAGAACAAGTACCCAGGACGCAGTGGTCGTCGGCAGTGCAGGGATTGCCATCGTCACAGTAGATGTCGTTTGCCCCGTAATGGTCGCAGGTACCCTCGACAGTGCAGTAGTCAATCGTGCACGGGTTGTCGTCCTGGCAGTCCAGGGTTTCCCCGGTTACACACTTGTTAACTTTGCAGGCGTCGCCGACTGTGCACGGGTTCTGGTCGTTGCAGTCCTGGATGATCGTGAACCCGCCGCCGTTTAGTGAACAGCGGTAAAGGGTTGTTTCAACACAGAACATTGCCGCCGGCACGCACAGATTGACCCGGCACTCCCCGCTGTCACAGTAAGATCCTGTGTCGCAGTGGCTGTCTTTTGTACATTCCCGGCATTCAAGTGTTTCGGGGTCGCAGATCCCCCGGGGACATGTTGGGCAGATGTCAGGAATATCGAGCGTCGTGTCGGTGATTGCGTCTGAATCTGATACGTCCGGTGAAATGTCCAGGTCAGTTCCGGGATCGTCAAACAAATCGGCGTCTGTGTTGACGTCAGCGTCATCAGTCAGGCCATCAGCATCCCTGCCAGTGTCAGGCAGCCATGAATCAGGCGCATCTGCATCAACAGCGTCGGTTTGTGATACGTCGCCGTCCGCCGTTGTGGAATCCTGAATAATATCATTGTGTTCGGTGTCAGCATTTCCGGTGTCGGGCTGGGCAGGTTGCGTGGAACACCCGGCGGTTGTCAGCATGGTGGCAAGCGCGATCGTCAGTATCAGTGCGACTTTGCGCGGTTTCAAGTTTCCCATGGCCCTTTTTCAAACCGTGATGACACTGTATTGTACATGGTTTAGATGATAATTTGCCTTCTGGAAACTACCCTCGTTGACAGCGTTCGATGTGTCTGCAACAATCCGCGATTGTTAGTTTTATGTCAGGCTTTCGCCGGCCGCATATACGTCCGGCGTCCATATGTTGGTCAGGAGGAGTTATGAAGGTCACGATTTGTGCAGTGTGTGTGTCAATTCTGGTACTGGCTTCGTTTGCCGCCACCGGTAAGCCGGCGAAGCAGCAGCCTGTTCAGGTTCAAGTCGTCGAGCAGCCTGTGCAGCAGGTGGTGATGCCCCCTGTCGAGGTTCTGCCGCTCAAGGGCGAATTTCAGTGCATGAAAGCTTTCATGTCGGCCGACGACTACAAAACCGTCACGAAGAAGGCCAAGCCGACCCTGAAGACTGCGGCCTGGCTGTACGTTGAAACAGAACCTGCGGACGCTTATGTCACGGTCGCCGAAACCGGCGTTGGTGCAGGCGCCGTTTTTTATGAATCAACCAAGTCGAAGATTGTGGCTGTCAGTGTGAAAGCCAACGGATATAAGCCGTTTGACGGTTTCATCGAACTTACCGAAAACTCGGTACGCAAGGTGAAGGTCAAACTGGATGTAATCGGCGGTTCGATCTCTGTTCTGGCCGAACCGTGGGGCTCCAAGGTCAGGATTGATGGCAAGCTTGTCGGGACGACGCCGATCACGGTTTCCGGTGTTCTTGACGGTTCCCATGACATTCTGGTCGAAGCGCAGGGCTGCAATGCCCCCATGATCGGCATGGTAAAGATAGATGAAACGTTCGTTGTCGGTCGTGATGCATGCGCCCGTCGCGTTCGTGATTTCAGGCCGGCTCCGGCCCCGGTCCCGGCCCCCGTTCCCGCGCCGGTACCTGTTCCGGCACCTGCTCCGGCGCCTGTTGTGATTGAGGCAGCCCCGGCCCCGGCTCCGGCCCCCGTCCCGGCCCCTGTTCCGGCGCCTGTTCAGGCCGTCGTTGTTGAGCCTGTAAAGAACATCGAGCAGCCAGCCGGCGCGAAGCCCGATTGCAACAAGGTCTGTGACAAATTTATTGCAGCCGTCAGCCCGGAAAGCGTTCGTGGCATCATGAAGGGTACGTGCATGCGCCGCTGCGATGCCGGCGACCTGCCGTTCTCGGTCTGTGCGTGGAAGGTTCAGTCAATGACTGATGTTCAGAACTGCATGAAGCTGCCCGCCGCGAACTAGTTTCACCGACAGGTCACCTCAACAATCATCAACATCTGGCAGGGTTTTCTGGATATTTTTCTGTGGCAGGGAAGTGCAGGTTTGTCACCTTGCGGGGGATTCCTTTCGAATCAGGCGTCTGCCGTCGATGTCCCACATTTTGACCGCAGATCTTTCATGTATTGAACCGGCCTGTGTCAGTACATAAGTAAGTTTCGAATCTCGTGATTCGCGCCACGGGGCGTTGTGAACTTCGCGGGCCATCACCGACATCGGGTACGTCCCCAGTCTGGTCGTCGGCATTTCGATGACTACGCGGAAGGATGACGGTCCGGCGTCTTCCAGAATCGTTCTGGAGGCTTCTTTCATAACAAAAACAGAACCTTTCGATTCTTCGGTCCGGTAGTACCTGGCGGTCAGAACGGCCTGATTGACAGCGATCAGCAATGTAACAGCAAGTACGACGCCGACAATTGCGGGCCGCTTGATTCGGGACACTGCGACGGCCACAGGGACCATCGCCAGCGGGAACAGGACCATGGAGTAGTGCGGGTAAAACGCTTTTCCGGTCTTCAGCATCAGCAGGATCAAGACTGGAATATTCAGGACGACCAGCGCCTGCAGTGGCTCACGCCGAACGGTGGCCGTGAAGGTGCTGAACCATTTTTTTGCCGTGTCCACAAAAGTGAATCCGTGTGTGCCGACCGCAATCAGCAGCGCAATCACGATGGCAGCCACAGACACGTATCCGGTCCATGAAGGCAGACCGGCCAGCGCAGCATACTGTGTGGCACCGCCTTTGCCGAAAAAGCCCCATTCGGTCATCGGGAACCAGAATCCCTTCCCAAGGAAGTAGGTGAAGTCCCCGCCCGCGTAAAGTATTTGATAGTACCCGGCTCGGAACGCTTCAAACCACGGCGCTTTGGCTTCTGCAAGCTGGCCGGCTATTCGCAGTGTGTTTTTCCATCCATTCATGCCGTCAACAATGAAGTAGGGCAGGTAGGTCGCAAAGCCAATTCCGATGCCGGCCGCGACGTGGCCCCACCTGACTTTCGGTCGCCAGGCAGCAAGCAGGACAAGTGTCATAAGCGTCAGATGCGGGCAGGACATGTGGATCTGTGGCGACACGATCAGCAGCGCGACCAGCCAGCCCCACCGAAACCGCCCTTCGCCCCGGAAGGCGCCAAGCAGCAGCCACACCCAGACAAAACCAAGCGGGACCAGCAGGTTGGGATTCCACTGGCGGTCTGAAAAGAACACTGAAAACGGGTTGAACGCGGCAAGAATCAGTGCCGCCAGGGCTGCCGCCGCTCCGAATTCGCGCTTGAACAGGACGTAGCCCAGTCCCAGGCCCAGAATATTCAGGATTATCAGAAACACGCCGGCGGCTTCGGGCTGACTGGAAAAGAAGTACGGGATTGCCATTATCAGGTGGTACATGCCACCCGGGGTCATGGCGGCGTCCCCGGTCATGTTGACACCTGTTACCGGGAAAAGTTTCAGCTCGGCAACATGTTTTGCCGTTGCATATTGAACCGCTTCGTCACCGGCCAGCCTGGCGTCTTCGACGAAAGCCAGCCTGAAAACGGCAGCAGCGACAAGTATTAAGATTGGTATGGTTTTATGAATGCGGATCATCAGTACACAGGGCAATCCTCTGGCCAGATTGCCAGGGGGGGGCACCAGACTGGTATTATTGCAAAGTCCTGTCCGTAGTTGCACGGCATTTCGTTAGCCTCGGTCGCCACAGTCGGAATGACCAGACATCCGTAGCAGACCTTGATCGGGAACGCGAATTCGTTGGAATAGACGACTTCGCCTGATTGCGTCTCTGCCTGCAGAAGCACATACACATTGACGTCGAGTGCTGTTTTCAGGGGAGCGTCAGTGGCGCGAAGCATTTCACCCAGGAAATTGCCTACTTCAGGCTTGATAACTTCAACCGCGACTGTGCCTTCCTGATCAGGTTCAACCGATTCTGCAACGGTGTTTTGAACGCCATCTAGAATGTACGGCGTGATGATGTTGTAATCGGCGTCACCCAGCGCCGGGGTAAGCGCACCAAGGTCGATCCAGACTTTGGCCCCAGCGACAGACAGGATGTTCGTTTCGCTTTGAAGCGAGCCGGAACCTTCACCAGTTATGGATGAAAGCGGCACCATTACGTTCTTGAAGCGCGGGAACAGATAGTATCGGTTGGTCAGCAGGACGTCCAGGATACCGTAGGGGATAATGGCCTGGGCTCTCTGGCCTGGCTGGATCTGACACTGCTGTTTCGGGGTCAGTGCCATCGCATCAAAGATCATCAGGGCCATTGGATTTTGAGCTTCACAGGTAACCAGCATCGGCATGGTGCCGAGCAGCATGGCCATCACCAGTATCTTCGGGTTTAACTTTCTCATAACGACACCTCTCTGTTCACTACCTTGGGCGTAATGAATATCAGCAGCTCCGAGCGGTCATCAGACCGGGACCTTGATTTGAACAGCCAACCAAGAATCGGGATGTCGCCAAGGAACGGTATCTTCTTGAAGGACTTACCGGTGCTTCTGGTGTAGATACCGCCAATGACCGTTGTGTCACCGTCCCGGATCAGAAGTTCAGTATGCGCTTCTTTCTTCTGAATTGTCGGGTTTCCGTTTGCTGCAAGGTTACCGAAGTCCGGTTCATTCTTCGAAATATCAAGTTTCAGATTGATGTGGCCGTCGCGTGTGACGTGCGGTTCGACGTCAAGCTTCAAGTCAGCCGAGAAGAACTGGGTGTTAACACCGGCAGCCGAAACGACGCTGATTGGAATCTGAACGCCCTGGGAAATGGACGCCTTGCGGTTGTCCAGCGTACTGATTCGCGGTGAAGAAATAATCTTCACGTCGCCGTTTTCTTCAGCGGCCGAAAGACGAAGCGTCAGGTTACCGATGCCGCCAATCGAGCCGAGCTGGATGCCGATGGCGCCACCAGCACCTGTACCGACTGCGGCCGGCAGGTTGACTGCCCAGTTCGGGTTATCCAGCGAAATACCGCCGTTCGGGGTTGCCGGGCTTGCACCGCCGGCGAGGCCGATGCTTGACGGGAACACTGCGCCGGTTTCGTTGCCGAAGGCTGAAGCCATGGCAAAATTACCGCCCCACTGGATACCGATATCTTCCGAGAAAGTCGTTCTAGCTTCAACTATGCGTGCTTCAATCAGGATCTGCGGGGTCTGCTGGTCAAGTCTTTTGACCAGATCTTCGGCAGCCTGAAGGTAGTCTTCGGTATCCTTGATGACCAGTGTATTGGTTCTGTCGTCGACCGAAACAGTGCCCTTTTCTGACAGGACATCTTTAAGTCTGGCGGCCATTTCCGAGCCCTTGCCATAATTGACAGGGACCAGGCGTACGACTACCGGTTTCAGCTCGCGCTGTTTCTTGGCCTTTTCAACTTTGGCCTCGTATTCCCTCTGGATTGACTCACTGCTGGCCACGCGGTAGATACCCTGTTCGACAACGTAGTCCAGGCCTTTGGCCTTCAGGACCGTATCGAGGGCCAGGTCCCACTGAACGTCTTCCAGGTGGAATGTAACTTTTCCCTTAACTTCTTCAGACGTGACGATGTTTACCTTGCCTTCGCGGGCCAGGAACGTCAGCACGTTCTGAATGTCGGCGTCTTTCACGGTCAGATTGATTCGCTTTCCCTGATACTTCTTTTTCTTCGGGACCATGGAAGGCCGCAGGAAACCCTGGCTGCCCGTTGTCGGGTCAACCTTCATTTCCGGCGTAAGCGGCGCAGGGGCAGGTGCCGGGGGCGTTCCTGCGGCGTTCTGAGCGGCCATACGGTTCAATCTTGGCGTTGCTGAAGCACCGGCCATCATGTCGGCAGCGGCCGGTCCGGCAAATGTCCAGACCAGCTTTCCGTCCTGACGGGCGATCTTCTGGCCAATCGGTCTGTTAAGGTCGGCAACGATTTGAACTTTGCCGTCGCCCGTAACAAATGAACTGACCATGTTTACTGATGTGCCAAATGCGGTGACATCAAGTCTTCTGGTCAGTTCTGTCGGCAGTTTGGTGCGGTCGAGCGTCAGAATGTAAGTGCCTTCCCTGGCGGTGATTGAATAGTCTGCATCGCCATCCATTGAAAGGATCAGGCTCGGGCCGTCGGCCGTGTTGCGGAAGTCGATGCCACGCACCGCGCTTTCCACAGGTTTGGTCGCTTTTTTTGCTTCTGTTCTGGCCTGTGCCAGTTCAACGGAAAGCCGGTCAATCTCGGCCTGGCTGGCTGCGTTGATCGTTCTGGCTGTCTTATTCTCGGCGGCTCTGGCCTGTGCCAGTTCGTCTGTCAGACGGTCGATTTCGGCCGTGTATACTACTTTGACGTCGTTTGCCGCATTGTCCCCGGCAGCCTTCGCCCTGGCCAGTTCGTCTGTCAGACGGTCGATTTCGGCCGTGTATACTACTTTGACGTCGTTTGCCGCATTGTCCCCGGCAGCCTTCGCCCTGGCCAGTTCATCGGTCAGACGGTCGATTTCGGCGCTGTAGGCGGCTTTGGTGTTGCTGGCAACGTTGTTTTCAGATGCTTTCGCCCTTGCCAGTTCACTGGTCAGACGGTCGATTTCGGCGCTGTAGGCGGCTTTAGCGTTGCTGGCAACGTTGTTTTCAGATGCTTTCGCCCTTGCCAGTTCACTGGTCAGACGGTCGATTTCGGCGCTGTAGGCGGCTTTAGCGTTGCTGGCAACGTTGTTTTCAGATGCCTTCGCCCTGGCCAGTTCACCTGTCAGGCGGTCGATTTCGGCGCTGTAGGCAGCTTTAGCGTTGCTGGCAACGCTGTTTTCAG
>CAZFVA010000002.1:44749-49410 GCA_964522105.1 uncultured Anaeromyxobacteraceae bacterium
CGGTCGATTTCGGCGCTGTAGGCAGCTTTAGCGTTGCTGGCAACGCTGTTTTCAGAAGCCTTCGCCCTGGCCAGTTCACCTGTCAGGCGGTCGACTTCCTGCTGCTTTGACATCAGTTTGTTGTCGGCATCACGCATTGCTGCGGTAAGTGCCTCAACCTTTGCTGCGGCAGCCTGTTCTTTCTTTAAAGCTTCGTTTTCGCGTAACTGGGCCTTCGACATGTCTGAACGGGCCGATTCAAGCGCGGCAAGCGCCTTTGTCACTTCAGACTGGCGTTTTTCAAGTTCGCCGCTGATTCTGGCGCCGTTCGATTTGTCTGCATCAGCACTTAACTTAAGGCGCTGCAGTTCAGTTTCACGGTCGCTGACCAACTTGCGCAGCCTTTCAACTTCCCTGGTTTCCCGTTCTGATGAACTTCCCTGAAGTGCTTTAAACTGCGCCGTAAGCTCGACAATTCTGGCTTCGCGGTCTTTTACCGCAGCACCTGATGACGCCAGCTCCTGTTCGTATCTGGATTTCAGGGCAGCGGTTGCTGTCTGCTGCTCTTCAATCATCTTCTGGAGTTTCGATGTGCGGTCGTCGTTATCACGCCCGGCTTTCGTGCGGCTTTCTTCCCAAGCCTTTTTCAGGACGGAAATCTCGGCTTCCCGATTGTTCAACTGGGCAAGCAGGTCTGAAACCTGTGCGCTGGCTGTTGTGCGACCTTCGTCCTGAAGTCTGCGGACTTCTTCCTGAAGCCTTGTCACCTGGGACGCGCGGCGCGCTGCCAGGTCTTCAACTTCAGCCAGGTGGCGTTTCAGCGACGTTTCGGTCTCGGCAAGGGCAGCTTCTTTGTTGCGAAGCTGAGCAGCAAGGTTTGCAACCTCTGTCGAGTTGTTACCGGTGGCCTTCCGAGAGGCGGCCAGAGCGCCCTTAAGGTCTGAAATTTCCTGTTCTTTTGTCAGGATGGCCTGCCTGGCCTGATCAACGTCGGTACGGGCCACTGTGACTTTCTGTGACAGGTCCTTTATGGTCTCTTCCTGACGACGGTTAGTTTCCTTTACGTCGGCAAGTGTCTCTTCGTAACGGGCGCGAAGGCTGCCGATTTCCTTTTCCTGTTCGGCCAGAGCCTTGTTTCTTCCGTAAGCTTCGGCGGCTTTCTTCGCCTCGGCCATTTCTGTCCGCAAGGCCTCAAGCTTGTTTTCCTGGTCGGTCACGCGGGCCATGCTCTGGGCCCTTTCCTGCTGAAGTTTCGCTTCGGCATCGCGGGAAGCAACTTCCATGGCGACCTTTGCGGCTGCCAGTTCTTTTTCACGGGCTTCCAGTCTTGCGATAGATTCCTTCTGGGCCTCGGTCATCTTGCCGTCAGCCCTGGCGGCCGACTTTCTGGCTTCAGCGGCTTCCGACTTCAGAAGGGCAATCTCTTTTTCCCGGACTGCCAGTTCTGCCTTTGTTCCCTGCTTTTCTGCAGCCAGCCTGGCTTCAAGCGTCTTGCGCTCGTTGTCCATTGCCGACTTCAGTTCTGCAATCTCTTTTTCCTTGGCCGTCAGCCTGATTCCTGCCGCCTGAACTGCTTCACCGGCGCCATCTGCTTTAGCGCGCATCATTTTCAGTTCGGACTCACGTGACTCAATCTGCTCGCGAAGGCTTCTGGCCTCGGCTGTTTCAACTGCCTTTCTATTGTTCTTAAGGGCATCGACTTCTGCGCGCAGGTCGGCGACTTCCTTTTCAGCCATGCCGCGACGCACTGCAATTGCCTGAAGCTTCTTTTCTTCTGTTTCAAGCTTCCCGACAGTCTCGCTCCACGCCTTTGCGGCTACCTGACGATCACGGACGACCTTATCAAGTTCAGCGCGTTCATTAACTACGCGGGCTTCAAGGCGTTCCGCCTGTCTGGTCAGTTCTGCGGCTTTTATAGCGTCCTGTCTGGCGATTTCGACCTGGCCTTTCAGTTTGGCGATCTCGGCTTCCTGGGCCACTTTGGCCAGCCTGGCCTTTTCAATCTCGTCCTGAATTTTGGCTATCTTTGACTGTTCCTGCTGCTTTCTTGCGTCAGCAAGCTGGGCAACCAGTTTTTCTTCTGCTTCGCGGGCCTTGCGGGCTTCGGCCAGTTTGCTGTTTTCTTTTGCCACAAGACCGTTCAGTTCCGCACGTGTCTTTTCTTCGGCAAGGCGGGCCTTCTTCGAATCTTCAAGACGGCCTTTTTCCTCGGCCGCCAGTCTGGCGGCTGCGACAGCTTCGGCTTCAGCGCCCTTTTTCAGCTCTTCAGCCTTTGCCCGAAGTCTTTCAGCTTCAAGACGACTCTGCTCTTCATTAAGTCTAAGTTTTGAATCGCGCTCGCGACTTTCCCTTATCTTTGCCAGCAGGTCTTTTTCTTTTGCCAGTTCGGCCTTTATGGAAGAAACCTGAGCTGTAAGCTGGGCTTGATCAGCAGATACAACGCGTCGTCCAGCCCCGTCGATGCGAACGACGATGCCTTTATTGACGGCCTTGATGTCATAGGCAGCGTTTTCACGCAGGCCAATGACAATGCGGCCGACCGGCGCGCCATTGCTTTTGAACTGCATCGCTGCAACTCGATCAAGAACGCCGTTATCGACGACGATTCCATCAGTTACGGCGCTGATGTCCCCCTGGGAAACGTCTACAAATAGACGCACCGGGTCATCCAGCTTGAAAACGCTGAACGTAGGCGTTCTGTCTGCCGCGATGGTAATGACTGTTTCGTCCGGCTCTTCTTTGACCGATATGCCGGTGATGGGGTTGGCTCCCTCCATCGCAGCAAGGCAAAGTGTCGGAATAAACAGGAGCAATGTGGCTGATAACAGCCCGAAAGTTTTCGCGCGTGACATCGCGACCTCCAGTCAAGAAGGCAAATGGTTCCGTTGAAATCGTAAGCCCACCTTGTAGAAACCGTCAAAGAAACAGCACATATTTTTTAACAGTCAGGTAAATGCCGAAACGTGCGGTCAGGTAAAAGTGCCTCTCTGTGGTTTTAGAAATGCAGATTTCGGGGGCCGGTCAGGTTGGCCTGTAGTTCGGCAGGTGGAGTTTAGATACCGCACATGTGGAGTAACGTTTATCCACATAGTAACCCGGGCAAGGATTTCGCCTGGATAACTCGCTGAAGATACAGTGTTATCCGCGAGCTTGTCCTTGGCCCGGTTATTGCAATATAAATTGTCGCACAGGTTTGAACAGTCAGGCCTGGCATGAGGGTTTTTGTGAAGGTGATTGATTGTGCTTAACTCAAAACCTGAAAATGACGTAATTCCATTTACGAGACAGAAAATGCCTGAGCCCTCTCAGTTTGTGAGGGGGCTTGCCCCATATGATGCAGTTTCATCATTGACGGCCATTTCCCAGCTTCCGGCGGGACTCAGCCCGTTGAAACTGGACTGGAACGAGAGTGTTATTGCCCCTTCGTCCCGCGTGATCGAGGCCATTACAGGCTTTTTGAAAAACACGCATCACCTGAACTGGTATCCCGATCTGGGCGCCTCGAAGCTTCGCATGACGCTGGCTGCATATACCGGCGTGCAGGCAGACGACATTATTGTTACCAACGGTTCTGATGATGCGCTGGATCTGGTTTGCCGTTCCTACGTTGACCCCGGCGATGATGTCGTCGTTGTCTGGCCGACTTACGGTCACTTCATGGTGTTTGCCCGTGGTCGCGGGATCGAGCCAAGGCTGGCCATGCCGGCAGACCCGTTCGACAACCCGACTGAAACTTTGATGAACATGATCCGGCCTGACACGAAGGTCGTTTATATTGCCAGCCCGAACAATCCGACCGGTGTCGTAACACCGCCGGACGACGTTCAGACGCTGTGCAGTGAATTCCCTTCGACCCTTTTCCTGCTGGATGAAGCATATTTTGAATTTTCCGGGGTGTCCTCGGCCAGACTGGTCGGAAAGATTCCCAATCTTGTTGTCACCAGGACGTTCTCGAAGTGCCTGAGCATCGCCGGGCTGCGCGTCGGATATCTGATGGCGTCGGGCGAGGTCATGCTTAACCTGAAGCGCCTGTACAATCCCAAGAGCGTGAATGTACTGGGGCAGGTCGGGGCCGTGGCCGCACTTCTTGATTCCGAGTTCACTAACAACTATATCAACCAGTGTCGGGCTGCCAGCAAATACATGGTTGAAGAACTTTCCGAACGCGGTGCTGATGTAAGGTCGACGGCCGCAAACTTCATTCTTGTGCGCGTCAAGGAACCGGCCAGATTGTGCGCGAAGCTTGAATCTGTCGGTGTGTTCGTCCGTGACAGAAGCAAGATTGAAGGTTTTGACGGTTATGTGCGTATCACGACAGGTCCGGTCGAGCACATGATGGAATTCATCAGACGAATCGACATGCTTCTTGTTGAAAATCCAGATCTTCTTGCACCCTGGGTCGCCCGCTGATCAATTCCGCTTCAGAATACAGATGCCAGCTTAGCCACATCAGGTCGCAAATCCGGGTCATGATTAAGTGCGGACAGC
Organism: uncultured Anaeromyxobacteraceae bacterium; assembly: GCA_964522105.1. GTDB lineage: Bacteria > Myxococcota_A > UBA9042 > DTJE01 > DTJE01 > JAGOFO01. The sequence goes on from CAZFVA010000002.1 coordinate 49,217, forward strand.
AGCATCGCAGTGATTTCCGGGGGCAGGTTGCCTCTGGTAATGAACTCTTCACGCATCGTGCGCGTTGCCGGGCCGCTGTTGCCCAGGGGCAGTGAACCAAGCAGGCATTCACTTAATACAAGGGCAAACGAATACACGTCGGTTGCTGAAGTCAGGTCATAACCGGCTTCCTGCTCGGGGGACATATAGTCCGG
>CAZFVA010000002.1:49510-55447 GCA_964522105.1 uncultured Anaeromyxobacteraceae bacterium
AGGTATTCTTCCAGCGTTACGCCGTCCACGAACTCCAGGATCATGTAGTGCCTGCCGCTGGCAATACCCATGTCAAACACTTTGACTATTCTGGGGTGGGATATCCCGGCAACGATCTGGGCTTCGCGCAGGAAGTATTCCTGGGCCAGCTCGGGGGGCAGGCTGCTGTTTGACAGAATCTTCAGAACGACGTCGCGCTGCAGTTTTTCATCCCTGGCTTTGTAAACGACTGCCGTCCCGCCTTTGCCGAGTCGCTCCTGAACTTTGTAGCGGTCCGGGATACCGCGGGGCAGCTCCGGATTGTCCTGTTCCTGTCCAACAGCAATTTCCTGACTTTCCTGTTTCAGGCGATTGTGTTCCTTGTCCATGACTGCCTTGGTCTGGCGTTGTTCAGGAGTCAGCAGATCCGCCCGTTCCAGTGCCTTCAGAACATTAAGTATCGATTCGGTCCGGTTCTCTTTAATAAATAGATCATACAGGTAGTTGAATGCCTGTTGATTCTGTGGCGTTGCAATGGAACGTTCGGCATAGACCGCGTAATAGCTTATGGCTTCCTTCATGCGCCCGTCGTCTTCCAGAATCCTGCCAAGCAGCATGCATACCCGGTCATAACCGCGATCGCCCGGGGTCGCCATCTTCAGTATCTGTTCGGCCTTTTTCAGGTTGCCGGCCTTGTAAGCCATGTGACCGGCTTCCAGCAACTTCCGTCCTGAAACAAGCGCTTCCATTTCCATCGTCGGGTTGCGTACGATCTGGTACAGCCTGGCTGCAGCCTCGTGGTCCCCGGCTTCAACATACATCGAAGCCGCCTCTGTGGTTTTGCCAAGTTTTTCAAGTAGTTTTGCGCCGATTTCAGGCTTTCCGCCACGCTGATATTCAAGCGCCGCTTCGGCCGGGCGTGCTGCTTCACGCAAACACTCTGCGGCATCCAGGTGAAGGTTTGCTGCACCGAAAGCCTGTGCGGCTTCAAGAAGCTTTCCTTCCTTTCTGAGTCCGATGGCGAAGTACATCCGGGCTCTTGACTGGTCACCGATACCGGCATAGATATCCGCAGCATTCTTGAAATCGCCTGCCTGCACAAATTCTTCAGCAGCAAGGTCAAGACTTCCGGCTTGTTTGTACAGTTGAGCCGCCTTTTCATGCTGACCGGCCCCTGAAAGTATCTCTCCGGCTGATCGGAAATCTTTAATCTTTAAAAGTGCGTTAACTGCGGCCTCGATATCTCCGGTTTTTTGAAACAGGCTTGCTGCTTTGCGGTAATCACGCAACTTCAGGGCGACCTTGCCGGCTGCTCCAAATGCCTTTGCCGACATCAACAGGTCCATGGCTTCTTTAAATTTCGAATCGGCCACCAGCATCGAGGCCGCTTCTTCGGCCCTGCCTCTGGCGATCAGGTCACTGATTTTTTGTTCGTGAAGTCTGGCAGCCTGATTACTGGCTCTGGAAGATCCCAGACGTATCAGTATCCAGGTAAGAATGGCCGCGCCTGCTATGGCTCCGGCCAGTGCTGCTGTGGTTCCCAGGGTCACCAGTAACTCCTTTCGATTCCCCGTAAAAAACAGGGAACTGCAGATCATGCAATTATCAGGGTGAAAACGGTAGTTATACAAGCAAACAGCAGCAGAAATCAGGTGGGTAACGGGGTTGTTGTGTCAGGCGACTCAGGTGGTCATCCAGTATTGATGGATTTCAATCCGTTGTGAAATTCAGTGCGCCGCCGTTTCTAATCTGGTGCCAGGTAATGATGCCATCATCAAGAGGTGTTTCATTCAGTGTTGTCAGGATATTTGTTCGATTTGTCGTGTCCGTGGCGAGGGACGTTATCTTCAATATGCCGCCAGGTAATTTAACCTTCATTTCAGGGAACATCGGGCACCCGAGCCAGTAATTGTCTGTGCCGGGGTTCGGGTAGATGCCCATGGCGCTGAACACATACCAGGCTGAAAGGGCACCGGCGTCGTCATTTCCCGGAAGTCCGTCAGCGGTCGGTCCGTAGTACGTTTCCATTAACCAGCGGACTGTGCTGCATGTCAGATCCTGACGTCCGGCCGATGAAAACAGCCACGCGGTGTGAAGTCCCGGTTCGTTGCCGTGCCAGTAGTGGCGGCGGGAAGCTCCCTTAAGGGTCAAATCATCGGGGATTGATTCTTCTTCGGCTCTGGAGTCGGCAAAGAACTTTTCAAGACGCTGAACAAAAGCTTCGTTGCCACCGTTCAGTTCAATCAGGCCTTCCGGGTCGTGGGGAGCGAACCACAGGTAGTGCCACGGGTTGCCTTCGCTGTAGCCGTAGTTGGAATCATCCAGGACATCGCTGACTATATTGTCTGCGCTGAACGTCCCGGCCTGCGGGAAGCTGCCGTCTTTGTTGCGGGCAAGGAAAAATTTATGTTCCTGATTCCAGACGTTTTTGTAATTCAGACTGTTTGCACAAAGCGTTGTCGTCACGTCGGTGCGCCCGAGTCCGGTCGCCATTGCGCACAGCGCGTTGTCCGCGACGGCATATTCGAGCGTTTTTGATACGGCGCTTGACTGCTGGTCGGCCGGTACAAATCCATCGGTCAGGTAGTTTTCAATGCCGTCTCTGCCAAAGAACTGCGAACCTTCCGCAGTCGGCCCGAGCGCCGTTTTCAAAGCAAGATCAAGGCCTTCTTCATACGGAAAGTCGATGCCTTTCAAATAACTGTCAGCCACGACGATTTCCGCCGGAGCCCCGACCATGATGTTTGTTTCGCCGTTGACGAACGGCCACAGTGGCAGGTAGCCGCCTTCGCGGGCCATCGTTATCATCGACATTACGAAGTCGCGCTGGATGTCTGGATATACAAGCGTCAGCAGCGGGTGTTCGGTTCTGTACGTGTCCCACAGGGAAAAGTCGCTGTAGTAACGACCGGTTTCGCTGTGGTGAATTTTCTTGTCGATTCCCGGGTAGTTGCCGTCGGCATCGGTCATAAGGGTTGGCATCAGGAAGACGCGGTACAGCGCGCTGGCAAATGTTGTCAGGTTGTCCTGCGAGCCGCCGGTCGGGCAGAATGGTTCCAGCAGCTTACGCCATGCATCGGCCGTGGCGCTCTGCACTTCTTCAAATGTATGATGGCCTTCAGCGTCAAGGTTTACAGCGGCGCCTTCGGCAGAAACGAACGAAACGGCGATGCGTACCTCGGCTGCGGCAGTTCCGGCCGGGTAGCAGACCGCCACGCGGCATGACATTGCACCAGAACACTCGCTGATATCTTCACGGAAACCCGAGTTGTCGTCCCACGCCATAATCCGCGCGGGTTGCTGCATAAGCAGGCCTTTGACGAAAACTGTTAATCCCCCGATTTCAAACGAGAATCCGCCAAGTTGTCGCATGCGGCTGGTGAATTCCAGCGTCTGGCGGTCCAGGCTGATTGACGATTCCAGAATGAAGTTGTTAGTCAGTGCATGGCCGGCGTTCAGGATAATGCATGGTGCCGCGGTGTCCTGCGGAAAAAGATAGCGGTGGTAAGCAACTCGTTCGGTCGCCGTCAGTTCGGCCGTAACCCCGGAATCGAGAGTAACGGAATAATAGCCCGGTTCAGCCAGCTCCAGAGCCTTGTCGAAACCCTGTCGCCAGTCGGTTTCAAAGTTCATGTCCGCGCTTGCGTCGAGCACCGGGGAAACCATGAAGTTTCCGTAAGCAGTAATTCCGGTTCCGTGCATGTGAGTCTGCGAAAAACCTGCGATTATCGTGTCGTGATAGTAGTAGCCTGAGTGATAAACCGGGTCGTAATTGTCGCCTTCCCCCTGAGTGTCAGGGCCGACCCGTACCCGCCCGAACGGTGCCGCCGCCCCCGCGAATCCGTTGCCGCCACCCCAGAAGCCGCCACCACCCGTACCGATAAGCGGGTCCACGTGGCTGAAAAGGTTCCCTGATTCGCACCATTCCTGTACTTCGGCGGTGTCATTGTCTGTGGCGTCGTCTATGGCATCGGTGTCTGTGGCGTCGTTAATGATGTCGGTGCCAGGCGATGTGTCGCCGCAACCCGGGCCTGCGAACGCGAGCAAGAATAAGGTTGCGAACAGGGTCGCCAAATCCGGGGACTGTGATCGTTGTAATCTTGACAACATGGTGTCGTGGTCTCCGTTCGCCACACGTAAAGGCAGTCGCTGTCAGAATACAGTATTTTTGGTTTCAGTTGAATGTGTCTGGTATTGGACGACGGATTAGAGCGCCGGCACCTTGTAGTGACATCCCTGCGCGGCTTCCATGAAGGCCGTGTCGGTGTCGTCGACTTTGCCGGTGTGGTCCAGATCGGCGCCGCCGCACCATTCGTTTTCAGCGGTGCAGTCAGTTGATGTAAGGGCTGAAGCCTGCTGCAGCAGTTCGGTGTCAGTCGCGTCGACCGTGCCGTCCTTGTTCAGGTCGGGACGGGCGCATCCAAGGCGGGCCCAGGTGCAGTCCAGGTTTCCCGGACTTGTGACGCACAGCGGGAGGGCCTCAAGCAGCTCGATGCCGCCGAACACCAGGTGGTGCGGGGTGCCGACTGTATGCCAGTCGGTCGCGCCATCGGGGGCTAAGACCCTGGCCTCGTAACCTTCGTCAGAGCGTCGTATCGGGTATGTTGTTCCCCATGCGTCCCGGTAACGGGTCACGACTTCGCTGCTCTTACCGGACAGTTCGTTATCAATCCGCAGGGCGATTTCTTCATCTGTCAGCAGTGTCGCTGCGGGCGTGTCCGCCAGATCCATCACCGCTTCAAGCCGCGACATCTGCTGTTCGGCCCCGGCGAAGTCGCCAAGATCTGCGGCGGATGCGGTCAGTCCGGCCTGAGCGTCAAGCAGGGCCGTCAGGTATCTTTTGTGGGCCTGTTCCGCCGGGCTTACATTACCGAAAATCATGTCTGCGAAAATCCGTGACGTGTCGGTCATCTGCTGCATGGCCGCGTTTGCCTCGGCCAGCAGAGCGGCATTGTTGGTAACCCTGGCATATTCACACAGGGCAAGCATCGAGTTCACGGGCTGGTCGTAGTTTCCGTAAAAACCGCCAAGCAGCAATTTGGCCGAGCCGGGGCTGTCATCTTCCATCTGTTGTGCCATGTCCAGCAGTCCGGTGCCGCCGACCAGCAGTTCGTTCAGACTGCCCCAGGTCTTGCCGCAGATCGATTCGGCCATGTTTACGCAGGTGTAAGTGCTGCCTTCAGGTTTGCATCCAGTTCCGGGATCAATGTAGGGGGCCAGCAGGTTATCAATGGCGCCAGGTTTGGGCAGTTCCGGCAGGGGCAACGTGAGTCCCTGTGTGGAAATGGCCCGCGCCAGGTAATTCATCTGGCAATCGGACATGCTGCCGAGGTCTTCGGCCTCGGCGCTGCCGTCCGGGCGAATCTGGCCGCTTGGAATCAATTGATCATAGGCCTGGAATTCGGAAACTGACATGATCCGGCTGCCGTTTTCCTGGACGATGTCGCCGACCATCTGTCCGGCCTGCCAGGCACGCGTCGCTGCTGCCCGTACATCTGCGTCGGCTTCCGGGTCATCCATCGCTTCGCGGGCCGCAACATAGCCGAACGCCAGGTCCGGGAAGTTGTCGCGCGAGTTGTGGTTGCTCCAGAAGGCGCCTGCCCACGGGTACGTTCCGGGGACCTGCATCATTGAAGTGCAGCAGTCACTGATTCGCAGGTATTGCGGCAGCATGCTGAATCCGTAGGTGACTGCATACGGTCCCATTTCCTGGCCCGGCATGTAATTTAAAAGGATGTCTTCAGGTTCGCCACGGTAGGTGATGTGGGCGCCGTCGAATAACGTGGCCATGATCTCGGCTTCAAGCGCTGCGTCGGTCGCGTTCGGCGGTATTATGTCGATGCCGCCACGGGTTCGCGAAACGGTGCCTGTGTCCCCGTCCAGGGTCAAGGTCCAGTTCGGATAAGCGTTTCGACCTGTTACGCCGTCATGGCCGGTCATCGTCGCGATGAAGTTCAG
>CAZFVA010000002.1:55547-87943 GCA_964522105.1 uncultured Anaeromyxobacteraceae bacterium
GGCAGGTCGGCGGTGACGTCGGTAACCGTTGTGTCTTCAGTGACATCGGCTTCCGGGGGCGTCGTTGTCCCGCAGGCGCATATCATCAGGGTGCCAGCGCACATAAAAGCCAGTCCCGTTCGTATCAGTGTCATCTCAGGCCTCGTGTTTCAAATCAGAAGGTTGAAGCTAGCACGAAGCACCATGTACGACAATGATCACCCGGGATGTGCGGGCAAACCCCGACAGATTGAAAGTGTGAATTTCAATTTGGCAGGATGCGCAAGGAAGCTTGTTGTTTCGGTATGTTGCAAAGAACAGGTGAAATGAAAATTGTGGATGCGGCTTTCGGCAATATAATCGTGTCGGGCTTGCGGGGCGATGTGGCGAATTGATGAACTTGAATCCAGTCCGGGCCGTAATATTTGATTTTGACGGGACGCTGGTCGACAGCGAGCCAAATTACTATGAGTCAGACCGGCAGATGATGGCCGGGTTCGGCATCGATCTGACCGAAGAGCTGAAGCGCCAGTTCATCGGGGTCGGGGCGATGCAGATGATGCAGATATTCAAGGCGCGATACAATCTATCCGAATCTATTGAAGAATTGCTGGTTATAAAGGACCGTTTTTATCTGCAGCAGGCGGTCGGTCATACGGTTGCGTACCCCGAAATGGAACGCCTGGTTCGGGCGCTTCACGCGGCCGGGATGCGGATGGCGGTGGCAAGCGGCTCGACGTCCGAAGTGCTTGAACTGTTGCTGAAGGAAACGGGCCTTCGTCCGTTCTTCGAACATGTCGTTTCCGCATCAGAAGTACCAAGGTCCAAACCGCACCCTGACATCTTTCTTGAAGCAGCCCGCCGCCTTGGTGTCGCCCCATCTGAAACGGCAGTGTTCGAAGACGCCCCCTTCGGTGTCCAGGCCGCCGTGGCCGCCGGTATGCGCTGCTTTGCCATCCCCGGTTTCCCCGAAGACGACCTTGCCCCGGCCTTTCTGACCGCTGATCGCCTTGCCCGACACGGCATGCGTGAATTCATGGCCGAAGACGCCCTGGCGTGGCTTGATTTAATTGACGGATGAGTTTTGGCGGGGATGGCCGGGGTGAATGGCCTGGAGTCTAGTCCGCCCCAACCCGGGCGCAGATGACGTAGGTGCTGGCCGGGGTCGTCACGGCGTGGCTCGTTATGTTGCGGCACTGCCCGAACCACGTAGTGGTGTCTAATGTCGGATGACTGGCGCTGACGTAGTCGGTGCTGTTGCAGACTACGCCCCCGCTGAGCGCGTTCCACGCGTCGCACGTACACGAGTTCGCCGAGGAACACTGCTTGGTGGTCCGGCCCAGCCGGGCTGTTCCCCCGACCTGGAGATCGTTCCAGACTTTGACCGGCCCCCCGAAATTATTGTTAAGCGAGAGACCCCCGCCGTCCGGACCGCTGATGTCGGCCCAGGGGACAGTATTGATCGAATACTTCGACACGATGGCGTTGCCTATATATGCCTTGCTTGTGGCATGCAGGTTGTACGAGTACACGTCTTCCGTTGCCGTGATGTTCCTGCCCGCAGAGATGTCGGTCGCTACCGTGAGGTTGCGCCCGACCTTGAAGTCCGCCGCTGCCGTGGTCCAGAGGGCGAACGGGACCGGTAGAAATCGTTGCCGGTTGGACAGCGCCACGTCCCCTGACGGGTTGTTCAGCGTGACCGACAGATACAGGTTGTCCGCGTCGGTGATCGCCTTCGCGAGGTTGGTCGCGCTGTTGGCCGTCGTGGACCCGAGCAGTGCCATGAAGCGTCCGGCGTAGACGTTCACCGTCTGCCTTTCGGTCCAGACCGCTGTAGTGGCGGCCGCGCCGTCGAAGATGCTGAAGGTCATCGGAATCTGGGCGGTCACGCCCACCCCGTCCTTTTCCAAAGTGCCCTGGTACGGGATCAGTTTCGGGACCTGGTCCGTGGCCGGGTTGCTGTCGGCCAGGGCCGTGTGTGCCAACGTGAGCGTCAGCGCGATCGCGCCGCCTGTGATCGCCGCAAGGAACGTATACAGTTTCTTGTTCATGGTATTAATCCTCTATTCCGCTCAGTTGGCGGTCAACACAAATCCGGTCGCACACGCCTGGCCGTCCTGGCACAGTGCCTGGCCGTCGGTCGGCGTCAGGGGGATCTCCCCGCGCAGCACCCACTTAGCCCCGTCCCCGTCGGTCGCGCCCGAGGCCGGGCCGACGTCCGGCAGTGATCCTTCGTATCCAGCGGCGTGCGACCAGCCGCACATCCAGTATCCGACCCTCGGGACGGCCAGGTACGTCGGGTCCAGGTGCAGCCCCTCAGTCGGGCAGCCGGTGTTACACGTGGCGCCGCCGTAGTGGTCGCCGCACCCGCATTGCAATGCGCCGAAGTCCCGTGAATTGCCCTCGCCGATTGCCGCATCTGGGTCGGTCAGCCAACCGGGGCACATGCCTCGCCACGCGGCCACGACCGGGTCCTCGACGCCGTTCAGGGCCCCTTGTACCGTGTCGGGTGTCCATTCGTCGATGCACCCGCGCGAGTACGGCGAGCCTCCGACGAACGTCACCGCTACGAACCCCACCGCCCCGGAGGCCGGTGTGTCAACGATCTCACACGTCAGGTGCGGGTCTGCCGGGTTTGCGATGCCCCCGGCCGCCGCTGTTGACGAAAGTGCGCAAGTCCCGTTTTCGCAGTCGGCCGCGCATGCCAGGTCACCGGCCGGGCAGGCGACGTGGCACTGGTTCCACCGGTACATCCCGCCGTACACGTCCAGCGGTGCCACCTGTGGCTGCGCACTAGATTCCTGGGCGTTCAGGACGACGCATTTGAACTCTGACTGGTGTGACATGCCGCGCCAGTACGACCCGTGCAGACACGGGAACGCGCTCGCCGGGTCCGCACATGCAGCGTCCACTGGTGGGAGCGTCACTTCGCACAGTCCGTGGCCGGGCGGGCCTGCGGGTGTGGGCGAGCCGGCTGTGGGCGGGGGCGGTATCGGGCAGCCTCCAGAGGCCGCGTCGCATGACCACTCCGCGAACTCCATGCCGAAATCGGGGGTTGCGAAGCCGTCGGTCGGGTCGAAGCTTGTGTCACGGCTTCGCACACACTGCCGCCAGTACGTTCCGTCGTCGTTTTGGTAGCCCATCGGGAACGACGCCGTGTCACAACGCGACCGTTCCTGAATCACATAGCGGCCGTATGTCCCGCCGGGCTGGCCTTCGTACCAGCTTCGGTTCAGCTCCAGCCAGTACGCGAACTGCGCCATCACATGCTGGTCTGCGGTCATCACGCCGATTGGCATCCCGTGCCACTCTGCGATGTCCGACACGCCGTTTTCGTTGTAGTCGCCGCCGGCCGTGCACAGGCGCGTCAGCCCGTTAAGCTCGGATGCCAGCGGGCGCCTGCCCACGTTGTCCGCAGCGTACGACGGGACGTTCGGGTCAAGGTCCAACTCGGACTGGTCGTCGTTGCGCACCGTCTCGTACAGCGTCAGTGGTGCGAACGTCGCGCAGTAGCCCTGGTCTTCGCGCTTGAACATCGGGTTGCCCTGACATAGGTAGATGTCCAGGCGCTGGCCGTACTCGTTCAAAAGCGTAAATCGGTCAATCAGGCGCAGTGCGCATCGCGCGTTCTGCTGGATAGAAGGGTCCGACGATTCAAGGTATGTCCTTGCCGCACCCCGTACCCACCCATCGTTGTCCGCGTCGCAGGGCTTGCCGGCGCGCTCGCCGTCGTCCCAGTACCAACCGGTGCGCGTCTCGCACAGGCACGCGTCGCTGCTGGCCAGCGTGAAAGGCCAGATGCGTCCGGTTTCGCCCGGGTCAGTCGCGTTGCAGTTTGTGTAGCAGTCCACGCACTTCTGCAGGTCTTCGCGCCACGCCTGGGCCTCGGGGCACCTGGCGGTGACGCACTCCGCGTTCCGGCCAACGGCGCCTTCCACGCAGAATTGGGCGGCATCGCACGTGAGCTCCGCACACATCTTCGGTGGCGTGCAGATTTCGGGGTCGTCGATCGACGGGACCAGACCTTCAACGCACGGGCCGCAGGACTGGAAGGGCAGGTCCCCCATGCACAGTCGATTCTTGTCGTGGCAGCCGAGGTCGTCGCACGAATGGGGCACCATGCAGTCGCCGCTCGTGTTCTGCAGGTAGCCCTCAAGGCAGTCGCCGCAGATTGCGGGACCGTCCTCGGGCTGGATGCACGCGCGGTTCTGCGCGATGCACGTGGCGACGATACTTCCGGGCATGTCAGGCGTGCAGTGCGCGGGCGGCACCAGGCACAGGTTGCCGCTCGTCAGGTATCCGTTCAGGCAAGCGCCGCAAGACGCGTCAGCGGTCGTTGTTTCGGGCGTGCACATCTTGTAAGCAACTGCGCACCCGAGGTCGGTACACGTCAGGACCGCCCGGCAGTCCTCGCCGTCCACAATAAATGACGGGAGGCAGGTGTCGCAAACGGCACCGGAGGCGTTCTCGACGCAAACCCGATGCTGTGTGTTGCAGTCGGCCAGGATGCTCGCGGCCGCCCCGGATCTGCAGTTGGCCAAAGGGGCTTCCTTGCAGGTCCCGGAGCCGGCATCCCAGGCCCAGCCCAGTTCGCATGCGGTCAGGCAGACCGCGTCGCCGCCCGACTTGTCGTCGCAATTCTGGTGTAATACGCAGGCGGCGCCAGCGCAGTCCTTCGCCTTGCGGCAGTTCTCGGACTCGTCGTCGCACACAAGTCCCCCTTCGCACTTCTTGTCCACGCAGGGGCAGCCTTCGACGTCGTTGGAGCACGTTGCGCACAGTCCGTCGTCGGTACAGTAAAGTGTGTCGTCGCACTGTTTGTTCGTCAGGCACGGGCAGTCGTCGGTGCCTGCGGGGCAGGGCGGTGTTACGCACACGTCCTGCTGGCATTCCAGCCCGGCGTCACACGTTCCGTCCCGTGCGGTACATGGGCACGATTCCTGGCCCTCGATGCAGGCCGCGCACAGTCCGTCGGTGCCGCATTTCTGGCCGGCATCGCACGTGCCGTTCTTCAGGCACACGCAGCCTTCGTTTCCACGCTGGCAGTCCACGCATATGTTCAGGATGCATTCACCCGCGACGCAGGCGGTGGAGCCCGCAAGGCACGAGCACCCGACCGACCCCGGGGTGCATGCGTCGGTCAAGCATGAAGCGTCAAGGCAGATCTGCCCTTCGCCGTCGCAACTTGTGACCGCCCAGGCGAGGGCCGCGATGACCCCGATTATTTTTGCGCGTCGATACATGCCGCCCCCTCAGTAGCTGACGAAGTCCGAGTAGTATACATAGATCCGCACGTCCGTCACCGACTGCAGGTCGATGTCCTCGTTCACCTTCTCGTCGCGCTGGTTGATCACCAACTCCCATGAGCTGTTCAGGAACGGCCGTTCGCGGAAGTCCATGTTCCTGTAGACCTCGTCCGCGAATACGCGGTTGCCGTTGAAGAACGGGTTGACGACCGCGAGCCGTTCCGGGAAGCGGTAGTATATCTCGTTCCCCGATACACTGTAGACTGTCGCGGTCCCGTTCTGGCGCAGGTAGACGCGGCCGAGCGTGTCCCCCACGCTGGACCCGATGATTTCGGCCTGTACGTACACGATTTTGTGGTCGCGTGTGACCGGCGACAGGTCCCCGAGTGTCGTCTCGAACGGCACCGTCAGGTACCCGTTTTCGTCCAGGAGCGCGGGGTCACTGAGGCGTTCGCGCAGCATGTCGATACGCGTGGACTGCGCGATTGCGGCGCCGTTTGAGTCCAGACGCGGGACCTTCACGATGTCGTCGCGCAGCGACAGGATCGCGACGCGCGTAGTTGGCATCCCGTAGACTTCTTCGAAGGAGTAGTAGGCGTCTTCGATGTCGCGCAGATAGGACTCGAGGTTGTAGTCCCCGTACTGGACCGAGCGCACCAGGAACAGCTTCTCGAGGTCCGCGTAGCTCTGGCTTGTGTAGTACTGGAAAACGCGTGTAGCCCGGTAGACTTCCCGGAGGGCATCGGTGAACGTCTCATCCGCGCTTTCTATGGCGTCGTCCTTATAAATTCTGACGTTTGGATCGTCGTGCGCCGCCTGGACGTCGATTGCCATCTGTTCGGCCTCGGCGAGCTGGTCCTGAAGGCGACGCGCAAGGTTCCGCAGTCCCTGCAGGTCGCCCATGGCGATCTGAATCTGGTGCTCGGCCTGGAGCGCGTCGAGCTGGAGTTGCTTGGTCTGTAGCAGCAGCCCGGCGGTGCGCGCATTCGAGTCGATCAGTGCGGCATCGCACTGGGACTCGGTCTGCCACCGCGCGGTCTCGAGGTCGGTCTGGGCGATCTCTTCCTGCTTCTTTCCTATGAAGGCACCCAGCGTTGCAGCGGCCGCGTTCAGCGCCAGATCCTGGGCGGCGTAAATGCCGATCGCCCACGCGCTGTTCATTCCGCCGGCGACCAGCGACGCCATGGTCCCGATTACGTTTTCGAAGCGGTCAATCGCGTCCACGGCGAGGTGCATTTTGTTGATGTCTTTCTGGAGGTCGAGGTTTTCTTCGCCCTGCTTATAGACGAAATCAGCGATTGACAGGGTCAGATTGCACTGCGCCTCGACCCGCGACTTTTCGATGCCGACCTCGGAGTACAAATCGGACATTTGCTGCCGGACCTTCTTGAGCCCGATCCCGAACTGTTCGAACTGCCCCATCGTGTCGAAGATCGAGCCGTTGCCCATCAGACCGCACGGGTCCCCTAACACCCTTGCGTTGTCATTCAGGTAGGCGTAGCGCGGGATGGCCGGGTAGATCTTGCCGTCCAGGCCCACGAATGTCCCGCAGATCTGCCCGATCTGGTCTTCATAGGTGTTACGCAGCTTCACCAGCTCGGACTGGAAGCCCGCAGTCTCGGTCTGGAACGATATGTTGCGTTCGATCGCGAGATTCTCTTTGTACTTAGCGGTTTCGACGCGCTGCTGGGCGCGCGACAGGATCAATTCGAAGGCGTTCTGTTCGAGCCCGAAGGTGACCGGGAACGGGACGTAGTCCGGCGACAGCCCGAAGTAGCTGATATTGTCAGTGATCGACTGGAACGTCTTTCGCATGTCCAGCAGCGCGGTGTGGTAGCGCTTCTGGCCGTCTTCAAGCACGGCACTGACCTGCGGCCTGTCTTCGGGTCTTAACGAGTCGGTAATGCGCTGCATGAACTGTGACAGCAGCACGCCTTCCAGGTAAGTCGCGGTGTAGGCGCGTTCCACGACGGCGCGTGCGAGGTCCGGCCGGTCCAGATTCTGATAGCGTTTCGCGATCTCGCTCCAGGCGCGTGACTTCTGGGTCGAGGCGCGCACGAGGCGCTCGAAGTACCAGGTCACCGTTTCCTGGGTCACGAAGTTGCGGCTGTCGAAGCTGTACATCAGCGCCTGCCAGATCAGGGGGCTCATCGTGTCGAAGCGATCCAGGGCTTCCTGGTAGTACTGCGCGGCCTGGTACAGGAGGTGCATCTCAAGGCCGGCTGCACCGGACAGGTTGATCCCGCCCGACTCGAACAGCGTGCCTTCGAACGAGGCGCCGCTGGACCCGGAAAGGTCGAACCGTGCCGAGAAGGCGCGTGTGTAAGATTCGTCACCCATCATGACCAGCAGCTCGGCGAACAGCCGCTCGAAGCCATCGTGTATGACGCCGACCGGCATGCCGGGATGGCACGCTTCGGCGTACGCGTAGTTGGTGCACAGGTAGTCGGTCAGTTTTGCGCGCGCATCGGTGCCTGCGATTGACCCTGCCTGGACGTCGTCGTAGTGGTGTTCCCAGATGTAAAGCAGGCAGTCTACGCGATCGCGGTCGACCTGGATGGCCACCGGGTCGTAGCAGTACGGGATCTGGTCCGAGCCGGGCACGCAGACTTGAGGCGCGAACCCGATGCCCGTGCCCTCGCGGCCCCGGAATTTGGTCTTGTAGCGGAACGCGAGGTCGATGTCGGCGTACAGCGGGGCGAACACGGCCTGTGCGTCGGTGGCCGCGTAGAACACTTTGGCGTCACGGAGGTCATAGCGATTCGTGTCGCAGAAGATCGCGTTCGTGTCCAGGCACCGCCAGGCCGGCTGGTACTGTACCAGGTGGCTGTCGGGCGTTGTGCGCCAGTCGCGCAGCGTGTCGGCGCAGTTCGGTTTCGGCGTCGCGGTCTGGCAGGACAACCCGGCCACGTTCGCCTGGGTCATTGTGGAGTCGAGCGTGAAGAAGGTTACGTCGCTGCCGGCCGGGCATGCTACGACCCGGTCCGTGTCCGCCTGCCTTCGTGTGCCGCAGTCAGTCTTGTCGCGGCCGAGCGGGCAGATTGAGGTTGTGGCCCCCAGGCCGCCGTCGTCGCACACGCCGTTGTTGTCGTAGTGGTTTTTCGACGGGTCGGCCAGGCCGCACGAGTCGTCCTGTGGCCCGCTGAACGGCAGGGCCGGGTCGGTTGTGGCGCCGGGGCCTCCGTCGAACTGGCCGGTGTCAGCGCACAGGTAGTGCACGGACTCGCTGCCGCCTGACGTGATGAGCGCGGGTGTGCCGGTCGGGACGCGCCCGTCAATAAGCGCGACCGTCAGCTTTGCGGCGTTGTCCGCCGTGACCGATGTCGCGTCCGACTGAAGTGCCTGTTTCACGATGTCGGGCGAGCACTTCGCGTCGAGGACGTCGACAGGCTCGGTCCGGGTATCCACCGGGTGGCTCCCGTCGTAGGCGTTCGGTACGCCGTCGCTGTCGTCGTCGTCAAGGTTGAGGTCGTCCGGCTGCCTCTGGAGCAGGACGTAGCCGTAGGCCGAGAAGGGCGTCGTGTCCCACGGCAGGAACGACGGGTATGTCTCGCGGAAGAAGATGAACAGGTAGCGCTGGTCGATCAGTGCCCCGTCCAGGATGTCGATGGAGCGGCGTCGCGTGCGGGCGTCCGGTACCGGGTTGGCCGGAACCAGCGACAGGTTCGCGTCAGCGATGGCCTGTGTCGGCTCGGCTGACGGGCCGTCCCCGAAAGGCAGGCGCGAGTCGCGGCACTGGTACTGGTAGCGCAGGCCCGAGCCGGCGTCTACCTCGGTCCCCGCCGTGAAGCCCGGGACCAGCCATGGTGTCTTGACCAGCTTGTAGCCGGCACCTGGTCGGATATTGCAAAGTGTGTCGGTGGACGTCGTTTCGTAGCGCCCGCCCAGGAACATGTCGGCATGCATCGAGTCCACGAATACGAGGCACGTCGACCCGCTCTTGACCTGGCACACCGACGGGTCGCCGCCCAGGTCCGCGCTGATGGCCGGATCTCCCGGGTACTGCAGGGCGTAGGAGCCGTCGATCATTCCTTCCATGTGCGTGGGCTGGCCATCGGGGTCCGGGAAATAAAGGTTCGTCGCGAAGGGCAGTTCGCTGATTCCGGTGGGTACCGGCCGCGAGAGCAGGTCCGATGTCAGGACCGACAGCCCGAGCGCGCTGTTGTCGTAGGGGTAGCACGCGCCACCTTGCACGGGGCAGGTCGTCGTGACGTTCGGCCAGCGCCATGACTGCGTCTGGACTGACTGCAGCACCGCCTGAAACTCGTTCCAGGAAAGGTTGCCAGTTCTGAAGGCGCCCCACCGCTGGACAAGCGCGTTGCCGACCTTGGCAAGCAGCGTTGGATTCTTTCTGGTCACGGGCGAGGCGGCCCAGTCGGACAGGCCCTCGTCCCCGAAGTTTGCGAAGTACTGGATGGTGCCCTGCCAGCGACCTTCAGGGCGCTCAACGTATTCGAGGGTGATGGTTCGGGTGCCGAGCTTCGCCTGGATCACTTCCAGGCTTCCGGCCCAGCGCGGGACACCGGCGCCGTTTGCGTTCTCGAACGTCAGCAGCGAGGTCCCGCCGTTGCCGTCAACGGTCACGACAAGGGACTGGACGACTTCATTGTTCCCGTTAATGCCTATCTTCAGCCACGTCAGCGGGCAGTCGGTGAGGGGGTCGCAGTCTTCCTCGCTGTTCGACGGGTCGTCGGCGGAATCTACAGTGCCGTCGGCCTTGTAACGCGAGTGGCCGCGCTTACGGAGCGTGAATTTTGCGGCGGTGGGCGAGTTGTTCGTGATCACGATCTGGCCGCTCGTCTTGACGTTCGACAGCGGAAATAAGGCCACGTCCAGCGCGAAGCCCCCGTTCACCGAGGTCTGGGCCGTAACGCCGGGAGATTTGATTGGTGTGCACGCGCCGAGCACGCCATCTGCGGTCTGGCAGGAATAGCCGGGCGGGCACGGTGCCGAGTTCGACATGGCGCACGGCTGACGGCACACGTGGAGGTGGCAGACTCGATCCGCGGTGCAGTCGGAATTCGTCTGGCAGTTTGAGTAGCAGTGGCCGGCAAGGCATGTCTGGAAGTTCGGGCACTCTATGTCGGATGCGCACCCGGGGGGCATTTCGCCCAGCGTCGTGCAGGACCCCTCATTGCAGACAAGTTCGTTTATGCACCCGTCGAGTAACCGGTCCGCGCCGCACTTCTTGTACGTCCCGTCGGACAGCACCAGGTCGTTGCTGCACGGGGTATAGCAGGGGGCGTCGCCGGGCGGCGTCACGATCGTGGACTCGTCAACGCACAGGCCGTTCGAGCACGCAAGGTCCGGGTAGCATGTCGTGTCGTCTTTGCACGCGCACCCGGCCGAACCGAGGATGCAAGGCAGGCACTGGCCGCCCTGACAGAGCGAGCCTTTCCTGCAGGTCCCGTCCGAGAAACAGGGGCTGCCGATCCATCCGGTCCCGTCCACGCAGATCGTGTTGTCGCGGCACGTAAGGCCGGACGCGCAACCGCTTCCGGCGCACGCGCAGTGCTGCTGGCCCGCAGGGCACTCGGCCGGCCGACAGAAGCCGTCCTGACACAAGTCGTCCGCGGTCGTGCATTCCCAGGCGTCCAGGCAGGCGCACCCGGTCTGGCCGACCGGGCAGGAATCAGCAGAGCACGTGGAGTCTTTGCACGTCAGGGCCTCGCCGTACGACGTCATACCACACTCACCATTGGCGGTGCAGGGACAGCCGTCGGATCCTGTCGGGCATGAGGGCAGGCTCGAGCCGTCCCGGTCGCTGTCGAACGCCACTACATCAACAGGGTCGGTGACGTCCGGTGTGGCCGTGTCGCCCACGTTGGTGACGTCGAGGTCCTCGGCGTCCAGATCGGTCCTATTTGTCTCGTCCCCGCCCGAGCACGCGGCTAACGCCACGACCAGAAGCGAACAGACGACCGCGATTCTTCGGCAACGCATCCTGCACCTCCACCGCGACACAATCGATTCGGATTACTGAACTTTAACACCCGGGTCGGCAATAGTCTTGCCCAGGCGGTCGTAGCACTCGGCCTTCTCGGGCGTGAGCCCCGTCAGGGCATTGCCGTCCGCGCTTGTCACGGCCGCGACAGGCCCTGTGAAGGCCGCGTCTTCCTTCGCCGCGAACGAGACCGATACCCTGTCGTCGCGCCTGGCTGTCGCCCCGGTCACGTCCCTGGAAATGACCACGACTGCGCCGGCCACGTTGAACACCACGTCGCACGCCCGTGCTGCCGGGCTGCCCACGACGAGCCCCGTGCCGACCTGCGCCTTGCACGTACTTTCCTGGCACACCAGCCCGGCGTCGCAAAGGTCCCCGGTCCTGCACGGGCAGTCGAGTGTCCCGGCCACGCAGGCCGGTTCATTACATACGTTGTCCTGGCAGGCCAGGCCGGTGTCGCATGTCCCGTCTGTCTTGCAGGTGCAGGCTTTCTCGCCTGGGGTACACGTCGGCAGTTCTTCGCCACCACCCGATTTGCAACCGACCGAGACCAACATCAGCGTCATACACGCCGCAATGAGCATTCTGTTCGTTTTCATGTCGTGAATCTCCCTTATCGAGGCCTTGCCCCGCCTACTTTTTCCCGCCCGACGAACCCTTGAACCAGTTCTTCTGGTTGATGTGGCTGTCCTGGACGCCCTGCGTGAACCCTTCCTTCGCATGGAGTTCGAGCATCGCGCGATTGTCGGTGTATTTATTGCTGTTCAGGCTGTGGCCGATGTCAACCAGCTTCGGGGCCAGGTTCTGCGAGAAGTGGTTAACGCGCCCGTCGTTCTGGGTCAGCGTCTGGGTCTTGTAAATGCTTGCCATTGTGTGGCCTGCCGACCAGATTTCCCTCATCAGGTCATTGGCGTTGTTTCGGGTCCGTGGGACGAACTCCCCGCTTCTGCCGCCCGAGTTGACCGAGCCGGACGCCGACTTGACCATTTTCCAGGCCGTCTTGAAATTGATCTTCTGGTTCGGGGTCAGGTTGAACCTGTAGTGGTACAGGATGCTCGGGCGGAAGCTTCCCTTCATCAGAGCCCTGGCCATCTTGAATTTCCCCATGAAGCTGGAAATGCTGCCGACTTTGGCCTCGCCGTCCGGGTCGCGGCTGTTGAGCGGGTTTGCGTCCACGAAGGCGTATGCGCTCGTGGCCTCTTCAACGCGATCTTCGTCAGTGTCCCCCTGGACCTGGAAGGACGGGTCCGGCGCGGTCCACCGTCCGGTCATCGGGTCCAGATAGCGTGCCCCGAAGTCAAGCAGCCCGGTGGTCTTGTCGACCTCCTTGCCGGTGAAGCCGTGGACATCCACTTCGCCCTGAGCCAGTCGTACCTGGCCGTAAGGGTAGAATTCCGCGCGGCCCAGCAGCGCACCCTGGTCATCGGTGGCGGCCACTGTGCTGCCAAGTGAGTCGACGTGAAGGAATACGATGCGCGGGTCAGTGCCGTACAGCATCCGCCGCGCACTGGCATGTAGAAGCACCATCGGATCGACAGCGGTCGGCCCGGGTGTGAAATCCAGTGTTCCGGCAGCCGCAGCCTGAACCATCCAGGCGTCGCCCGCAGTGATCAGTCCGTCAGGGGCCGGTGTCAGGCCTGTGTCGGGACCAGAGGCCGGGGCCAGGTCCGGCAGCACATCCGCCGCGAAGGCTGGTTCTTCAATCCGGACGCGGCGGTCCTCGTCGAGCTGTACGTAGGTGATCGCCATGCCGTCGCGAATCTCGAAGTCGGTGGTCAGGAACAGGTCCTCGTGGCCGCCTTCGCGCTTCCGTATCCGGACGCCTTCCGGGTCGTATGCGGACGAGGCCACTCCGACTCCGTCGACTGTGGTCGAGACGAGCCGTCCCATGTGGTCCCAGTTGAGCGTCGCGTCCCCGCGCACGATCATCTGGCCGGCCCCGTCGTACCCGAGGTCGAGCGAGCCAGCCCTGGTCACCGCGTGTTCGCCGGCGCCATCACCGTAGGCGAGCGTGCCGACGTGCTCAATGCTGGCTGCGCCAAGACTTGACTCTTTTGACACCAGACGGTTCGCCGTGTCGTAGGCAAAGGTCAGCGTCTCTGCGGCTGATCTGCCCGGGTCCAGCTCGGCTTTCGTCAGACGGTACATGCCGTCGTACGTGAAACGCCCGGCGTGTGAGGGAGTGCCGTCGTCCGGGCGCCCGTCGGTCACCTCCAGGACGTTGCCCATCCGGTCCCTGCTGAACGTGTGTGATACCAGGACGTTGCCGTCGTCGGATTTAACGTCCATCGAGGCCAGACGCATCCGGGCGTCGTGGTCGATCGTGGTGACCACGCCATTGGCCATGGTGAATGTGGTCTCGAGTCCGCGTTCGTCGCGGAGGACCTTGTCAATGAAGCCCGGGACCGCTGTGATCCGGTCCGCCCCGTCGAGGCTTACGGTTACCGCGCGCCCGGTCGGGTACGTGTTGCCGGTGACGCGTTCGGCGGCGTCGTGCGAGGTCAAGAATTCGAAGTCGTGGCCGTTGATGGTGCGTCCGAGGTATGCGTCTTTTCCGCGTATCGTGTAGCCGTGCCGGTCAGCGCCCGTGACGCCGTCGCCCAGCGGGTACGCCGCCGTTGCGAGGTGGCCTGCGACGTTGGTGCACTTGTCGGCCGCGCATGTTCCGCGGCGATCATATACATAAGTCACCGCAGATCCAGCCTTATCCAGTTCAGCCCACCGGGCCGCGATTCGGTTCGCGCCGTCGTATTCCATGGCGATCGACACGTCGCGGCCGTCTGTGCGGCGCACCTGGTTGTCGGCGTCGTCGTACTCGAAGGTGGTCGTGCCGCTGTCCGAGTCAGTGACCTTGACGACCCGGCCCAGGAGGTCATTTTCCTGGTTGCGTTCTGCGGCGATCGCGTCCGTGGTCCCTGTCGGGAATCCCAGCGCATCCCAGAACGTGCGGTACGTAAGAGGTGCGTCGTTCGCCACGAGGTGGTGGTCGACGGCCACGGTCCGCCCCAGGCCGTTGTAGTGTACGACTGTGGGGGTGTCAGCGAACGGACTGGCCGGGTCGGTGTCGTTTGCGTCGCTGCGGGTCATGGTCAGCGGGCCGTAGGTCAGGTTCTCTTCGATCGGGGTCGTCTCGTCGCCGACTGCGACCCACGTCGTCCCGATCAGACGCCCGAGTGCGTCGTGGCGGCGGATCCTGGACACGACGCCGTCCGGAATGGACGTGTCGCACGCATCTCCCTGCGAGATATAGGGGTCGTAAACTGCGCGCTCAAGGCCCTGCGGGCTGAAGACCATGAACCCCGAGACCTGGAACAAGGTTTCGTCCACGAGGTTCCGGTGCTGGAATTCCCTGCCGCGACCGTCCATGCAGCGGACGCTGACAAGGTCCGGTGTCCCGCCCGCCATCGTCCGGCTGTGCGTTATTACGCGACTGGCCGGGCTCTTGATGTCGTAGGTGTACGTTTCGGTCGGGGCGTCCGCACTGTCACCGGGGCGGATTGAGGCCGTGATCCGTCCGAACTCGTCGTATGTGTAGTAGGTGCTGTTGCGGGCGTCTTGAACCGCGTCGCCGACGACCACCATCCAGGCAGTGTTCTCGATCGGCTTGTCCCATATCGGGTCGTACTGGACCTCCTGGCGCAGGCCGTAGGCCCCGGTCGTGTCTTTGAGCGCTATGTCCACCCGAACGACCCGAAGCCCATCCGCGTCCATCGTGTACAGGCGCCGGTGTCCGTCGCCGCCGACCGTGCCGAGGGCGTCCAGGGTCTCGATGACATTGCCGTCTGCGTCAAGCCTGTTGCGGACCTTGTCCCGGATCTTGTCGGTCGTGTTCACGCGCTCGGTCATGCGGGTGACGGTGCCGTGGTCCGCCTGGCCGGCAGGCAACCCGGTGAACGCGTTGCCGTCGTAGTAAGTGATGGCCTCGCTGTAAACCGCATCTGCCGGTGTACCGTCCAATTCCGCTTTTCCGTACATGCGCACGCTGACCGGCAGGCCCGTGATCCAGCGTTCCTCGTTGGTGTCCGGCGTTATGTAAGTCGTGGCGGTGTAGCGCTCGTCGCCCAGGCACTGAGCCCCGCACGGTGAACCGGTGTACACGGATGTCGCGCACTCGTCGCAGGTTCCGCCGCCGACCGAGGTCACGCCCAACTCGGACTGGAGGGTGACGTTGCCGTAGCCGTCGTGGGCCCATTTAGTCGCGGTTGTGATCCACAGATTCTGGTCGGTCAGGCCCTCTTGATGCTCGACATCCTGCTGGACCTTGCAGACGTGACGCACTGGGAACAGCAGGCCGATCGGGTTGATCCCCGCCACTGTGCAGTCCGCGTATGTGTGTGTGGTCACCTGGATAAGTCTGTCGCCGCTGACCTGTTCGTCCCTTAGAAGCAGGCCTGCGCGGTAGGCGTCTTCCACGCCCACGTCGTACTGTTCGTCTGTGGCACCTGCCTCCTGCATGTCGTCGCCGTTGGCCATGGACTGCACGCGGCTGTATCCACGGAAGCGCTTCTCGGTGCCATCGTAGTAGCCGTCGTGGTAGGTGTATGTAGTTACCGAATGCACCATCGTCAGTTCGTCCGACTCGTCCGTGCTCTTGACCACGGCCATCGGGAACGGCAGCGGGTGGGTCCACGCCATCGTGGCCGCGTCATTTGCCCTTTCGGCCACCGAGCTGGCGTACGTCACCTGTGTGACGCGTCCGATCCCGTTGGTGATCTTCGACAGCAAATTGGGTCGCGACGGGAACAGCTCAAGATAGGTGACCTTGCCCGACCCGTCGATCCACACGATGTCGTTTGAGCCGTTGCCGTTCATGTCGGCCTGGAACAGAGTGACCGATGCGGTGCGCTCGGGGATTTCGCCATTGACGTCGGCGCTGTCTACGTCGCGCTCCGGATCGAAGCTGGTGCCGTTGCGGTTCAGCCAGTACCGAACTGTCGTACCCTGGACGAGGATGAGGTCCGCGAGGCCATCGCCGTTCAGATCGTCCAGTTCAGCGTCTATGGCTTCCTGGTTCGTGAACTGCACGGCGAGCGGGATGGACATCCAGTTGCCCCATTGGCCCCATCCGAGGTTGAGGCGGTAGCGGATCTGGTCCGTGTTGACCAGCACCACGTCGAGGATCCCGTCCCCGTTCATGTCGTTCAGTTCAAGGCGGTCGGACTCGAAGCCCGCGCCGATGGACGCAGCATCGGCGTCCAGGTTGAAAGCGCCGGTACCTGTGTTGCGGTAGATGAAGGTCTGGTTCGCCGCGTCGGTGCCCTCGCTGCGCACTACGTCGATTCGCTTGTCGTTGTCATAGTCGAAGAAACGCACTGTTCGCAGCGACCCCTGGGACGGGTCGAAGTCAGAGTTGAGGTCCGGAAGGCCGCCGCCGGACCCGCCCGACCAGATGGAGCCGATCTCGGTCCAGTCGTTGGTGCCACGGTTGTAAAGGACCTGGCCGGTCTGGGCGTTAAGCATGTCTATGAAACCGTCACCGTCCACGTCGAGGACCTGGACGTAGGGTGAGCCCAGGTCGAACCCGCCCTGGTTGCCTTTCGTGCTGTCAATCGGGCCGGTGAAATTGTGGGTACCGTCGGCTTCCAGCACGTTCAGGAATATCCGGTGCGGCTTGCCGGCTTCAGACGTGTCCACGAGGTCCGGCAGGCTGTCGCCGTTCAGGTCGACGAGCGTGCTGGTTCCCTTCTGCATGTCCACGCCGAGGGAGCCCATGGAAATGATGTACGGCTTCTCGCAGGTGTCGCCCGTCTGGCAGTCAACCCCGAGGGCGCGCTGGTACTCGTAGCTGTCATGGATTGGGTAGGCACCGTCGCTTGATCCGAACATCTGTACGTCGACCAGGCGTGACAGGCCGCCGGAAGTCGAGACATCTTCGTAGGACAGGACGTAGCGCCGAATGCGGGTCCCGTGTGCCAGGACGTTGACCTGTTTGAGGCGCTTTTCCAGCAGCTCCTCGAAGCCCGCCTTGCAGTCCGACAGCTTGTCGGTGCGGTCCTCGTAGACGAAGGTCACGTCGTATGTCGCCGTGCCGCCCTTAAAGACCCAGCCGATGTGGACTGGCAGGGATTTGTTGCCGAACAGGTCGTAGTCGTAGTCTATGTGGTGGCCGTAACGGTCCACGAGCGAGACCAGGAGGTAGCGGAAGGTCCCCTTATCGCCTGTTACGCGGGCTTTTGCGACGATGGTGCCTGTCGAGTCCGCGCCGAAGTAGCCGATGCGGCCGTCCGGGTACTCCGCGGTCCAGTAACCTTCGGCGCCGGCGCCGACGTCATGCCATGTATAGCGAATGAAAGCGTTTTCGAAGCGGGCCCGGTATACGGCCGGGTCGGCGTCCGATACGCGGACCAGTTCCTCACCGCCGCCCAGGCTGAACTCGTCGTCCGCTCCGTAGCTCGGTAGACCGCGCACAGTCAGGCGCTCGATGCTGGGGATGTCGAGGGTCCAACCCACGCCGGCGACCGAATTGCCGTTGCCCGAGCTGTACGTCAGTGCGAGGGACGGAGTCATGCCGGGGAACCCTGCAGGGACATCCAGCGGGACCGAGTATTGCATCTGGCCCATGTTGCGGTTAAGCGAGATGTTCTCGCCGATTCCCCCCAGCGACCCCGGCCCCTGTGGCAGGCTCAGCCGCTCCTCTGACACCCCGTCCGCTGGTGTGGACGCGAAAGTCGGGGGCGACAGGGCCAGAATTGCCACCGCCAGCACGACCCGGGCCGTACAGCATCCGAAAACCTTAACCCAGTTTTTTATATGGCGATTGTTCATGAGCGTGTCCTCCGTCAACAGACTCCAGTGAGCCTGTTTTTTTAACACCAATCTTTGTTAACTGTCTGTAGCTTGTCCGCCACAAGCAAAGAGGTCAGAACTGTCCTCAAAACTAACAAGACTTCTGTTGTAGTCGTTGATTCTGTTGGCGGGTGAATTCTTGCGATGGACATGTGTGCCAGATTCATTCCCGGCTGCCCGGTCCCGCCGCCCACCAACCCAATCCATCATGCTTGTGTGAAATCGCGGTCTGCGGTATCTTCAGCGCAGTAAACTTTTTGCAACCGTACCGGAGGGTTCAACCATGGCTCGCGTCGTTGAAGGTAAGCTCAGTGCCAAAGGGATGAAATTCGCCCTGGTTGCCAGTCGTTTCAACCACTTCATCACCGATCGTCTGGAAGAAGGCGCCAAAGACGCGCTTCTGCGCCATGACGCCGAAGAAGACGGAATCGACATCATCCGCGTCCCGGGTGCGTTTGAAATTCCGATGGTCGCAGCGAAGGCTGCGAAGTCGGGCAAATACGATGCGGTAATCTGTATCGGCTGCGTCGTTCGCGGTTCAACCCCGCATTTTGATTACGTTTCATCCGAGGCCGCCAAAGGTATCGCGATGGCCGGTCTTGACTCCGGTATCCCCGTGATATTCGGCGTCCTTACGACGGATAACCTTGAACAGGCCATTGAACGGGCCGGCACCAAGGGCGGAAACAAGGGCTGGGCTGCAGCCATGTCCGCCATCGAGATGGTTAATCTTCTGAAGCAGATATAGTTCTTTGAACTCCGAGGGCTAAATGGGTACCCGACGCCGCGGTCGCGAATGTGCGCTCCAGCTTCTTTACATGTGGGAATATCAGAGGGAAGGCCGGTTTGAATCGGCGGCCTTCTGGAATGAATTGCCCCAGGAAGAAAAGGCGACGCGGTTGTTTGCCGAGCGCCTGATCGACGGCGTGACAAAGGACCTGGACAACATTGACGGCCTGATCAAGGAAGCGTCAACGAACTGGCGCCTGGACAGAATGGCCAACGTTGACCGCAACATTCTGCGGCTGGCAACGTGGGAACTGAAAAATATTCCGGAAACACCGCTCAAGGTCGTCCTGAACGAGGCGATTGAGCTTTCAAAAAGATTTGGTTCGGAAGATTCCAGTGCATTTGTAAACGGTGTCCTTGATCGTATAGGCTCGTTACTTAGACCAAATGCGCCAAAAGGTAAGGAAGACGTCTCTGATCAGTTGGATGACGACGTTGATGAAGATGTCGCGGACCACGATTCGGCGGAGGTTCAGGCCTGATGAAGGTTCAACTGGTAAAACCTGACCTGCACCAGATTGATCATCTTAACGTCGATACGTTCGCCATAACTGTGTTCGAAGACCAGCGTCCGCCGAAAGGGCTGGCCGGTCTTGTGGACTGGCGTCTGTGCGGCAGGATGTCCAATCTGTTGATTTCAGGCCAGCTTACCGGCCGCTTCCGCGAGGCCGTCATGTTCCCGGGATACGGACGCCTTCCTTCGGGCAGGGTTCTGGTGTTCGGGCTTGGCGACAGCCGCGACTTTTCCCAGTCCAGGGCACGCGAGGCGTCATGGTTCATGGCCGATTCGCTGCGTCGGTTGCGCACGGCCGCTTTTGTGACGTCGCTGCCTGGTTCAACGGCCGGTACGGTCGCGCCCAAAGTTGGAATGGAACTGTTTATTGAAGAAATCACAAGGGTTTTCGGTTCGGAAGAATCCGGATCGTCCCTTGAAGTGCATGTGGTCGAGCCTCAGGAATACCATCGCGAACTGAATGAAATGGTGGCGTCCGCTACAAGGCGCCTTCGAGGTATGTGGAAGTAACTCCCACCAGGCTGATACAGAAATGATTCCAGTTGAAAACGTCTGTGTTGCACTTGATACGCCTGATCTGGGCCGGGCTGTCGAAATGGCTTCCGGGCTGGTCGGTGAAGTTGGCTGGTTCAAGGTCGGGTTGACGCTTTACAGCGCTTATGGCCCGGCTGCAGTCAGCAAAATCGCGGCCATTGGCGGGAACGTCTTTCTGGACCTGAAACTGCACGACATACCTGCTCAGGTGGCCGGTGCGGTCGGTGCGGCGTCCGATCTGGGGGCCGGGCTTCTGACTGTGCATGCGTCTGGCGGGCCGTCGATGTTGAAGGCTGCGGCAGAAGCAAGGCGCAACGGCTTGAAGGTCGTGGCCGTTACTGTTTTGACTTCAATTTCCGGTGAAGAATTGACCGTAATCTGGCCGGGGGCCGAGCCTGCCGGTTCAGTTTCGCGTCTGACACGTCTGGTAGTTGATTCCGGTCTTGACGGGATCGTGCTGTCTCCGCTTGAGGTTATGGCCGCACGTGCATCCGTTCCCCGTAATTTCATGCTTGTCGTTCCCGGGATCAGGCCGCTTGGTCCTGCCGGTGACGATCAGGCCAGAACTGGTACGCCCGATGAAGTTTTCAAGGCTGGCGGCAATTTGCTTGTAGTCGGTCGGCCAATAACTGGTGCGGCAGATCCGGTCGCCGCTGCCAGAATGATTCGTGGCGCATAAAGTAAGGTGATTTGTGGGTTTTGATAAGAAAGCACCGTCAGGACGACCAGGTCCGCGTGGTCCGAGACCAGACGCAGGTGGCCGTCCGCCCCGTGACGAGAGTGGCCGTCCGCCCCGCGATGCAGGTGCCCGTCCGCCAAGGGACGCTGGTGGTCGTCCGCCGCGAGATGGCGGTGGCCGTCCGCCCTCAAGGAACGACCGCAACGACCGTAACGACCGCGGTGATCGCGGAGATCGCGGAGATCGCGGCCGCACGTCTGACCGCAAGCCGGACGGCGATGAAATCATGGTCGTCTGCGGCATCCATCCGGTCGAAGAATTCCTTCGCATCAGACCGAAAATGGTCAGATATATTCTGCTTGATCGCAGGACGCCCCCCGGTGCGATTGAAGCCGCCAGACTGGCGCAGACGCTCGGCATCGAGGTTCGTGATGCCGACCCGGATCAGTTCAATGACCTGGCCGGAAACGCCAACGCTCAGGGCATTATTGCTGTCCTGAAGCCGCTTACCCCGGTTAACGGTGATGACCTGGTCGAAGCCGTTGCAGCGGCAGGCGAAGGCCTTCTTGTCGCGCTCGATTCGGTTCAGGACCCGCAGAATCTTGGTTCAATCATGCGGACGGCGGCCTTTTTCGGCGCCGCAGGCATCATTCTTCCAAAAGATCGCAGTGTGCGTATCACGTCAACCGCAGTCAGGGCTTCGGCCGGTGGTGCAGCCCGCGTGCCGATCGGTGAAGTTGTGAATCTGGCCAGGACGCTGCAGAAATGCTTCGACCTTGGAATGACGGTTACCGGGGCTGTCGTGTCAGGCGGGCAGCCGCTTGAAAGCATGCCGAAGGACGGTCCACGCGTCGTTGTTCTTGGCTCGGAAGGCGCGGGAATGCGCCGTCTGGTCAGCGAATCATGCTCGATGCTTGTGACAATTCCATCGCCCGGCGGGTTTGAATCGCTTAACGTCGGTGTCGCGGCAGGAATCCTGTTGTGCGCCGCATCAGGCCGTCCCGGGCCGGAATCGAAGAAATGATGAATCCTGAAGATATCCGGCTGGTTTATTGCGATGCTGACGGGCAGCTTTATGACCATTCAGACCTTCAGATGGCGGTTTTTGATGGCCTGAATTTCAGGTTGCCCTACGAAGAAGAGCTGGTTGCGCTTCCACCCGGCAGTGACGTTTACACGATGCCCGGCCATAACCCGATCGGTATTGATGCAGAGACCGGTGAACCTGAAGTCGTTGAGGGCGTAAGTGCCGTCGCCGCCTTCGCAAGTCCGGCCTGGCTGCGCCTGAATCATCCGGCTTCCGTCCCGCTTGAAGGCGCTGCCGCGCTTCCGCTGTTTGCGTATGCCCCGCTTGGATGGTGTCGTGGCAGGCTTTACACGACCGCACTGCGGGTCGATCGTTCGAACCGTCAGGACCCGCGCCGCTTTGACCTTGTTCAGATAAATGTCCTTGCCGACCAGCTTGTCGCGGCGTACCCGAAGAATCGCTTAATCGACCATCTGCGCCATTGTGCAGTCGTTTATGGATGTCGCGCCGCCCAGAACTTCTTCCTGTCGCGTGAAGAAGGTCCGCTGCCGACGTCGCCGATGTGCAACGCCCGTTGTGTCGCGTGCCTTTCAAAGGACCCGGCCGGTAACGTCAGGGCGTCCCACGACAGGATCGAGTTCGTCCCGACCCCGGAAGAAATCGCCGAAACGGCGCTGATTCACATAAACCGTGTCAGGCGTCCTGTCGTCAGCTTCGGTCAGGGTTGCGAAGGCGAACCGTTGCTGGTCGCGGACGCGATTGCAGGCGGGATCAGGCTTATCAGACAGCAGACCGATCGCGGCACCATAAATCTGAACACGAACGGCAGTCGTCCTGACACCGTGTCGATGCTTGTCGATGCCGGTCTTGACGCCATCAGGCTGTCGATCAACAGCTTTCAGCCCGATTGCTATGACTCGTACTATCGGCAGTCCGGTTATTCACTTGATGACGTGCTTCGCAGTGGTCAGATTGTCCGTGAGTCCGGCGGTTTTGTCTGTGTGAATTACCTTGTATTTCCAGGTGTTACAGACACTGAAGACGAAATCGAAGCGGCGATTGCAGGGCTGCGCGCATGCAGGGCCGACTTCGTTCAGATGCGAAACCTGAACATCGACCCCGGCCTTTATCTGGATACGGTCGGCCAGCCAGTTTCGGAACCACTCGGACTTGTTGAAGTAATGGATGCTTTCCGTCGTGAACTGCCGGACCTCGGGTTCGGATATTTCAATCCTCCGGTGCGCAGTCTGGTTAAACAGCGAAGGCGGTCCCTCATCAAGCCTTAACAATGCTTCCGGATAGTCAAAGTCACAGAAATTTGATGCATTTTCTTTGATTTGGCTTGAACCGGATGGAAAATGGCTGGACCTGTTTCTTTATTTTACTGAATACGTTTTTCGAATTTGAGGTTTCAAGATGAGAACCAGTGCGCTGGCGTCAGCCATTGCCGATCCCGCGACGTTGAAGTTGAACGAAAAGGCCACATCACTGAAGGCTTCGGGGATGCCTGTCATTCACCTTGGAAGTGGCGAACCGAACGCTCCGGCCCCTGTCGGAGCTCTTGATGCGGCCCGCGCCAAGCTTGCGACTGCTGAAATCAAGTATTCACCAAGTTCCGGGACCCCGGCACTGAAGAAAGCCATCGTTGAATATACAAAATCGGCATACGGTTACGTCTGTGAACCAGGAAATGTGATGGTTTCCGCCGGGGCTAAACCGGCCATCTACGCCGCGCTCATGGCGCTTGTTGAACCTGGTGACGAGGTCGTTTTTCCTGCGCCTTACTGGGTCAGTTATCCTGAAATGGCGACGATGCTCGGTGGTGTTCCGGTCGTAGTTGAATCTGAACCCGGCACGTTTGAACCGTCTTTCGCGGCCATGAAAGCGGCCATTACTGACCGCACCCGCGCAGTCATACTTAACAGCCCCAATAATCCTTCCGGCCATGTCTATTCTGCCGACCTGGTTCGTCAGGTGGTCGGGCTGTGCGAAGACCTGGACATCTGTCTGATAATGGATGACATCTATCACAAGCTTGTTTTTGACGGATGTCGCGCCGCATCGGCCTTTGATTTTGCGAAGCGTACGGGTGAAGACTCGGTAATTGTTGCGATTAACGGCGTTTCAAAATTGTACGCGATGACCGGTTTCCGTATCGGCTGGGCCGTAGCTTCAAAACGCATGATTGGCGTGATGAAGAACATTCAGGCTCAGATTCTGTCGTGCCCGTCGTCGCTTTCGGAAGCGGCGGCCGTCGGCGCCCTGACAGGCGACCAGTCGTGCGTCGAAAATCTGCGCCTTAAACTTCAGAATAATAAAGACCTGATTGTCCGGGAACTTGCGACGATTCCGAACGTTCGGCTGAATGTACCTTGCGGGACGTTCTACAGTCTTCCCGATTTTTCCGCGTATGACACCGATTCCCATCGGCTTTCGGCCTTCCTTCTGGACAAGGTCATGGTCGCGACGGTGCCCGGGAAGGACTTCGGCGCTGAAGGTCATCAGCGCATTTCGTTCTGCGGAAAAGACACTGAAATTGTTGAGGGTATCGCCAGGATTCGCTGGGCCCTCGATCCGGACAGCCCGCGTGAAATAGTTATCGGTACCACAAAACTGGTCAAAGACTGGCTATGACATGAAAGATGACCAGAAATCGGAATCTGTCGTTGCTGACGTGCTTTTGCTGCTTCCGCTGGCGCAACTGTATTCCTACAGAATTCCAGACGCCCTGCGCGGCAGGGTGTCACGCGGCACGCAGGTGCTTTGTCCGGTGCGCAAATCAAAGGTCCACGGCATAGTTCTGACCGTCCGTGAGCCTGCTGCCGATGACCCGGTTCTGTCTGATATTATTGACGTTACTGATCGCATGGCGTGGCCGTCGGACCTTATGGAGCTGATAGCCTGGGTTTCGACTTACTACGTTTCCCCGATTGGCACCGTGGCGCGGACCGCGATGCCTGGCCTGTTTGTCACAAAAAAGTTGATTCACACGCGGTTTGTACGATTTGTGCGCTGCCCTGACCGGCCAAGCAAATCCGATCGCATCATGCAGGTCCTTGATGTGATGGAAAAGGCCGGTTCAATGGAGATTGGCGAGGCGCGACGGATAGTTCCGAACGGTTCTGATGTAATCAGAAGTCTTCTTGCGTCAGGTTATCTGCGTGTCGAAGAAGCCCTGGAGCATGATTCGTGTGTGCCTGCCGCCGATCACGTTGATTTGACCCGGCCCGATTTGACCAGGGATCAGGTTCTTGCCCTTGACACTATCCGTGCTGCCGCCGCCAGGGCTGCGGCCGGTACGACTGCCGATGGCGGTTATCAGACGTTTCTTCTTCATGGCGTGACAGGCTCGGGAAAGACTGAAGTGTATATGCGGGCGCTGGAAGACGTGCTTGCGCTGGGCAAAGGTGCCATCGTTCTGGTGCCTGAAATAGCGCTGACGTTTCAGTTACGGCAGCGTTTCGAGACGCGTTTCGGGGACACGGCCGCCATTCTTCACAGTCAGATGAGCGATTCGCTGCGGGCCGCTGCGTGGGATGACCTGCTTGCCGGACGCAGGAAACTGGTTGTCGGCGCGCGTTCGGCCATATTTGCCCCGGTTCGCGACCTTGGCCTTGTCGTCGTTGATGAAGAGCACGAGACATCGTACAAGCAGCAGGAAGGCCTTCGGTACAACGCCCGCGACCTGGCGATGGTGCGCGGCAAGTTGGCATCGTGCCCGGTTATTCTGGGTTCCGCCACGCCTTCGCTTGAGTCTTTCCGCAACACGCATGAAAAAAAGTCTGTTTATCTGGGGCTGCCTTCCCGCGTCAGGTCGCGCCCGATGCCTGAAGTCGCGTTCGTTGATATGAAATATGAACCGGCGCTTGGTGAAGAAAAGCTTTTCTCGCGGTCGCTGGCTGATGCTTTGAATCAGACGATCGCTAAAGGCGAGTCGGCAATCCTGTTCTTGAACCGGCGCGGGTATGGCCGCTTTATCCTGTGCCGGACCTGCGGGCGTTCGATGGAGTGCCCCAACTGCTCGATTACACTGACGCATCACGCCAAACCTGAAAAACTTACCTGTCATTATTGTGATCACGCGGTGCCGGTGCCGTCCGTCTGTTCGGTCTGTGGCTCAAGTGACATTTCGATAGTCGGTTTCGGCACTGAACGCGTCGAAGAAGAAGTAAAACGACTTTTCCCTGGTGCCAGACCGTGTCGTCTTGATTCGGATACTGCCAGAAATAACAAGACTGAAGGGATTCTGGCGGCATTCAAGGCCGGTGAATTCAATGTGATGGTCGGTACCCAGATTGTGGCAAAAGGTCATGATTTCCCGTCAGTTACGCTTGTCGGGGTCCTTCTGGCCGAGCAGTCGCTGGCGTTCCCGGATTTCCGTTCTGCAGAAAGGACGTTCCAGTTGCTGACCCAGGTTGCCGGCAGGGCCGGTCGTGGCGACGTGGCCGGGCGTGTTCTGATTCAGACATATTGTCCGGAAAATTACGCCCTGCGATTTTCCGCCACGCATGATTACCTCGGTTTCGCGGTCGAAGAAAATCGGGTCAGGCGTGAACGTGGCTACCCGCCATATTCATTTCTTGCTGCTGTCGAGGTGTCTTCCACCGACGCCGTTGATGCCCGTAATACGGCCGAAGCCATCGCTAAATATATGGAAAAGATTACGGATTCTGCTGAAGGTGGCACCGTCAGGATTATGGGTCCTGCTGCCGCGGCCATCGAGCGCATTCGTGGCAGAACAAGGCTTCAGATCCTGGTTAAAGGGTCATCCAGAAGCGTCATAAACAGGATTTTGTGGGCTGTTAGAAATCGGTTCAGAACAGGTTCAGGTGATACACGCATATTGATTGATGTGGACCCGGTCTGCATGTTGTGAGAAAGTGCGCTGTGCGCTTTTTGATAATGGTGAAATCCGGCCGTAAAGGCGGTCGACGCGGAGGCTTCCATGAAGTATTCAGTAGATTACAGTGTTTACAGTGACCCTGATGGCGAACTTCTGGACCAGAATCCGCCAGATTATCCTCTTGAATTCGAAGCTGGCGCCAATGAAGTTATATCCGGTTTCGAGCTGGGTGTGTGCGGCATGGTCGCCGGGGAAACGAAGGAATTCTTCGTTGATCCTGAAGACGGCTATGGCCTGCGTGATGAAGACCTGATCAAGATGATCGATGTGAAGGAACTGCCGCAGGACGTTGACTTCGAAGTCGGCGAATTCTATGCAATCGGCGAGTGCGAGGACGAGACTGTTACTTTCCAGGTTACAGGCCGTCAGGGTGATGATCTGGTGTGCGATTTTAATCATCCTCTGGCCGGACGCCGCCTGAAGTTCGTCGTCAAGGTTGTGTCAACGGATTAAACGTTGGCTGGATCGTCCCGGAATGTCCGTTGCGGCGCAGGATTCAAGGTGTCAATCACCTTGACTTTTAAGCCATAGTCGGCGAAAAAGACTACCGGGTACGCGCAGGTTTGCGGTGAAACCGACCCCGACTTTAATCAGGCTCCATATCGAGCAGGGATATCTGGCCCGCGCAAGGCGGATGATAGAAGCCTTTCGCCGTGCTGGAAATCGCGAGATAGCCGAGGCGCTTGATGTCGAATGGGATTTGGCGGCCGTTAGTGTCCGGCGGGAAGTATCCATTGAGTTTCTGAAAAAACTGCAGGGTCGTGTGCGCAGGCGCAGGGCCATCGCCATGAGAGGTTCGGTTTGGGCAAAGTGAATCGCGCCAAAGTCATCGCGGCAGCTCATAAGCATCTTGCCAAGGGTAACCTTCGCAAGGCTGTTAAAGAATATGACAAGATTCTGAAGGAAGACCCTTCTGACATCCGTACCAAACTGAAGGTGGCAGATCTGCTGTTCAGGCTTGGCGAAAAGGACAGGGCGGTCAAGACCTTTGCCGACGTGGCCAGATTTTATTCCGAGCAGGGCTTCCTGCTGAAGTCTGTCGCGGTGTACAAGCAGGTCCAGAAGATGAAGCCTGATGATATCGGGATTCACCTTTCGCTGGCCGACCTGTACAGGCAGATTGGACTTGCCGGTGACGCCATCAGTCAGTACAGGCAGGCGATCCAGCTTCAGAAGAAGGCCGGTCTTACGGCCCAGCGGCTCGAGACTGCCCGCAAGATGGTCGAACTTGACCAGGACAATGCGCGTCTGCGGATTTCGCTCGGCGAGGATCTTACTTCTGAAGGCATGGTTGACGAGGCGGTCGCCGAATTCAGGGCTGCTTACCGGATTCTGCTTCGCGCCGACCTTATTGACGAATCAGTTCTGGTTGCCGAAAGGCTTCTTTATCATCAGCCTGATGACTGGGAAGTCAGCAAGAATCTGGCCCACTATTTTATTGAAAAACGCGATGGTCTGAAGGCCTTGTCAAGGCTTCAGGTCTGTTTCAAGTCCAAGCCGGAAGATCCCGAAGTTCTGGAGCTTCTGTGTCAGGTTTTCGAGTTCCTTGGCCAGCCCCATAAAGCGGCGACCGTTCTGAAGTCACTGGCCCGCATATACGAGCGTTCCGGCCTGAAGACTGAAAGGGACGCGGCCTACGAAAGTATTATCCGTCTTGTCCCGGGCGACAAGGAAGCGGCCAAAGTCCTTGAAATTGATACTAAGGCCGCGAAAGATGTCGTCCCGGGCGAAGAAATCGTTTTCGAAACCGGCGGCTCGTATATGTCTGACGCCGGGGTCCCTGGCGGTCGGGAAGATGAAGATATCCCGATTGAAAACGACGAAAATGATGAAATCCCGGTGGATGACGAATCGGAAGATACGAATCCGGATCTGAAAGCTCCGGGTGCCCGACCCCTGGTTTCCGGAAATTTCCCGGGAAGCGACTCTGACGAGATGATTCCAGTCGGTCAGGAGTCCGCCAGTGATTTAAGAACGATTGCGCAGAGTATTCCGTTCATCGGCCAGGAAATGGACCTCGAGGGCGTCCCGCCTGAGTTCCAGGATGACATTCAGAGCCTTGAATTCATGATTGATGCCGGTCTTGAAGACGAGGCCGCCGACCTTCTGCGGGAGGTCCGCGAAAAGGCCGGTAACCTGCCATATCTTCGTAAATATGATTTCCTGAATAAATAGACGCCAGTCGTATTACACGGATTGAATCTGCATGAGAATCGTCGCTGGAAAATATGGTGGTCGCAAACTGGTGGCACCGAAAGGACGCGGCGTAAGGCCGACCCTTGAAAAGGTTCGAGAGGCGATTTTTGATACGCTTGGCCCCAGGCTTGAAGGTGCCGTCGTTCTGGATCTGTTCGCCGGTTCAGGTGCAATGGGCTTCGAGGCCCTTTCGCGCGGGGCGGCAAGGGTCGTTTTTGTCGAGGCCGAACCGCGCCCGATTGATGCAATCAGGGAAAACGCGGCGTCGTTCGGTGTTGACAGGGACTCGATGAATATCCTGTTCATGACTGCACTTAATGCGATTCGCAGGCTGTCGGCAGGGCCGGAACGTTTCGATGTTGTCTTTGTTGATCCGCCTTATGAATCAGGGCTTTACGAAGAAACCATGCTTGAACTTCAAATGTCCGGCATTGTTATTCCAGGTGGCACTGTTGCGGTCGAGCACGCAAGAAGATTCAATGTTGACCCTGTCTATGGCCCGCTGCTTATGAAGAAAGATCGCAGATACGGTGACACTTGCGTGGCCTATTACATCAACACATCGCAGGTTCGTTCTGACGAATCAACGTCAGATGCACCGGAGGAAAGCTGATGCTTCCAGTAGTTTATCCCGGATCGTTTGACCCGGTCACGGTTGGTCATGCAATGCTGATAGCGAGGGCTGCCAGAGTTTTTGGCAAAGTTGTCGTGGCAGTGGCAGATAACTATGGAAAATCAGGGCTTTTTTCCGTTGCCGAGCGTATCGAAATGCTGAAAATCGCCACCGAAGGGATTGAAGGTGTCGAGATCGATGCATTCACCGGCCTTCTGGTTGATTACATGAACCGGCGCGGCTCAAATATGGTCATGCGCGGCCTTCGTGCAGTTTCTGATTTTGAATATGAATTTCAGATGGCGCACATGAACGGACGGCTTGATTCAGGCATCGAAACGATTTTCATGGTTGCCGGTCCCGATCAGACCTACATCAGCTCTTCCATAGTGCGTGAAGTGGCCCAGTTTGGTGGCGATGTCACCGGCCTTGTCCATGAAGAAGTCAGAAAACGTCTGCTTGTAAAGCTTGGAAAATCAGCAGGTTAGTATCTTCCAGTAAGCATCAGCATGATTCCATAGATGTTCGCGCCTTCCGAGTAGAATCTGTTTCCCGGCAGATCAACGTCCGAGTTATAGACCGGGTTAAATTCGTTCTGACCTTTCGAATTGGACAATTCGATTGTTTGATTGGTTGTGTCGCGGTTCATGCCGGTGTCTGCGTTCGTCAGGAAGTGCCCGGTTTCATAGCCGTAAGTGAACCTGAATGACATCGACAGGTACTTGATTGGCTGAACGTTGACGCCCAGCCAGGTCGAGAATATGCCATAAGGGCTGACGTCGGTAATTCCGTCCATGACCGTGATCGGCTGCTGCAGGCCGTCACGCGTCCTGTCATAAGCAAGAAGGTTTTTGGATGACAGCGGGCTGACGCAACCTGACTTTCCTGCACATGAAGACGTCCCGAATGCGTCAAACAGATCTGTGTATTCCCTTCCCTGAAAGCGGTAGCGGGCATTGAATCCGACATCAATTGTTGCAAACGTCTTTGGTTCTTTGCCGTTTTTCGGCTGGTTCCAGACGTAGAATTCAGCACCGAAGTTCACCCCTATTTCAGGGCCGGGGCCGATGTTTTTCTGTGTGCTGGCGTCGTACGTTGCGAACAGGGTATCGCGGGTGGTCGCCGGTGCCATATAAGACCCGAAAAGCCCGAAGTAGGGTTCAAAAAAGGCAATTCTGCGGCTGGCAGCAATTTCAAAGTGGAATTTGTGCAGGCCTTCACCGGTTCCTGTGCCACCAGCTTTTCTGATTTCGCCTGTCGGGGCCGTATAGATGAAAGCAAGTACCAGTGTCGGGTGATGGGGATTTTTGAATTGATTCATCGGGCCGTACTTCAGGCCGACCTGCATGTCCCCGAAGCTTTTCCGGTCATTGCTGGTATTGGGCAGGTCGAAAAAATAAGGTCCGGAATCGGGGAAAACGGTTGAATTCGATCGCGAAACCCCGGGGGCAAACTTCAGACTTGTCTGATCCGAGACTGCAAACGGAAGTGTGAAGAACAGCTCAAGATCGTGATAAATGCCGAGTCTGGCATCAATATTCATGATGTTGCTGGTGCGGACCGAGTCCATTTCGGTTCTGGTAACAACACCGCCGGAAGCGGGACAGCCAGCGGTCGTCGAGTCGCACCCGTATTCCCTGCTGATCCTTGACTGGCGGCGGCTCCACTCATATCTGACGCCAAGAACGCCGTCCCAGACATCATCCTTGTCGGCCGCGGACATCACGTTTGTATATTCGGCTGCCTGCACCGGCTGAGCGGCGCAAATTACAGATAACGCCGCGCAGATGCCGGCAATTTTCAGCGTACTTGAAATGGATCTGGCAGCAGCCGATATTGTCGCCATGTGAATCCCCGAAGAAGACAGCGCCCTGATTATCCGAAGATTACACAGGCGTGTCAAAGAGACCCTCAACTATTCTGCGTATGTCATGTGTGTGGTACTGCGCGGGCAAAAGAAAACACATCTACTCTGCTGGCGCCACCATGTTTCAGGATGAAGGCGCATTCGGATAATGTGGCCCCGGTTGTAATGACGTCGTCTATGATGATTATGGACCGGTCTTTCACAGTTTCGGGGTGTTTTAATGCAAAAGCACCTGAAACAAGGTCGGTTCTTTCGGAAGGTGACGACCCTTTCGTTGAGGTTTTAAATGAAGTTCTTTTCAGCGGACTGCAGGCCCTGGCGACCCCGATTGTTTTTGCGAAGCTTTGTGCCAGCAGGGCCGACTGGTTGTAACCGCGCGACAGGAAACGTGCCGGCGTTAAAGGTACATCAATAATCATGTCGGGAAGTTGCAGTCCCGATTCGCGCCAGGTCGCCGCCATCACGGCTGCCATATCGCCTGCCAGTTCCCAGCGCTTTGAGTATTTCAGTGAAAGGACAAGATCCCTGACCGGCCCGGTCCAGATGAACGACGATCTGGCCACGTCAAAATGACGTATGCCAAATCTGTTGCAGACGCATGAAGACTCAGCCACCAGAGGGCCTCCGCAACGCGTGCAGATTTCTTTGCCGCACGGGATGACAAGCATGGAACATTCATCGCACAGGCCCAGGATTGGGGCGCCCGACATCAACTGACCGCAGGAACGGCATATGCCGGGAAAAAAAGCTTCATGTGATGCTGTTTTGATGTGCTGTAAAAAAGGCAGAAGGCGCGTCGTCAGTCCAGGTCGCTCGATTCCATTCTGGTGAAGTCGATGACCCATTGCGGTTCCTGTATCTTGATTATCGTTGCGTCTGCCCACAGCCGGTCCAGGTCGTAATACGTACGGTTGTGTTTTTCGAACACGTGGACGATTACGTTGCCGTAATCCAATAATACCCACGCCCCGGCTTCGCGGCCTTCGACACCGCTCGGCTTAATCTTCTTGTCTTTCAGCAGACCTTCGATTGCGGCAGCGATTGCGGTCACGTGGCGTTCCGAGCGACCTGAAAAAATCACCAGTCTGTCTGTGTAGTCAACTACGCCGGCCACGTCGTAAACCCTTGTTGCAAAAGCGTTTTTTGTCCAGGCGGCGTCAAGGATTTCTTTGACAAGATCATCATCAGTAAACGGCGCGTTCAGCTTTGGGGCGACCTTGCGCTTCGTTGCCGGTTTGAATTCCAGGATCGATTTTTCGGCAGCCGCTTTCTTGACCGGGGCTTTCTTAACGGGGGCCTTCTTTACGGCAGGCTTCTTT
>CAZFVA010000002.1:88043-108802 GCA_964522105.1 uncultured Anaeromyxobacteraceae bacterium
CGCTTTCTTGACCGGGGCTTTCTTAACGGGGGCCTTCTTTACGGCAGGCTTCTTTGCCGGGGCCATAACTTCAGCCGTTTCCACGGCAGCCACTTTCTTAACGGGGGCCTTCTTCACAGGTGCCTTCTTTGCAGCAACTTTTTTTTCAGTCGGTGCTTTTTCGGTTGTCTTGTCCATGTTCCTCCGGGCCGATGGCCCTGGTTATTTCAATATTATAGTTCCGATGTGTCGTCCTGTGCGTCGGCCGATGACTGTTCGGCCTGATTACAGAACGCTGGCATGATGAGTTCGGGGTCGATCGGGTCGTGATAATTATTCAGGCATGTGTAGCTTTCGCGACAGTAGGCGTAAAGGCCACATTCCTGCATGCACCATGATTCGATCTCGCTGAAACGGATGCAGACCGAGCCGCCCGGGCACCCTTCGCGCGGACACGGTGTGATTGTGCAGTAACCGCCCGGCTGCGACAGGTCACACGTGTGATCAGTCGCGCAATCTGAATTTGCCTCGCACCCATCGCCGATTGATGGCGTGCAGCCGGCGGCACATAACGCGATCGTTGTTACCACAAGCAGAAGCTTCAGCCACTTTGATGCTGAAAAGGTGACGCCTGAATTATTTGAGTCTGAGATTATTGTCATGCGGAAAGGCATTCTCCGGTTTCAAGGCCTGCAATTGCAGACTTACGATTCTGTGCCGTTGTTTTACGAGTCCAGTCCAAGTAGTTTTCTTACCTGGTCGAATCTTCCTTTGAAATCAACAAGTTCAGCCCTGGCGGCCTTTTCGGCGGCACGGGCCTGTTCGATTTCGGATTTCAGTTCGCCGGCAACCATGACGGCCGATTCAAGTTCCCCGTTTCTTTTCTGCAGCGAAGCGACAGAAGCCGCCAGCCGGTTCACTTCGTCCTGAAGAATTTCGGCCCGGGCTGCAGCTTCCTGCAGGGCCGGGAATTCAGCTTCAACCTGTTTTAACTCATCAAGTCTGTGCTTCAGGTCGTCAATTATGTTTTCACTTTCCGAAAGCCGATCCAGTGCCGCAGTCCGCTCTTCCTCGACCAGCTCCAGGTTTTCCTTGTATCCGCTTTCAAGCCGCGCAAAGAGAGTGGAATTTCCATCAATCTCTTCTTTCATCTGGGCCTGACGCCTGTCATTTTCTTCAAGCGTTTTTTCAAGTTTCTTGATCTTCTTCTTCATGTCTGCCGCTTCGCCGACAGCTTCCTGAAGGTTATCAAGTCTGGTGTTCGCTTCAGCAAGGTCCCTTTCAAGGACAGCCTTTTCGCGGTCCGAGTTCACATTGGCTGCTGAAAGTGTTTCTGCAACTGCCTGTTTGACCGCTTCGTCAATCAGGCGGTTGATGTCCTCGACGGAGGCCCTGGCCGCATCTTTGGTGTTGAGCATCGTTTCCTGATGCTCGCGCATTGCCCTCATGCCGGAGTCAAGAATGTCGGTCTGATTCCGTACCATGGATTCAAGACCACCAATCTTCCCGTGCAGTTCGGATTTTTCAGTTTCAAGTCTGTTTACGGTGGACCGAAGATCGCGAACTTCGTCTTCGACGAAATTGACGACGGCCGCCTCGAACCCGCGGTTTGAAATCAGCGTTCTGTCGGGAAGATCGTCGATGTCAATTTCGGGCATGTTGTCGATAAGGTCGTTCGTTTCTTCACGTTCCGTCAGTCTGCCGCTACGCTTTGCATCAGGTGGCAGCAGGTCATTAAGGACTTCTGAAAGCGTATCGTTTGAAACAGGTTTGGCCAGATATGCGTCTGCCCTTGTGGGAAGGCGCTGGTGTTTTTTAATGATTTCAGCC
The DNA here is from genome assembly GCA_964522105.1 of uncultured Anaeromyxobacteraceae bacterium. Classification (GTDB taxonomy): domain Bacteria; phylum Myxococcota_A; class UBA9042; order DTJE01; family DTJE01; genus JAGOFO01. Next base: position 89,853 of record CAZFVA010000002.1, read on the forward strand.
GAAGTCGTGCCGGAAATCATCAACAGTGGAATGCGCTTGAATGTTTTATCTTTTTTCAGTTTCAGACAGGCACTGAACCCGTGCTTGATGTCGGCGGAAAGTATGATCAGGTCGGGTTTGATCGCTTTTACTGCGTCCAGAATTGCATCAGGGTTCGGTCCCAGAACAGTCTCGATGTTTCGATCGTTCAGGGCAGACTCAAGCCGGTCAATCGCGGCAGGATCATCCTCGTAGATCAGAACTTTCTTACCGTTCATCCCGTTCAAGCCTCGTTTTCCCAAGATATTTCGTATGCTGGCTGCATTTTCAAGTCCGGCTTGACCATAGCCTGCCAGCGGTACAGTGTCAATTTGGTCCCGGCGTGCTGTTTCGTCCCAATATTGCCCCGCCGACAAGATAAGCGGCCCCTGCAAGGAAAAGGAATTCCGGGAGTTGTCTGAAAACCGACAGCAGCACGCAGAAAGTTCCCAGAAGCACCTGAATTACCTGCACAAGCTTTGATTTTCTGGTTTTAAGCTTGGGAATGCGCATCTTGCTAAGCATCAGAATTGCGCCCAGCAGAGCTACAGATGGCAGCACCAGTGCAGGGTTCCAGTCAAGGCCGAGGTGATCAAGACTTAATACGAGGGTTACAAACAGTCCCCCGACAAAAGTCGAAGCGACGCCCGTAAACCAGTCGCGATCTTCACACATTTTGATGTTATAGACGGCCAGTCTGATTGCGGCCGCGACGACCATGATTATTGACGCAGCCCCGGCCCAGAACAGCAGCAGCGAGTCATCCGTGCAGGATGACACTCTGAACCAGGTGTAGGCGGCCGGTGCGATTCCGAATGCCGTGAAGTCAGCAAAAGAATCAAGTTCGATCCCGACGTCAGACCCGGCGTTGAATCTTCTGGCCAGAAATCCGTCGACCTTGTCCAGTATGGAAGACCAGACAACAAGCCATGCTGCCCATTCAAACTGGCCTTTTGCCGCCATGACAATGGAAACAAGACCGAGCGCGAGGCTTGCCATCGTGACGGAACCAGGTATTGCGGGTGTTCTTTTAGGGACATCCTTCATAAGGTAGATTCTAGGTCGTTGGCAGGGGTCGAGTCAATCGCGGGTTTGCCTGTTTTCAAGCAGTTAATCAAAGGCGGAATTTATTTGATACAAAGCCTTCGGCCCTGGCGACGCCACTGATTTTTCCGTAATACCTGGTCAAAACGTCTGCAAAGTCATACCAGTCAGCACCGGCCCGGTCCCACTGGCCTTTATAGCACTTCAAGGCGGCCATCTTTTTTTCCCAGGTATCCGTGATATCCACGAACAGATTGGGAGTGAAAAACTCGTTAAGGTAGTAGTTAATCTGTCCCATCATTATCCGTGGCACCCTTCTGCCTGCGGCCACCGCAATCCGCGCCACAACTTCGTGATCATGATGGGTGTCGCCGCTCCACGGGCAGACAAGCGTGTCTATTTTCAGTTTTTCAATCCGTTTCAGTATGTCGACGACGTAGTCATCATGAAAATTCAGGTTCATCGCCGGATATTTCAGGTTTTCAACGGTATAACCCAGCAAATCCGCCGCGTTCTGTTCTTCCCGCAGGGCTTCTGCCGAATCACGCATTACCTTTCCGTCAGGTGACAGCCAGACCCCGTCCGTGAACGTAAGGACGTGTACTTTGCTGCCTTCGCCAATCCATTTTGCGACCGAGCCACCGGCCATCATCTCGAGATCATCGGGATGGGCAACAACGCACAGAATATTTTCCATAATCATTGGCACGGCCCCCGCAATTTCTGAACTCTAATATACATCCGAATCACCCATCGAAAGGTAGAACGCTGTCGCACAACCGGCGTTGGCGACGGTTTCGGGCAGGAAGCTTTTTGTAATGATGTGTGTCAGGAATTCTGTTTTTTCAAATCCTGCCTGAAGTAACCGTTCATGGTCCGCATAATGTGGAAAAGACCAGATGTTGAAGCCGGTCACTGATATGCCGCGTTCGTTGTAGAACAATTTGATTATATTCAGCAAATCGTGGATGTTGCCGACTTCGGGGTCTGCGAAAAATTCCACGAGATCGACTGATGACGCGGCGGTGTAAAGTTTGAAAATAATCAGCGCAACCTGACGTTCAGCCTGTCGGACACGCAGTACAAAATATTGTTTGCCGGACCTGGAGTTGTATCTCCAGTGCAGATATTCCAGGTTTCGGTTGTTGTAGATTTGATAACGGTTCAGGCATCGTCCCATGAAGTCCGCATCAGATTGGTCAAGCAGGCCGGGGTCTTCAATTTCGGCTGTAATACAAGTGGTTTCACGCGCCGTCAGGTGGCCCGCCGGCAGGCTGAACGTAAAGATGTCGCCGGGATTGCAGTATTCCAGTTTGTTCATGAACACAGGAAAGGAATTGTTGTTCGGGAACTGCACGACAAGGTCCAGATGCTTCCTGCGAAGAACGTCTGTAAGTGCATCAACCAGACCGATGAAAATTCCGCGGCCACGGTAGTCCGGGTGGACCATCCCATCCTGCATCCGGGCGACGTCGATGTACCTGCCTTGAACTTGAAAATGCAGCGGAATGGCAGCCAGCACGCCGACAAGCGTTGAACCGCAAAATGCCAGGACGATGTCAATGCGACGGGCCGGATTTTCCCTGTAGGCCCATTCCCAGTCAGCAATCGCCATGTTGCGGCCAAATACAAAATTGAAGAAGCTGACTATCGCGGTTTCGTCCCCGTCCCGGAACTCTCGATAGTCGATTTCCAATTTGTGGTGTTGTTCGTCGTTCATGTTGCGGATTTTACCACAGACGGGCCCCGCCTGACGTGTTGACGTCAGCCCAGCAGGGCGCGCAGGCGCGGGAACATTCCGTGGATGTCGTCCATTGACGCCGCGCCGACCGAGATGCGGAACCAGCCGTTGTCTTCCTTGAAGCCGAAAGCCTGGAACGGGACGATGGCCAGGCCCGCTTCCTGAAGCAGAAGCTGGCGGATATCTTCGTTGCGCAGCAGGTGCCGTCCTTTCACGGTTAAACCGATCAGATTGAAGCGCACACTGAGGTATATGGCACCCTGAGGCGCCACCGCTTCGACCGGGAAGCCGTCTTCAGCCATTGCCAGGAAGCCGGCGTGCAGCGTTTCCAGGCGCAGCATAAGCTGGCTTTTCAAGTGGCGCTGAAAATTGTGAATGGTTTCGGGGTCTTTCAGCAGCGCGGCCACGGCCATCTGTTCGGCCCTTGGTGCCCATGCACCTACATGCCCAAGGATGTCGCTCATGCGGTTGCGCACTGCCGGGGCCATCACGCCCCATCCGACGCGCATGCCTGTCGCGCAGAAAGCCTTGCTTAAGCCATCGATTAAAATAACGTACGGGGCGCTTTCGGGCACCAGCTGCACGGGGGTCACATGCTCGGTCGCGCCGAACGTCAGCATCCAGTAAACCTGGTCATAGACAAAGAACAGAAGCCGCCGTCCTTCGGCGTGACGCCTGACGTTTTCTGCAACGACCGCATCTGTAATCGCCTTCAGCGCTTCCCGCGAAATGGCTGTGCCGGTCGGGTTCAGCGGGCTGTTCAGCACCAGCATCCGCGCTGTGCCAAGGTGCGGCGCCAGTTGTTCAAGCGTCGGGAAAAAGTTGGAGTCGGCGTACACCGGAATTTCGACAGCCTTTGCGCCGCTGAGGTAGGCGTAATGGTTGTTGTTCCAGCTCGGCACCGGATAGATGACCGTTTCGCCGGGATCGACCAGCGTTCTGTATGACCCGTAAAGAAGGGGGCGCGCGCCACCTGTGATAAGCACCGATTCGACGGGATATGTCAGGCCAAGTTCCCGCTGGTAGAAGTCAACGACGGCTTCGCGCAGTGGCGGCATACCATCGGACGGCGGGTAGTTCGTGTGGCCTTGTTCAAGCGCCCTGCGGGTGCCATCCAGAAGCGATTCCGGTATCGGGAAGCACGACGAATCAAAGTCGCCGACAGTCAGGTTGCAGATGTCTGCGCCCTTTGCCTTCAGCGCACGCACTTCAGCGGCAATTTTAAGGATTTCTGATCCCACGACGCCGCGGGCAAGGGCGGACAGGTCGTCAATCGTAACAGAGTGAAGGTCCAGCATGGATCCCGCCTCCAGACAGTGCACAGACATGCCAACGCGTGCAGGTACTTTCGTTAACGAATCCCGCCGCACGGTCAAGTATGGTCGGCACCGACCGCAGAGTCAAACCGTCATCGAAGTCATAAATGTCTTTACTGCCCGCGACCCGATTCAAGGAAAAAAGGATAGTAATTGGACCTGCGATGCCGCTGATTTCTTGATACTATTTGTTTGTCCTTCTTGTGACCTTCAGGCGGTGAATGCCAATGACAGTGCTGCGGCCCGATGAAAAACTTCCCGTCTATCTTATGGCTGCCCCGATCGGGGATCACATCACCGACATATCTATTGCCGTCACCCGGTTAATCGGGCAACTGGAAATGTTGATAGTGGAAAACATCGGGACCGTCGGTGAAGATGACCTTATCGGAAGATTGAGATCTAAAGGTATCGTCGGCGCCGGTCAGCAGCTCGTTGGCCTGTCAGGTCTGGACCATCACGAAGTATGTCCGCCTTGTGTGGACCAGTTTGTAAAGGCTCGCAAGTCATTCGGAATGATTGCCGACAAAGGGTTGTGCTGCTTTGTTGATCCGGGACGGTCTGTCGTTCGGCACCTGCTGGATCATTACGCGGACACCGTGGAACTGGTGCCGGTCGGCGCTTCGTCTGCGATGGACGCGGCCATTATGATTTCAGGGGTCAACTGCACGAATTTTGTTTTCATGGGGCACTACCCCGAGTCTCATCAGTGGTTCCCTGAAATGGTCAAGGGCGGGGTGCCGACGATTGCGTACGTCCGTGGCGATTCGTTGAAGGCGTTCTGGCTGGCTGTGCGGCAGCAGTTCGGTTCTGACGGGGCGCTGTGTCTGTCCGTGTTCAAGAATCTACGTGCCCGCCTGCGCACTGCGCAGGAATGTTTCATGCTGACTGACACGCCGGAATGTATTGACGCCATTGCGGAACCGCTGAAAACCCCTGAAAAAGATTCCTGCGACAATTTTGTTGTTATTCTTCACCGTCATTGGAATTCGGAAACATAAGAAATTCAAGTTGTTGGATTCGTTCCGAACTGCTACTTAATGGCCATTCTTAAAGCCCTTTCCCATACACACGTCGGCAGAAGCCAGTGCATGAAAATCAGGGCTTTCGCATGGAAAGGCGTCGCGTAGCGGTGCCGGGGATGGCGCGAGTGGATCGCTTTTGCCACGACATTGGCCACGACTTCCGGGCCGACAGCCATTTCATTTCCAGGCAGTATTTTTGAAAACGACGCCGCAGATTTGGCGTAGACGGTGCCTTCTGACCGTGTCGTCAGATTTCCCACGGCGATGCCGCCCCATTCGGTCTTGATAGCGCCCGGCTGTACAAGGACTACGCGTACCCCGAACGGGCGAACTTCCATCCGCAGCGCGTCGGAAAGGGCTTCGACCGCATATTTGGATGCGTGATACCAGCCGCCGAACGGCATCCAGATGCGCCCGGCGATCGAGCCGATGTTGACGATGGTGCCTGACTTTGCGGCACGCATGGTCGGCAGAACCAGTTGCGTCAGGCGTGCCAGACCGAAAACGTTCACTTCGAACTGTCTGCGGGCCTCGTCGATCGGTACGCTTTCGATTGCCCCGTGCGAACCGTAACCGGCGTTGTTGACCAGCGCGTCGATGCGGCCTTCGGTGGCAAGGATGCCGTCAACTGCGGATTTCATGGCTTCGTCATCGGTAACGTCCATCGCCACGATTTTCGCGCCTTCTGACTGGATGTCCGCCATCTGATCCACGCGCCGGGCTGCCCCGTACACGGTCCAGCCGTCGGCCAGCAACCGCCGCACAATCGCCTTGCCTATACCGGCCGAAGCCCCGGTCACCAGGGCCACTTTTTTCGTTGAATCGTTAACTGGCACGTTTACCTCGTTTGTTGAAAGGAAACCTGACCGCGGGATTATCAACCGGCAGGATTCCGGGGGCAAGGTTGAAAGGTCCCACCTGTGCTCCCGGGTTGTCATCTCTGATCTGTGTTAGGTTATTGACTCTAATTATTAGTTCATTTAGACTAATCCAGTCTCCGGGCCTTTAGAGGACAAAATGAGGAAAAGATTCGGACTATTGGGCGTTTTGAATGTGATTTTTATTACTGCAGCAATGGTTTTGTTACCGATGACGCCTTCCGCCGGGGAAGAAAGCAGGTCAAAGACTCAGATAATTCTGGGACTTACGGCCGGATATGTGAACCATTTTGGCAAGTCAACTGTCAACGCGATCAGTGGTGCGTCTCAGGTTTCGCAAAAGGTTGTGGACCACGGTGGTTCAGCGGGAGTATTTGCAGACTTCGGGTTCGGACGCGTCGGCCCTGGCAATTTCGGGTTCATGACCGCTTTTCAGTTTTCATTTCCGCAGCGTTACTACGACACTGGACTGTGGGTCCGCTATCGCATGGGTTTTGCCACCCGCAGCGTTTCTGTGCCGCAGGTGGCGCCATATGTCGGACTTGGTGCAGTTGTGTCATTTGACGAACGGTTCCTGCCGCACCCATACGTTGTGATGCCGTCAATTACCCTGGGGTGCGACATTGAAACGAACGTTCCAGGCCTGTTCGTCGGTTTCGGGATGGAAATGGATTTTGTTGATCCGGTGGGAGTTCATAATACTGTAATAATTGACGGTGTCTCGACCACGTACACAAACCGGCGAGATCGGATAAACGCACTTTTCCGGCTTGGATATCGCGTGTTTTAATAAGGAAAACGAACATGGGCGCTGATGGCGTGAATACCCGCGACAGAATTCTGGAAATGGCCCGGGTCATGTTCAACGAAGAAGGCGCGACAAGGGTTTCGACCAACCACATTGCTGCCGCGCTTCATATGAGTCCAGGTAATCTGCATTATCATTTTCACAGTCGTCGGGACATCGTCAGGGCGCATTTCGAAGCTCTGGTCGTGGAACACGCTCCGCTGTGGATCGGTATTGTTCCGGGTGAATCAGGTATTTTGCGATTGATTGATCTGTGGTACTACGGCCTTCAAATCGAGCTGAAATATCGCTATTTCTACCGGGATTTCCATTCGTTGTGGCGCGAGGACCCCGGTCTTAAGGACATACATTCGGCCGTGTTTGAAGAAAGGCGGCAACGCGTTGATATGTTCATATCCGGATGTCAGTTGCGCGGGGTGTTGCTTGATTCCGACCAGACAGCCGCAGTCGATGTTAATCTGGCTGTGTGGCTGTTAAGCACGATGTGGCTGTCTTTCCAGGATGTTCTTGACCGGCCGGCCACGGACGAGACCTTGCTTGCCGGTGTGCGCCTGTGCGTCCGGGCGATTGAACCGCACGTTGTCCCGGACCTGCGTGAATCGGTATGGCGTTATTTCGCAGAGTTTTCGGATGCCCGATTATCGGACCCGAATAAATAGCCGTCAGTGATTGCTGTACAGCTCGCCGGGGCGGACTTTGCCTTTGAATACGCGGTAAATGAAGAACGTGTAGGTGATGACGATTGGCACGCCGATCAGGGCGATGACCAGCATCGTGGTCAGCGTTTTCTGGGATGACGCCGCGTTGTAGATAGTCATCGTGCGTTCAGGGTTACCGAGCGCCGGAACCAGCTTCGGAAACAGGCTGGTTGCGGCCAGGCCGATCTGGGTCATGATGGCGACACATGAAGCCAGAAACGCCAGCAGGTGGCGGCCGGACTTCAGCAGGACCGGAATTAAAACGAGCGATGCCATCATGATCGGGAACAGTACCCAGAAGACCGGGTTTTTCAGAATGCCGGCAAACAGGAACGGCGACACGATCAGCGACACCACTGTAGCGGCCACGTAAAGCACGACCCAGCCTATCCACAAAGCAGGTGCCCAACGTTCCATCCTGGCCTGCAGGTCGCCTTCAGTCTTCAGTACCAGATAAAGAGCGCCGTGCGTCAGGAACATGACCAGGCTCAGCACGCCGACCAGAACCGAGTACGGGTTCAGCAGCCCGAGGAACGTCCCGGCGAATTCGCCGTTGGCCGAAATCGGGACGCCACGCAGGATGTTGCCGACCGCCACGCCGAACAGGATGGCCGGAAGCACGCTGCCGATGCCGAAAGCCCAGTCCCATGCGCGAATCCAGCGGGGAGATTCAATTTTGTTGCGGAATTCAAACGATACGGCGCGCCAGATCAGGGCGACAAGCAGCAGCATCAACGCCAGATAAAAGCCGCTGAACACGGTCGCATAGACGGAGGGGAAGGCCGCGAACAGGGCACCACCGGCCGTCAGCAGCCAGACTTCGTTGCCGTCCCAGACCGGGGCTATTGAATCCATGTGCTGGCCGCGTTCACGGGCATCGCGGGCAAACAGCGACAGCGCACCGACGCCAAGGTCAAAACCGTCTAAAATCGCGTATCCGGCGATCAGCACGAAGTACAGGATAAACCACGTTATTTGAAGAAATTGCAGGTCCATTATGCCACCTCCCCGGCCTTTTCGGGCCCGCGGTTGACTTCACGTACCAGCGTGAACACGTACAGGCCGCCAAGCAGTATGTACATGAACCCGATCAGGGCGATGCTGAACCACAGCTCGGGGACGCCGACGGTCACTGAAACAGAATCGGATGTACGCAGAAGGCCGTAAACCGACCACGGCTGACGTCCGACTTCGGCGGTGATCCAGCCGAGCTGGCTGGCCGCAAGTGTCAGAGGGCTGACCAGCAGTACCATCCACAGGTACCAGCGAGTTGTTTCCAGACGGCGTCGCCACATCAGCAGCAGGCCGAGCGCCGTGACGCCCAGGAACAGAATGCCAAGCCATACCATGCTGTGGAAAGATATGAAGGTTAAGGCCAGGGGCGGTGTGTCGCCGGCCGGGAACGCGTCGATGCCTTTTACCTCGGCGTTGGCGTCACCGAAGGCCAGCCAGCTTGCGCCCTTCGGGATTTCGAGGGCTGCGGCAATGCGGGGTGGATTCGAAAGTGGAATTCCGAAAACGACCAGTGGTGCGCCTTTCTGCGTCTTGTAAAGTCCTTCCACTGCAGCAAATTTTTCCGGCTGTGTTCGGGCGACCTGCCGTCCGTGCCAGTCACCCGTGGGGTAGGCCGCCAGGATTGCGAAAATAAAACCTGCAACTACGGCCACTTTCAGGGCGCGTTGGCTGATCGCGTCTTCTTTATGCTTGATCAGGCGCCATGCAGAAACGCCTGCCACGAAGAAGCTCCCGGTAATCAGGGCGGCAGTCATCGTGTGGAAGAAACGGACCCACATCGACGGATTGAAAACGGCATCGGTGAAGCTGGTCAGGACGGCACGGCCGTTGATGACTTCAAAGCCGGCCGGTGTCTGCTGCCAACTGTTGGCTACCAGAATCCAGAAAGCTGAAATCGTTGCGCCGACAGCGACCATCAGGATGGAAAACCAGTGTACGCCTTTACTTACGCGGCCGCGGCCGAACAGGTAAAGACCAAGAAAGCTTGATTCCAGGAAGAAGGCGAAGACGCCTTCAGCAGCCAGCGGTGCGCCGAAGATGTCACCGACAAACCGTGAATACGACGCCCAGTTCGTGCCGAACTGGAACTCCATTACGATGCCGGTGGCGACGCCGACCGCGAAGGTCAGGGCGAAAAGCTTTCCGAAGAACTTGCCCATGCGGACCCATACATCGTCCGCGCAGCGCCAGCCTTTGAATTCAATCAGGACCAGCAGCCAGGCCAGTCCGATCGAAATTGGCGGGAACAGGAAGTGGAACCCGATTGTCATCGCGAACTGCAGTCGGGCCAGCATAATGGCGTCCATTCATTGCCTCCTTGAAATGAAGCCCCGGGTTTGTCGGGTTGGAACAAGCTTCAGTGAACCGGAAAATCAAGTCAATAAAATGGTGAAAATATCTTTGATGTTAAATGGTTATGGCGCTATTTGGTCTGTTGTATAGTTTCATACTACGGTTTTACTGTCAGGCGGTCACCCGCCCGGAATCATCAAATTGAGTGTAGATCGGGGCGAAAAGGATGCCGCCATCCAGACGCTTTTCATGCGCGACCGGTGAATATGCGATGGCGAAAGGTGATGCGGGATGTTCAGTAAGGAACAGATGGGCACTTCGCATGCGTCCTGCCGCACCGCTTTTGACTTCCAGCGGGTACACTGTTCCGCCGCGCGATACCAGATAGTCAACTTCGGCGTTGCCACGCTTGTCGGCCCTGGACCAGTAGTACAGATTTCCATTTTCGCTGCCGCCCGCTGCCAGAAGTTCCTGACCGACGAACTGCTCGGCGACCGCACCCCGGTGTATGGACCCGATGTCACGGGTCGCCAGGACCTCGCCCGGATTGACCCCAAGTATGTGCTGTAACAGCCCGACGTCCAGGAACAGCGGCTTGAACCGCTTTTCCGAGATGCCTGCGCCCAGAGGCAACCCTTGTGCGTCAACGGCGTGTACCGGATAAACCAGCAGGGCTTTGGTCAATGCCTGTATTGAAGCTTTTGTTTTTTCAACGCGCCTGTCGGGGTCCAGGTGGGTGAAGCTGACCTGCGAGCCTACGGCACGTGGAAGTTGGCGGAAGACGTGTTCAATGCTGTCAGGATCGATTCGGACGCGGTATCTGGAAAGCGAACCGGCAAGCGATGCGGCAAGGTCCGCATGAACAGCCGCCGCCGCTGCAAAAGACCCCTTTTCGACAAAACGCAGTACCGCTTCGGGCATGCCACCGACAAGCAGATACTTTTTCAACTCGCCCATGATTTTTTCATGGACAGCCAGTGAACCGGAGTGAGGCTCGCCTAGTTTAGGCAGATTGTCCGCAAGCAGGTCAAGGTCGTTTGCCAGAAGAAATTCGCGAAAGGTCATCGGCCGCATCCACATGAAACTGACGCGCCCCACCGGGAATGATATGTCGCCAAGGGCGAATTCAAGCGCCGATCCGGCAGCTATGACCGGGATATCCGGGCGTTCTTCGTAAAGATAACGCAGGGCAGTGATGGCGCGGGGTGCAGCTTGTATTTCGTCAATGAAAAGCAGCGCGTCGCCACCGGAAAGGCTGACGTTTGTAACGGCTTCTATCTGGCGGACAATCGCGTCGGCGGCCAGCGATCCATCGAAGATGGTTCGCATGGCAGCATCACGTTCCAGATCAATCATGGCAAGGCGGGTGAAGTGCTGACGTCCGAACTGCCGGACGGTGTATGTCTTGCCGATCTGTCGTGCGCCACGCAAGATCAGTGGCTTGCGCGACGAACTGTCTTTCCATTCAAGCAGTTGAGCTTCGATTGTTCGTTTCATCGCGAGGTCTTTCTGTAAAAATACAATCCAATTCTTACATCGGTTTGGTAAAAATACAATCCAATTCTTACTAAATCATTGGTCGGTGAACAGCTACTTCGCGGCGGCCGAGGCTGCTGCCTGCAGGATCTTGTCGGCGGCCATGACGCCACTGTTGATGACTGAAGACTGACCGCAGCCAGGGAACGTCCAGGCACCCGCAAGGAAAAGGTTTGATATCCCCGGGACTTCCTGTGGAAGACGCTGCCGCAGGCTCTGTTCAGGGTTCTGGTGCCAGCCGTAGATGGTGCCGCGTGGATTCAGCGTGAACGCTTCAAGCGTCTGCGGTGCCGCGACCTCATACACTTCCACGTGACTGGCAAGGTCGGGCAGGATTTTTTCCGTCCGTTCGATGAACGCCCGGGCCACGACGTCCTTGTAATCTTTGAATGCGCTGCGGTCGCCCGATTTCCAGTAGTCGTTGCAGGCGTCCCCGATAGTGCCTGTTATGCTGATTGTGTTGTGGCCTGCAGGTGCCGCTGTTGCGTCCACAACCGACGTGTTTTCAACAAGCAGAATGGACTTGGACGGGTCACAATTTTCCACCGAGTCGAACACTTTGGTAGTGTCCCATGTGTCCTGAATCAGGAATTCGTGGACCCCGTCGAATTCGGGCGTGTAATCACGGTCGGTGCCAAGGTACACGACGACGATGGGCATGCCAGGTACCATTGCGTCGATACCGGCCGTGTACGTTTCGGCCAGGTTGGCCCGGCCAATCAGCTCGACGGTCTGTCGCGGGTTAGCGTTTGATACGAACCAGTCAGCCCGCAGGCACGGCCCGCCATCGGTCTGCACCTCGGTCGCCTTTCCATCCTTCGTCACGATGGCCGTCGCCTTCAAGCCAAGAAAGATGCGACCGCCGTTGGTTTCGATTTCCCCGGCCAGTGCGTCCGAGATTGACTGTGATCCGCCGACGAAATTGTAGAAGCCGCCCATGTGGTAACTGTTCCACATCATGAAGAAATACAGCGCAGACAAGTTGTCGGGTTCGACGCCGACGTAAGACGACAACTGAGTCAGAATCGCGAACAGCTTCGGGTCGGAAATGTAGCCGCGGATCGCGTCGCCCAGCGGACCATACGCCCATTCCATGAACCGGCCTACGGCTTCACCATGCTCTTTCATGTATTCGTTGAATACGTCGTCCCCGGCCAGGTAGGCGTCCAGTACTCCTGTCATTTCGGGTACTTCCGCGAACAGCCTTGTGATACCGGCTTCTTCGGCCGGGAACTGCGCTATCAACTTGTCGCGATACGCCATCAGGCCGTCCGGCGTTTCAAACGTTTCGCCATCCGGATAGAAAGTCCGGTACATCGCGTCGGCCTTGACCGGAATCAGTTGGTCCATTATGCCCAGTTTTTCAAACATCTTCCGTGAGCCCTGGTAGTCCGCATCGAATCCGCCCATCGCGTGCAGCGAGATTTCGAACCGGTAGTCGCCGCGCTGGAAGTTTGTCATGTAGCCGCCGACCTTGTTGTGCCGTTCGACAAGGGCGACTTTCATGCCTTCACGGGCCAGTCTTGCCGCCGCGCCCAGACCACCGCCGCCTGCGCCGATGACGACGGCGTCAAACGTCTCGACCGAAGGGCATATGTCCATATTCTGGAACCGGTGGCATGCCGCGCAGTCGCCCGGGCCTTCAAATGGTTCGGCCACGGCCGCGTGGATATTGGAGTGGCACGTGGCGCAGTCGGCTTTTGCGTGGCCGATCGGTTGGTTGCCGGCACCGTTGGAACCGTGACAGACCGCGCACTGGTTGGGGCGCGACCCGCCGTGGGTCGGGACGTGGCAAGTGCCGCAGTCCGGTCGTTCCCATCCGGTGTGGGCTTTCTTAAGCAGCGCAGAGTTTACCATCGGGGTCGCCGACGTGATCGTGTGCAGTTGGATGTCCGGCTTCGCGGGCACATCGGCTGGAACGTCGGTTACGGTGTCGCCCGTATTCGTGTCGTCAGTCCCGGTGTCGGCCACGATGTCAGGCAGGTCAGGGTTGTTGTTGGTGCCTGAACAACCTGTTGTAACCAGTATTAAAAGCGACACAAAGACAGCCGGCAATATCATTCGGAACACGCGCATCATGCACACTCCTTTTCGGGGCCGTAGCCCGGGCCCGCATCGGTTTTTCAAGATCAACCCGAGTATCGGTGGCGTTGTTGCGGCAGTCAAGTGGTATTGAAGATGGAAAAGGCCGATTTTATTAACTTAATCTGACTACAGGCCGCCACGTCCTGCCGCAAACAGAATCGCGTTCAGCATGCTTGTCGGGTCGGCGGTGCCGTGGCCTGCGATGTCGAAGGCCGGGCCGTGGTCGGGCGAGCAGCGGATGCGGGACAGGCCCATCGTGATGTTTATGGCGTCGTTGAAGTGGACCAGTTTCAGCGGGCCGAGGCCCTGGTCGTGGTACATCGCCAGCACCATGTCGTACTCGCCGTCGAACGCGTTTTTGAAGACGGTGTCGGCCGAAAGCGGACCGATTGCGTTGATGCCGGTGGCCCGCGCAGCCGCGATGGCCGGGGCGATGATGCGCGCTTCTTCGTCACCGAATTTGCCGTTGTCGCCGCTCATTTCGTCAATTCAGAGTATAAAAAAGTTTATGGATGATAATTTACGTCTAGAATACCTAATAGGTTGACTTTGTCGGAAAAAAAAAAGCGAAAATCAAGGTAATCTATTTCTGTTGGAGGCTGCAATGCTCAGCCGTCAAATCGTTTCCCTGATCTCGTTCTGCGGAATACTGTTGGTTCTAAGTGCTTCTGAAGGGTTGGCTGATTGTCCTAGAGTGCTTGTGGATCGGCTTGTTTCAGGAACTGGTTCATATGGTGGAATTTCCCTTACGTTTGACTCTTCGTATCCCGTAGGTGGTGATCTTTATTCTATTGGTATTTCACGCTTTTCTACCGGCCAGGTTCGCTCCTATGTCTTTGACGGCGGGACTCACAATGCTGAAGGGACTGTTGAAATCGATGCTACAACCAGTTACTCAAAAAGGCAGTTTGAAATTGGTGTAACAAATGGTCCGTCGGGAAATCGTTGGGTTTCCGTTTGGCAGAAGGTCACAGGTCTTACTCCGCCCAACGAAATATACAAAAGGGTATTTGATGACAATCTGCAATTGCCATTGACGGCTAGTCCCGTGTTTGTTGACCAGAGTTGCAGTAATTCAGCCAGGACGGCGGTCGCTGCCGATAATATTCCAGACAACCAAGCTGTTGCTGTAGCCTTCGCTCAGACATGCCTTACTAATGAAACCCCTGGACTAACGGTGCTAAACCCGGACGGGTCAGTTCTAGTAGCACCGGTTCTTGCGGACGGTGGATATAAAAGCAGGCAGATTCTTGGCGTTACCGTGGATTCGTTTAAGAGATATGGCAACAACTATTTCGTCGCGGTGGGTTGGCTTGAAGCTTCGGGCGGATACTTCAAGGTAAAGTATCAGGTGTATGGCTTTGGTTCTAATGGTCTGGTCGCGATGTCGCCGTCGGGTTGGGTTGTCAGGTCCATTCCGGCTTCATCCGCCACGTCGATCGGTGAAGTCAGAATTGCTGCTTCCGAAAACACAGTCTTCCTGGCTTGGGATGAATATTCCGAGGCTTGGGGAGCAAGAGCGCAGAGTCACGCGTATTATCAGTCTTTCAACTTTTTCGGAACCTCATATGGAGTAGTCAATCTTATTGAAGAAGACAATGGCTACTATACGTTGAATCCAGACATTGTGGTTTCGAAATGGACGTCACCAACTGGCAGCATCAAGACTCTGTTCCTCGTCTCTTACTACAGGGTTCTGGAAGATTGTATCCCGTCACAACCTCCTTACGGCAATGACTGTTTGTACCCGATGTTGAATCTTTTCAGGTCTGACGGGTACGGAGCCTTTGCCGATATCACGGGTCCGCAGTTCCTTTCGTTCCTTCCTTCGGACCTCATGGGTGTGTATGCTGGAACGCGTGCTCAGATATTCACCGACAATTGTATATACGATCCGGAGGATCCAGAGCCTGAGAGCGGGATTGTTATGGCAGGGGCATACAACAGTTTGATTAGTCTGGTACCCTTAGCTGACCGGGGAACCCGAAGGTCATTCTTCTTTGTTTACTCGAGCGGGCTTGCTTCGTCAGCAATGTCGTCTAACTATTTTGTTGCTGATGATGAAGTCTCTGAATTGTTGGATTTGAGGCAGGATCCGTACTATGCACTGAGCCATGACGGTTACATCGAGTCGCCTGAGTTGGACGATGAAGTCCCCGTATCCTGGGATATGCAGTAAGGAGAACGGAGTGAAGTCAATTTTGTGCACAAACTGGCAGGCCTCTGTTTTTTTTCTGGTGGCGTGTGTCTTGCTGGTAAATACAGCAGGCTGCGGCTCAAAGGCTGCTGTTCAAGGTCCAGACAGCGTGGTTGCAGACTCGCAGTCGGATGTGCGAGATGTTGTAGTTGTTGATGGAAATGGAACCATCGACAATGCTGGCCTAAAGGATGCCGTTGTCGACACGGGAAAGGAAACCTGCGTAGGTGTTGAGGATCTGGTGGCTCGGCCGACGGCGGCGGATTTCGGGAGCGTCATTAAAGGTACGGCGCATTACATTAGCATCGTTTTCTCGAATTGTTCCGGTAAGTTAATGACGGTAGATTCCATTGTTCTGGACACGCTGTACTTCAAGTTGTCCAAAGTTCCATTGACGCCGGGCCAGGTTCCGACTGGCGGGACTTTCACGATCCAGGTCGAAATGCCACCGGAACCGATCCCTGGTGGAGTTTCCAGTCGCGCGGTTGAAATGGTCGTTCATTACAGCATTGGTGATTTCAGTGACAAGGTCGTCGTTCCAGTGTCAGGTTCGTGGCATTCGGCCAACGAAAACGTGCCTTGTGACCTGGGTTTGGTACTCGATAGCTGGCCTTTGATTTCCTCTCAGGAATCCTCAATGATCAGCATCGCTGTGGTGAACGATGCCCCGGGGACGTGTGAGTTCTGCTCGTTCGGGGTTGCTGACTGCAAAGACATTGATGATGGGTCGGTTGTATGTCCATCGCCTGAATCAGCCACACAGAGTCAATATGTGAAAGTGGTCAGTATAATTTCCAATCAACTGGACAACGGTCCCTGCTATTTTATGTATGGCTTTGATCGCTCTGGCCGCGTAATTGTTGGACTTACCGAACTGTATTACCAACTTTTACCTGCTGCGGGTAAAGGCGGCGCAAAGCTGCCGAGCCACTTCATGCTTTTTACGAGCGGGACCGAAAGGCCGTCAGGTAAAAATTTCTCGTTTCCGAAGCCAAGGGTTTCCGAAACCGGATTGACTTTCTATCCCTGGAACATAGTTGTTTTGGAGTGATGTGGAGCCCAGTGGGTTGACTGGAACGCAAGGAAAGTCGTGCCTACAACCCCTTCCTTCCGGCAGCAAAAACAATCGCAGTCAGCATGCTTGTCGGGTCGGCGGTACCGTGGCCGGCGATGTCGAAGGCCGGGCCGTGGTCGGGCGAGCAGCGGATGCGGGACAGGCCCATCGTGATGTTTATGGCGTCGTTGAAGTGGACCAGTTTCAGCGGGCCGAGGCCCTGGTCGTGGTACATGGCCAGCACCATGTCGTATTGACCGTCGAACGCATTTTTGAAGACGGTGTCGGCTGAAAGCGGGCCGATTGCGTTGATGCCGGTGGCGCGGGCAGCGGCGATGGCCGGGGCGATGATGCGTGCTTCTTCGTCACCGAATTTGCCGTTGTCGCCGCAGTGGGGATTTAAGGCAGTCACGGCGATTTTCGGTGCCGCGATGCCCATGTGGTCTTTCAGGAAGGCGTCACAGACAGTAATTTTCCCAAAGATGCCTTCCTGCGTTATTGCGTCGGCGATGTCGCGTACGGCCAGATGCGTCGTGACAAGCGCGACCTTCAGCTTCGGTCCGCCAAGCATCATCGCGAACTGTGTGCACCCGGTCTTTTCTGCAATGAATTCAGTCTGTCCCGGGTAGTTAAGGCCTGCATCGGTAAACGCCTGTTTTGAAATCGGGCCGGTAACAAGGGATTTCAGTTTCCCTTTGGCAAGCTGCGCGGTTGCTGCGGTCAGGGCCGCAAGTGCCGCCGCTCCTGACTCCGGCGAATACTTGCCCGGCGTGATTCCAGCCATGTCCGGCGTTGTTGCCACGATGTCGATCACGACCGTTGAATTTCCACATGCCGTGGCGCCAATCGCGCCGACGATTCCGTCCAGAACTGGTGCAGGTCCGAAAAGTCTGAAGCTTAAGCCGCTTTTATCTATATGGTAGTCCCGTCCGTCTTCCCTGATGATTGTCAGCAGCGCCTTCAGCAGGACTTCCGGGCCGACCCCGGCCGGGTCACCGACGGTGATTCCGACCGGCATTATTTTTGGTGCTTTTTTCGTTTTCGGTGTCGCCGTCATTACTTAGTTCCCGTGGCGCAGTCATCACTGCCGGTCGCAGGCTGAATCCAGTGGTCGATGCTGACGCGACCACCCTGTCGCGTTTCAGTAGTTGCCCTGATGATTGTAAGTCCCTTCTTGCAAAAACCGATAATCTCGCCCGCGATTTCAGCCTGATCACCGGTCGCTGTGAAGTCGTAAGCTGCTGAAATTATTATATATGGCGTCCCGCCCCTGGTCGTGACAACCATGCCGGCAACTCCGTCGGCAAGACTGAAAGTCTGCACTGTCTGCAAGTCGGCCATCGTCGGTGCAGGTAGCACAACCGACACAAATCCGGCAGCGTCAGGTTCCATCGTAGCTTTCACTGCCAGCCGTTCGTGCATCAGCCACTGGCCCCATGACGGGGAATTGTGTTCTTCAAGTGCCGATGACGTTGCGGCCGTCCCCGAAAGCGGAACGACGATTGCCCTGACCGCCGGAGTTCCATTGGTCCAGACGGCGCCGTCAGTCTTCAGTTCGAAAGTTGAATCCGGCGTAGTCCCGCCGCCCATTCCATTTAACAGGAACGTGTATTCATGGGCGTCAGCCGCCGCCAGCCGGTCCTCGACAATGAAGAAGTCCTGCTCGACTCTGACTATCCTGCGCTGAAGTTCCACGTCTTCGTACGCCGTCGAAACGCTGGCCCACGACAGGTCTTCCCACGTCTCGATGCAGCTCAGGTATGCGTCCGTACCTACCGAAAGTCCCTGTTCGGCAAGGTCGCCGAACGGCGATCCGTTGCCGTCAACTAAAATGGTGTTGTGGTCCTTCGGTCTGAAAACATACGCGTGGTTTACAAAGTTGATGTAACCAGCGTCAATTATTAAAGGTCTGCCGAACGCCTGCACCAGAAAACTGAGCTCATCAGGGTGTTCATGACCAAGTCCGTTAACCCTCATCGCGTCGTGTTCGCCCGAAAGGTACAGGTACAGACTTTGTTCGGACCAGTCCTGACGGAACACTGCCATTCCGGCATCGTACTTGACGAAATCAAGCGCTGCATCTGGTTGCGCAGGGCCTTCCGCCCCGTCATACGCCACCAGCGTAAGCGGGTTCATGTTTGACGAATAGAGTCCGACGGCCGGTTTGTACCACTGCCACAGGAAGTCCGGGTCTTCGAACAGATTCGCCAGCATTGCGCCGTTCTGACCGGTGCCGTTCGAGT
>CAZFVA010000002.1:108902-128327 GCA_964522105.1 uncultured Anaeromyxobacteraceae bacterium
GGGTCTTCGAACAGATTCGCCAGCATTGCGCCGTTCTGACCGGTGCCGTTCGAGTCGTCAACCGGGGGACATGTGCCGTTCGGGGTCACCGATTCAAGGGCCAGTCTGTAGGTGTTTCGCGTCGTCTGATTTGTAACGAAATCAGGAATTTCCACCACCCTGTCGGCCACCGGATTGTCAGGCTGAATCGTTGAAATCGCTTTGAATGGAAACGCCGCGCCGTCAGCCCACCGGTGCCATGCGAAATACAAAGGCAGATAGGTGTCTGAACCGTACGTAAGGTAATGATATCCCTCGGCTACCCCGCCATCCGGGCTGGCCTGCATGCCGTTGAATACGTAGTCGATGCCGGTCATCGCTTCTGACAGGTCTGATGCCGCAGTGGGCCGGTCGTTCAGTGCCATTGCGCAAAGCCCGAACGACGACCAGACTTTCAGGACGTGGTTGTTGCGGGCAAACAGCATCATCAGGAACAGCGGACCTTCTTCGTGAACCATATATCTGAAGTTATCAATTCTGGTCTGCAGGGCTGCGCGGACGGCGGCGATCGTTTCGGCATCTGCGGCAGGGTTGCCGGCCAGGTAGTCCCACGCCGAACAGAACGCGATAAGTGCCTCGGACTCGCCCAGGTCAAAATCTGAATCCATCGCCAGATTGGCCGTCTTCGGGTCCACGTATCCTTCAACAAAAGCTGTCACAGCCTTGTTCAGCATGGCCGTGTCTTCTTCGATCAGCGCCAGGAATGCCGCGTTTTCCGCGATTTCGCCACGCCTCTGCCCGATGTAGATGTCAAAGCCGCCCTCTGGATGCGTCGGCAGTGTTGATCCGGCGTAAGCCCTGATTCGTGAAATCAGAGTCGCCATCGCAGCGTTGGGTGATGTGAATTTCGCCTGAATTGCGGGGATATCGGTCGCATCAAAAAATAACCTGGGATGCGTGTTCAGTTCGGGATGCCATGCCCTGGCGCTGGACGGATCTGCCGGTCCGGTGCCGTCTTCCAGTTCGTCGCCGTCTGAAATGCCGTCAAAGTCGGAATCGGGATTGTGCGGGTCGGTACCCAGTTCTTTTTCAAGATAGTCCGGGACGCCGTCAAGGTCCGAGTCCGTCGTCATGTCGATGTCAGCGCCTTCGTCGCCGGCTTCGGCATCGGTTGTCTGGTCGCGATCAACGGTGTCGGTCAGTGCGTCGTCGGTCGATATGTCGCCGCCGTCTTCCCCATCTGTATCAGCCGTCACAGCTTCGCTGCCCGACCCGTCAGCATCGTTGTCGCCCGTGTCGCCTGCAGTCAGGTCGGCGGCCACGTCGCCAGCCTGAACATCTTGAAAATCCGCGTCGTTTGACGGCTCTGCACCTGAACATGCCGACATCACAACAACAAGAAAAATCAATGAAGGGGTTACTTGTGAATTTTTATACAAACTCAAAATTTCCTCTTTCCAAACTGGAATTACGCAATATAGTTACACGTTATATGTTCAACGGTGAACGTTTCCGGTTGCTATTGTGGTTTTTTGGGGGCGTTATTGGAAGCCCCACTTATCTCAGGAGGCATTGTGAAGATATTAGTAACAGCAAAACGAGTCACAGATCCGGATGCCCGCATCAGGGTTCGCGCGGATGGAACCGGCATTGAAACTGCCGGGCTTGAATACAAGCTCAATCCATTCTGTGAAAACGCCATCGAAGAAGCGGTTGTTCTGAAGGAAAAGCACGGCGGGGAAATCGTGGCAATCACGATCGGCGACGAAGAGGCCCAGAAGAGCCTTCGCGGCGCACTTGCGATGGGTGCTGACCGCGGTGTCCACGTGAAGTTGTCCGATGTCGAGCTTGATTCCGACCTTACGGCCAGAATTCTCGCAAAGATTTTTGCGAAGGAAGCCGGGGACCTGTTCATTCTTGGTAAGCAGGCTGTTGACGGCGACTCGAATCAGGTCGGTCAGCTTGTGGCCCAGTACGCCGGACTGCCGCAGGCATGTTTTGCGTCAAAGGTTACGGTTGATGGCACGAAAGTGACTGTCGAACGCGACGTTGACGGCGGCATGGAAACGCTTGAACTTACGCTTCCCGCGCTGATAACGGCCGATCTGCGGCTTAATGAGCCCCGCCTGCCGAAACTGCCGGACGTCTTGAAGTCGAAGAAAAAGCCTGTTGAAGAGCTGACCGCCGGGGATCTCGGCGTTGATACAGCACTGAAGGTTCAGACTGTCGGTTACAGCGCCCCGGCCGGACGTGCCGGTGGTCGCAGGGTTGGAAGCGTCGACGAACTTGTCGAACTTCTTAAAAATGAAGCCAAGGTACTTTAATACATAGCCGGAAAGGAGTTTACGATGGGCAGCATCCTCGTACTGGTAGAGACTTTTAATGGCAAGCTCCGCAAGGCATCTCTGTCTGGCGTGACCTTTGCCCGTGATCTTGCGACCAGGACCGGCCGTCAGTTTGAGATAGCCGTTCTGGGAAATGGTATTGCACCTGTCGGTCAGGAATTGACCGGTTATGGCGCAGCGAAGGTTCATGTGGTTGACGATGCCGGCCTGGCACACCCGCTGGCGTGTCCGTGGTCGAAGGCCATTGTTTCCCTGATGGGAACTGTCGATGCAGACTACCTTGTGGCAGTTTCTTCGACGTGGTCACGCGACGTTCTTCCCAGAGTCGCAGCCAGCGTCGGCGCAGGCATGGTCAGTGAAGCCGTCGGCATCGATGGCAACGGCGACAGCATTACGTTCAGCCGCCCGATGTGGGCCGGAAACGTAATCGGCGCAGTGCGCGTCACGACGAAAAAGGCAGTTATCTGCGTTCGTGGAACTGAATTTGCCGCCCCGGTCGCCGGCGCAGCCGCTTCGCCGGTTGTCAACACGGCTGTGACCGTTGACGGTACGTGCAGGACCAGGTTTGTCAGCTTCGCGCCGACCGTTTCCGAAAGGCCTGACCTTGCCGAAGCCGATGTCGTCATCTCCGGCGGCCGCGGTCTGAGGGACAAGGATGGTTTCTGGAACACGCTGAACCCGCTTGCCGACCTGCTTGGCGCCGCAATCGGTGCAACCCGCGCAGTCATCGACAACGGAATCGCCCCGAACGACCTTCAGGTCGGCCAGACAGGTAAGGCAGTTGCGCCGACCCTGTACTTCGCCATCGGGCTTTCCGGCGCCATCCAGCATCTTGCCGGTATGAAGAATTCCAAGGTCATCGTCGCGATCAACAAGGACGAAGAAGCCCCGGTTTTCTCGATTGCCGATTACTGCCTGGTTGGTGATGCGTTCAAGCTGGTGCCCGAGCTGGTCGAAGCCATCAAGAAGGCAAAAGCCTGATCGACCGGTCGCACCTTGTAATCGATTTCCGCGAAGTTGGCCTGCCCCTCCGATTTACACTATTATCTGCATGAAATTGCCGCCATGTTTGTATTGCGGCTGTCGGTCTGTCCCGTTGTTATCTGCGGCGACTGCTTCTGGAGATTAGTTATGGTTACGGCCTTGCGGTTTAAGTTTTCTGTTCTGAAATCGGTGTTGGCTTTTGCGATGGGACTGGCTTTTGTTCTGCCGGTAACGGCCGGTGCCGAGACGCTGACGAAGTACGTCGTCCGTGATAAGGCGGGAAAGACGCTCGGCCTTATGGAATGCAGTCATGTCGAACGTGAGGAAGGTATTTTTGCCTCGTCGGCGTTCTATAAAGGCGCAAAGGCCGTTGAAAGTAAGAAGGGCATGAAGCCGCTGGTCCGGTCGTACGGCGAGCTTGCGTCCGATGCCACCATGAACAAGTACAAAAGGTGGAAGGAAGTCGGCAGCAACACTCATAACTGGGTCATCTTCAAGTTCGGGAAGGACTTCAAAAAGCGTTTTGCAGTTGGTGAATCAAACGCAAAGCTTGTTGTTCTTGGAAAGCAGAAGCCGGTTTATGTGATCGAACGCGATCAGCCTTATCTGGCGGCGCTGTTGCTGAAGAAGGATCAGCCTGAAAGAACGGTCAGTTGCGTAGGTGCCGAGATGGACAAGATCGGCGAAGCCAGTGTCAAACTGGTTGGAACTGAAAAGGTTGTGTTGCCGAAACCGGTCGCCGCTAAGCCGGTTGTCGAAGGTGCGGAAGGGGCAGTTGAAGAAGCCGCAGCGGCCGAACAGCCGGTCGAGATGCATCACTGGAAGGTTGGCGGGTCATGTGGCGATTTCGACATCTGGCAGACTGCCGCAGGGAAGGCCGTGAAGATCGAGACTGCCGACACCGTTTACGAGCTGGTCAGATAGCCTGTCGCGCCTTAATCAATTGCATTTAACCATCTTGAATCGTTAGAATACATGTGTAGCCGAGGGGTTTTTGTCATGAAGAAGAAAGTCACCAAGCCTGCTTCACACCGGGAACGTTCGTATCCGAGCGTTCTTGATCTGGCTATGAAGGCCGGCAAATGGTCTGTCCTGGTCGGTGGCAGTGCTTTGATAATTGGCGGCACGACCGGTTGCGAAGAAGAAACCAGTACGCCGGGCGTTATTGCGCTGGACGGCTGGGTTGATGAAACTCAGGTTAATGAAGACACCGGAACTGATCAGAATATTACCGGTGGCGTTCCATATTACGACATCAACGACTGGAATCAGGATATTCAGACTGCTGACGTTGTTGATGTTGTCGAAGTCGATCAGGGCATTCCGCTTGCGGGCGAACCTCCGATCGACATTATTGATGACCCGGGCGATGTTGTGACCCCAGACGATGTCGTGACCCCTGATGTCGACACCGACCCAGGTCTGCTCGGCGACCCGATTGTGGACAGTTTCATCGGTGGCAGTGATGCCGATGTCGTTGATATTGTGGATGTTACGGCCGAATAACAGCCTTACTTCTCGCCTGAAATCCCTTTAGAAGCTACAATCCTTCGCGGTATCCGCTGCGGCTTTACAGTTACGGGTGACGGTTTATGCGACAGACGATAGGTGAACTGCTGGAAAAAGGCCCGGTTGTGTTTGACGGCGCGATGGGGACGCTGCTTTACAGCCGTGGAGTCTTCATTAATCGCAACTTTGACGAGTTGAACGTGTCGCGCCCGGATATGGTCGAAAAGGCCCATGCAGACTACCTTGCAGCCGGTGCGATGGTTCTTACGACCAATACTTTCGGGGCTAACGGGGTGCGGCTGGCGGGGCATGGACTTGCCGGAAAGGTTCGGGAAATCAACGCTGCAGGCACAAAGATTGCCCGTGACGTTGCAGGTCAGAACGCCCTTGTCGCCGGTTCAATCGGTCCTTCAGGCCTGATCCCTGATCTTAATGATGCGGCTCAGCTCAGGCGGCTTGATTCAGCGTTTGCCGAGCAGGCCGAAGCCCTGGTCGAAGCCGGTGCCGACATGATCGTTTTAGAAACGATCAAGCACCCGCTGGAAATGGACATCATCATGCGGGCCATCAGGGGCCGCGTGTCGGTCCCTATAGTTTCAATGCTGATGTTTCATAGTGAGCCGGGCGCCAGCGATGGTGCCGGATGCGAAGCCAATTTATGTGAAGGCATTTCCCCGGCCGAGATGGCGTGCCGCATGAAGGAACTGGGCGCGGATATCATCGGCGCCAACTGCGGTGTCGGTCCTGCCGGACTGTTTGATGTCGCCGAAGCCATGATCGGTCACGGCCTGCCTGTCATTATTCAGCCTAACGCCGGTCTTCCCAGGATGATTGAAGGGCGTGTCATGTATATGACGACGCCGGAATACTTCGGTGAGTACGCGAAGCGGTACATTGCCCGCGGCGTTCAGCTTTTTGGCGGGTGCTGCGGTACAACCCCCGAACATATCAGGCAGATTGCCGCCGAGATTCGGATGGTTCGTGGCGGCAGGATTGAATTTGAACAGATAACCCGCAAAGAATGTCCGATCGAGCTTTCAACGATTACGCCGCCGCCGCTTGCGCAAAGGTCTGCTTTCGGGAAGGCGGTCGATGAAGGTTACGTCGTCAGCGTTGAGCTTGATCCCCCGACAGGTCTGGATACAAGCCGCGCGCTTGCCGGGGCTGCGCTGTTGCGGTCTGCCGGTGTGCGGTTTGTAAACATTGCTGACGGGCCCAGGGCGACCGTCAGGATGTCGGCGCTGGCGATGGCAGTTGCGCTGAAAGATTCCGGGCTTGAACCGGTGCTTCACGTCACATGCAGGGATCGCAATCTTCTTGGCCTTCAGTCGGACCTGCTTGGTGCCTGGTCCCTTGGCCTGAAAAACCTGCTGATTATCACCGGCGATCCGTCCAAACTTGGTGACTACCCCGAAGCGACAACCGTTTATGACCTTGATTCAATCGGGTTATTGAAACTTATCAGCAACCTGAATCACGGCGTCGAGCCTTCAGGCAGGCGCATGACTCAAGGTACGGCGTTTGTAAAAGGTTGCGGGGCGGAACCGGGTGCCGTCGATCTTGACCGTGAAATTTCAAGGCTTGCGAAGAAGGTCGAAGCTGGCGCTGACTACGTCATGACGCAGCCGGTGTTTGACAACGAAGTTATGGAAAAATTTCTGGACCGCGTCAGGCAGGTTCCCGAAATTAATGTCCCGATCGTCATGGGTATCCTTCCGCTGGCATCGTTCAAGAACGCAGAATTCCTGCACCACGAAGTCCCCGGGATGCAGATTCCATCGGCTATTCGCGAAAGGATGAAGGCTGCCGGCTTCGGCGAGCCTGCCCGCGCGGAAGGCGTCAGGATTGCCTGTGAAGCTGCAGAATTTTTCCGGGAAAGAACAGGCGGTATTTATGTTATGCCCCCGTTTAACAGGTTTGATATCGCGATTTCCGTGCTGCGTGGCCTTGGTCTGGTCGGCGAAGCAGGGGAATCCGACAAATTGTGATGCATGTTGTTCATATTTCCAGTCATGGATCTCTTGACTTTCTTTCCTGAATCGGCTACAAGATTCGCCCTGTCCTTTGGAAGGCGAGGTCACCGATGATGCGGACTACTAGAAGCTTTGCTTGCAATGACATTGATCGTACCTGGTACGTAATTGATGTTGATGGCATGACCCTCGGAAGGGTTGCTGCCAGAATCGCTATGATCCTCAGAGGTAAACATAAACCAACATATACGCCTCACGACGATACGGGTGATTTCGTCGTTGTCGTTAATGCTGCGAAGATAGTGTTGACCGGTCGTAAGCTTGAACAGAAGATGTTCAGGTGGCACACAGGTTACATGGGTCATCTTCGTGAACGCAATTATGGCGACATGATGAATGAAAAGCCGAATGTTGTGTTTACCCATGCTGTGAAGGGGATGCTTCCCCGTGGGGTCCTGGGTCGTCAGATGCTTACCAAGCTTAAGGTTTACGAAGGCTTGGAACATCCGCACGAGGCCCAGATGCCGCAGAAACTTGATATCTCGAAGATCTGAAGAGGGTAAAATGGCTGAAGCCAACGTTATGTGGGCCACTGGTCGTCGCAAAGAAGCTGCCGCCCGTGTCCGTCTGCTGCCCGGAACCGGAAAGATCACCGTGAACGGCCGGGAACTCGATGAGTATTTCTGCCGCCCGAATCACCGGATTCTGGTTCGTACGCCTTTCGTTGTTTTGAACAACGAGGGACAGTTTGATGTTCGCTGCACCGTTCGTGGTGGTGGTGAGACCGGTCAGGCCGGTGCCATTCGTCACGGTATTGCGCGCGTTCTGGCTGCGATGAACGTTGAAGAGTGGCGTGGCCCGGTCAAGAAGGCCGGCTTCCTTACTCGCGACCCCCGCACGAAGGAACGTAAGAAGTACGGTCAGCCCGGTGCCCGCAAGCGCTTCCAGTACTCCAAGCGCTAGGACCGGAACTGCCTCGATTCTGTTCTTCATCTGGCGCTTTCATCAATCAATACAGCTACATTGTCATGCCCGGTGGATACGCTTAATTAACGATATCAATTTGTTTACGGTGTTCGCGGCAGGTCTGTAAGTCTGCAGGTCTGTTGTAGTATCAGGCTGTGTTGTCGGTTGTATTGATGGCCGGGGGTCACCGAAACGACAATGCCGAACAGGGGGGTGTCCAGCAGCGTCATTTGTTACGGTTCCCCCCGACCATCGCGGGGTCGTCGGGAAGGCAAGCCTTCCAGAGGGAGAAAAGAACGAAAGGATCCTCCGGGGGGAGGAGTATCCCCTCGCTGCTAAAATATGAAACGAAAAGGGATATATGTCAATCCCGCCGTTGCTTGAATAATGGCCTGAATGTTGTGTTCCGGTGCCGATTTAACCAGTGTTCGGATTCGGCTTTGTTACGGCTGGACAGGGGCTGGAGCTGGCGGCGGTGGCGGAGTAAGCAGGGCCGCAATTCCGGCCGTCGGGATCGTGATGCTGCCGATAATGACGCGGCCGTCACGTGAACCGAAAATGATGGCCAGGTCGGGTCTTGTGGTCGTCGTGGCCAGGCCGGGCAGTGATGTGGAAACGTTTGAATTGATTACGGCTGCAAGGCGTGTGGCGTCAACGACTGACAGGCGCAGGGCCATCGCCACGTCGTAACCGGCGCCGGCAATCAGCGCAGACAGCTTGGCGGAACCTGTGCTGTCGCCCTTCCTGAGCGCTTCGATGTCACCAACTGAATCGCGGCCAAGTGACATGAACATGGTGGACTTGTCGAAGCCGATACCGGCCGACAGCTTCTCGCCGATGACTTCTTTGAATTTCAGAAGGTCAGGATCGTCGGCCGCGAACTTTCCGGAATCAATAGAGAAATCAAGGGACTTGATGTCAACGCCGTTGGTGGAGACCTTCTTCAGTTCGCCCTTGACGCCCCTGGTGTCCATGTAACCTTTTGACGAGCTCAGCAGTGAATCAAGCGAAGTCCAGTCCAGAACAGGCATGTTTTCGGCGGGCATCTTCGATGCTGCAAGCTTTCCAATCCTGCTGAAAAGCAGGTCGTAAATCTTCTCGATGCTGGCCCGGCCTTTTTCCCCGTCATTCATCCCTGAAATCTGGATAACCTTGAACGGGAATTTCCCTTCGTGACCGATCCAGAAGGCCGATTCGCCGGACTGGGCTGCCATTGACTCATCAACCAGCTTTTCATAGGCGGCCTTTTCTTCGGGCGTAAGCTGTACCAGGGTTGCCATCGACTCGAAACCGTTCGCGGAAATTCCCTTGAACATGGACGGGTCAAGGCTGGAAGCAGATTCAAGCCAGCCCTCGGCAGGGATGCGCTTGAAAAGCGTAAGCTTGCGGCTTGCTGTGTCGGTGGCGAATTTAGCTGCTGCAGTGCCTTCCAGGGCAAGTCCCGATGCTTCGATCGTCATGGCGGTGCCGTTAAAGCGCAGGACGACACGGACCGCTTTTGCCTGGTCCAGAATTGTCGACAGGCTTTCAAGCTGCGCAACGAGCAGATCCATAAGCTTCGGGTTCTGCGGATTAACTGCCGCCTTCTGGGACTCGACGTACGGCTTGATGATCGCCTTCAAGTTTTCGGCAGACCCCTGCATGTCAATCAGTTCGGTGTTCGGGTAATTCAGAATGCCGGACTTGATGAATTCACTGGCGGCGGCAAACGCACCGGCTTCCATCGTGAAGATGGCGTTCTTTTCAATCCGGTTCATGTACATCGTGCGGCCGTTGATACCCTGGAACGAAAGTTCGTTTCCGTCAGTACCCGGCTTTGAATCCGTAAGTGCAGCCGTCAGGCCTTCTTCCGAAAGAACGGGGGCGATGAAGACGATCGGGATGTTAAACAGCTTGGGATCCAGCACAACAAATTTCATGGCCTTTCCCGGGTCCATCCACGTGATGTTGCGGGTTCCAATGACTTTGCTTTGAAGCAGGGCAGTGACCTGACCGCCCAGCATGGCCCCCAGTCCCTTGTTAAAGGAAGAGGCCAGATCAACGGCGGCATTAGAAATGTCGGTCAGAGATTTGACCCCGCCGAACGCCACGATGCCGGCAGGGATCGGGATCGAGCCGACTTCTTCTTTAATCGCGCTGGCGGCGCTGTCGGCAGCCTTCTTGCTGCATGCGACGGCAGTCATTGCCACGATGGCCAGGGTTACACAGATAATGGTGTTACGAAGTTTCCGCATCAATAATCCTCCAATGGCCTGTTTCGACAGGTCCGGGTTGCGCCGCATTTTATCACCGTTCGATTGCACAAACGATGGGAACGATCATTTTCAGAAACGAGATCGGTCTGCCCTGCCAGTCATCACCTATGTATTCAAGATGATCAAGGCGGTGCGGGCACTTTGTGTAGTCGCGGTCGGCAGGTACCGGCCCGAACTGTTCGCGGCAGGGGAAAGATTCAGTCGGGCGCCCATGACCTGACAGCAGCGCCGCCGCCCTTTCGACGACGTCCCCGACGCTCATCATTATTACAGAAAGTGTCATGCCTTCCTTCTGCGTTTCGTAACAGTTGAACATGGCCCTCTTGACCGCGATTTCGGACGCGTTCAGGTGAATTTCGTGCACCGGCGCGTGCCTCCACGGCGGGAACCTTAGAAAAACACTGAAAGCCAGTTCATATTCCGGAACTTCGAAAATCCGGCACTTTTTTAGATGTGAAGCTGCCCGGACCGCCATGTAATGGGTCAAATCGTGTTCCGGCTGACCGCCCTGCCAGGCGTGAGTAATTATGGTGTCCGGTTTGAAAGCCAGCACTTCGGCCCGCACCTGACTCGCGATGCCGCGAAAATATGACATGACGTCTGCCTGCGAAAACTTCGGCGCTTCATCGTCCAGCGACGCGATCTTCGCGTAGATTTCCTTTTCTGAATGTCCCAGAAATCGAAGCCTGTCTTCACCGACGCCGGCGATTTTCATGGCCGCAATCGTTTCAAGGCGTCGTTTTTCCGCGTAGTCCTTATCTGAAAGGCCGGTCCCGTCGGAAAGGCCGTCGCCGTTAGTCGTCCACAGGAACTGCGTGTTGGCCGGCAGCCGCTGCAGCAGTCCGGCGAAAGTCACTTCGTCGTCCTGGTGTGCAAGAATGACCATGCACTTCGATGACGCGCCGAACGCGGCATTTGAAAATGGGACTGGTTTCATTTCTGGCTCCCTTCACAATTATTGCGATGTTCGTCCAGTAATGATGTGCAGTCAACGTGATTGACCGGCGTTTCCATCCTTTGTGTCACTGTTGGTACGGTGTTACTATTCCGCGTCCTGTTGACTTACCTGAAGGCATTTGAGAAGAGGTTTCTATATGAATCTGAAGGGAATCTTTGTTGTGGCGGCAGCTTTTGTCGCGCTGGTAACCGTTTCATCATGTTCTTCAAAAAAGTCGGCAGATGAAACGCCGGCCGGTGCCGCGGTCGCCGTAAATGAAGCAGCCGTTCCTGCGGAGGGAAATCCAGATATGAAAAAGCCGGAAGTTGCGCCAGGGGTTTTTGTACCGTCCGCGGTCATGCCAAGAAAAGATGTGCCGCAGGATCACTTGTGGAATCTGGATTACATGTACCAGTCGGAGCAGGCGTGGGAAGCATCGTATCTGAAGACTGACGCGGCATTAAAGAGCATCGATGCCGTCAGCAAGACTTGCACGATTGACGCCGCATCGATGAAGACGTGCCTTGAAACGACGTTTGACATTCGCAAAGAGATTGAATCTTTAAGCGTTTATGCATACGCCTTCTATTCAACCGATCGCAATTCTGCGGACATAAAAGCCCGTCTGGATCGCGTTCAGGCCCTTGAAACAAGGTTCGCCGAGGTCTCTGCGTTTGTGGAACCGGCGCTGCTGGCCATGGACCCGCAGGCGCTTGTCGCCATGGTCGCGGGCGACGCCGGTCTTTCAAAGTACAAGCATTTTGTGGACGACCTGATTCGCCGCAGGCCGCATGTGCTGCCGGAAGCCCAGGAAAAGCTGCTGGCCATGACCGGTGACCTTCAGGCAGGCCCAGGTTTCATGCACGGCGCCCTTGAAGCTGACGTGAAGTTCCCGGACGTCACCGGCGAAGACGGCAAGCCGCAGTCGCTGACGATGGCCAGTTTCACGAAGTTCCGCAATTCATCGAACCGTGAAGTCCGCAAGGAAGCTGTGACCAAGTTTTTCGAGACGCTGAAAGGCTACTCGAAGTCATTCGCCGCATCGCTTGATATGGCGGTCAAGCGTGACATCCTGAATTCGAAGGCACGGATATATTCGTCATCTCTGGAATCATCTCTGGACGGCAACGCCGTGCCGGTTGACGTTTTCAAGACGCTTATCAAGACGACTCATGACAACCTTCCGAAGACGCTGCACAAGTACGTTCAGCTTCGCCGCAAGGTCTTGAAACTGCAGGAAGTTAATTACTACGACCTGTACGTTCCGCTTTTCCCGAAAAGCGAAAAGATGGTTACTTATGCTGAAGGCGTCGAGCTGACGAAGGCGGCCCTGGTAAAGATGGGTCCGGAATACAATGAAACTCTGACGACCGGCCTTGACGTGAAGAACGGCTGGGTTGATGTCTATCCTTGTGACGGCAAGCGTTCCGGCGCGTTCTGTAACGGCGCCTGGCGTCAGCACCCGATGGTTTTCCTGAATTTCCAGAACGAACTTGAAGATGTATTCACACTGGCCCATGAATTCGGTCACGCGCTTCATTTCCATCTGGCCGGAAAGAATCAGGAATTCATCAACGCCGACACGCCAATTTTCCTGGCCGAGATAGCATCCACATTTAACGAAGAGATGCTGCTGGACTATCTGGTACAGAGGGCCGAAACGAAGCAGGAGAAGCTTTACCTGCTGAACAAGCGCATTGAAAACATCCGTACGACCGTGTTCCGTCAGACCATGTTTGCGGAATTTGAATACGCCATTCATCAGGAAGTTGAGAATGGCGGGGCTCTGACCGCTGAAAAGCTGGCCGAAATCTATGGCGGCTTGATTCGCGAATACTACGGCCCGGATTTCACAATCGGGAAGGATGACGGCTGGGAATGGGCCTACATTCCGCACTTCTACTACAACTACTACGTCTTCCAGTACGCGACCGGTCTGATGTCGGCGATTGCACTTTCAAAGAATGTCCGTGATGGTGGCGAACCCGAACTGCAGCGGTATCTTGATTTCCTGCGCGCCGGGAACTCGGACTATCCGGTTGATACACTGAAGAAAGCGGGCGTTGATTTGACGAATTCGGCGGCCATGCAGGCGACGTTCGACATTTTCGCCGCTACAATTGATGAAATTGAAAAGCTGATGGATGATCAGACAGGCGTCTGATAAGCCGCGATTCTTCACGGCACGGAGTTGCAAATGCCAAAGATAGGTTTGCTGGAAGTTCTTCTGATCGTTGTTGTTATTCTGCTTCTGTTTGGTGCCAACCGTCTTCCCAAGGCGCTCGGCGGCCTTGGAAAAGGTGTCCGCGAGTTCAAAAAGTCCTTGAAAGGCGATGACGCCGATGACGCCGCTTCGGACGACAAGAAACCGACCGACAAAGACGCGTGATAAATCCGACCGGAGTCTGAGTTTCAACTGATTCAGGCTTTCAATCAGCAATATTTGGAGTGTCGGGAATGAGTTTAGAGACAGTGCAGACAATCCCGGATATGCGGCCGGCAAAATGCATGGGTCTGGCATTGTTGCGGGCAGTTTCGCTGCTGTTTCCGGGTGTGGCGGTCGCGCTGCTTGTTCTGGCCGTCGGTGATATTTTCAGGATTGCGCCCGAGGCGCACAGATTCCTGCGTGGACCTTTAGATGCAGGTGCCCTTGCTTTGCAGATGGCCGGTCTGTATCTGTGGAGCGGCCTTTGGGTTGTTGTTCCCGGCGGGGTTTTGCTGTCAATCGCGTCTTCGGGTGAACCCGAGGCGCTTCTGGACAGTGCACGGCGGCGGATGATTGACCTGGTGCGGACAGGCACCGGTGAACCTGGCCGTGGTGCCCGCCTGATGTCATGGACGCTGTGCGCCGGTTTCTTCTTTCTGGTGACCTGGAAAGTCGTTCTTGTACTGGCTGGCAGTGTAAATACCGCAAACCTGATGGCGCTGGCCGTCGCGGCGACCGTAATCGTTGCTGTGCCGGTTACTGGGCTGTTGTTCGCCATTTCGACAGCTATATTGACGAAGGCGGGCGGTCTGCCCGGTATCGGGCGGCTGGTTCATGCCAGGACAGTCCTGGGTGCATGGGCACTTGTTCTGCTGGCCGCCATGGTTTTCGCGGTAGTCAGGGAACGTGAGATATTCAAGAGTCTTGACGGCTGGGCGTTGTACATGCCCGTGGTGGCACTGGCTGCGGGGACGGTGGCCGTCCTGTTTCAGCCGACGTGGCTGACCGGTTTCATGCGGCCGCGTCTGTCTGTCGGGCTTGGAATTACAGCCTTTGTAGCTGTTGTACTGATGGTTGGCGGAATATTCTTTGCCGGCAGTAATCTGAGTGCCCGCGCCCTGCTGTTTACATGGGGCCGCGACGGCGCCGTGATTGCACGGTTCTGGGAAAGGGCGTTCGATTTCAATGGTGACGGTGAATCTGTTTTTCTGGGTGATCCAGGTCCGAAAGATGTTGAAATCAAGGTCAAGGCCAGCCCGCTGCAAAGACCGAAGCTGACCCACCCCCTTTCTGACGTAAAGAACCCTGACATCGTGATGATATCAATCGACGGCTGTCGCAGGGATGCGCTCGGGGTTTACGGTGCGCGGCCCAATCGCTCGCCGAACATTGATAAGTTTGCCATCTCGGCGGTCGTCTTTGACGACGTTGTGGCCCCGGCAACGTGGACGATGGCGTCGTTTGTTTCGATCCTTACCGGTCGCCAGGCCAGTGAAATACCTGGCTTTTATGGTGCATCGCAGCAGAAGGCCGTCCCCAAAAATCTTAGACTGCTTCAGGAACCGTTCCAGACAGCCGGATATCATACGGTTGCTGTTACCGCCGGTCTGCGTCTGGATGGTCTTGGATTAAAACGGGGATTTACTAAATGGCACAGCATTACACCGCAGGCGCGGGGCAGTTTTGCCGTGCAGGTGGCGGACAAGGCTGTTGATGTTTTGAAGACGGCCCCCGAAGACAAGCCGTTGTTCATGTGGGTACATTTTATTGACCCGCACTATCCGTACAAGGCGCCGAAGAAGAATCAACTTTTTGGTTCTGATCGTCCCGGGCAATATGCGGCAGAAATACACTTCGTTGACGCTGCTGTGGCCAGAATTCTTGAAGCACTGAAGGCCGGCGGCCGCAGCGAAAACACGATTGTTGTCGTGTTCAGTGACCACGGAGAGGCTTTCCGCGAACACGGTACCGAGTATCATGGCATTACAACGTATGCCGAAGAAGTGCGGGTGCCCTTGATGATGCGTGTCCCGGGGGTCGCGCCGCATCGTGTGCCGGACCTGACAGGAATGATTGATCTGGCGCCGACGTTGTGGGACCTTGCCGGTCTGTCAAATCCACCGCCGGTACGCGGCGTATCAGTGGCGCCATTGTTGGTGAATAAGACTCCGTCGGGGCGGCAGAGCGTTTATACCGAGCACACTCGTAAGACCCGCGAATATGCGCTGACGACTGCGGGCTACCGTTTGCGTTACGTTCAGTCCCTGAAGCGCTACGAGCTGTATGACCGTGTCGCCGATCCGACCGAGCAGAACGACATTTCTGCAGAACGGCCTGATGTTGTGCTTAAGATGCGCCGCGAACTGGCCCGCTCGATGGCCAATATCGTCAAACCAAAATAGAAATCTGGTAGCTTCGTTGCCTGTGATACCCGCAAATATACCCACAAATACCCAATAAATTGTTAAATTCGCATTTTGTGGGTATTATCGGGTGCGTTTGTGGGTATCTGGGCATCACAGGCGTGTCTGCGGGGGTTGAAAATGGCATGGTCGGATAATGTCGTGATAACGGCGAAGATGCTGGGGCAGATTGCTGCGATTGATGAATTCAAAGGTCGCTGGCAGGCTCTGGGACAGCTTGCGCCTGACAGATTGCAGGCGTTGCGACGGGTGGCGACTGTCGAGTCGGTCGGTTCCTCGACCCGCATTGAAGGCGCGAAGTTGTCTGATGCCGAGGTCGAGCGTTTGCTTGGCGGCTTGCAGGTGCATTCGTTTCGTTCGCGTGATGAACAGGAAGTCGCCGGTTACGCCGAAGTGATGGAATTGATATTCCAATCGTGGGACGCGATACCGCTGACCGAAAATTACATCAAGCAGCTTCACGGCATGTTGCTGAAGCATTCTGACAAGGACGAGCGTCACCGGGGACTTTACAAAACGCTTCCAAACCATGTTGAAGCGTTCGGTCCCGACGGCAAAAGCCTCGGGGTCATCTTTCAGACGGCGTCACCGTTCGATACGCCGCGCATGATGGAACAGCTTCTGGCGGTCACATCGGATGCCTTGTCGTATGGGAAACTGCACCCATTGCTGGTGATTGCGCAGTTTGTCGTGCGCTTCCTGGCAATCCACCCGTTTCAGGATGGAAATGGCAGGCTGTCCCGAATCTTGACGACTTTGATGCTGCTGCGTGCAGGTTACGCTTATGTGGCTTACAGTTCTTTGGAACGGGTCATCGAAGAAAGTAAGGACGCCTATTATCTGGCTTTGCGCCGTGCCCAGGCTACGTTGGCCAGCGACGAATCCGGATTGCCGTGCTGGATAGACTATTTTCTGGACAGTCTGGTGCAGCAGAAGGAAGCGTTGATGCGCAAGGTTGAGGTCGAAAGATTCATGATGTCACTGTCGCCGCTTTCGCAGCAATTACTTGTGATTGCAAAGGATCATGGTCGTTTGACCATGGCCGACGCCGAAAAGTTGACCGGTGCCAACCGCAACACAATCAAAGCTCATCTGCGGCGACTGGTTCTGGAAGGTCACCTGAAGATGCAGGGCACCGGCCGTGGCGTATCATACAGCGTGGCATAAATACGCATCGTCGTCGGCAGGCCTTGAATTAATTACTGAAACTGTTTCTTTTATTGCGCTGCCGTGGCAGCATCATCAGACTATCCGCTATTGTGTGGGAAGGATTACGGGGAACAGTATGATGATGAAATATCTGGCGAATATGGTTGCTTGTGCCGTGTTACTGGGGACAGGCATGACCGCTGTTTCGTGCGGTGGATCGTCGTCTACGCCTGCAGACGTATGCGTAACAACAACGGCATGTGTAACAAATGACGATTGCGACACAACGCAGCATTGTAATCTGGCGCTTGATCCGCCTGTCTGCCAGACGTTGTTCTGCGGCGGGCTTGCAAGCGTGTGCTCGGAACCTGCACTTTGCGCCCACCAGTCGTGTCCATATGGCTATTGTACGTGTGAACCGGCGTGTAACGACCTTGAATGTGGCGAAGACCCGGTGTGCGGTCTGAGCTGCGGCACCTGCGACACAGGGTTTGGATGTGACGCCGGCGTCTGCGTCGAACGTCCATGCGTACCTGACTGCACCGGCCTGACGTGCGGGCAGGATCCCATCTGTGGTTCGAATTGTGGTTCCTGCGACACCGGCTTCGGGTGCGAGTCCGGCACCTGTGTCGCGCTTGTCGTTGAAGCTGAAACGGTTCTGATTCCTGCCGGTCCATTCTGGATGGGCTGCAACACTGTTGAAACGACTGACTGCAACGGGGATCAGAAGCCTTATCATGAAGTTACGCTGTCTGCGTACAAAATGGACAAGACCGAAGTCACGGTTGCCAGATACGGTGAATGTGTGACGGCAGGCGAATGTACGATTCCGAATATTGATACCGGCGTGTACTGCAACTGGGGCGTCAGCGGGACAGAAAACCATCCTGTAAACTGCGTTGACTGGAATCAGGCCGATGCTTATTGCATCTGGGCCGGGAAACGTCTTCCCACCGAAGCGGAGTGGGAAAAGGCTGCTCGTGGTACCGACGGACGCAAGTATCCGTGGGGAATGGATGAACCGACGTGTGACTTTGCCGTGATGAACAACGGCAGCAACGGTTGCGGAATTGAAGGCACGTCCGAAGTCTGCAGCAAGTCACCGGCAGGCGACAGCCCGTATGGGTTGTGTGACATGGCCGGTAACGTGTGGGAGTGGGTCGCTGACTGGTATGACTCGGAATACTACGCCGGCAGCCCGGCTACAGATCCTGGTGGTCCTGAATCCGGCGGAAACCGGGTCGTGCGCGGCGGCAGCTACAAGGATTCCGAATATATTCTGCGCACACATCACCGAAATTTATTCTTCCCGGCGCTGTTCAATCCCGACTTCAATCTTGGCTTCCGCTGTGCCGGTGATGCGCTGTAGCGCCTGGAATCAGTGCATTCTGTCAGCCCCGTCTTAAGTAATTATTAATAATCCCTGACAATCGGTCAGCTTTGCAGTCGGGGCCGCATGGGAATAGAATTTACCGCAACAGGACTAAGCGAAAGCTGCCTTGATGAGGTGTCACCGATGGTTTCACAGAAGGTCCGGTTCGGTATTGTCGGTTGCGGTCGGATATCCGGTTTTCATCTGGACGCGATCGCCTCGAACGGTGACAGGGCCGAAGTGACCGCCGTTTGCGACATTGTGCCCGAACGCGCCATTCTGGCGTCGCAGAAGGCCGGCGGCGTTCCGCATTTTACCGATATTGACGCAATGCTGGCAGCAGGCGGTTTTGACTGCATATCTGTGTGTACCCCGTCGGGACTGCATCCGGCACACGGCATCAAGGCCGCGCAGGCCGGATTTCATGTACTAACTGAAAAGCCAATCGGGATCGATCTTGAATCGGTGGATCGCCTTATCGAGACGTGTCGCCAGCATGACAGGCACCTGTTCACGGTGTTGCAGAACAGGCTTAACCCGACCGTTCAACTGCTGAAAAAGGCGCTCGACAAGGGGCGTTTCGGCCGCATGTATATGGGCCAGACGAACGTCTTCTGGACCAGGCCGCAGGATTACTACGATCAGGCGCCGTGGCGCGGGACGTGGGCGCTGGACGGCGGCGCGTTCATGAACCAGGCGTCGCATTATGTGGACCTGATTCAGTGGCTGATGGGCGACCCTGTCGAAGTGATGGCTGTTACAGGTACGCTTGCCAGGAAGATCGAGGCCGAAGATACAGGCTGCGCAGTCATCAGGTTTGCCGACGGGTCGATCGGGTCGATTAACGTCACAATGCTGGTTCATCCAAGAAACCTTGAAGGTTCGGTCACTTTGATGGGTGAACGCGGTACCGCAAGGGTTGGCGGGATTGCCCTGAACAAGGTCCTTCAGTGGGATTTTGATCACTATCAGGATGAAGACCGCGGTGTTCTGGAATCAGGGTACACGCCCCCGACCGTTTACGGTCACGGTCACGCCGGTTATTATTCCAATGTTATTGATGTGTTATGTGGACAGGCGCAGGCGCAGACCGACGGTCTGGAAGGTCGCAGATCGGTCAGGCTGATCCTTGCAATCTATGAATCAGCAAGGGAAGGTCGGCCGGTCAAGCTGTAGACGATTTTGCAGGTCGGTAAGGAGACGTGAACATGGCACCTGAAACCAGCCGACCGTTCCTGCCTTTTGCGTTGCCGGAAATTGGTGAAGCCGAGATTGCGGCAGTTGTCGAAACGCTTCGCAGCGGCTGGGTCACGACCGGTCCGCGCAC
>CAZFVA010000002.1:128427-129803 GCA_964522105.1 uncultured Anaeromyxobacteraceae bacterium
CGCATGATCGGCACGATCGGCCGCATCACGGTGTTTTCATTTTATGCGACGAAGACCATCACGACCGGCGAAGGCGGGATGGCAGTTACCGACGATGACGCGCTTGCCGCCAGGATGAAGGTCATGAGGCTTCACGGGATCAGCCGTGACGTCTGGGACCGGTATTCAAGCTCGAAACCTGCCTGGCACTATGAAGTTGTGGCCCCCGGTTTCAAATACAACCTGACAGATATTGCGTCGGCTATCGGCCTTGGCCAGCTTGCCCGCTGTGATGAAATGGCCGCCAGAAGGCGTGCAATTGCGGCGGCTTACATCGCGGCGTTTCAGGGCGATCCCCGGGTCATTCTGCCTGCCGAACCTGAAAATGGCGACAGGCATGCCTGGCAGCTTTTCGTCATAAGGCTGGCCGGTCCCGACCGCGACACGTTTATTTCAGCGATGACCGCCGCCGGTGTCGGCACGTCTGTCCATTTCATTCCGCTGCACCTTCATCCTTACTGGCGTGAACGCTATGGTCTGGCTGAACAGGATTTCCCGGTGGCCTTTGACAGCTTTTGCCGATCAGTTTCCCTGCCAATCTATTCAAGGATGAATGACGCTGACGTCAACAGAGTGATAGAATCGGTCCATCAGGCTTTAGATCAGGCGGCAACGGTTGCGTCAGCTACGGCCGAGGATACTGGCGGGCGCCGTTAAAACGGGAACTGGAACATGGCAAAAAGGTTTTTTGACGTATGTGCCTCTGTCGTTGGACTTGCCATCCTTCTGCCTTTCTTCGCCGTTGTAGCCGTTTTAATCAAGCTGACATCAAAGGGCCCCGTCTTTTTCCGCCAGACCAGAGTCGGCCTTGATGGTCGCGAATTTGATGTCTTCAAGTTCAGAACGATGGTCCAGGACGCCCCTTCCCGTGGAAAGCAGATTACCGTTTATGGCGATCCCCGGATCACCGGTTTCGGCCGTTACCTGCGAAAGGCTAAACTGGACGAATTTCCACAGCTTATTAATGTGCTGGCAGGGGATATGTCCCTTGTCGGGCCGCGTCCGGAAGTGCCGCGATACGTCGCGATGTACAACGATGACCAGCGTAAGGTTTTGTCCGTAAGGCCCGGCGTCACCGATTACGCTTCGATCACCTATTTTGACGAAAACGCAGTCCTGGCAGCTTCTTCCGACCCCGAGCGCACCTACATCGAAGAAGTCATGCCCCACAAGATTCAGATAAATCTGAATTATTTGAAGCGCCGCAGCCTGCTGGAAGACTTTCGAATCATTCTGGCGACAGCCTATCTGGCGTTTAACAGTCTGGCCGGACGGTATGCGCGACAGGTCCAGGTTCTGCTTGATGTCGGTGTCGTCTGTCTGGCTGTGTTTCTGGC
>CAZFVA010000002.1:129903-159080 GCA_964522105.1 uncultured Anaeromyxobacteraceae bacterium
GACAGGTCCAGGTTCTGCTTGATGTCGGTGTCGTCTGTCTGGCTGTGTTTCTGGCCTATCAGCTTCGCTTCGAAGGCGACCTGCCCCCGCTGTTTCACAAGCAGATGATTCTGGTGATTCCTTACCTGGCCTTGACCAGGCTGCTTCTGAACGTCGTCTTTGGCGTTTACCGCATTATCTGGCGGTACATCTCGGTTTATGAGGTGTGGAAGTTCGTCAAGGCGTGTCTGGTGCTGTCGGTCGTTCTGTTGATTGTCAGATGGGGATATCAGGGGTCCAACCCGTATTTCAGAATTCCGATTTCAATCATCATGATGGAGTTTTTCTTAAGCTTCGTCGGGATGGTTCTGCTGCGGTTTTTCAGGCGCTGGCTTAACGACACGACCGGTCAGGCCGGCACAGGCGCGTTACCTACAGGCGACATCGAAAAGGTCATCATTGTTGGCGCCGGTGAAAACGGTCACCGGGTGGCGCGGGAAATACGTCTTCGCAAGCGTCTGAACCTGTCCATTATCGGGTTCGTGGATGATGACCCGGACAAAACTAACCTGGAAGTTGATGGATTCAAGGTTCTTGGCGGACTGGATCAGTTGGCTTTGATCTTTTCAAAGCACAGGTTTTCACAGGCTCTTTTAGCCATATCAGGTCTGCCGCTGGAAAAAAGGCGCCAGCTTAACCAGACTTGCCTTGAACTGGGTGTGAAACTGCGTCTGATGCCTGGCGCGTCCGATTTGATATCCGGGCGTACCCAGGTTTCAAAGGTCCGTGATGTCAGTATCGAAGACCTGCTTGGCCGGGACGTCAATAATTTGACCGCAGATGATCCGATGTTGAAGCCTGTTTATGGCGGACGCAGGATCTTGATTACAGGTGCCGGTGGTTCGATCGGTTCCGAGCTGTGCCGCCAGATCGCGTCGCTTGTTCCGGAAGAACTGATACTGGTCGAAAAGGATGAAAACAATCTTTTCCTGATTCGCGGCGAGCTGTTGTGGCGCTTTCCGGCTTTGAAGGTTTCTGCTCACATACTGGATGTGCGGATTCCTGAAAAAGTTGAAAAGGTTTTTGCAGCGACCAGGCCGCACGTCGTCATTCACGCGGCGGCGTACAAACACGTTCCGCTGATGGAAGAAAACCCGTTCGAGGCGATTGAAAACAACGTGATCGGCACCAGAAATGTGGTCGAGGTTGCAGATCGCCACGGCGTTGAAACGTTTGTGATGTTGTCGACCGACAAGGCCGTTAATCCGACGTCAATCATGGGCGCGACCAAGCGGATTGCGGAACTGATAGTTCGTCAGCACGCCGAAACGCATCCACGCGCAAGGTACGTCAGCGTGCGGTTCGGAAATGTGCTTGGGTCGCGTGGCTCGGTCATCCCGACTTTCAAGACGCAGATCGAGCGCGGCGGGCCGGTGACGGTCACGCATCCTGACGTTGTTCGCTATTTCATGACCATACCCGAGGCTTCGCAGCTTGTGCTGAGGGCGGGGACTCAGGGCGCGGGTGGTGACGTCTTCGTCCTTGATATGGGTGAACCGGTAAAGATAGTTGATCTTGCCAGGGACATGATCAGGCTGTCAGGCTTCAGTCTTTTTGAAATTCCGATTGTTTTTACAGGGTTACGCCCGGGTGAAAAGCTGTTTGAAGAGCTGCTGGTCGCAAGGGAAGGCACTTCCCCGACCGGCGTTGACAAGGTGTTTGTATCAAGGACCGAGCTTCGCGATCTTGATGGTTTCACAAGGCAGGTTGACGAATTGATCCGGCAGGCGCGCGATGCCGGTACAGTTGAAATCAGGAGTATGCTTTCGAACATGGATATCGGTCTGCGGGAACCGGATTCCGGGGGTGAAATTTGAGTCTTATAAGCAGAATTAAAAGTAAAGAAGCTGTCGTGGGAATTCTTGGACTTGGTTATGTGGGACTGCCGCTGGCCGAGGTCTTTTTGCGTAAAGGTTTCAAGGTAATCGGTCTTGATACCGACGCAAAGAAGGTAGCCAGTCTGATTGCAGGGCGCACCTACATCAAGCATATTCCAGATGAAGTGATTGCGCGGTGCATGGCGTCCGGATTTGAACCGACCACTGATTTTGCGCGGGTGACCGAGTGCGATGCAGTACTTATCTGTGTCCCGACGCCGCTGAATGCGCATCAGGAACCGGACATGAGCTACGTAGTCGGTTCGTGCGAATCGATCGCGCCGTACGTCAGGCGTGACCAGATAGTTATTCTGGAATCGACGACTTACCCCGGTACTACTGTCGAAGTCATGAAGCCGATCCTGGAAGACGTCAGCGGGCTGAAGGCGGATCAGGATTTCTGGCTGGCGTACTCGCCCGAGCGTGAAGATCCGAACAACCCTGAATTTGAATGTGAGACGATCCCGAAGGTAGTCGGGGCGGATTGCGACTATGCCCGTGAAGCTGGCGTCGCGCTTTACAGCGGCGTAATTCAGCGCGTAATTCCGGTCAGTTCGACCCGGGTTGCCGAAGCCGCGAAGATACTTGAAAACACGTTCCGGGCCGTCAATATCGCCCTTGTTAACGAGTTGAAGGTCGTTTTCACGAAGATGGGAATCGACGTCTGGGAAGTGATTGACGCGGCAGCCACGAAACCATTTGGATTTATGAAATTTTCGCCGGGGCCCGGCCTTGGCGGCCACTGTATCCCGATCGACCCGTTTTATCTGACGTGGAAGGCCAGGGAATACGAGGTCTATTCCAGATTCATTGAAACGGCCGGTCAGGTGAATACGTCGATGCCCGCGTTTGTCGTGTCGCGGACGATGGAGGCCTTTTCAAGAAGGGGCCGCGGACTGGCCGGTTCGAAGATCCTGATAGTCGGTCTGGCGTACAAGAAGAATGTCGATGACGCCCGCGAAAGCCCGAGCTACAAGCTGATGGAACTGTTCGAACATCAGGGTGCCGATGTGTCGTACCACGACCCGCATATTCCGGTCATTCCGCCATCGCGCGAGTATTCGCATTTCATGGGACGGAAAAGTGTTGACCTGTCAAAGGCCGGTGATTTCGATGTCGTCGTGATTTCCACCGAGCATGATTCCGTTGACTGGAAGGCGCTGCTGGCGCGGTCGAAGTTGATTGTTGACACGCGTGGGGTGTACAGGCTGCCGGATGAAAAGGTTATCAAGGCTTGACGCCTGCGTCCGGCCCGCTACGCCGCGCATAAGGAAAATTGAATTGGAAGAAAAACCGTATTTTGCGCATGAATCGGCATTCATTGACGGCGAAACGGCTGAAAACGGTTTTGTTGACTCTGCGATCGGCCCCGGCACAAAAATCTGGCACAACTGCCATGTCACAAAAGGGGCGCGCATCGGCCCGCGCTGCAACCTGGGGCAGAACGTCTATGTCGGTGGCACTGCGGTGCTTGGCGAATGCTGCAAGATTCAGAACAACGTGAACATCTATGACGGCGTTGTTCTGGAAGACTTTGTGTTTTGCGGGCCGTCGATGACTTTTACCAATCTTTCCAGTCCGTTACCACGGTCAGCTATCGTCAGGCACGGGCAGTATCAGCAGACGATCGTCAGACGCCATGCGTCGATTGGCGCGGGCGCCGTCATCGTGTGCGGTCATGAACTGGGCGAGGCGTGTTTTGTGGCCGCCGGGGCGGTCGTCGTGCGGGATGTCCCGGCGTACGCGCTTGTTGCAGGCAATCCTGCCAGACAGATCGGCTGGGTCTGCCAGTGCGGGGCCAGACTGACGTTTGATTCAGACGTTGCAATATGTGGTGCCGAAATCGTTGACGGCGTCCCATGCGGGCGTGAATACAGAATGGCCGAAACTGACCGTGTTGAAAAGACTTTTGACCCGCACACTGGATAGACTTCCGGGGGATTTATGGCAGTTCCGTTGTTGGACCTCGCGGCTCAGTACAATCAGGTCGGGGCTGAAATAGAAGCTGCAGTAATTGATGCGCTGCGGTCACAGAAGTACATTCTGGGGCCACGGCTGGCCGAACTTGAAGCCGCCTGCGCAAAATATTGTGATACCCCGTTTGCACTTGGTGTTTCTTCAGGTTCCGATGCCCTGATCCTTGCGCTGATGGCGCTGGACATCGGTCC
This sequence comes from uncultured Anaeromyxobacteraceae bacterium, assembly GCA_964522105.1. Classification (GTDB taxonomy): domain Bacteria; phylum Myxococcota_A; class UBA9042; order DTJE01; family DTJE01; genus JAGOFO01. The sequence goes on from CAZFVA010000002.1 coordinate 133,988, forward strand.
CGGTGACGAAGTAATCACGACGCCGTTTTCGTTCTTTGCCACGGCCGGGGCGGTCCACCGGGTCGGGGCGGTGCCGGTCTTTGCAGATATTGAAGCAGGCACGTTCAACATTGATCCGGGCGCCGTTGAAGCTGTAATTTCGCAGCGAACAAAGGCCATTATCGTCGTCCATCTGTTCGGTCAGTGCGCTGATATGGACCCGATCATGGAAATCGCGTCGCGCCACGGAATTCATGTCATCGAGGATGCTGCTCAGGCAATCGGGGCGCGGTATCGCGGGCACGCGGCCGGTTCGATCGGTACGGTCGGCTGCTTTTCGTTCTTTCCGTCAAAAAACCTGGGCGGTGCCGGTGACGGCGGGCTTGTCACGTCAAAGGACCCTGCAATTCATGAACGGATGAAGAAGCTGCGCAATCACGGCTCTTCACCAAAATATTATCACCAACTGGTCGGCGGTAATTTCCGTCTGGACGAGCTTCAGGCCGCGATTCTGCTGGTCAAGCTGCGTTATCTTGATTCGTGGACGGCAGCCCGTCAGGCCCACGCCGCCGCTTATCGTACGTTGCTGAAGCCGGCCGTTGACGCCGGGAAAATCATCCTGCCTGTCGAGGCGCCTGAACGCAGACATATCTGGAATCAGTTCACGATTCGGGCACCCGGGCAGCGTGATGCGATTGTTGCAAGGCTGCGGGCCGCTGAAATCGGCACTGAAGTCTATTACCCGAGGTGCCTGCATCTTCAGGAGTGTTTTGCGTATCTCGGGGAAAGCGAAGGCGATTTTCCGGTCGCTGAAAAAGCGGCCCTTGAGGTCTTTTCGATCCCGGTGTTTCCCGAATTGACGCAGGCACAGATGGTCGAAGTGGCGCAGGCAATCTGCGATTGAATTGTTGATTGCCGGGGCAGACCGGTGGAGTTTGGGTATGAATGTTAAACAGGTGGTCAAGAAGATACCGGTAGTCGGGTACATAGCTGGCATGATCTACAGGGCGCTGAAGGCCGACCCGAAGTTTTCTGATTCGGAAACTTACTGGATCAAAAGGTATAACCGTGGCGGAAATTCCGGCGCCGGTTCATACAATCACCTGGCTGAATTCAAGGCTGAAGTGATTAACGGCATCGTCAGTGAACGCGGGATTTCCACTGTAATTGAATACGGTTGTGGCGACGGGAATCAGTTGACGCTGGCGAAGTACCCGTCGTACATCGGCTTTGATGTCAGTCCGAAGGCCATAAAGCTGTGCAGGACCATGTTCAAGGGTGACCACAGCAAGGTTTTCAAGCTGGTATCTGATTATGCAGGCGAAAAGGCCGCCTTGACGCTTTCGCTGGACGTCATCTATCACCTGGTCGAAGACGAAGTTTATCAGCAGTACATGCAGACACTGTTCGACTCGGCGGAGCGGATGGTCATCGTGTATTCGTCAGACTTCGAGGCCCCGCAGGACCGCCACGAAAGGCGCAGAAAGTTCACGACATGGGTTGAAGCGAACAGGCCTGACTGGAAGCTTGTTAATCACATCCCGAACCGGTACCCATACACGGGCAATCATCTTGAAGGCTCAAGTGCTGATTTTTACGTCTACGAAAAGGTCTAGAAAACCCTGACTTTGCCGACGTGACCGTACAATAACTTGATTTTATTACATACTGCTGTTTCTGAAAATCTTGCTTTGCAGTCCTGCGCGATTAACGCCGGGTCATATGAACTGTGATTGCTTATAACGTTGATCATGGCCGCGCACAGTTCGTCGATGTCGTCGATTGCGACGACCAACCCATTGTTTTCATTTATTATTGTTCGTGCGGCGTCTGTGTCGGTCATGATGACCGGCTTGCCACAGGCCAGCGCCTCGATGCTGACTATCCCGAACGTTTCGACCCGGCTTGCCAGAACAAAGGCGTCGCAACCGTGCATCGCTGTCGCCACTTCTTCACGTGGCAGGGTGCCGGTAAAAACGACGCTTGAAGCGATCCCGAGCTTTTCGGTCAGGGCCTGCAGACCGGTCATTTCTGTGCCGCCGCCGACAATGACCAGTTGTGCGTGATGGCCTTGTGCCAGCAGTTTTGCCATCGCCGAAATCGCCACGTCCATACCTTTCTTGTTGTCTAGATATCCAACCGAAAGGAAGCGGAATACGCCGTCGGGGCTGGCGTTGCCCGATGCTGCGGTCGGCAGTGGTCCGGCCTGCTCGAAAAATCTGTCACTGACCATGTTAGGGATGACGACGACCTTTTTCCCCCCGCAATATGGCTTGATTCTGGCCTTCAGGCCGTCACTGACGGCAATCACGGCGTCTGCACCTTGAAATGCCAGTCTGGCGGTGACGGCGTCCTTTATTGAAAGCAGATTGCGGCCGAAAGCCGTTGAATGTTCAGTGATTACATAAGGCACGCCACAAAAAAGCTTTACCATGCGGGCCCACAGCCCGGCCGAATATGAGTGCGCATGTATGATGTCCGGTCTGTCGCCCGTAAAGAACTTCCTGAAGGCCGTTACGTACGCTTTCATGATCAGGAATCTGTTGATTCGGGCGCGCACCGGTTGGAAATGGATGAATATGACGTGAACGCCTTCGTCATCGTGTTCTTCGTACCAGGTGCCGGTGGTCGAGTCGGTGTAAAGGTACATCAGGCTGATTTTTTCGCCGCTTCCGGCCAGCGCGATGGCCTGCTCGCGGAAGAATGAACCGATAAGCGGCTTATCCGGCGTGCGGTACCATGATGGCAGAATCAGTATATGCATCAGTTGATACCTTGTGCTGCGCGCCCCTTGCCAAAAGGCAGGTAGGCGAATCCCTTCTTCAGGCTGTCACGGAAAAGTACCACAACAATCATGAACGCGACCGGGCAGGTAACAATGAACATCCAGTCGGTCTTGAAGAAGGTTGCCCAGGTGGCAACGCCGAAAAGCACTGCGGTCGTGATCAGGCTGCGCACCCATTTGAAGCCGATCGGGTGAAACTTTTCAGATACAGCCATGTTCAGGTAATAGAACGTGATGTAGGCGACAGCAGCCGACATTGCCGCCCCGCTCGCCCCGAATTTCGGAATCATCAGGACGTTTCCGGCAAGGTTGATAAGCAGTGTGATGATGTTGACCGGGATGCAGTATTTCAGCTTGTTGGCCAGCCTGATGCCGATGTTGACCGTTTCAGTCAGCAGGTAATACATCGGCATGAAGATTAAAAATGGCATGATTACGGATGTTTCCCGGAACCTGGCCCCCAGGATCAGTACGATGATGTCTTTAAGTGCAATCAGCACAATCGAAACGGCGACAAGGACGACGGTCATCAGGCCGTTGACCGATACGAAGGCGTCTTTGTACTCTTTGCCGCTTTCTACCCGCTCGAATGCGACCGGAAACCAGAACGTGCTGAACGCAGTCCTGAAAACGGTCAGCGGCGCGACAAGACTGCCGGCAACAGCATAGATTCCGACGACTGTCAGGGTGGACATGGCCTTTAACGAAAAGACGCCGACATAGTTCATCAGCAGATAAATCAGGCTTGCGGGCAGAAATGGAAGTCCGTACATAACCAGCTCTTTCTGGCTGAGTTCAAGCTGACGCGACCCGGCTTTCCGCCACCCGCGCCAGAAGTCTTTTTCGGCAAACCAGGCGCAGGCGACACCGATGACGGATGAAATCAGCGTGGCGTAGATGAAGGCGAAGAAGTCGGCCTTCGTCAGCAGCACAAATCCGATAATCAGCAGGAAATTCGAAATCTTGTAAACGATCTGAATCGTTGAATAGGCATTCGCATGCTTATTCATCCTGATGACGTTCATGGAAAAGCCCTGAATGACGCCGGCGATCAGACTGGCGACAAGCAGAAGCAGTACGCGTAAGTCATATACGTCAAAATACAGTGGCATCAGGTACTTGCCGGATGCCATCAGCAACACGGACAAGGTGATTGTTGCGGCAAGCGGAGCCTTCAGACATTTGACCGTCAGGGCCAGTCGGTCGTCTTCCTTCACGACGTAGTAATAACGCATGAAGGCCTGGTCCGCGCCCAGTACGACCAGCAACTGCAGAACGCCCAGAATTGTAACGAATATGGTCTGTTTGCCGTATTCGACCGGCTCAAAGATGCGGGTAAGGACGGGCGATGTTATGAAGCCGAGCAGGAATGTTACGACGCTGCCGTATGAAAACAGCAGGAACGTCCTGAATATGGAATTTGACCCTTTCATATCGGGGACTTATGTGAAGTCATTTCGGCCAGCAGATGGGCGGCTATCCTGTCTGCTGCATGACCGTCACCGAAAAGTGGCTTGCGGGTGGCGCGTGCCTCCGGCTTTATTGCCGCTTCAACACAGGCCGCGATTGCATCGGCATCAGCCCCTGAAAGCGTGTTCCAGCCAGATTCGACAGTCTCAATCCATTCAGTTTCGTCACGCATCGTCACACACGGTACGCCAAGCAGGTACGCTTCCTTCTGCATGCCGCCTGAATCGGTAACGACAGCAGCCGAATTTTTCATCAGCGCCAGCATGTCGAGGTAGGAAAGCGGCTCTGTCGCAATAACGCCGGACGGCAGGCAAAGCCCCGAATCGGCCAGTCTTGACAGTGTCCGGGGATGAACCGGATATACGACAGGCGTGGATGACGAAATGCGCGCAATACCAGCCAGAATTGACGCCAGACGTGCCGGATCGTCGGTGTTTTCCGCCCTGTGGCATGTCATCGTAATGAAGCGCCCGGCTTCAAGGCCGGCGTCAGCCAGCGCAACCGGTGGAAAAACGGCCTTCTGCGAAAACTGCATCACGGCGTCAGTCATGACGTCGCCGGTAATTTCAATGCCTGAAGTGACGCCTTCCGCCCGCAGATTATCCGCGGCATTCTGTGTCGAACAGTAGTGCCAGGTCGCGATGTGGTCGGTGACGACTCGATTGATTTCTTCCGGCATCCGCCTGTTGAACGACCGCATCCCAGCTTCGACATGGCCGACAGGGACGTGCAGCTTAACCGCCGCCAGCGCGCCTGCCATCGTGGAATTGGTGTCGCCGAATACCAGCACCGCATCAGGCTTCACTTCTTCAAGCAGGCGTTCAATGCCTTCCAGAATTGCAGCGGTCATATGGGCATGCGAGCCGGAGCCGACGCCAAGGTTGTAGTCTTCACGCGGGATTCCCATCTGGCTGAAGAACACTTCGGACATTGAGTGGTCGTAATGTTGTCCTGTGTGGACGATGACTTCGCGGATTCCCGCCCGTCTGACAGCGGCACTTGTGGCCGCAGCCTTGATGAACTGGGGTCTCGCCCCGACAATTGTCATCAACAGCGGTGATTTATCCGGTTTCAAATGCAACCCCCTCGAATTACCCGGATTATACAACCTGGCGGCGCAGCATCTGGTCAAAAAGCTGTTCGAATTGTTCTGTAAACGTTTTTTGTGAAAACATCTGTTCGATCCTGGCCCGTCCTGCTGCGCCCATTGCCGTCGCTTTTTCACGGTTTGTCAGGATTTGAACCACGGCCCCGGCGATGGCGGTCGTGTCGTCCGGGTCATCCACAAGCAGGCCCGTGACGCTGTTTTCAACAAGTTCCGACGGTCCGCCACGATTGATGGCGACGACAGGGCATCCGCAGGACATCGCCTCGGCAATCACCATTCCGAAACCTTCCACAGCCGCAAGATGCAGCAGGACATCAAACGTTGGATAGATGTCCTGTAAATTGTTAAGCGCCCCTTTGAAGATGACCTTTTCCTGCAGTCCCGAAGCCGCCGTCGCCGCTTTCAGTGAATCAATGAAAGCCTGGCTGGACGGCTGTCCGACCACGACGAATTCTGTGTCCGGGATGGCCTGAATCACCTTTGCGGCGACCTCAGGAAGCAGGTCCAGTCGTTTCAGCGGGCTGACCGCCGATACCAGCCCGACAACGTGTTGTTTCCGGACGCCAGTCGGGATGAGCGTGTCGGCGTCGCAGGCGGTTTTGAATTTTTCGGTGTCAATGCCGTTGTAAATGATTTGAGGTTCCATGAATCCGGCCACTGAAGCGCTTTCTGCAACATGCTTTGAAATCGCAACAGACTGGGCACCCATGGTCTTGCACCAGATGCGGTACGGCCCGGAAAGCAGCTTGATTCGCTGGCTGGCCTGAAGCTCGCCCTGGATGTGGCAGACTGCCGGTATGCCTGCCAGTCGCGCCGCCGCCGACCCGGCAACGTGAGCAAATATTGTTGAAAGGTACGCAAGGTCAAGCCCTGCTGCCTTGAATTCATTCGCCCAGGTGCGGACAAGAGCAGGCCCGCCAAGGATGTTCATGGCAAAGCCGGACAGGACAGGTCTGGCGCCGCGCCCGACCGGCCGGTAAAGCTTGTGTGGCAGCGGCAGAGTTCCGACCCTGACCTGCGCACCCAGTTTGCGCATCGCTGTCGCAAAAAGCCCTTCGGCAGGTGTGAAAACAATCGGGATGAACCGCAGCCTGTCGATTGACGACACCAGCGTCGTCATAACGGTTCGCGAACCACAGCCGGTCAGATCGCCGTCTTGAATCTCGTCAATAAATCCGATTGTGGTAAGTCCCGGCCTCATCGTTCTGATAATCCTGTGCCGCCGGATAACTCCGGTTTCGTATGTTGACGAGGTTATCAGTGCTGACCGTCAGTATCAAGCCGGGGCGGCCTTCCACAGACTGCTGACCCATTCCCACATAATAAAACAGGCGTGGCTCGGCAAAGCCTCCGCGTTCGCTCCCGTTTTGCCGTCCCGCCTGCTACGCCCCATCATTTGCGGGTGGGGTCACTCCAGGCGCTTACACATTGGAAATGCTAAGACGAACTGACTACTATTCAACGTATTTACTGGATGCATTCAATCCGGTTCTTCCAGGAGAATGACAATGAATAGAGACGCGATAAGGTTTTTCTTCCAAGTATCTATACGCAGAATCTTTCGGATTCTAACGGTACTGGCCAGCATATCGTTATGGGCCTGCGAAAAATCTAATATAGACCCGACCAATATGGCTTATGTCCCGGAAGGAAACACCCTCATTGGTTGCCGTCCATGGGGCGAACCGGATCCAGAACCTTGCGGCAGTTTGGAGCCGCTCGAGGAGCTAAAAGATTTCGATGCTTTTTGGATTGACATACATGAAGTCACGAACGAGCAGTTCGCCAGATTTCTAAATACCCTGGATGAAGATACGGCACGAACTTATTATGTCGAAGATCCTCCCACAAACAGAATACTGACCATAAAAATCCAGATAAGCATGTCTAATGACGAGTGGGTAGTTGCAGATGAGGCAGATGAACACCCTGTTGTCAATGTGACCTGGGAGGGCGCCAGGTCATATTGCGTCGCACTGGGCAAGCGGATTCCAACTGCAGACGAATGGGAAAAGGCAGCCAGGGGTACCGAGGGGAATCTGTTTCCATGGGGAGATTCATTCGCCCCCCAGGAGTGCGTATTGAACCCTCCAGCGTCGGAATACAGAACATCCGAGGTTGGCACATGCGATTTCGACACCAGTCCGTTTGGCGTCAAGGATATGGGTGGGAACGTTAGGGAATGGGTGAAAGACGAATCTGTCTACAACGCTGGCTGGCGAGTTACTATGGGCAATAGTTATATGGCTTTGTCAAGTGACCCCTTGTTCGCACGGTATTCCGGAGGTCCCGAGCTGCCGGCACAGTCCAGTTCCGATACAACCTGGGGTGATGCCGTGGCTTTCAAGGTCGGCTTCAGATGCGTCGTTTCCGTGGATCAGAATGCCGAGTGATTTCCAACAAGTCCGCCTGAGAAAAAACTGACTGACTCTATTTTACCATTGGTCTATTGAAGGGTGCAGGTCACAGGTCAATCACTCAGCGCAGACTGGTCTGGCAAGTAAATGACCGGGTTGATAGAATCAGACCGCGCCTTCACCGTGGAGATCTTTTTTTGGGGCTCATCCTGGCACTTATGTGGACGATGCTTGCGATCGTCTCGCTTCTGGTCGTTGTAGTCAGACGGCGTGCGATGCTGTATCTGCTGTGGCCGCTTTTCATCGCATATCCATACAACTATTTCAGGATGCAGATGCCGTTCTTCGTTCTTGGTCTTCAGGACATCCTGATGGGCGCTTTCGGGATCCTGATAGTCCTGGTGGACGGCCGTGCGCTGGCTGAAGGGTTCCGAAAGCTAAACCGGACCGGCAGGTTGTTCCTGTTTGTCTGGATAATGTTCCTGATTCTGGAAGTCCTGGCCAGAAGCTTTTTCATTATCAGGCATCCGCAGGAATCCCCGACGTTGATTCTTCGAATCCTGGTTGATATGGCGCTGCGGTTTGTTCCCGCGATGATGGTCCTTACTTATGTAAGAACAACCCGGGACGGGAAAATTGTTCTTGCGTCTTTTCTGGTAGCCATGGCCCTGGCGTTCGGGCTGGTGATTGGCGATCGATATTCCCCGTTTGTGTATGATCTTTTCCAGCGTTCGGCGTTCGGAACTTCCTGGCTTGACCATCAACATCGTGCGATCGGCGGTTTCTCGGGGCCGTGGGAAGTCGGCGTCGTCGGGGCTGCCGTGTTTGCTTTTATCGGGGGTCTTGTCGGCAGAAAGCCTGGTGTCAGTTGGCCTGTGGGCCTGTTCATGTTTGTTCTGGTCGTGGTCGGAGTTTCGCTTTCTTTGTCACGTGGCGGCATTCTGTCGCTTGTTTTCGCGTTTGTCCCGTATTTAATTTTCGGAACTAATGTTCAGCGAATACGAGGACTTGTCGTTATCTCAATTGTCGTGTTTTCCCTGTCGGTATTGACGCTCGCGAACTCTGGCGGAATCTCGGTAGCTGACGTTGTGATGAATCGTATGTCGAGGGCAATTTCCGAGCAGGGTCTGCAAAGTACAGCCGGCGGCCGTGTCCTTATCTGGCGGGATCTGGCCGATCTGCTTACGACCAATCGTCTTTCGTGGAGCGAACTGGCCCTTGGCGTCGGTGGTATGCTCGGTGCCGGTAAGGAGTTTGCCAAGTCGGCCCACAGCGGATATCTCGGCCCGATCATCTATTTCGGTATGATAGGCGGCGGACTGCTTCTGTTCTCGCTTGGCATGACGGTTTTCAGTGCCTTGCGGGATGCGGTGTCCGGTCGTCGGATCGTTGTCCTGTCCGTTCTTTTGACGTCTCTGGTTAATATGGTCGGTAATGAGTTTCTGACCGGTGAAAGATATATTGGTTTCTGTATTTTATTGTTGTCGATGACAAAGGTTGCTGCCGATGTTACTGCGCCTGCTGTGCCGGTGCAGCCTGTTGTGCCCCCAGCCGTTTCATTGCCGGTTCGTACCCGGGTCTGAGCTCAAGCGCGGATTTCCACGCGTTGACTGCTTCCTGCCTGCGTCGCTGCAACATCAGTGTGTCGCCAAGTTCAACGTAGATTGAAGGCCGGTCAGGGGCAAGCAGGATTGCCTTGTTCAACTGGTCAACGGCGTTTCCAGTTTCGTTTGCCCGTCTGGATCTGGCCGCCATCAGCAGCAGCAGGTCGGCCCTGGCCCCGCGTTCCTTCACCAGAAGCGCGCCTGTATCTTTTGCCAGCGTATCGAACTCGGCAAACCTGTTGGCCAGCATCAGGATTCTCAGCAGGCCGAATTTTGCAGGAACGTTGGCATCGTCAATACGAAGCGCCTCGGCAAACAGCGCTTCGGCTTCAACCAACTGATTCCTGACTGTCAGGACTTTGCCCGACATGATGTAGCCTTCCGGGCTGTCGGGCGCAATCGCAACTATTCGTGCCGCTACAGCATCGGCCTTTTCCACCTTTCCGACGTTCAACAGGCGCTGCGCTATCTGTTTGAGAATGTTCAGGTCGTCCTTCCTGATGTCCGAGGCGGCAGTCAGAAGCTTGAAACACCGTTCCGGCATACGGTTCCGGTCCATGAACAGACAGTATCTGGTTAGAAATTCTTCATCGACATCGGTGCGTTTCGCCAGTTCGGCGTCCGGTATCGCACTCAGCAGAATTACCCTGAAAATCTCATTTTCCCTTTGCGGGTGTTGTTTAAACAGGCGAAAAAGTTCGACCGTCGCGCCCTGGTATTTGCCGCGTGTCGCCAGAAGCCGTGCCTTGATGATTCCTGCGGTAAAGTCCCCGGGATTAAGTATCAGTGCAGCTTCCACGAGATGCAGGCCGGATACAGGGTCTCTGCCTTTGTCGTCGGCCGCAACGGCGGCCAGCGTGTAAAGCAGTGGATCGCCAGGATGAAGCCTGATGTCGTAGATTATGCCGGCAAGTCGGTCCTCGTTGTCTGTGTCTTTGACCGACAAGACTGCCCTGGCCTCGGCGGCTTTGATTGAATTTCCGGAAAGGCATAGCCCGGATGTGAGGGCGGCAATCACCGCGACTGCCCCTGCCGTCTTAATCCAGCCATGTTCCGCCGTTATGCAGTCGGACCTTTTTCCCCGGCACGACAGAATGAAAACGAAAGCCAGGAATGGCAGCCCGACCCCGGGTATGAACAGACTGAAATCGGCCATGTTTTGAAGTGTTACACATGCGATTCCGGCCCATATTGCGATTTTGTGGGGGCGGTGCCAGTTTCGCCGCAGCAGTCGGACAAACAGCCATAAGGCAAAGATTGTTATCAGGATTCCAACCGGGATTCCCAGTTCTGCGAAAGTCTGAAGCACAATATTTTCGGCGAAGTCCGCCCGCTTTTCCGAATGCACGGAACGGCATTTTGAAACTGCGGTCGAAAAGGCCCCGTTTCCTGCTCCGGTCAGCGGATTTTCAAGCGTAAGGCATACCGCGTCCTGCCATACTGAACGTTTAGATTCCCACGAGTCGTAACCGAACGATTTGGAACCGAAAGAATTCAGCGCGTTTTCAGACACCACCAGTGTGGCAAGGCCGATCAGGACCAGCCCTGTAACTGCCAGTATCTTTGTTCTTTTTTCGCTCAGCGCCAGCCTTTCCCTTGTTTGAACATAAACCAGCAGTGGCAGCAGAAATCCCAGAAGGGCAAGCGTGCCGCCCCGCGACCATGTGATGACTGTGCCTGCGGCCATCAAGGCCGTCACGCCGTACCACAGCCATTTTTTTAGACGTTCAGTCGTACGCAAACCAAGCGCCAGAGCGGCAAAGGCCGACAGATTGAACAGCGCGGCCGAATGGTTGCTGTTTACCATCGAGGTGTGGAATCCGTCTGCCAGTCGCGTTTGATACGGCAGCAGGTCAGCAAGGACGTTGACATGGCCGAACATGTTTACAAGGCCGATGCAGAACTGCAGCAATCCAGCAGCGGCGACTGTAGAAAGGATCAAGGTCGTTTTTCGGGATGACTTTGCCAGCACCGTTCCCGCGATCAGGAAACCTGCCGCAAGGATCATCCACGATGCCCTTATCATTGATTCAACAGGTTCAACCGAGATAGATCTCCATGCGCCGGTAATGCCCGTTTTTTTAAGGGCTTCAGATGTCAGCCAGTTTGATTCTCCACCCAGAAAATCGGTGACAGACTGTCCGACCGGGATAACCTGCAAAATGGTTATTACCCCGATCGCGGCAAGCAGAATTGATGCTCGCGGTATCGAAATCCTGCGTCGTTCCACTGTTGCGATGATTGTCGTCAGACCGAACGCTGCGGCACACAGGATTGCAGTGATTGCCATTATGGGTTGATGGACGCCACCTCCGAAGACGGCAGGTAACGCCATTGCGATCAGAACAGTGGCTTCCAGCAGGTACCTGAGTCTGGTCGCCCCGGGTCCGCTGATCTGGTCAGTGTCTGCCACAGCGAATAATCCCCCACAGGCTGATTAGACTGTTATTCCAGACAAATTGTAGCCGTCAAAAAGACTAATTGGAATCCCGGGGTATCGGCAACTGAAGATAAGCAGGAATTATGAGCAGCCAGGTACCAGCGAGCAGTTGCAACTTATTGCAGGGACTTCCTGGCTGTAGCATGTCTTCGCGGCACCCCCGAACGTGCAGCAGCAATCGCATGTCGCGGCGTTGTTGTCATTGCAGCTTGCCGCGTTTGTGCAGCCGGTACATCCAGGCAGAAGAGTGTGGCCGCAGCCTGTCGTCGCATTGCAGAAGTCGTTTGTGCAGGCGTTGTTGTCGTTGCAGGTGTCTGCGATTCCGCCGCAGACCTTGTTGGTACAGGTGTCATTCTTTGTGCACACATTACTGTCGTTACAGGCAGTTCCGTTGGCCAGAGTCCTGTACGAGCAATACGGTGTGTTGGCTTCGCTGACAAGGCATGTGTCTGTAGTGCATGAGTTCTTGTCGTCGCATGAAACCGGCCCGTGCACGCAGGTTCCGTCCACAATTTTGTCGACTGTGCATGCGTCCCCGTCATCGCAGGAACCTGCAGTCCCAACGCACTTTCCAGTTTTGCACACGTCCGTGGTTGTAGCCGCGTTACCGTCATCACAGACCGTGCCGTCCGCAGCCCCTTTGTAGGTACAGTAAGGGACGTCGCTTGCATTAACTTTGCACGTATCAATGGTGCAGGCGTTCTTGTCATCACATGAAACCGGCCCGTGTACGCAACTGCCGCTTATGCACTTGTCAATGGTGCATCCGTCACCGTCGTTGCAGTTGGCCGCTGTTGTACACGTCCCGCAGTTCGGGTCAACGATGTTGGAACAACCTTTCGTCGGGTCGCATGAATCGGTTGTACATGCGTTCTGGTCGTTGCAGTTAAGCTGTGTGTAAGCGCAAACGGCCGGGTTTACGGAAGTGTTGCATGTATCCTGAGTGCAGGCATTGTTGTCGTTGCATTCGGAAGCTGTTGCACATTCAGGGTGGCATCCGGGCACGGCGGCATAGGTGCATCCGCTGGTCCGGTTGCAGGAATCGGTGGTACATGGATCGTTGTCATTACAGTCAGTCGTCTTGAAACTGCATACTCCGTTATTGCATGACTCCTCGGTACAGATATTCTGGTCGTCGCACTCCAGGGCGTTCTGGCATTCGAAGCATGACGGGGTGTTGATGCAGCCCGTGGTCGGGTCACACGAGTCGGTTGTGCATTCGTCAAGGTCGTCGCACAGGAGGTCCGAGTAAACGCATTCGCTGGCTTCACATGATTCAATGGTGCAAAGGTCCGCATCATCACAGTCGCCGGCCTGCTGACAGACGTCAACGCATCCGGTGATTACTGCAAAAACGCATCCGCTTAACGGGTTACATGAGTCCTTTGTGCAATTGTCGCGGTCATCGCAGACTATAGGATTGTTCTTGCATCTGTAGTTGTTGCACAGGTCCTCGGTGCAATCGTCCTCGTCATTACATTCATAGTTTTCATTGCACTGGGGCGGAAGAATTTCTTCGGCATCGATGGCATCTGTCGCCGCGTCAGTCGTAATAAGGTCGGTGTCCGATGGCACTGTGTCCGCCGGTACGTCGCCCCGCGCGTCTTCCATGATTCCGTCCGCCAGAATCGTATCACCGCTGGACGTATCACCGCTGATAAGGTCCTGTCCGTTTATTACCGGTGAATCGCCCGAGCAACCAGAAGCGGCGATGGCGATCATTAATCCGGCAAAAATAATGGGGCGAAGTTTCATGTGGTGGCCTCTCATGGTTTGAATGTCTTCAACATCCGTGACTTCCGAATTGTATAGAGACAGCCTTCACAATTCCAGTTCACGGCGGTGTGCTTACAGCCCGGCCTGCTTATGAGCATCCGGGAAGCAGTGTGCAATCACAGGGCTGTTCAGGAAGGGGATTGACGACGCTGACGCATCTGGTGCTTGAAGAAACGTCACAGCAGCAGTCGCATGTAATCGGGTCAAGATCATCGCAGTCAAGGGCGCTGGTACATCCGGTACATCCGGGAAGTATTGTATGTGAACAGCCTTCAAGCGGGTCACAGAAGTCGTTTGTACACTCATCATTGTCGTTGCAGTCAGCTTCAACTCCGACGCAGTTCCGTGACAGGCACTTGTCGTTCATGGTGCACGGATTAAGGTCATTACACGGGCTGCCGTTCGAAACCGCTGAATACACGCAGTAGGGCGTTCCAGTCGCATCTACCTTGCATGTGTCAATGGTGCACGGTCTGCTGTCATTGCATGAGACAGGCGTATGTGTGCATTCGCCTGTTACCGCATCGCAGAAATCAGTGGTACATCCATTCTTGTCGTCGCAAAGCAGGCCGGTCGTCACAGTACATTTCTGGCCGGAACACGAGTCACCCACCGTGCAGATGTTGCCATCATTGCATGGTGTGCCTGCCGGGTTAGTGAAATAACGACAAAACGGCGTTCCAGGGCCGTCTGGCAAGCACACGTCTCTTGTGCACGGGTTTTTGTCGTCACACGAAACGGAACTGTGAGTGCAGACGCCTGTCGCAGCAGCGCATTTGTCAACAGTGCACGCCAGGTCGTCATTGCAGTAGTTGCCTGTCCCTGAGGTACATGTTCCTGCCACGCATTTGTCGCCAACCGTGCAGATTTTGCCGTCGTCGCACGGAGTGTCAACCTCTGCAGCTGCATTGGAACAGAAGGACGTGCCGTCCGGCAGAAGCTTGCATGAGTCGACGGTACACGGATTGTTGTCGTTACAACTGATTTCAGTGTGAAGACATTCGCCGCTCGGCTGGCATGTGTCTGTCGTGCAGGCGTTTTCGTCATCGCACTGGGCCGCAGTTGTACAAATTCCGCAGGGCGGGCCTTCAACAATGTTCAGACAACCTTTCGCCGGGTCGCACGAGTCGGTTGTGCAGGGATCGTTGTCGTTACACGATATGAAGGTACCCTGGCAGTTGCCGTCGACGCAGTTGTCGCCGCCGGTGCAGGCATTGCCATCGTCACAGTTCAAGGCTCCGCCCACTACAAAAGCTCCGGCCGCCACGTTGATGCAGACGCCCTTTTCACCGGTCAGATCGCATGAATCAGCCGTACAGACATTGTCGTCGTCACAATCAGTGTCGGCCGTGCAGCCCGGGTCGCAAGGGTTGATCAGTTCATTTACGCATCCTGTCGGCGCAACACAACTGTCCAGCGTGCAAGGATTTCCGTCATTGCAGTTGGTCGTCACATAGACACAGTCAAGCGATTCACAGGTTTCAGTGGTGCAAGCGTTGTTGTCGTCGCAGTCATTATTTCCATCGCATCCACACTGGTCGTTCCAGGTGTTGACACATCCGGTGCCTTCAAGACAGGAATCAACTGTGCACGTATCGTTGTCGTCGCATACGGCCTGGGCATAAACGCAGGTCGATGTTTCCATGTCACAGATTTCCGTTGTGCACATCAGGTTGTCGTTGCAGTCATCGTCGAGTTCGCATGCCGGCTGTTCGCAGTCCGGGATCGCCGCGTTGACGCAACCGGTTTCCGCGTAGCAGTAGTCGTTGGTACAGATGTCCAGATCGTCGCAGGTCAAATCCGAATGGACGCACGCGTTGTCAATGCATGAATCAACGGTGCAGTTGTCCAGATCATCGCAGTCGGCTGTTCCGGAGCAGATCGGCTGGCAATCGGGAATTGCTGTAAATATGCATCCGCCGGTTGCAGGATCGCACGTATCTGCTGTGCATCCGTTGCTGTCATCACACGCCAGAAGCACGTTTACACATCTAAGGTCCACGCAGTCGTCGGTCGTGCAAAGATCTTCATCGTCGCACTCGGCGGCAATCTGGCACTGTGGAGGCAGTTCCTGGCTGTCCGGCGGTTCGACAACATCGCCGGGAAGTTCAAATCCCGGTTCTGTTGCGACATCCGGGTCAATCACGTCAATCACGTCAATCACGTCAATGCGTGAATCTGCAGTGATATCCTGCAGGACGTCGGTCGCATCAGTGGTAACGACGTCCGGGATGTCCAGGTTGATAGTATCCAGCCCGGGGGAACTGGACGAACAGCCGGAAATTACAATAAGAACCATCGCCAGCGCAGTGGCGGCAAAACACTTGAATGTGCTCATCGGTCAGCCCTCCAGTCACAGCCCCGGGGTTGAGGCATATTAGACATCGGTAATTGTAGGGACTTTCTTAAGTGTCTACCAAAGAGACGCAGCGATTTTGTTGAGTATGTATGGGTCAGGAGTGGTGTTGGGAATTATGGATGTTCGAAAAGATTGGCTCAAATCAAACCGGGACGGCCTGGGTCTTCAGAAACTTGACGATTGTTTCGGCGTCACGCACAGATGTCCTTTCGTTGCACGGGAGGTTGATGACCTCGTTCGCTGCCTTTTCCGATTCAGGGCAACTTGTGTACCCGAAAAAATGATGCTGATTCCACGGTACCGGGTGCAGTGGGGTTTCGAACCATGATCCAATTTCTAATCCGCGTTTCAGTCCCATTGCGACGAAAGCCGCTTTATTGGCGACCCTTACCGGGTACCTGTTGAAAACGGTCGTTTCAGGCGTCGGTGGTGGTCTGAAATCGGTATCGGCCAACAGCTTCCGGTACAGGTCGCCAAGCATTTTTCTGTGGTTGATGGCGCTTTCGAATGACTTTGCCCTGGTTGCGCCGATGGCGGCCTGTTGTTCGGTCATGCGGCTGAAATAGTCTGTCGGAAGAATTCCTTTCATTTCGTCGGTTGAAGAAGATCCGGTGACTATGCCGGCCGCCGAAAGCAGCCGGTATGCTGTCTGGGCCCAGCCATAGGTCCGGGGTGTCACAAGAATGTTATGGGCCATGTTCAAGGCCGCCAGTTCAGCGCCGGTCAGCAATCCCGGCGTCAATGTATTTTCGTAGTCTTTACGGATTGCTGCGGCAAGTTTGCGGTTGTTAACCAGCAGAATGCCCCCAAGTCCGGTTGAAAATGGTTTGTTCCATTGCGTCGACATGAACGCGGCGTCACCGCCCAGGCCCGCCCTGACGCCGTCCACCATGGTGCCGAATGCGTGACATGCATCCTGGACGACCATGATGCCCAGCCGCCTGCACTCGGCGTCAACCTTGCTGAAACTGCAAGGGATGCCGTATGTATGCTGAATAATTACCATTTTAGTGGCTGGGGTAATCGCGTTCAGTATCGCTTCCTGTGACATGTTGAACGTCAGCGGATCTATGTCAACGTAAACAGGTTTTGCCCCTGTGTGAATGAATGCTTCCGGTACTACCACGCACGTGTATCCCGAAAGGATTACTTCATCGCCCGGGCCGAGGCCGATTGCGCGGCATACTGCGTGAAGGGCAACGCGCCCTTTGAAATACAGAAAAACGTCGGGCGTTCCGCCCATGAAGTCCTGGATGCGGTTGGTGAAAAGCTTCAAGCTGTTCATGGCGTTACCGGTTTGCAGGGTTGGTCAGTCTGTGAAAGAAAATAGTCCGGCTGCTTTTCGTACATCTGCTGGGCCGTTGCGTAGTCTTCAGGTCGCCCGATGTCCAGCCAGAAACCTTCGTGAATCCAAGTGTTTACGGCCATACCACCGTTCACCAGCTTCATCACCAGATCTGGCAGATCGGTCCTTTTTCCTGCGGTCAGAAAATCGGTCACAACTGTCCGCTTGAATGCATAAGCACCCATGCTGATGTGGTAGTCAAAGACCGGTTTTTCGTTGTATCCGACTATTTTTCCGCAGTTATCAAGGTCAAGGACGCCCAGATCGACCTGATGCTTCTTGCGGTATGTGGCAACGGTCAAGTCGGCTTTCGAGTCAACAAGCGTCTGCTCAAGGCGGTTGAAATCAAGGTTGGTCAGCAGATCGCCATTCAACACCAGGAAGTGGTCATGAAGGCAGTCTATCAGCGCCAGCGGTCCTGCGGTTCCAAGGGGCTCGGTTTCAAGTGAATAAGTGATTGAAACGCCGAACCTGGAACCGTCGCCGAAGTAGGCCTGAATAAGGTGGGACAGATGGCCGACGGCAAGGACAAGTTCGCAGAATCCGGCCGACGCCAGCCTTCTGATAAGAATTTCCAGAACCGGTTTGTCACCAAGCGGAACAAGTGGCTTGGGAAAAGTGGCTGAAAACGGCATCAGCCGCGTTCCTTTTCCACCTGCAAGAATAATTGCCTGCCCCATCGTGACCTCCACCGTGCCCGGTTTGCTGAATCATTGTACACTCATGAATGTCTGTGTGCTAAAACGGCGCTTACCGGTTTCAATGCGGGCGCCAGTCCGCTTCTTGTCGTGAGGTCGTGCGTGGAAAGGAAAAAGGTTCTATTTGTAGCCCCGTCCGCCGAAAAGTTTACCGGCGGTCCTTCAGCGAACACAGGTAACTTTATGAAGTCCTGTGCTTTCCGGGACTTTGACGTGCGTCTTGTCGATACGACGCCCCCCGATCTTCCATATGGCAAAGCTGAAAGGCTTGTACATTCCGGCCTTCTGTTTTCAAGGCTTGCCTGCGCGATCCGCGAACATCGTCCGTCGGCCGCATACATTCAGGCGTCAACAGGTCTCGGTTTCTATGAAAAAGCGTTGATGGCGCTGTTCTGTCAGTCCCTTGGTACAGGTGTGGTGCTGCATCTGGTCAGCGGAAGGTTTGATGGTTTCGCCAGGCACGATGCGGTGAATAGAAAGTTGGTGTCGAGCGTTCTTGAAAAGATTGATGTGGTGGCGTGTGTCGGGTCGCGCTGGGCCAGATTTGTTCAGGAAATTGCGCCCCACGCAAGGACGGCGGAACTGGTTAATCCGGTTGATGTCGCGTCGATCCCTGTTTTTTCGGTTGAAAGGGCCCGGTCAAAGACGTCCCGAAACGTCCGTTTTCTGTTTCTGGCAATAATGGTTGAAGAGAAAGGTCCTTTCGACCTGATCAGGGCAGTCGCGCTAAGGCGTGCCGACCTGGCGGGACGTGCGCATATCGTCATGGCCGGAAGCGGTGACGCTCTTGCGGCAGCCAGGGCTTTGATATCTGAACTTGGTGTCGGGGACTTGATTACGACCCCGGGTTTCGTCAGTGAAGCCGAAAAGTCCGCGTTGCTTGGTTCGTCGGACGTCTTTGTGGCGCCAAGTCATATCGAGGGTCTGCCGGTATCCATTCTTGAAGCCATGTCAGCCGCGCTGCCTGTGATTGCAAGCGATGCCGGGGCGATTTCGGACGTCGTCGATTCAAGCAACGGGATACTGGTTCCGCCGCAGGATGTGCCGGCGCTGGGCGAAGCGCTTGTAAAGATGGTAGAAATGGACGAAAAGCGCATCAGGCTTGGTGCTGACGGCCGCCGCAGAGTTCTGGAAAAGTATGATATCGACAAGGCCGGTGCTGCCCTGGAAGCTTTGTGGAACGAAGTGGCGGCCAAACGTGGCCATCGGTCGTCCGGTAATCTTGATGGTCTGAAAACAGAGGGGTAACCGTATGCAGACAATCGTTACGGGAAGCGGCGGTTTCGTTGGAAGACACCTGGTGGATTTTCTTCGTCGCAGAGGTCACAATGTCATCGGCGTCGATCAGACTCCGGCCCGCCATGCTGCTGATGTCTCAATGAATCTGATGGATTGCAGAGCTGTAAGTGATCTGTTTGTGACAGTCCGCCCTGACCGCGTGTTTCATCTGGCCGGCCTGACTTTCGAGCCGGTAGACGCGGAAGGCTTTGATCAACTTGGTCAGGCCAACGTAATGGCCATGGCCTCGGTCATTGAAGGCTGCACTCTGTTGAACAGGAATTTCGAGTATAAACCGCGACTGATATTTGCCAGTTCGTGTGCAGTTTACGGCGTCCCGACATCGGCCGACGGTCGCGTCACGACTAAAGATCCGGCGTGTCCTGTTCTGAAATACGGCTGGTCGAAGCTTGCCGCCGAGGAGCTTGCTATTTGTGCAGCAAGGCGTGGCCAGATTGAAGCTGTGTGCGCCCGGTCTTTTAACATTATCGGCCCCGGCGAAAGTTCAGGGTCTGTCATCGGGGCGGTTGTCAGTCAGTTGATGTCAGGTGAAAAAGTCATAAAGGTCGGGGATGTTACGACGATCCGTGACTTCGTTGACGTGCGCGATGTGGTTGCCGCCTTAATTTTAATGGGCGCAGAAGGCCGGAACATGGGCATTTACAATGTCGGTTCCGGAAAAGGGACCATCGTCGGCAACGTTATTGCTGAGGTTATTGCGGCATCTGGCCTGAAAGTGGATCTGGAATTCTGTGCAGCCAGAACCAGGCCGGTCGATGTCCCCGCTATTTATGCAGACATATCAGACCTGGTCGCGATTGGCTGGAAACCTCAGTATTCAATTTCGCAGACCGTGGCCGACATACTGCTTTCGGCAGGGTGCCAGCCGGGGGAATCATCATGAACTGGAATGGTGCCAGGGTACTGGTCACGGGGGCGGACGGGTTTATCGGCAGTCATCTTGTCGAGCGGTTTGTGGCGGAAGGTGCCGTCGTCCGGGCTTTCGTCTGGTACAACTCGTTTTCGCGGTGGGGCTGGCTTGAATCGCCCCATGTGGCGCAGGATGTGTTGAATCAGGTCGAGATATTTCCCGGCGACATCAGGGATTCCGGGCGTGTCGAGCAGGCTGTGGAAGGGATGGACGTTGTCTTTCATCTGGCCAGTTTAATAGCAATTCCATATAGTTATGTCGCGGCGCGCAGCTATGTTGATACCAACGTGACAGGTGCCCTGAACGTGGTAGAAGCGTGCCGTCGTCACGGCGTGCAGCGCCTGATTCATACGTCAACATCTGAAGTTTATGGCACTGCGCAGTACGTCCCGATCGATGAAAAACATCCGTTGCAGGGCCAGTCGCCCTATTCGGCTTCCAAGATCGGGGCTGACGTGCTGGTTGACAGCTTTGTCCGCGCGTTCAAATTGCCTGCGGTCACCGTCAGGCCTTTTAACACCTATGGTCCGAGACAGTCGGCGCGCGCGGTAATTCCCACAATTCTTTCCCAGCTTCACTCCGGTTGCCGCGAGATCAGGCTCGGCGCCCTGTCACCGACAAGGGACTTCAATTTCGTCGGCGACACGGTTAA
The DNA here is from genome assembly GCA_964522105.1 of uncultured Anaeromyxobacteraceae bacterium. GTDB lineage: Bacteria > Myxococcota_A > UBA9042 > DTJE01 > DTJE01 > JAGOFO01. The sequence continues at coordinate 154,770 of CAZFVA010000002.1, forward strand.
CGGTTTTGTCATGGCTGCCGCCTGTGATGCGGCGGTCGGGCAGGTCGTCAATATAGGCAGCGGCACCGAGATTTCGATAGGCGACCTTGCCCGGTTGCTGATTGATGTGTCAGGTCGCGATGCGCAGGTAATGACCGATCAGGATCGCATGCGCCCCCCTGACAGCGAAGTCGAACGTCTGTGCTGCAATGCCGGTCTGGCCCTGGAACTGCTTGGCTGGAAACCGGAAGTTACGCTCCGGCAGGGTCTTGCCATCACCAGCGAGTGGATTCTGCGTAATCTGGAAGCGTATAAACCGGGAACTTACAACGTCTGAAGTTGGCAACTCGGCAGGGTAACCGGTCGTTGACACCCGGGGTGTGGCGGCTGATAATGAAATCCGTTGTGGATTACGGAGGCGCGACTGATGCCGTTCGACTGGATGAAACCTTATGTGAACAAGGAATTCTGCAAGAAGCTTAAGGGCCGTACTGATGAGCTGGGGCGTAACGAGATTGAACAGCGCGCCCGGCTTCTTTTCAGGCTTAATTTTTCAAAAGCTCAGGTTGTTAAACGGATTTCCGAGAATATCGCCTGGGAATACGAGCTGTCGGTTCTTCCTGCATTTCACAAGGACGTAAAGGAAATTGTGGAATGTGTGTTCAAACGGGAGGCCCGCTGCGTCTGATCCTTGTTAGAATTTCATCTTGTGTCAAACTCGTCATGATTGATTTTGAACGTGTTATGTGGTCTGTTCCGTGATCTGTGCCTTAACGTGTGCCACAATGCGGCTTCGTGCGGGCAGTGGAGGCAAAGTGAAATTCAACAGTCTTGTGTCGACAGTGCGGCAGATTGAACTTGCCGTTTTTATAACAATATTGGCCCTGTCTGTTCCAGCGTCAGCCCGGAACTACGTAGACGAACCGACCGGTGATCTGCTTGATGAACTTGTAAGCGAATCGACGTCTGAAAAAATTGTCGAGCCGGTGCCTGAAGTTGCCGTTGATGCCGAAGGCGCGAAGCAGGATGCTGCGGCCGCTGCTTCTACGGAAGTTTCTGACAAGGATCCTGCCGTCGTTGAACCGGTCCCTGCGGAACCTGTCCCCGCCGAACCTCCTGCGGTAGAGACTGCCGGGCCGGCCGGCGTTGTCGGTGAAAAGCCGGAAAAGAAGGCTGATGAAGGCGTGCTGGCCAAGCTGCTGGCATCAAAAAAGGTCAAGTTTGAAGGCTCGTATCAGCTTCATTACACATACATGCCGACGTACGCCATGGATGAAAAGGGACAGACCGATGGACTGAAGCACTATCTGGATCACCGGTTCAATCTGCGCCCGGTTCTGCTTTTATCCAAAAACCTTGATCTGCTTATTGATGTTGACCTGATTGCTGGACAGCTTACCGGCAGCACCACTGATGCCGGTTCGGGGATTATTCTGAACGCCAGATCTTCCAATGACTGGACCGGTCGGGCGATGCTCCGCGAATTGAAGCTGACCTGGAAGTCAATTGCCGGTGAACTGGCTGCCGGACAGATCCTGCCGGTGTGGGGCCTTGGCCTGGTTTTCAATGGTGGTCGGCCGACTGATCGCGACTGGAACGACAACTGGGGCGGTGACTTCATCGAGCGTGTGTCGTTTGACGCTGTGCCGCTGGCCCATGCTTATCCGAAATCGGCCGCCGCGCAGGCTTTTCACATAATGGTTGCCGGCGACGTCGTGTTTTCCGACGAGTATGCAGACCTGATGGACGAAGATCACGCCTACGGTTTTTCCGGGGCGGTCTATATGGATTTTAATCCCAAAGAAAGCTTTTATCGTACGTTCTCGGGTGTTTATGTGAACTACCGTTGGCAGAAGTATGCCGAGGGCGACAAACTCGAGATGACGACAGTCGATCTTTTCACAGAACATGAATTCAGGCTCAAGTCGGGCGATTCGTTCAAACTGTCGCTGGAGTCGGCCGTTCAGGCAGGTTCATCAGACAGGATGAAGTCGGATCGCGCCCCTGCAGGCTTTGATATTCTCGGGTGGGGACTTGCCGCCCGTGCTCAGTACAATTACCGCAAATCAATCGAGGCATCGCTTGAGTTCGGTGCCGCGTCAGGTGACAGCGATCCCGGTGATTCGAAGGCGTTCGGTTTCACATTTGACCCGTCGTATCAGGTCGGCATGATCCTTTTTCAGGACGTTCTTGGAAGGTCGTCAGCCTGGTCCGCTTCAAGGGCCGCTTCCGGGTCGCTCGGGTATGAACCGCAGGACGGCTATGAACTTTCAGTGACGAACGGCGCCGTAACTAATGCCATGTACGTTCATCCGCAATTCAGATTTGTTCCGGCCAAAGGCCTGGACCTGCGGATTGGATTTTTGTGGGCCAGATCTTTCAGTCCTGTTGCTTCGTACTATAATTCCATGGTCAATGGCGGGTATCCGCTGTCGTTCCGTGACGGTCCGGCTTCGCGTGATCTCGGGATGGAACTTGACGTGGGTGTCTATTACAGAACGCCACCGATCTGGCGGACGCTTGCCGTCAAACTCGGTGTTGCAGGTGGCTGGTGCAGGCCGGGTGATGCCTTCGCCGACAGCAGTGGAAACGGTCCCGGGAACCTTTTCAAGGTTCGTGTCGGGGTTGATATAGTGTTTTGATTTTCCTGAACTATCTGAAGTTATGTGGAGGACCTCATGAGTGACGATTTAAACAAGACAGATGATGACGTCGTAGCTGATGTTGCCAGTAAGCCGGCCGCGCCCAGTCACGAAGACCTCAAGGCTAAACTTGGTCTGAAGCTTCCCGAAAAGAAGCCAGTTCCGGTGCAGGCTGCTGCAGCGCCTTCAGTTACAGGCAGCGGTTCTTCAGCGTCCGGTCAGCCGGTCAAAACGACGTCTTCGTTTGCGGCCTCCAAGCCTGAAGATGCTGATCTGGTGGAACCAAAGGGCTTGTCGAAAAGCGTTCTTGGCGTAATTGCCGTTGCCTGTCTGTTCGTTTTTGTATTTGGTATTTTTGTCGGTGGATTGTTCAAGAGCAGGGCTGTTGAAAATCGCAAAACCAGGGAAGCCGCCCATCTGGTTGAATATTTTACGACGACCAACGTTGAAGCGGTTAACGGCGGACCTATCCTTGAAGCGTTAACGGCCCATCTTGAAGACACGACCCGCGTGTTCGACATGATGAACAAAGCGGATAAGCCGGAACAGATCGAGAAGGCCTCTGCCGAGCTTGAAGCCTATATCAAGCGTTGCCAGAAATATCGTGACTACAAACCCTACTTCCTGGTTGATCAGGCTTTCCCCGGTGTTGTTTATAACGGTGCTCTGGCCTCTGAAGTGATCAATTTCATCGAGTCCGTCAGAAGACTTTATGACGAAACGGTCCTTTTCGCCCTTGAAGCGGACACCCGCGATCGCGTTACAGCCATGGAAGACAAAGGCGCAGACAACAAGCAGATTCTGTTCTATGAACCTTTCGCAAAGGAAAACGGCGAAAAGTGGAACAAGGGACTGTGGATTTCACGGGTTGATTTTGAAAATCCCGAAAAGACAGCAACCGGTACAGATTACGCAATGATTCCGGTTGGTAACGGCAAGGCTTTCAAGGCTTCGACATCGTCACTTGTTGAAGTTGATGTAACGCCGGTTGCGGTCGCCAAGTCTTTCGTTCACAAGAAGGCGATTCTGGATCGTGTCCGTGCCCGCCTCGGTCAGATTCGCGTTCTGGTTGACGAAATCAAGTATGAAAACATTGATTCAAAATTGAAGGAAGTGTCCGGTCGCGGCGAATATTTCACTTTCTTCTAGGTCGTAACCTGCCGATTTGACAGTCTGTTTTAGATTTACTAATTGTATTCGAGTTTGATATGAAAAACGCATTTCGTCTTGTTCTGCTGGTGTCGGTTCTGTCATGGCTTGTGGCCGTACCGGGATGTACGCCGTGGAAATCGGTTTCGCGTACTGATTATGACTGGTCGGGTGAACACGGCGGGGCCGGAAACGCCCAGTGTCAGTTGTCAGCCGCCCGCAGTCTGGCTGTGGTGCTGCAGGACGTGGACTTTGACGAGCTTCGCAGACAGGATCCCGACGTCATTGTTATTGATTATTCCAAAAGTGGCGGGTCGAGCGGTGAACTGACCGCAGAAGACGTAAAAGCCCTGAAGGAACGCCCCGGCGTTGACAGAATCGTGCTGGCCTACATGAGTATCGGTGAGGCGGAATCGTACCGGTATTACTGGCCTGCTGCGCCGGAGCAGGAAGAAGGACAGGAAGAAGGACAGGCGCAGGAGCAGAAGGCGCAGAAGGATCCGACGAGCATGCCCGGCTATATCGTCAAGATTAATCCCGA
>CAZFVA010000002.1:159180-207707 GCA_964522105.1 uncultured Anaeromyxobacteraceae bacterium
AGGCGCAGAAGGATCCGACGAGCATGCCCGGCTATATCGTCAAGATTAATCCCGACTGGGCAGAAAACTATCGCGTGAAGTACTGGGATCCGGAATGGCGTTCAGTTCTGGCCGGTAAGTCGGATTCCTATCTCAGCCGAATCCTGTCGCAGGGTTTTGACGGAGTTTTTCTGGATACTGTTGATACTGCCGAAGTCTATTTAGAAGAAGAAATGGCAGACGCTCCGGCGTTGATGCTGGATCTTGTCAAATTCATTACGGAAACGGCCCGGGCCTCGGATCCCGATTTTCTGGTCGTTGCGCAGAATCCGTATGTGATTCTTGAGCTGGACGGTGCGACGCAGGCCATATCCGGTGTTTCTGCGGAAAACGTGCTTTTTGACAACGGTTCGATACGTTCGGCTTCCGATCTGGTGCCCGTTCTTGAAAATCTGAACAAAGTGAAGGCTGCCGGTCGCTCGGTGATTTCGATTGAATACATCACAGACCCGATTCAGTTGTCCCTTTATGAAGGTTTGTGTACGGCGATGGGATACCTCTGTTATCCCGGTGTGCGTGCCTTGAACCATCTGGAACCGTTGATGTTTGCTGGAAATGGCGCCGTTTGTCAGTAATCTGACTGCGAACCTGTGCGTTTTGCGCGATCGTTGCACCTGCCGTGATACAATCCCAAACCGGAATCATTCAGGAGCCCGACAGATGATATTCAGGGCAAGCGTGGTAGCTGTTGTATGCGCCGTTGCGGCGTTGCCGGTTTTTGCGGCAGACGTCATGTTCGACGGTTTGATGGATACAAAGACGATCGGGGCATCGGATTTTATTTCAAAGAATCCGGCTTACGACGGTCGCGGGGTTGTGATTGCCGTTTTAGATACCGGCGTTGATATGGGTGTTGAGGGTCTGCGGCAGACTTCGCAGGGAAAGCCGAAGGTCATTGCGGCCAGGGATTTCACAAGAGAGGGTCTTGTTGAATGCAGGGTTGCCCGCAAGGTTGAGTCTGACGGGGAAACGTTATGGCGGACCGATAACGGATTCGTCAGAAAGTTCGCCGCTGTGTCGAAGGCCGGAAGTCGTCAGTATCTTGGTTTTCTTGACGAGAAAAGATATAAAAATTCTTCGGTTACAGACTTAAACGGGAACGGGCGCAGCGATGATCAGTTTGCCGTTGTTGTCTTCCAGACTGAAGACGGCAAGTGGAAGGCAGCTGTTGACCTGAAGGGCGACGGTGATATGTCCGATGCCGCCGTCCTTGCGTCCTATGAAGACTCTTATTCGTCTGCGAAGTTCAAAGGTTATGACCCGGCCAAGTCTATCAGTCCGTTAACGGTTGCCATCAATCTGGACCTGTCCGCTGACGAGCAACCTGGTGACGTCGTCAAAGTTGATTTCCATCTGGCGACTGCGGCTCACGGGACTCACGTGGCAGGGATTGCCGCCGGCTGGCATCTGGCCGGAAAAAGTGATTTCAACGGCATTGCCCCGGGGGCGCAGATTCTTTCCCTGAAGATTGGTGACAGTCGGCTTTCCGGTGGTGCTACCGTTAATGAAAGTATGAAAAAGGCCCTTGAATTTGCCGCCCGCTGGGGCCGTGAACACAACACACCTGTCGTTGTTAATGCAAGTTACGGGATTGGCTCCGAGGTCGAGGGAAATTCCGACATTGATAAGTTTGTTGACAAGTTTGTCGTTGAAAATCCGCATGTTGTGATTGTTACTTCGGCCGGAAACCTTGGCCCGGGACTTTCGACTGTCGGTACGCCAGCCGCCGCGAACGGGGTTCTGGCCGTTGCTGCCGTATTTTCACCGATGAACAGCGCGGACATACTTGGTGGAGTGCCTCTGGGCAAACCTGCCGTTTTCAATTTTTCCGCCCGTGGCGGGGAACTTGCGAAGCCCGATGTGGCCGCGCCCGGTATTGCCGCGTCCACCGTTCCGTTCTGGGCGCGTGGCGACATCATGTCCGGAACTTCGATGGCGTCACCTCAGGTCGCTGGTGCTGCCGCACTGATGCTTTCGGCGATGGTCGCGACGAAACCTGCTGCTGAATGGAATTCCGGAATGGTCTACCGCGCCATCCGGGCGTCGGCAAAACCGCTTGCCGGATACACCGCGCTTGATTATGGCGCCGGTATGGCCGACGTTTCGGGTGCCTGGAAAATCTTTGAATCGTCGCTTGGAAAAAAGAACGCGGTGGCCCTGCAGACTATGGCTGTCGAAACGGACGTGCCGACCCTGCGTGGAAGAAAGGGTGGCGCCTTGTTCTGGCGTGCGGCTGGATGGGTGCCTTCGCGTGAGGACACTTCAAAGGTCAAAATCAGGCCTGTGTTTTCATCCGGTGTTGACGGCGAATCCAGGGCATCGTGGTACCAGAGATTTGTTGTTTCGGCTGACCGCCCGTGGGTCGGTATTCTAAAGAAAACCGCAGTGGTAAAGGGTGAAGGCGAGGTTTTGCTGGACACATGGATTGATCGCAAAGCCGTTGCAACACCTGGAATTCATGTCGCCAATATCAAGGGTGTGTCTGACAGCGGGATTGAATTCCGTTTTCCAGTTACTGTCGTAACCCCTTATCCGGCCGACAAAATTAATGGTGTGCCGACAATCAGGCTTCGCAACGTCGATGTGCCGCGCGCCGGAACGGTCAGAATTCCTTTTCAGGCACCTGCCGGAACTTCATGGACCGAGATTTATGTCAGGGCCTCCGAGGGGGCGAAGGGGCTTGCCAGAGCTTACACATTTGATGGCAGCGGGCACCTGATTGCGACGGCGTCCGGGCCGGTTAATTCGACCGAAGGGCTTGAAGTCAAAGGGTTCTTCGGGCGTGGCGAGATACTGGATAACGGCACATGTGAACTGGTGCTGGCCGGCCTTCCCGTTGAAGGCGGGCGTCTTGACGTAGATGTGCGGTTTAACCTGCTTGATGTGCCACCCGTAACTGGTTTTTCAAATGAAGCTGGTAAGACCCCCGAGACGTTCATTGACGTCGTAAACAACATGGATGACGTCTTTGCCGGTTCGGTTGAAGGCAGCATTCAGGGGTTTGAAAAGGCACGGGAAGTAATGGTTCGTGGTGACCTTTTTCAGGAAGGTTTCTCGGCCGGACCTGAATTCGAGAAGGTGGAAATCGAACTGGAAATGCAGCCGGATGATTACAACCGCTTTACTGACATTGCGGTCAATATTGTGGACCGCGACGGCAAGTCGGTCGCATCGGACGGTTTTTCAACAAGGCGGATGACGATTTCTGTCCCGGTTTCAGATGCAAAAGGTCAGGTCGATTACAGGATCGAGGTCAGGCCGGGCCGCGCTGTCAGCGGTGGCGGTGACGTCCGGATGATGATGAAAACAAGATTTATCAGGAAGGACAAGGTACAGCTTTTCGGGACCGTGGACGGTGGCCGTCTGGTCAAATTGTATCCGGCAGTCCGGTCGAAGGTCAGGATTGAAGCCGCCACGACCCCGGCCTCGTTGCCTTCCGGGGCAGTCTGGTACGGGTTCATTCAGTTCAAAGACAGGCGTGACGGTGCCGTAAGAATAACCGTTCCGGTACGTGCCGGATTGCGGTAACTACTTGAATTCCCTGATTTTTAGGAAGATCGACGTGGAACGCAGAAAGCTGGTCTTTTCAAGTTTCAACACTGGCAAGCGCAGTGAAGTCGCGGCTTTGCTTTCGGACATTGATATTGAAGTTCTTTCGCCTGCAGACATAGGTCTGAAGACGCTGCCTGAAGAGACCGGCCTGACCTTTGTAGAAAACGCGGTTATCAAGGCTCTTGCGGCCGCCACCGCTTCCGGTCTGATGGCTGTGGGCGATGATTCCGGTCTTGAGGTTGATGCGCTGTGCGGGCGGCCCGGCGTTCATTCGGCCAGATACGCCGGCGTTGAACATGATGATTCCGCCAACAATCTGAAATTACTGTCAGAACTGGTCGGGGTGTCAAATCGCAGGGCAAGATTTGTCTGCACTACCGCCATGATTATTCCGTCCGATGTCGTTGTGCGGGCCAGTGCCTTGTTGCTGCCGGAAGCCGTTCAACTGTTGCCGGATTCAGTTACCGAGCCGCTCGGCGTTCCGGTCGGTTGGACCGTTTTCTGCACGACCGGGTATGTTGAAGGCGTAATAATTGATGATGCCAGGGGAACAGATGGCTTCGGCTATGACCCCATTTTTTACCGTGAAGACCTTGGTCGCACATTCGCCCAGATGACGACCGACGAAAAGAATCTTCTGTCTCACCGGGGGCAGGCATTCGCCAGACTTCGCGAGCTGTTGAAACTGCTGTGACCACCGCGTGTGCGTCCGTAACTGTCAGGTCAACTGAATATGTCCAGATTTGATCTTGTTGAATCAGGTGAATTTGAAAGTCGTATCAAGGCGTTATACAGCCTTGTTTCACCGTGTCAGTTGTGTCCGCGCCGGTGCGGGGTGGACCGCACGGCCGGTGAAGTTGGACATTGCGGAACTGCCGGGGCGGTAGTTTCGGCGGCCACGGCTCATTTCGGGGAAGAGCCTGAAATTACCGGTGCACGTGGTTCAGGCACTGTCTTTTTTGCAGGCTGCAACCTTGGCTGCATATATTGTCAGAATCACGAGATCAGTCAGGGCGCGGACATCGCGTTGGCGCCTTCATGGGAACCGGAAAAGATTGCCGGTGTCATGCTGGATCTGCAGGCGCGGCGATGTTCGAATATCAATCTTGTGACTCCGTCTCATGTCGTTCCGTGGGTTGTTGATGCGCTGGCGATTGCGACGCGCCGGGGGCTTGTTCTGCCGGTCGTATGGAATTCCTCGGGATATGATTCTGTTGAAGTCCTGCGCCTGCTTGACGGCATCGTTGACGTCTATCTTCCAGACCTTCGCTACAGTGATAATGAAGCCGGCCATGAGTGTTCTTCGGTGCCTGACTATGTAGAACGGTCGCACGAAGCAATTATTGAAATGGCGCGCCAGACAGGGACAACCAATGTGATTGGCCCTGACAACGTCATCAGTCGTGGCATGATTATTCGGTTGCTTGTTCTGCCAAACGATATGTCCGGCGTCAGGGAGTCGCTTGATTTTATTAAAGAAACTTTGGGCGCAGGCGTCCGGGTTGCCCTTATGTCACAGTACTTTCCGTCGCACCGGGCCGAATCAAATCTGCTTCTGTCGCGTCCTGTCAGGCCGACCGAGTATTACCGGGTTGTCGAATATGCCGAAAAGCTCGGCTTTGAAAATGCGCTGGTTCAGGAAATGGAAGCGTCGGAATTCTACCGTCCCGATTTCAAGGCCAGTGACGAGCCTTTTGTTGATGCCCGCCATTTCAAAGCCCCGGCCGACGTCTGATAAATGCCGGATATTTTGCTTCGTGGTATCCTCCTGCCGCGCCGGAACTTTCCGGCTGACTTAATTATGGTAATGTCCTGATGATACAGACCGATTCAGCGCAGGAACGGCTGATTGAAGAACTGTCAGCAACTGCAGAAAAAGTTGCGTGCAGATATGCAGGCATGGGCCACATCCGTATTTGCGATGTGGTCATCATTCCCCGCGGCGGCCTTATCGTGCGCTTCATGCTTGATAACGGACTTGAGGTCCTGCTTCAACCTGATCATGCCGCGCCTTTAGTGTCGTTTCAGTCCTGGTTCAAGGTCGGGTCTGTTAATGAAAAGCCTGGCCGCACCGGTATTGCCCACCTTTTCGAGCACCTGATGTTCAAGGGAACGCCGCGTTATCCGCATCACGAGTTTGACAGGCTGTTCGAGGAAGCCGGCGCACAGACGAACGCCGCGACCTGGCTGGACTGGACTTTTTATTACGAAAACATCCCGTCCGAGTCCCTGGATCTGGCTTTTGACCTTGAATCCGACCGCATGCGCAACCTGATCCTTGACAGCGTCCAGCTTGAATCCGAAAGGGATGTTGTCAGAAGTGAAAGGCGTTACCGTGTGGATAATGATCCTGACGGCCAGATAGAGGAAGCTTTATTCGAGCATCTTTTCCCTGCCCACCCTTATGGCCAGCCGACACTGGGGACTTTGCACGACATTGACGCGATTTCCCTGCAGGACTGTTCGGACTTCTATGACCACTATTACAGCCCTTCGAACGCGCTGCTGGTAATTGTTGGCGACTGCACGTTTGAAAGGGCACTGGATCTTTGCTTTTCGCGTTACGGCCATCTGGAATCTGTACCGCCCCCTGCCCAGGATATTCCAGCGATACCGGCAGCCGTTGGCGTGACGACCGAACTTAACCTTGACGTTAATTCTGAAAGACTGCGTATCGGCTGGCTTACCGTATCTGCCGGCAGTTCTGACGCCGTAGTCCTTGATGTTGCCAATGAAATCCTGTTTTCGAACGAGTCGTCAAGGGTTTACAGACGCCTGATAGATGACCTGCCGCTTGCATCAGATGTCGATGGTACGTCCGAGCCGATGAGGCTTGGCGGCACTTTCATTGTTGATATTGTTATTAACGAAGGTGAAAAGGCCGAAGACGCGCTTGATGTCGTCTTTCAGGAAATCGAGTCTCTGGCTGCCAACGGTCCTGCGGAAGCCGAGCTTTCCAGGGCGTGCAATCATCTTGAGGCATCGTTCCTGCGGTCGATGGTTACGGTCGGATCGCGTGCCACCCAGCTTGGAATATGGCATGTGACTACAGGTGATTACCGCCAGTTGTTTTCCTTTGTGCATGACGTCAGATCGGTTAATGCGGCCATGGTAAAGGAAGTCGTCGCGAAGTATCTGGTCCGTGACCTTGCGGTCTCGGTTCTGGCCAGACCGGCGTTGCCGGGGGGCACTCGATGAGTCTGATTCCTGATCCCGATTCAACACAACCTGTCCTGATTCATCTGGAAGACCCAGTCGTGAATATGGTCTTCGTTGAAGTAATCATTCACGGCGGTTCGTTTCATGACCCTGTCGGGAAAGAGGGCCTGGCCGACCTGACCGCTTTGAACCTGCTTCGCGGTACTGCAAAGCGGTCCTACAGCGAAGTCATGGATGGCTTTAACGACCTGGGGTCCTGCGTAGACGTGGCCTCGCATCGCGAATACATAACGATTTCGGGCGATTTCATGCCCAGGTATAAGGACAGATTCGCCGATGTACTTGGTGAAGTGCTGTCGTGTCCATCTTTCCCGGCGGCCGAGTTCAGAAAGGAAAAGGCGCTCGCCCTGGAAGATATTCGAAATCTTATAAATGACGACGCTGAACTGGCAAGGCACCATTTTTACAGGTATTTGTACGGTGATAGACCGGCCGGACGCCCTTCCAGCGGTTTCAGCAAGTCAGTTTCAAGCATTACTGTCGGGGATTGCCGCGATTTCTATAAAACGCACTTCGTGTCGGGGAATGTCATTGTCGTTCTGTCCGGCGCAATTACACGCAGCGAAGCTGAAGTATTTACAGCGGCCATAACTGCAGGGCTTCCATGCGGTCCCGCCGTTCTTCAGCCTGTTCAGCCAGACGATTCCGACCACGCCGGCCGCATTCTGTTTGTGGACAAACCAGGCCGTAATCAGGCTCAGGTCGTGATGGGCCACTCGTCAATATCCTGGAGCTGTCCCGAACTGTTCGGCATTCTGGTTGGAAACACTGCGTTTGGCGGGACATTTACTTCCCGTCTTGTTAATGAAATCCGGGAAAAGCGCGGCTGGAGCTATGGCGTGTCATCTTCGATTCTGGCCGGGCGCGACGCCGGCACGTTGATGATGCGGTTTTTTCCTGAAAACAGGGATGTGGCAAAGGCTGTTGAACTGGCTTCAAACATGTTTTCTGACTGCGCGCGATCGGGACTTGCGCCGACCGAAGTTGAATCGGCCGTCAAGTATCTGGTAAGGCAGTACCCATTCAGGATCGAGACGGTGAAAAAGAGGGCCGACGAGATACTTTCAGACCTGGTCTTCAATCGTCCGACCGGGATGATGTCCAGATTTGTCGAGATGGTCTCGCGCGAGACGGTTCAGACCGTAAATCAGGCACTTGCCCTGCATTTCAAGCCGCAGCAGATGGTCACCGTAGTTGTGGGAACTGCCGCAGATCTTATGGATGATCTGGCCGCGACTTTTGGACGGGACACAATCGACGTGATTGATTTCCGTCAGGAATAGGCTGTGGGCGACTTATCCCTATACGGTTTGACTCTGCCTGAATCGGTCAGAGTGCTGCTGGAAGACAGCCGGAACGGATCGGCCCGCGGTCACACCCCGAGCGTTGAGCATGCAGCCGTTGCGGCCGCGATTGCTGTTTCGTGTGCTGCCAGATCGCTTGTAATAATTGCCCCCACATCGACCGTCGTTGACCGCGCGATAAGCGTTGTCAAATATCTGCTGGAGTTCGGGTCGGTCCCCCGGGACTTTCCAAGATGGCCTTCCAGCGTTGATTCCCCTTATGACCCTGTTATCGAAAGCCCGTTTGTAGCGGCGTCCAGACTTGGTGCCCTCAGCGCATGCTGTCTTGCCGAAAATCAGTTTGTTCTTGCGCTTGACGCGTTGAAGGCTTCAAGAAAGGTGATGCCTTTTGATGCGTTCAGCGACGGCATTCAACGTATCCAGATGGGGCGCGAACTTGATACCACTGAATTGGCAGGTCTTCTTGTCAGAGCCGGTTACCGCCGGACATCGACAGTCGCCGAGGTCGGCGAATTTGCGCTTAGAAACGCTGTCATGGACGTGTATTCCCCGTTTCATGAAGACCCGTTCCGCATCGAGACCGATTTCGATGTCGTTGAATCCTTAAAGGTTTTTGACCCGGCAACGCAGCGCACCAGAAGAAGCCTTGATCACGCGTGGGTTGTTCCCGCGTGGGATGTCCCGTCGTCAGAAGCGGCCTTGAAGCAGGCTGGAATCATCATGCGCGATGCGGCGGCCGCGAGGGGAATTCCGTCGGCAGGCATTGTCGCAATTGAACATCAGTTTTCGGCTGGCAGGACTCCGCCGGGGTTTGCCGCGATGCTGCCTTGTCTATACGGCAGCATGGACACCCCGTTCGATTATGTCGGCGATGACATCATGGTCGTCGTGATTGATCCGGACGGATGTGCAGCGGCTGCCGACGCCGCCATGGATGATCTGAAAAGCTGGTACGGGGAAATCAAGGACCTGAAGCAGCTTGCTGCCGTGCCGGCTGACCTGGCCATAACCGGCACGCAACTGATTGAAAAGTTGAAGTCCCGTCAGGGCGTCCTGTTCATCGATATCGAACCTGGTGAAGGAATACTGGGGCCGCTTCACAGCGCGTCGCGGTCAAAGGAACTGACGCTGTGCACTACGTCTGAAGTACCGGTGGCCGAGAGGGTTGCGGCGCTTGTTTCGTTTGCGCGCGAGATGACCGAATCCGGTGATGGTCTGCTGTTGCTGGCGCCTTCTGAAAGCGAGGCCCGCCGTGTCCGTGAAATCTTGACTGCCGAAGGACTTGATCCCTTGACGGCCGTCAACAACGGGATGGCCGGGCTGTTCCTGGCCCAGGCGTCGATACGGGTCGGTGTTGGAAGGGTGAAAATACCTTTCGGCATTGATATGTTCGGGGTCTTTGTAATTCCGACCGAATCGGTGTTCGGCGTTAAGGATGTCCTTACCGGTCGCCAGCGCGAAAAGAGAAATCTAAAGAAAATTCAGGAGTTCCGTGAACTGACCCCGGGCGACCTTGTGATTCACCGGGACCACGGGATGGGTATATTCGAGGCCATGTCCGACGTCACGGTCGATGGCATGATTTCGGAATGTCTGGTCTTGACCTACAAGGGCGGCGATCGCCTGTATGTGCCGGTTGATCGAATCAACCTGCTTGATAAGTATTCCCCGCCGGCCGAAGGCGAGGCGAGGGTCTTAGACAGGCTTGGCACACAGGCATGGGTCAAACGGCGGACGTCAGCTAAAGGTGCCGCACGTGACATTGCGCAAAAGCTTCGAAACCTTTATGCCAGAAGGCTTTCTGCGTCTGCCCCTGCCATGACCGCGCCCGACAACGAATACCGTGAATTCGAGGCAACATTCCCGTGGGAAACTACTGCCGATCAGGAAAAGGCGATTGAAGATATCCTTTCTGACATCCAGAAGACGACCCCGACCGATCGGCTGGTGTGCGGGGATGTCGGGTTCGGCAAGACTGAAGTCGCCATCAGGGCTGCCTTCAAGACTGTGTCAGACGGCTATCAGGTCGCGATTCTGGTGCCGACGACCATTCTTGCAGAACAGCACAGACTGACTTTTGCGGCCAGGTTCCGGGATACGCCGGTGATAGTTGATTCGGTCAGCAGATTCAAGTCGTCAAAAGAGATCAAAAACACGCTTGCAGCCCTGCGTACCGGGGGCGTGGACGTCGTCATAGGCACCCACCGCCTGCTGTCTCAGGACGTCAAATTTGCGAATCTCGGTCTGCTGGTAATAGATGAAGAGCACCGTTTCGGGGTCGTCCACAAGGAGCGGTTGCGCGAGATGTCGGTCGGGGTTCACACAATAACGCTGACCGCCACGCCGATCCCCCGGACGCTGCACATGGCGCTGGCAGGTATTCGCGAACTGTCTTTAATCACCACTCCGCCGCGCGATCGCCTTGCCGTCAGAACATACGTCGCACGGACCGGAATGGAGATTATACGGACGGCCATATTGCGTGAGATTGGTCGTGGCGGACAGGTGTTCGTCGTCCACAATCGTGTTGAAGATATCTACTCTTTTGCTTCGGAAATTACGGCTCATGTCCCCGAAGCCCGGATTTGCGTTGCGCATGGACAGATGACCGGCCCTGATCTGGAAGCGGTCATGTCGGAATTTGTGCGTGGGGAAAAAGACGTCCTGATCGCGACCACCATCATTGAATCGGGGCTTGATATCGGGTCCGCAAATACGATGCTGATTCATGACGCCGACCGTCTGGGGCTTGCGCAGTTGTACCAGTTGCGTGGGCGCGTCGGTCGCTCGACCGAGCAGGCTTATTGTTATCTTCTGGTTCGTGATCCGTCGCGTCTTTCAGATGAAGCCAGGATGAGAATCGAGGCGATCGAACGCTTTTCCGAGCTTGCCAGCGGTTTCAATCTGGCTTCGATGGACCTGGCAATCAGGGGCGGCGGCGACATTCTGGGTGCCGAACAGTCAGGTCACATGGCTGCAGTCGGTGAAGACATGTTCATGGAAATGTTGCGTGACGCCGTCATGGAGCTGTCGGGGGAAGAGGTCAGCGATCTGCCGGGACCGGACGTCAAGGTTGATCTGGAAACCAGGATCCCGCGTGAGTATCTGCCTGACGAGCGACTGCGTCTGCGGTTCTATAAAAGGCTTTCTGCCGCTGAAGAGATTGCAGATATCGAATATGTCGCGGCAGAACTTGTAGACAGGTTCGGGGCTCTGCCGGAAGCGGCGGCCAATCTGGTAGCCATGATGAGGGTCAAGGTCAGGGCTGCCGCACTTCAGTTGGCGGGATTAAGCCTGCGGGAAGAAACGCTTGTCCTGAATGGATTTGGTGGCTATGAAGAATCCTTTGAACGGATTGTGGCAAAATTTGTGGCGGCAGGTTGTGTAAAAACTGGTGTAGTTTCAAGTGGAAGGGCCGGGTTGCGGGTTCCGGCCATGTCCGGTGCGGCATCCGGGCCGGATCGTCTGGCGGTAATCGAGCGGTTGCTTGTCGCGGCGGTTTGATAGACTGTCTTCAATGGGGTAACATTCGACAGCGTGCGCAGTACGTGGGCGCCCGCGTGTGACCATGTGCTTTCAGAAGGGTGCTTCATGAACAGACTTTCCGGCGCCGACACGGTTCTAAAAAGCACGGTTCCAGTCCTGCTGGTGCTTGTGGCTTTCATTATCGGCTGCAAGCCGGACCCAATCATAGATCCGTCGGCCCCTGTGATTGCCCCTGTGTCCCTGACTTCAAAACCGGGTGATACCCCGGACTCACCGGTTGTGGCCACCATCGGTGACCGTGAAATCACGTTTGAAGAAGTAAATAGTAATCTTGATGCGCTGCCCGTGTTTGTCAGGATGCGCTATCAGGCTTCCGAGCGTCGCCTTGAGTTTCTTGAGGCATATATCGAGTATCAGGTTCTGGCCCTGGCTGCCGTGTCAGAAGGATACGCTTCGGACCCGCTCGTTGTTGATGCCCTGAAAAAGGACATGGTCCAGCGTTATGTGCGCGACAACGTAGATCTGAAACTTAGAACTGCAGACATTTCCGATGATGTAATATTTGAATATTATTCGGCTAATCCGTGGGAATTCCACCGTCCGGCGCAGAATCAGGTAAGCAGGATACTGGTAAAGGATGCGATTACAGCTTCGAAGGTTGCGTTCAGGGCCAGATCGCTGGTTGACGCTGCCAGTGGTGATCCGATTCAGGTTTTTGCAGGTCTGGTCAAAGCAAATTCACAGGATCCGGATGCCGCGGTCACCGGTGGCGACATCGGCTTCTACCCCCATGCAGGTAATTCAGTGCCGGCCGTCCCGCCGAAGGTCGCTGCGGCAGCGGCTTCAATGGAATTGATACATTCAGTTGCAGGTCCGATTCAGGATGAAGACGGCTTTTCCGTGCTCTTCCTGGCTGCAAAAAGACCTGCCGTTGAAAAGACCCTGGATGAAGCCAGGACCGAAATTGCCGCAACAATTCTTGATGACAGACGCAGGGCTTCGCGAAAGGCGCTGGTCGATTCGTTGATTTCAAAACACAAGGTTACCGTAAACACGGAAGTCCTTGTTGAATTGGCTGCGCAGGCAGCAGCCGCCCGGAAAGATCAGGTTCCGGGTCTGGAGACCTCCAGGTGAAGAATTCACTCTTTGTAACGTTGTTGATCTGCGCAGCCGCTGCAAATGCATACGCCCGTTCAGAAGACACTCCTGACAAAACTACTGCCGTCGAGGCCGCCGCTTCATCAGGGGTTGTTGTTATTGATCGTGTGGTGGCGTCTGTCAGCGGCGACGTCGTCACGATGCATGACGTGAACAAGCGGATTGCGATTTCAGCCAATCCATTATCATCTGTGCTTGCCGGTGGAAGCGGCGAGGACGACGGTTCGGCACGTTTCAAAGCAGCCCTGGACGACCTGATATCTGACAAGTTGATTCTGTCCGAGGCCCGAAAGCTCAGTCTTTCTGTTTCGGAAAAAGATGTTGATGACTATGTAAACGGAATAACGAAGCAGAACAACTGGAGCGCGGATGACTTCAAACTGGCCGTCAAGATGCTCGGGTTCAAGGACGTTCCCGAATACAGGGCGCATGCGTCCAACGAGCTTTTGAAGTCAAGGGTGCTGAGGGTCAAGGTCGGTTCCCGTGTAACCGTTTCAGACCGTGACGTGCAGGAAGTGTTTGATGCCAGATTTGAGGGCGGAACCACAGAAGAAGAAATCCACCTTCATCATATAGCGTTGCTGATACCCGAAAATGTGACCGAGGACGGGATTAAGTCAATATTGAAGTCTGCTCTTGAGGTTCGGGCCCTGGCAGTGGCCGGCGAGACGCCTTTTGATGAACTGGCCGCCGAGTATGGACAGGACGCTTCTGCTTCAGGCGGCGGCGATGTCGGGTGGTTCCCCAGGGGCAGGTTGCAGGCGTCCCTGGAAGATGCGGCGTTCGCCCTCCGTGACGGCGAGATATCCGGTGTAGTGCAGTCGGCCGCCGGCTTTCACGTTCTGAAGGTTTCAGAGCGTCGCCGGATTCCCCTTGCCGATGCCGAAGAAGCCCGTCGCCGCGTCAAATGGGAGCTTTCAGAGGCGTCATTCCAGAATGGTTACAAGGACTTTGTCAGGGAATTAAGGGCTGCTGCCAGGATTGAGATTCTATATACGCCACCTGCCCGGTAGCCTGTTCAGGCGCAGACGGCTAGATGTGGATATTCTTCCACGTTCCAGACTTGAATTTCAGCGTCATCGAGGCTGCAAGCAGCAACACATACGCGATTACCGCAATAAAAATACCGTTCAGTTTCAAGCCCATCGGAATTGCCAGGAAGTATGAAAGTGGAACCAGTACGCCGACGTGAAGCAGTATCTCGACCTTCATGACAAAGCGGGACGCCCCGGCACCAAAAAGGGCCTGTGCAAGCACCAGTCCGAAACCGATGGCGAATTGACCTGCAGCAATAATCCGCAGCGGGGTTCTTCCGACCTCAACGACTTCGGGATCCTGAGTGAAAATCCCCATGCAGGCATCCGGCCAGATGAACGCCACAAGGCCCAGCAGACCGGCAAAACAGGCCGCGATCTTGACCGACGTCCACGCGTATTTTTCAGCTTCGTCAGGCCGCTTCATGCCCATGTTCTGGCTTACAAGCGTGGCTGTCGCGATGCCGAGGCCCATGCACGCCATGATGGTCAGGAACAATATATCAATGATGACTTTGGTCGCCGCCTCGTTGACCGGCGCCTTTACATTAACAATTGATCCAAGCACCGACGGGTTCATTGAAAGGCCCGACAGCGAGTGGAACCACGCCCCCGCTGCAATATCGATTGACTGCAGAGGTTCCGCATTCATTGCTTCGTCAAGCATCCCGACCCATTTGAAAAACAGAAGGAAGCCGGTCATGACGAACACGGTCGCAATGCCGGAAGGCACTGAAAGCCGGGCGATTCCACCGATCGTCTTCCAGTTGAAGTTGGAATACCTGAAAATCCGGAAATCCTTGCGGTACATGGAGTGCATGGCGAAGCCGATCATTCCGGCCAGGCCGAAGAAACTGGCAACAGTCGCGGCTATACCTGCACCGAGCACATTCATTGCAGCTATTCCGAATCCGCCGAACACCAGCAGGTAAGCAAGGCCGGCGTTGACCACATTCATACCCACTGCGACGGCCAGGTGATAATGTGTTTTGCCCAGACCATCAAAAAACGCTTTGAAAGATAACGTTCCGACCATGGCCAGAATGCCGATGAACCTTGCCCTGCAGTATGGAACGCCAAGCGCCAGTACCTGTTCATTACTGGTAAACAGGCTGAAAAGCGGGCGGGTGAAGATGGCGGCGATTACAGTCACAACTGTCCCGGCCATCAGCGCAAGCATCGCCGAATTGAAAAGTACCTGGCCGGCACCTTCGCGGTTTCCTTCGCCAAGCCTTCTGGCCGTCATCGCCTGCGTACCCACCGATATCGCGCCGACGAAACCCCCGACCATCCAGTGCAGCAGCACGCTGTATCCAAGGGCCGCCTGTCCGGCAATAGAAAATTCCTTCGGAAGATGACCAATAAGAATGGTGTCGAATTGATTGATAAACGTCTGAGTCAGGTTGGCGGCCATCACCGGAGCTGCCAGTTTGAGCACGGTCTTTATCCGGCTCGGCTCGGGCAGCAGCATCTTTGTGGGGTTCAAAACCATATCGGGGGGACATTATCTGCCACAAGGTGATAAGGCAAGGAAAAATTACCTTGAAGGTGTCTACGCTGGCCCCCTTCTCGCTTGACCTTAGTCGCAATCTGTCGCATACTCCCGCGCGTTCCGTCTTTTTTTGGGCGGTAATACGGAAGGATTCGCAGATTCTGCCAATTTTGATATTGACAGGGCGGGGCGTCTCCACAATAATAAGTGGCCCTTTTTAACGGGCATGTTCTTTGCATTGCTGGCGTAGCTCAACAGGTAGAGCAGCTGACTTGTAATCAGCAGGTCGCGGGTTCGAGTCCCATCGCCAGCTCCGACCTTTGGGCGGATTATTAAGCGGGTGGGGTTCCCGAGTGGTCAAAGGGGGCAGACTGTAAATCTGTTGTCAATAGGCTTCGGAGGTTCAAATCCTCCCCCCACCACTGATTTGATGTTCGGGCCGCTTCCTGAAATGCTTTACGGCGTTTCAGGGGACTGGAAGATATGCGGGGATAGCTCAGCTGGTAGAGCAGGAGCCTTCCAAGCTTCAGGTCGCGGGTTCGAATCCCGTTTCCCGCTCTGACAGGCTCGGATCGGATGTTCTTTTTATGGACAGGCCATCGTAGCTCAGGGGTAGAGCACCTCCTTGGTAAGGAGGGGGTCGGCAGTTCGATTCTGCTCGATGGCTCTGGTATGCCCCGGTTCAGTAGATACGGCTGGGGTGGCACTGTCGCGGTTTTTCATTGACGCACCCTGGGAGGGACGGACATGGCTAAGGAAAAATTTGTACGTAACAAGCCCCACCTTAACGTGGGAACAATCGGCCACATCGACCATGGAAAGACGACTCTGACCGCGGCGATTACCAAGGTTCTGGCTGCCAGAGGCGGCGCAAAGTTTGTACCGTTTGATTCAATCGACAAGGCGCCTGAAGAAAAGGCCCGTGGTATCACAATCGCCACAGCCCACGTCGAATATGAAACGGCCAACAGGCATTACGCCCACGTTGACTGCCCCGGACATGCTGACTACATCAAGAACATGATCACCGGCGCAGCCCAGATGGACGGCGCGATCGTGGTTGTCGGCGCTGATGACGGCGTTATGCCTCAGACTCGCGAACACATCCTCCTGGCCCGCCAGGTCGGCGTTCCCGCGATCGTCATCTTCCTTAATAAGTGCGATATGCAGCCCGACGAAGAACTTCTCGAAATCACCGAAGAAGAAGTTCGCGAAGTGCTGAATAAGTACGAATTCCCCGGCGACACGATTCCGATCGTCCGCGGTTCAGCCCTCAAGGCTCTTGAAGGCGACCCGATGGGCCCGGATTCCGTATGCATCATGAACCTCATGAAAGCAGTCGACGAATACATTCCGCAGCCGGCCCGCGCTGTTGATATGCCTTTCCTTATGCCGATTGAAGACGTCTTCACGATTTCCGGTCGTGGCACGGTCGCAACCGGTCGTATTGAACGCGGCATCGTCAAGATCGGCGGCGACGTTGAAATCGTTGGTTTCGGACCTACCCGCAAGACGGTCTGCACCGGCGTCGAAATGTTCCGTAAGACACTTGAAGAAGGTCAGGCCGGCGACAACGTCGGGCTCCTGCTCCGCGGCATCAAGCGCGAAGAAATTCAGCGCGGCATGGTCCTCGCGGCTGCCGGCTCGATTAAGCCCCACACGAAGTTCAAGGGTTCCATCTATATCCTTACCAAGGATGAAGGTGGCCGTCATACGCCGTTCTTCAGTGGCTACCGCCCGCAGTTCTACATCCGTACAACTGACGTTACCGGTATCCTGAATCTGAACGAAGGCGTTGAAATGTGTATGCCCGGCGACCGCACGGACATCATGATTGAACTGATCACCCCCGTCGCTCTTGAGCCCGGACTCCGCTTCGCAATGCGCGAAGGTGGACGCACCGTTGGTCAGGGCGTCGTCGGTGAGATTATTGCGTAAAGTGTGATGTGTTGACGGATTCCGGGGCAGGGATTCCTGCCCCGGGGCCGTTAGCTTTGGACGTGCCCCATGGCAAAGAAAGAAAACAGGGTCAATATTCAGCTTGAGTGTCAGTCCTGCAGAAAGAGTGGGATTCCCGGCGTGGCTCGTTATGTCACGACGAAGAATAAAAAGACCACGACTGCGCGCCTGGAATTAAGCAAGTTCTGTAAGTACGAAAGAAAGCACACGACTTTTAAAGAAGTTAAATAACAGCCTTATTAAGGTTGTTGGTGCTTTGTTCATTGTATTTCGGGGGCTGGTGGCCATTTCGGCTGGTGGCTGCAACGCAGCGGCGGTTGATTCGGACAGTCCCTGCTAGGGCAGTAGCTCTAATGGTAGAGCGGCGGTCTCCAAAACCGCATGCTGGGGGTTCGAGTCCCTCCTGCCCTGCCGTTTCGGGTTAAGCTGACTTCCTTGCGTCGTCGGCGGGTACCTCATATTCGAGGAGACCGGGCTTGGAAAAGATCGTTCGAATGTCGTTTGTTATTGGTGGTTTGCTGGTCTGGGTTGTACTTGCCGGATTTTTCCGCACGACCCTCGGCTGGATCAGTCCGAATTTAGACAAGAGTCTGATCGGCGCCCAGTTTACAGTCAGCAATCTTCTTGGTCTTCTTGGCGGTATCGCCGTTGTCGGATATCTCTGGCTTAACGAGAAGATTTTCAAGATCGGAATGGAAATCGCCGGTGAACTGAGGAACGTGACCTGGCCCAAATGGGCTGAGACCCGCACCTCCACTATCGTCGTTGTTATAACTACCGTCGTCATAGCAGCAGTCCTCGGACTGTTCGATGCTATCGTCGGTGCTTTGACGGCTGCTATCTACGGGCTCTGATACATAAACAGGATCTGGTGTGCCGATGAAATGGTACGTAGTTCATACATTCTCGGGTCATGAGCAGAAGGTTAAAGCCGACATCGAAGAAACGCTTCGACACGAGGATGAATCCCTGAGGCTCAATATCGGGGAAATCATTGTTCCGATGGAGCCGCCGCCGCCGCCGGGCGAGCCCAAGAAGAAAGGCGGACGCCGCAAGTTCTTTCCGGGATATATCCTGGTTCAACTGGAACTTACGGAAGATACCCACCACTTTATCCGTCACCGGCCGTCGGTTTCGGGATTTGTGGGTAATGACAAAGGACCACGGCCGCTTTCACAGCGCGAGGTCGATTCCATTGTAAAGCAGATGGACGAAGGTCCGGTCCGGCAGGTTGCAGCCGTCCAGTTCGAGGAAGGCGCTTCCGTTCGGATCAAAGATGGACCGTTCGTCAATTTCAGCGGCATGGTGGAAGAGGTCAAGACTGAGAAGCGGAAGCTCCGGGTGCTGGTTACCATTTTCGGCAGGGCAACCCCTGTCGAGCTGGATTTTGACCAGGTGGAGCGGACATAACTTTTGTGGGAGGCGCTGCGGCGCCGAATTAGGAGAACGGACATGGGCAAGAAGGTTGTCGGCCAGATCAAGCTGCACATCCCAGGGGGGAAAGCCACCCCGCAGCCCCCGGTAGGTCCTGCTCTCGGCCAGGCCGGTGCGAACATCATGGAGTTCTGCAAGGCCTTTAATGCCAGGACCCAGAAAATGGAAGGCTCGACGGTTCCCGTAGTAATTACGGTGTTTTCAGACCGTTCGTTCACTTTCATTACCAAGACGCCCCCGACTTCAGAACAGGTGCTTAAGGCAGCTGGTGTGAAGAAGGGATCAGGACGTCCAAACCGGGATAAGGTGGGAAAAATCACCATGGCTCAGGTCGCGGAGATCGCAAAGAACAAGATGCCTGACCTATACGCCAAGGACGAGGCGGGGGCTGCCAGGACTGTTGCGGGAACCGCACGGAGCATGGGCATTGACGTCATTGATTGATGTCTGATGCGGAAAAGGTGAGGTCGAGAGATGCCTAAGCACGGAAAAAAGTATCGCGAGCTGGCCGCTACGATCGACAAGACCATCAAACTGCCCCTCGATGAGGCACTTGGTCGCGTTGTTAAAAGCGGTTATGCCAAGTTCAATGAATCAGTTGATATAGCTGTAAGGCTTAACGTCAATCCGCGTCACGCTGACCAGATGGTCCGTGGCGCCTGCGTGCTTCCTGCCGGTTCCGGTAAGGAAACGCGCGTGCTCGTTTTTGCCAAGGGTGAAAAAGAGCAGGAAGCCCGTGATGCCGGTGCAGATTATGTCGGTTCTGATGACCTGGCTGAAAAGATTCTTGGTGGCTGGTTCGAATTCGACAAAGCCATCGCTACCCCGAACATGATGGGTGTCGTCGGTCGCCTCGGTAAGATACTCGGTCCCCGCGGACTGATGCCAAACCCGAAGGTCGGTACCGTTACGATGGACGTCGGTCAGGCGGTCAGGGAATCCAAGGCCGGTAAGGTCGAGTTCAGAGTTGACAAGAATGGCGTCATTCACACCGCCATCGGTCGGCGTTCGTTCGAGCCCGCCCAGCTCCGCGAGAATTTCATCGCGGTGCTCGACGCTCTCGTCAAAGCGAAGCCATCGACCGTCAAGGGTGTGTACATGAAGACGATTGCCATCTCCACAACGATGGGTCCCGGTCTGCGGATCGACCCGACCGATGTGGAAGCGGCGCTCAAGAAGTGATTAGTTCGGCCGTAAGGCCGGATTAGTGTCCGCTGCCCGAGAAGTCGGTTCCGGCAAGTCCGGATAATCCCGACGGAGGCAAGCTCATGGACGGAACGGTTGTTAATCGTTCTGCTAACCTGCCTCGGGTAGCTGCTGAATCGGAGTCAAGCGACTGGGAGTATCGAGATGAACCTTGAGCAGAAGAAACAGAGTGTTGATGAACTCAAGGACCTCATGGACTCAGCGCGGGCTACGGTGATGCTCTCCCACAGCGGCCTTACGGTCGAAGAGGTAACTGAGTTCCGGCGTGCCCTCAGGGCATATGGATCGGGACTTAAGGTCTTCAAGAACACTTTGCTCGAGCGTGCCATTGCTGGTACCCCGTATGAAGTGATCTACAAAGACGCCCTCAAAGGACCACTGGCAGTTGCCCATACTACTACTGACGCCGCAGGAATGGCGAAGGCAGTGGTGGCATTTGTCAAGGGTCGGAAGAACATTACCGTAATCGGCGGGAGTCTTGGTGAAGGGCGTATGAACGAGAGCCAGCTTAAGGCTCTGTCCGAACTGCCCTCCATTGAGGTTCTGCGGGGTACCCTTCTGGGGGCCCTGGTCGGTGTACCCAAAAAGCTCCTGGGAATTTTCCAGGCGCCTGGAAGGGACATGGTTGGCGTGCTCGCTGCCCGCGAAAGGCAGCTCGGAGAGCAGGCTGAGGCATAGGTTGGTTAGTTTCTATGGGTTTGCGCCGTGCAACCGTATTTTCCGGTAACGGCTGACCAGGTAACAAGGAGATTTCAAATGGCGGACATCACGAAAGAACAGGTAAAAGATTTTCTCAGCAAGATGACAGTTCTCGAACTGGCTGACCTCACAAAGGAACTCGAGACGCTCTGGGGCGTTACTGCTGCTGCACCGATGGCCATGGCCGCTGCGCCTGTCGCCGCCGCCGCTGAAGCCGTTGAAGCTCAGACCGAGTTTGACGTTATTCTGAAGGGTTTCGATGCCGACAAGAAAATCGCCGTCATCAAGGAAATCCGCACCATCGTAGCCGGTCTTGGTCTGAAGGAAGCGAAGGAATTCGTCGAAGCAGCTCCCAAGGTTGTCAAAGAAGGCGCGACCAAGGAAGAAGCCGAAGACATCAAAAAGAAGCTGGAAGCCGCAGGCGGCCAGGTCGAAGTCAAGTAAGGCAGCAGCGGACCACTTGGTTCGTCAGGTCGGCGCCTGCCGGGATTTCCCGGCGGGCGTCCGGCCTTTTGCCGTCTGACCATACGGTCATGCGGTTGGTGGCTGTGGATACCCCGTTTTCCATGGACACTATTGATCGATCAATCTTCACAAGGTGGAAGGGCCAGGATGAGTGTAACCACGAAACCCAATGGGCTGAAAACACGCTGCAGCTTCGCAAGGATTCCAGAGGCCACTGTCGTCCCTGACCTGATCAGGGTGCAGAAGGAATCCTATGAAAGGTTTCTTCAGAAAGATACCCCGAACGAGAAGCGCGGAGATTTCGGACTTCACGGCATCTTCAAAAGCATTTTTCCGATCGGGGATTATAACAAGACAGCCACCCTTGAATATAAGGGCTATGTCCTGGATGAACCTAAGTATGACGTGGAAGAATGTCGGCAGCGCGGCATAACGTTCGCCGCCCCGATGCGCGTTACTGTTCAGCTCGTGATGTGGGACGTTGACCCGGACACGGCAGTCCGTGAAATCCGTGACATCAAAGAGCAGGAAGTTTATTTCGGGGAAATTCCCCTGATGACCGAGCAGGGCACGTTCATTATCAACGGCGCCGAACGCGTTGTAGTGAGCCAGCTTCACCGGTCGCCAGGTGTTTTCTTTGAGAACGACAAAGGTCGTACTCATGCCTCGGGAAAGCTTCTTTATTCAGCCCGTATTATCCCGAACCGCGGATCCTGGGTCGATTTCGAATTCGATCACAAGGATATTCTGTGGGTAAGGATTGACCGCAGGCGCAAAATTCATGCAACAGTCCTTCTGAAGGCACTGGGCTATTCTTCACATGACATCCTGGATCGCTTCTACAGCACCGTCGGCGTCAGAATGACAACCGATGGCAAGCTGATGCTGAAGGTAGATGCCAGGACTCTTGAAGGGCAGCGCCTGAAGGTCGACGTGCTGGATCCGGAAACCGGCAAAGTTCTTATCCGCAAGGGTGACAAGCTTGGTCGCTTCCGCCTGAAAAAGGTCATTGAAGCTGGAATCGAAGAACTGTTGATGTCTGATGAAGACATTGTCGGCTCGGTTTTCGGCGATGACATTGTCGATGAAAATACCGGTGAGATCATTTTCGAATGTAACGAAGAGATCACCGAGAAGGCACTGGCCAAGCTTCGGGAAGGCGATCTTGAACGTCAGGTGAAGATTCTTCACATCGACGGTATCAGCGCCGGCCCGTACCTTAGAAATACTCTTCTGGCTGACAAGGTATCAACGCCTCTGGAAGCTGCTGTGGAAATCTACCGCAGACAGCGTCCCGGCGACCCGACCAGTCCGGAACAGGCCCGTGCATATTTCAACAGTCTGTTCTTCTCGAGCGCCAGATATGACCTTTCGCAGGTCGGCCGCTTGAAGATGAACTTCAAGTTCAACCAGAAAGTGCCTCTGGACCAGACAACTCTGCTCCGCGAGGACTTTTTCAATGTCGTGCAGTACCTGCTTGACCTCAGAATGAGTGCGCAGAGTGCAAGGGTTGACGACATCGATCAGCTTTCCAACCGCCGTGTTCGTGCGGTCGGCGAATTGATGGAAAACCAGTTCCGTATCGGCATGGTCAGAATGGAACGCGCCATCCGTGAAAAGATGACGATGTCCCCTGATCTTGCAACGATGATGCCGCACGACCTGGTAAACGCGAAGCCGGTTTCCGCAGTGCTCAAGGAGTACTTCGGCGCCTCTCAGCTTTCCCAGTTCATGGACCAGACGAACCCGCTTTCAGAAATCACGAACAAGCGTCGCCTTTCAGCCCTCGGGCCGGGCGGACTTACCCGTGATCGCGCTGGATTTGAAGTTCGCGACGTTCATGCGACCCATTACGGTCGCGTGTGCCCGATTGAAACTCCCGAAGGTCCGAACATCGGTCTGATTTCGTCTCTTTCCACTTATGCCAGGGTCAATGACTTCGGCTTCATCGAAACGCCTTATCGCAAGGTTATTGACCGCCTGGTCACCGATGAAGTCATTTACATGACGGCCATGGAAGAAGAGGACGAGTCGATCGCTCAGGCTGACGTTACCCTTGATGCGGACGGTCGCATTCTTGGTGACTCTGTTGTGGCCCGTCGTAATGAAGAATACCCGGCCGTTTCGCCTGATGACGTTACGCTGATTGACGTGTCTCCGGCCCAGTTGGTGTCGGTCGCAGCCGCTCTTGTTCCGTTCCTGGAACACGATGATGCGAACCGTGCATTGATGGGCGCGAACATGATGCGCCAGGGCGTTCCGCTTGTCAGGGCGCAGGCCCCGATCGTCGGTACAGGTCTTGAGTGGGTAGTCGCCCGCGATTCCGGTGTCATGCTTTACGCAAAGCATGACGGTATTGTCGAGTCTGTAGATGCCAACAGAATAGTTGTGCGTCGGACCGGCGATGACATCGACGGCGAAACGCTGACGCCTGATATCTACTCGCTGACGAAGTACCGCCGCTCGAACCAGAACACCTGTATCAATCAGAGGCCTCTTGTTCGCAAGGGTCAGAAGATTGTGAAGGCTCAGGTTCTGGCAGATGGCGCAGCTACCGAACAGGGCGAACTCGCTCTTGGTCAGAACGTCGTTGTCGCATTCATGCCGTGGGGCGGCTACAACTTCGAAGATTCGATCCTGATGTCCGAGAGGATCGTCCAGCAGGACTTCTTCACTTCGATCCATATTGAAGAATTTGAGTGCGTCTCTCGCGACACCAAGCTGGGTCGTGAAGAAATTACTCAGGATATTCCTAACGTTTCGGAAGAAGCCCTGTCTGACCTCGATGCCAGCGGTATCGTCCGCATCGGTGCCGAAGTCACGACCGGCAATATCCTTGTCGGAAAGATTACGCCGAAGGGTGAAACTCAGCTTTCGCCTGAAGAAAAACTTCTGCGCGCAATCTTTGGCGAGAAGGCCGCTGACGTTAAGGATTCGTCGCTTCGGGTTCCGCCCGGCGTAACCGGTATTGTTGTCGGCGCAAAGGTGTTTTCACGCAAGGGCGCTGAAAAAGACGACCGTACACGGGAACTCGAGGACATCGAAGAAGCCTCGATGCTCAAGGATCGTGATGACGAAATGCGTGTCATGGCCCGCGCCATGAAGGAACGCCTTGTTATCATGCTTGATGGGGGCGTCGCTTCAGCTGTAGTAACAAATTCAAAGGGCGATACGGTCATCAAGAAGAACGCCAAACTGAAGGCGGACGAATTGATGAAATTCCCGGTAGATATCCTTGGTCAGATCAGACTTGAGGATGAAGCTTCGGAATACCGTGTTCGTCAGCTCATTGACGTCATGAACGCCCAGAAAGCCTTGATTTCGCAGAAGTTCGCCGAAAAGATCGCCCGCATGAAGCGTGGTGATGAACTTCAGCCCGGCGTTATCAAGACGATCAAGGTTTATGTCGCGATCAAGCGCAAGATTCAGCCTGGTGACAAGCTTGCAGGACGCCACGGAAACAAGGGTGTTCTTTCAAGAATTCTGCCTATCGAAGATATGCCGTATCTGGCTGACGGTCGCGCCGTTGACGTGGTGTTGAACCCCCTTGGCGTTCCTTCCCGAATGAACGTTGGTCAGATTCTTGAGTCTCACCTCGGCTGGGCCGCCCGCGAGATGAGTCAGAAGATAGCAGGACTCGTCGAGGCCGGTGGCTTGAAGCCGCTTCGTGACAAGTTCATGAAGTTGTTCACGACCCCGACAATGAAGAAGATCATTGATGACTTGGAAGACAGCGAACTGATTGATTTTGCAAAGCAGTTCACGACGACCGGTATTCCGGTCGGGTCCCCGGTTTTCGATGGTGCGCATGAGTCCGAAATCAAGCTGTGGCTTGAAGAAGCCGGCCTTGCGACACACGGTAAGACGACGTTGTTTGACGGACGCACAGGCGAGCCGTTCGATTCCGAAGTCACCGTCGGTATCATGTATGTCATGAAGCTGCATCACCTCGTTGACGAGAAGATGCATGCACGTTCCACCGGGCCGTACTCACTTGTTACGCAGCAGCCGCTCGGCGGAAAGGCCCAGTTCGGTGGTCAGCGTATCGGTGAAATGGAAGTGTGGGCGTTCGAAGCTTATGGCGCCGCATATGCCCTTCAGGAAGTTCTTACCGTTAAGTCTGATGACGTAGCGGGACGTACAGCGACCTACGACTCAATCGTCAAGGGTGAATATAACGTCCATGCCGGCCTGCCGGAAGTGTTCAACGTTCTTCTCAAGGAACTGAAGTCCCTTGCGATTGACGCGCAACTTCTTGAGGCTGACCAGATCCAGGTGTGATTCTGACGCGTCGGTTTCGTAACGACGCGTTTTCAGGAGGTGGCCGTGAAGGACATGTTCACCGTTTTCGAAAGGCCGCGGGATCCTCTTTTGATTGAGGGGATGCGTCTGGCCCTGGCCTCGCCAAAAACTATCCTTGGATGGTCGTACGGCGAAGTGAAGAAGCCGGAAACAATTAATTACCGCACGTTCAAGCCTGAACGGGACGGACTCTTCTGCGCGAAGATTTTCGGGCCTGTGAAAGACTATGAGTGCAATTGCGGGCGTTACAAAAGACTGAAGCATCGCGGTGTCGTCTGTGAAAAGTGCGGCGTCGAGGTTATCCAGTCCAAGGTGCGCCGTGAAAGAATGGGTCATATTACGCTGGCTTCGCCGGTGGCCCATATCTGGTTTCTGAAATCGATTCCGAGTCGAATCGGCAACGTACTTGATATCACACTGAAAGACCTTGAAAAAGTTCTTTACTGTGTGGCGTACGTCGTGATTGATCCGGGAATCGTTGATGAACTCAGCATCACCGAAGTTCTGTCCGAAGAGCGCTACGAAGAACTGCTCGAGAAGTACGGCGAAGGCGCATTCACTGCCGGAATGGGCGCTGAAGCCATTCGCACACTTCTTGAAAATATTGACGTTGAAACCGAGGCCGGGAAGATCCGCGCCGAAGTCAAAGAGACAACGTCCGACGCCAAACTGAAGAAGCTGTCCAAGCGTCTGAAGGTCGTCGAGGCACTGCGCGATTCCGGAAACAGGCCCGAGTGGATGATTCTGAAGAATCTGCCGGTTCTGCCGCCGGATCTGCGGCCGCTCGTTCCGCTTGATGGCGGACGTTTTGCTACGTCCGATCTGAACGACCTGTACCGTCGCGTTATCAACCGCAACAACCGTCTGAAGAAGCTGATGGAACTGAATGCGCCGGAGATCATCATCCGCAACGAAAAGCGCATGCTCCAGGAAGCGGTTGACGCACTGTTTGATAACGGCAGACGTGGCAAGGTCATTACCGGTACCAACCGCCGCCCCCTGAAGTCACTTTCAGACATGCTGAAAGGAAAGCAGGGTCGCTTCCGTCAGAACCTGCTCGGAAAGCGCGTTGACTACTCCGGTCGTTCCGTCATCGTCGTCGGCCCTGAACTGAAGCTGCACCAGTGCGGTCTTCCGAAGAAAATGGCGCTTGAACTGTTCAAGCCGTTCATTTTCAACAAGCTGGAAGAACGTGGTTACGCTCAGACAATCAAGACCGCTAAGAAGATGGTCGAAGAAGAAAATCCGGTTGTGTGGGACATCCTCGAGGAGGTTTCCCGTGAACATCCGGTGCTTCTGAACCGCGCACCGACCCTTCACCGCCTTGGTATGCAGGCGTTCGAGCCTGTACTGATTGAAGGCAAGGCAATTCAGCTTCATCCGCTGGTTTGCGCCGCCTACAACGCCGACTTCGACGGTGACCAGATGGCCGTCCATCTTCCGCTCTCGCTTGAGTCGCAGATGGAAGCCCGCGTCCTGATGATGTCTTCAAACAACATCCTGAAGCCGGCAGACGGTCGTTCAGTTATCACACCTTCCCAGGACATCGTTCTGGGCATGTACTACACGACCCGCGAACGCCCCGGGGCCCACGGCGAAGGCCGCAGCTTCTCGAGTCCCGAGGAAGTCCGTGTTGCGTACGATGCTGCTGATATCGAAATTCAGGCGAAGATTAAGGTCAGAATCGACGGTAAGCTGATCGATACAACGGTCGGTCGCACGCTTCTGAAAGAAATCGTGCCGTCGTCGATCCCCTTCAATCTGTACAACCGCGTCATGGACAAGAAGGCCCTTGCGAACCTGATTGACGAGACCTATCGCAATTGCGGTTCCAAGGATACCGTCATCCTGGCTGACCGGATCAGAACCTGGGGTTACACACAGGCAACCCGCGCCGGTATTTCCATCAGCTCGGACGACATGGTCATCCCGGTTGAAAAGAAAGACATCATTGACAAGGCCAGGGCTAAGATTCAGGACATTCAAAATCAGTACCAGGAAGGATCAATCACCGACGGTGAAAAGTCCAACAAGGTCATTGATGCATGGTCCAGCGCAGCCGATGAAGTCGCCAAGAAGATGATGGACGGTATCGCGAACGACTACGTTGAAATTGACGGCGAAGTTCGTAAGGTCCCGTCAATGAACCCGATTTTCATCATGGCCGATTCCGGTGCCCGAGGCTCTGCCATGCAGATGCGTCAGCTCGCCGGTATGCGCGGTCTGATGGCGAAACCGTCCGGCGAAATCATGGAAACGCCAATTATCGCGAACTTCCGTGAAGGCCTGTCGGTTCTTGAATACTTCATTTCGACCCACGGTGCCCGCAAAGGTCTGGCCGATACGGCCCTCAAGACAGCAAACGCCGGTTACCTGACCAGACGTCTCGTTGACGTTGCTCAGGATCTGGTTGTGTCCGAGTACGACTGCGGAACGCTGGACTCTGTTGAAGTTTCAGCCCTTGTTCACGGCGGCGAAATCCGCGAGCCCCTGTACGACCGTATCATCGGCCGTGTGGCAATTGACGACATCATGGATCCGTACACTCCGGACCGCATCATCGTCAAGGCCAACCAGGAGATCAAGGAAGAGGAAGCCAAGGAAATCATTGATGCCGGCGTGGAACGCGTAAGTGTCAGATCTGTTCTGACCTGCCGCACCAAGATCGGTTGCTGCGTCCTTTGTTATGGCCGCGACCTTGCAAGAGGCCGTCTGGTCAACATCGGCGAAGCCGTTGGTATCATGGCCGCCCAGTCAATCGGTGAACCTGGTACTCAGCTTACGATGCGTACGTTCCACATCGGTGGTACGGCCCGCGTCTCCGAGCAGAGCTCCCTGGAAACCCGCAAGCCTGGTAAGGTCAAGTTCGTTGATCTGATTACAGCTGAACGGCGCAGTGGCGAGCTGGTCATCATGAATCGTAACGGTGAAATCACCATTACGGATGATCAGGGCCGCGAGCGTGAAAAGTATCCCGTACCGTACGGTTCCGTGCTTCGCGTGAAGGACGGACAGCAGGTTGAAGCTGGTGCGAAGCTGGCTTCATGGGATCCCTGGTCGACTCCGATCCTTACGGAAGTTGAAGGTATCATCCGCTTCGAGGACATCATCGAGGGCGTCACAGTCAAGGAATTGACCGATGAAGTCACCGGTATGTCACGTAAGGTTCTGATCGAATCAAGAGATGTCGAAGCCCGTCCCTGCGTCCTTATCAAGGACAAGAGGGGAAAGACCAGGGTCATCCCGGGTCGTAATCACGAAGCCAAGTATCCGCTGCCAGTCGGCGCCAACATCACCGTTGCTGAAGGCGACGAGATTTGGCCAGGCGATGTTATCGCCCGCGTTCCGAAGGAAACCACCAAGATGAAGGACATCACCGGTGGTCTCCCGCGCGTCGCCGAGCTGTTCGAAGCCCGCAAGCCGAAGGAACACGCCATCATCTCTGAAATCGATGGTTTGATTTCGTTCGGTAAGGCCACCAAGGGTAAGCGCAAGATTATTATCAGCCCCGAACACGGCGAAAAGATTGAGTACCTTATCCCCAAGGGTAAGTACGTCAGTCTGCGTGAAGGTGATTCAGTCCGCGCCGGTGACCCGTTGATGGACGGTGCTTCGAATCCGCATGACATCCTTAGAGTTCTGTCAATTCAGGCACTTGCAAAGTACCTGGTTGACGAAGTCCAGGAAGTCTATCGTCTGCAGTCGGTCCGTATCCACGATAAACACATCGAAGTCATCGTTCGACAGATGCTCCGGTGGGTAAAGATCACAGAAGCCGGTGACTCCAAGTTCCTGGTTGATGAACACGTTGACAGGTGGGTGTTTGAAGAGGAAAACGAAAGACTGTATCAGGGCGACCTGCGTGCAGCAGTCGGTGAACCTATCCTCCTCGGCATCACGAAGGCTTCGCTGCACGTCGAATCGTTCCTTTCGGCGGCATCATTCCAGGAAACGACCAGAGTTCTTACCGAAGCCGCAATCTGTGGCAAGGAAGACAAGCTTCGTGGTCTTAAGGAAAACATCATCATGGGACGTCTTATCCCGGCCGGTACAGGTTATCCGGACCTGGTCGGAAAGGTTGACGTTCAGATTCTTGATGGTTCCGCCTCCGATGAAGGCCGCAAGGTCCAGCTTCTGTAAATCCGGTTAATTATGGCGTGTCCGACCCGGGGGCTTCAAAAGCTTCTCTGGTTTCAGGCAGTCACCATCGCGGTGGCTGCCGGGACAGCCTTTATCCTGTCGCGTGATACTTCACACCAGCAGAACAGTCTAACGGAAGGCAATGTTTTTATTGAAGTTGTCGGCCAGGCAGGGCGTGGCCGTGTCTATGGGTTTGATAAACCCCCGCAGATGCAGGAAGTTCTGGCGACCGGCGGCGTTGAAGGCGTCAGATTGACGGGCAGAAGCGTTCCGATCAAGTCAGGTTCCGCCTTGTTCGTCATGCCGGATCAAAGCGTCAAAACCGGTTTCATGAGCGGTGACCATCTGATGGACCTCGGCCTCCCGATTCCGATCAATCATGCTGACGAAACTGATCTTGAAGCCATTCCCGGCATCGGGCCTTCGATGGGCGCCAGAATATTGCAGGATCGCATGAAAAAGGGACCGTTTCGTAACGTGTCCGATCTGATGAGGGTGAAAGGCATAGGGCCGGTCAAGGCTGGATTGCTGAAAGATTACGTGTCCTTCTGAAGATTGGCCAGAAAGCCCGATCCGAACGCTTCCGGTAACAGCTGGTCCAGTGTGAAAGTCTTTTCCGCGCCGTATTTGCCAACCGTAATGACCGTCATTTCTATTCCAAACTCGGCCAGGGCCTGGCGGCACATCCCGCACGGGGGAACCGGCTTTTCGTCAATTGATGTGACCAGAACTGCAGCAATGCTGGTTTCACCGGCCGCAACGGCCGCGCCGATGGCGTTTCTTTCGGCACACGAACCGACCGGATATGAAGCATTTTCAACGTTGCAACCGGCGTAAATCCTGCCGGTGCCCCCAAGGACCGCTGCACCGACGGCAAACCCTGAATATGGCGCCCAGGCGTTGTTCCGGGCGGCCCTTGCCGCATCCAGCATTGCGATTTTTTGTTCGTGGTTCATCCAGTTTCATGCCCCTTCAGTTGTATCTTCGGGAAGATTTGCCACCACCGCTTCAAACAGGTCGCCCAGTCTTGTACCGGCAGCCGCCCCGACCGCTTTGACTTCCTCGTGGGAAAGTTCGCCCTTGCCCATGCCTGCTGCCAGATTTGTGATACACGAAACGCCGGCCACTTCCATTCCGGCGTGTCTTCCGGCAATCGCTTCAGGGACAGTTGACATGCCTACAGCGTCGGCGCCAAGAGCGCGGAACATCCTGATTTCTGCCGGGGTTTCGTAGCTCGGCCCGCTTGCGGCAAGGTACACGCCCTGTTTCAGGTCTATCTTTCCGGCTGCTGCCAGCCCCAGAAAAAGCTCCCGCAGGTGTGGCGTCCAGGTCGTGGTCATGTCCGGGAAGCGTGGCCCCAGCGTACCCGGGTTCGGGCCGCGCAACGGGTTGTCACCCATGAAGTTGATATGGTCTGTAATCAACATCAGGTCGCCGACGGAAAAGTTCGGGTTTACGCCGCCTGCAGCATTTGACAGAAGAAGTCTTTTAACGCCAAGCAGGGCCATTGTTCTGACTGCCCTGCAGACCGTCTCGAAGTCATGCCCTTCGTAATAGTGCACACGTCCAGACAGCACAGCGACTCTTCTTCCGTTGATCGTTCCGATGAAAAGTCGCCCGCTGTGGCCGTCGATACCGGGCGCAGGAAGGTGTATGTCGCAAAAGGGAATCTCAAACTCAACTGTCAGCCGTTTTTCAAAACCACCAAGTCCTGAACCAAGGACGACGACCGCTTCGGGCGCCTCGGCACAGTCTGTCCAGCCCGTAATTCCCAGCAGAAGATTAAGTGACCATAGCGTTTTTTCGAGTGGCGTCTGTGAAACCGAGAACTCGGGGGCACCAAGAAGATTTCTGGCGCGGACCAGTATTTTGTTGTTCATGTTATTGATTCCCGAGCTCATAACTCACCTTTTTATTCGTCATACTTGGTACTTATTCTAATTCAAGTGCAGTTATTGCGTAATTTTTCGGGTCGAATCGCTGAAAAATCGTGCTACCCTTCGCGCCATGATGCTTTACAAAAAACTTATCAGACCTGTCCTTTTCAAGTTCAACGGCGAAACGGCTCATCATCTTGCAATGATGGGGCTGAAGTGTGCCGGCGCGATTCCGGGCGGACCTTGCCTGATGCGGAAGGTGTTCACCCCCGGCAGCGCGAAGCCCGTCGAGATTGGCGGCCTGAAATTTCCGTCGGTGCTTGGTGTGGCCGGCGGTTTCGTCAAGGGTGCCGATGCGTTACGGCCTGTGTGGGGACTCGGTTTCGGGTTTATCGAGGTCGGCTCGGTGTCTTCAAAAAGCTGGCCCGGCAATCCGCGGCCCCGCATTCTGCGCCTTGTCGCAGATGAAGCGATGATTAACTGGATGGGGTTGCCGTCGCAGGGCTGGCAGACTGTCAGAAAGTCGCTGGAAGCCAGTCGCCCGCCGGTTCCCATACTTGTAAATGTTGCCAAGACCGGCGACCCGTCTATCCACGGGGACGCTGCGGTGGCTGATATTGCTGATACAGTTACCGGTATCGCGCCTGTCGCCGACTGGATTGTGCTGAACCTTTCGTGTCCCAATACTGAAGATGGCCGCACGTTTGAAAATGACCCCGATGCGATGAAGGTCCTGCTGGCTGCCGTCCAGGCGGCCTTGAACGGCAGCAGAAAACTGCTGGTAAAGCTTTCGCCGGACAAGACGCCCGAACAGCTTTCAACGCTTGTTGATATCTGCATGGCGGCCGGCGTTGACGGATTTGTTGCAACTAACACTACGAAGACGCGCGAAGGCCTGCTGCACCAGGATATCAGCCTGCTTCACGCCGGTGGAATGAGCGGCCATCCGCTGCGTGACAAGTCGGTCGCAACGGTCGCAGCCGTACGCAGACAGGTGGGGCAGGGGCCGATTATCATTGGTTGCGGCGGGATTTTCAATTCGGGCGACGCTCAGATGTTTCTTGATGCCGGGGCCAATCTGCTGGAAGGATTTACCGGGTTCATTTATGAAGGTCCGTTCTACTGCCGCAACGTTCTGCATGACTTGAAGTATTGAATTCTAAAAGGTTTTGGTTGCGCCGCGTCCCGACTATTGCGTCCCTGTCTTCCACAGGCTGTCGAAGTATGTGACCGCTTCGGCCGTAACAGACTGCACGTTGACGACCGCCCCGGCCTCGTGGTTATTGTTCAGTCCGCTGTAGCCCCAGTTCCCTGAATAAACGGCGACAGTATCGTCAATAATCATCAGCTTTGAATGGGTAGTTACGTCTTCAGAATCAAACCGGACCTCGACCCCGTCGGTGCGCAGGATTCCGGCAGCCTCCTGGTTGTGATCATCCACACCGTCACTGAAATTGCTGTTTTCCAGGAAAACACGGACATCTACGCCAGATTGTGCTGCGTCAGTCAGCAGTTGCGTAAGTTTGAATACGTCGTCAGAACTGTCGTTTGAATATGAATATTCATACATCACCAGCCAGATTCGGCTGGTGGCGGCCTGGAGGTCTGCCTGTACCGCGTCAAAATATTCGTCGTCGCCGATCGGGAGTATGCCCGAGCTGCCGGCCGAAGCGTTCATTCTGGCGATGCTTGCAGGGCTTCCCCAAATATCATCAAAATAGTCGCAATATGTTGGAACTACGGCCGGGTCGGTTATCCATACATTGGCTTCATGGTTAAAGTGCAGTGACGATTTGGACAGGTTGGTCGAGCCAACAAGTACCTGATTGTCATCAACAATGATGATTTTGACGTGTGTACTGCGTGAAGACGAATCAAGTTTTGCTGTGATACCGGCCGTTTTCAGGTCATCAACCCTGCCCGGATTTGCATCGACGTCGCCTTCAAGCATCACGCGCACCGTAACACCGCGTTTCTGCGCATTCTTCAGCGATGCTGCAACTGAAATGTCGTCCGGGTATGTCAGAAATTCAAGGTGGGCCAGATCGACCGTTTTTTTTGCCCCGGCAATAATCTGGTTGGCCTTCGTTTCCCATTCACGGTCGGTGATGAAGACTATCTTGTCGCCGGGTGGCAGCGTCGTGTCGATGCCCTGGTTGGTGTCTTCATGGACGGTTCCATCGTCAGCCGGCACCGAATCGTCATGATGCGTGGCGGTGTCCCGGGCGCCGGTGTCATGGCCGTCATCCCTGTCGGCGGTGTCGTGCCCGTCATCTGTGGCCCCGGAATTGTCGCCCTGGCCGAAATCCAGAAACGCCGAGTAGTCCGGCCTGTTATAGATGTCGGGGCCATCACAGGAACATAAGCCCGCCACCATCAGGATTGCAGCGACGAAGCAGCCGTTTCGAGCCATTTTCATATAACCACCGGCACAAATTCGTCCCATCCGAACTTTTCCGAATATGCCTTCCACACGCCCCTGCATACAGGCAGGTAACGACACTGCCTGCACTCGGGCCGATGCGACTTGACCCAGGCCTCCTGAAACGTCCGGGTGACCTTCGAAAGTGCGTTGTCGGCCCCCTCAATTGCGTCGTGAACATAAAGACTTTCTTCGTCGGTCAACGTCCCTGTCCGGCTGACTCCGGCCGCCGCCGCGCGCGCCTCGAAACTGCCTTCCGGTTCATAATGGAAATAACGTTCAACATATCCGCGCATCGAGTCAGGCAGCCCCTGCGTTGTGCAGTACGGAATGTCAACAAGTGCCATTCTGCCCGCAACTTCAGGGGAAATCATCGGCAGAATGCGCCGGAATTCAGCCGTCACATCGGTGTAAAGCGGCATGAGCCGGTCGATGAATGTCCTGCCCCCGCCATCCGGCATCATCACATTGAACGCGTGAGCGTCAATATCCAGCCCGGCCATAAGTTCGCAGAAGTTCTGCATGAACGGCAGGTTACGTTTCGTTACGACGGTGCTGGTCTGCAGCTTGAAGTTGAAGGCGGATTTCAACTGCGACAGGTTCACAAGCCCCTGATAAGTCTGGTCAAAACTGCCCTTTGTTCTGGTCAGTGCGTCGTGAGTGGCAGTGTCGTGGCCGTGGATCGACACGATTATGTTGTTAAGTCCGGCGCGCAGCAGTTTTGCCGCGAAAGGCGCATATGAAAACAGACGTCCGTTGGAAATAACGCCAATTACTTCATAGTCTGCCGCAGCAGCGCTGGCGATGTACGCTGGCAGCGATCTGTTAAGCGTCGGCTCTCCGCTGGTGAACAGGATTTCGCGTGTGCCCTTGTTTTCATTGATGATTCGCAGCACATCATCGTCAGTCTGGGCGCCTATCCTGTCTTCGCGCTCGGCCCTGTCTTCTTCCATGCAGAAGATGCAGTTGTTGTTGCAGACGGCACCGATGCATATATGAACGCGCTCGCCGATATCATCGGATTCCTGCCTCAGCAGGCCGTCAGCAAACAGTTCGTTGTTTTCATCTTTCATCAGGTTACCGGCTGCAAGGTTACAGCGTCATTTCAGCGTTTATTATCCGGGGCTTTCCTGTCGGTTTCAAGCGGGCGTGCCGGGTTCTTAAAACCTTTCGGCAGAGGTGGCCCGTACTGAACTTTTTTGTCCGCAGCCGGTCCGAATGGAATCTTCTTATCCATACGCGGGCCTGGCAGATCCTTGCCGTCAAGCGGCGGCCCGAACTGGATCAGGTCGTCCAGCGTCGGCCCCAGTTGACCTTTCCTGCCCCTGAGGGACTTGGTGGGAGGTTTTATTGACGGGGTTTTGGGCGTCTTACGGGCCGCAATGATGTTATCAAGCCACAGAAGGAACTTCGCCATGTTCCGTCGTAATGTGCGGGCCTTCCCCGGCTCTTTATCAACAATGTTGTTTTCTTCGTACGGGTCGGTGCTGAATTTGTACATGCGCTCGGTGTTGGTTTCCATGTCCTTGAAATAATTCAACGAAATGGTTCTTGCCCCGGCCATTATCAGCGGGGGTTTCTTGTGGTAAACATTTTCGGGCAGATAGAACAGTGAAAAGATGGTGCGGTCTTTATCATCTTTGCCGTCTACCAGTTGAGGCACAAGGCTGGTCCCCGAGAACGAAAATACGCCTTTGATGCCAAGAAGGTTCACGATGGTGGGCAGGAAATCCAGGCTGTTTACCGGGCCTTCAAAGACGCCCGGTTTTACGAAAGGCGCCCTGATGATAAGGGGTATGTGAACTATTGTGCTGTGAAGATCGTGCCCATGGCGCTTGACCTTGTGGTTATTGTCAAAGGCCTCGCCGTGGTCGGCCGATATGATAAGCACCGTTTCCTGCGGGTCATACAGTTTGTCCATCTCTTCGACGACCCGGGCAATCTGCCTGTCGGTGTACAGCATTTCCGAGTCGTATATGTCTTCGGGTTTCTTGCCGAATTTCTTTTCATCAGGCGGTTGGGTGTATGGTGAATGTGTGTCGTAGTAGTGGACCCACATGAACATTGGCTTCGTTCTGTTGTCAGATTCTTTATTCAGCATGGCGACGGTCGCTTCTGTCAGCTTTTCGCCGCTGTGAAAGGCATTCTTCTTGTTATCAAAGGCCGCGGCCGAGCTGTCAATACTGTCGAATCCCTGCAGGACGCCTTTCCAACTGCTGAAGTAAGGTGTTGAAGTTAAAGCAATAGTTT
This sequence comes from uncultured Anaeromyxobacteraceae bacterium, assembly GCA_964522105.1. Classification (GTDB taxonomy): domain Bacteria; phylum Myxococcota_A; class UBA9042; order DTJE01; family DTJE01; genus JAGOFO01. The sequence continues at coordinate 195,219 of CAZFVA010000002.1, forward strand.
TATAGCCGGCCCGCTTCAGTATTTCGGCCATCGTCAGGTTTGACTGTTTGATTTCCAGCGGGACTTTGAAACCGACAGCCCTGTCGACATCCGGGCCGTATTTCGAAGTCATCATCTCGGGTATCGCCAGCCTGGTGCTCGGTCCGGCTGAATAGGCCTTCTTAAACAGGGCCGACTGTTCGGCAATCTTTTTTAGATTCGGGGTAGTCGGCCTTTTATATCCGTACAGTGACATCCTGTCCGGCGCCGCTGCATCAATTGTAATCAGGATAATGTTGTACCGTTTGCTGGACAATTCCGGTGAAACCGGGAAATCCCATTTACCGCTGAAGTCGTCCTTTTTCGGGTCGAATTTAAGGTCTTCCCCGTCACAGTCTTCATCAATCCGGTTGTTCGCGATTTCGGCTGCTCCTGCGCGGATATCAGCGTTGAACGGGTCGCAGTCGCCGTCGCCCATCAGATTTATGAAACCGTCGTCGTCAAAATCCAGGGTCTTTTTTGCATACTTGAAAGCGCGTGGGGCGAATGTGGCGTCTGACGTTATGGCAACCCGGACGTCATTGTCGATTCCAAGTCCTGAAGCGGCAATTATCAGAGTGACCGCAACAACTGACGGGATCCCGGCAAAAACGATCGTTTTCAACCGTGCAGGGACATCGCGGTATTTTCGGGCGATTCCGACCGCAAGTGAAACCAGTACCGTCAACAGAATCAGCACTGCCGCTTTCTGGGGCAGAACTGAAATGATTACGGTCAGTTTGTCGTGGACAAGCCATGCAGGCGGGACGCACAGCACAAGCATCAGCAGCAGCACGCCTGCGGGCGAAATCAAAAAGTCAGATATGCGGCCGCCAGACCAGTGGGCCGGTCTGACCGTTCTGGCCGCGATTATGTTCAGCAGACCGAGCAGCATCAGGGCCGTTACCAGGCCGACCAGCGCTGTCGAGATAGTCGCGTAGATGGTGGTGGCCATCCCTTCGACCAGAATTTTCCCGGCGTAAGCCACCACGGCGACGAAGACTGCCATCGAAATGAATGCCGAAAACAGCAGAACACCGTTCTTGAATCTGGTGTCCCTTTCACGGGGATACAGGGCCTCAAGCAGTCTGGAAGGGACGTCGGTCTGGTCCGCGCAGCCTGTAAAAAGAAGGGCGGCCCCGAAAGCCAGGACTATCGAACAAAGCGTCAGCGCGAAAGTTGTAAGTGCAAACACCGACACGAACGTCGGGATGAAGTGGGCGTTTGAAGCAAGGGCTGTCAGAAAACCGTCGGCGATGCCGGCGAATGCCGCACCGATCAGTGACTGAAAAAGGACCGACTTAAATCTGGTTAAGAAACTGTTCATGGTTGCGGATTATAGAGTCTTGTCGCCAGATTTGCATCCGTCAAGCTGACCGCATGCTGCGCCAATGTCCTGGCCGCGACTGATTCGCACTGTAACGGTATGATTTCTTTCGTTAAGTATTGACCGGAATGTTTCAATAGCCTCGGGCGACGGCCGTTGGAATTGACAGCCCGGCCACGGATTGAACGGTATCAGGTTTATTTTGGATGGAAAGCGCGAAGTCAGTGCCGACAGGCGTCTGGCGTCGGTGGCGCTGTCCCCGACACCTTTAATCAGCATGTATTCAATGGTGAAATGGTGGCCGTGGGCCAGTCTCATATTGGCAAGGCCGTTCATCAGCTCTGCGATGCCGTACCTGCGACCGGCCGGGACTATCTTGTTTCTTGCCTCGTCTGTCGTTGCGCAAAGTGAAATGGCAACGCTGGCGCCTGTGTTTTCATTTACGAAATCGGCAATTTTGTCCAGAAGCCCGACTGTCGAAACTGTAGTTCGTCTGTGGGCAACTTTCAGTCCTTTGCGGTGGGTCATGACCTTGACGGCCTGCAGCACTTCGTCATAGTTGTCGAGCGGTTCGCCCATGCCCATGAATACGACGTTGGAGACGCGGCTCGGCGCCGTCAGAAGGGGCGCCGCAGCATGTATCTGACCAAGGATCTCGGCAGCAGTCAGGTTGCGCTTGAAGCCGACCTTCGCCGTCATGCAGAAGTCGCAGCCCATTCGGCAGCCTATCTGGCTTGAAATGCACAGCGTGTTTCTTTCTTCGGATGGCATTAAAACGGCTGAATATTGATGACCTTCGGGCGTCTCGAATATCAGCTTTTTTGAACCGTCGCTTGATTCCTGAATTTCGACCGGGTCGCGCCTGAATACGGTCAGCGAGCGTGCAAGCTCGGCACGAAGGTCAATCGAAATGTTTGTCATCTGCTCGAAGTCATAGACCTTTGCGTCGTGTATCCAGGAAAAAATCTGTGCGCCCCGGAACGGTTGCTGACCTTTCAGCACCGGCAGACGGCAGATCTCTTCAGGCAGCAGCGCTGAAATTTCGGTCAGGGTGGCGGCATCAGTCGTTGCTGCATCGGCGGCGGTATTTTCCAGATCAATCATTGATGAAACACCAGGTGATTCAGGGATATCAGACTTTCGTCACAGCTCTGGCCCTGGCATCAAGGCCTTCTAAAACTTCGACTTCGATTTCGACGAAGCCGGCCTGTGACGAAGCCACGTCTTTCGCAATCTTTTCGGCGATATGAAACGCGATCAGTTCTGTTGTGGTATTTGCCACGCCTTCAATGATGTAGCAGTCGGTCGTCGGGAAAACCAGCATCACGCCTTCGACATCAATTCTGACGCTGCCGCCTTCGACAGACATCGTGCCGACAGCCGGCCTTGCCGCCAGAAGAAGCTTGTGTTCCATCGGGGCGATTGCTTCGCACATCAGTATGTTCAAGGTTTCGCGCGCCCCCGGGGCCGGTCGCGACGATGCGCCGGTCACAGTCACCCGGTAGTCATGGCCATGAATCGGTTCCCGCCCGGCTGGTGGAAAGACCAGGTAATGGGCGCTGGAAAAAACGGCCTCGGTCGTCGTGATTCTGAAATCCCCGGCCTGTGAAGCGGCCAGTTCAGTCCCGGCAGGTCTGTATGTGCAGCGCGAATAAGGACTTTCATGAATTGTCAGGGCTGTAATACCCGGAATTCCTGCGGCAATCCGGTCATACAGGTACTTCGACAGGTTTTCGGATGTCGGGTTTTCAAGCCCGTGAATGTCGTTAAGCACCCGGTGGTCCAGGGACGAAATTATGCGCCCGGCCGTTCTGGCCAGGTCGCCGAAGTCCATAACCCACCCGAGCTCGGGGTCAACTTCACCGGCGATGGCGACTTCAACCTTGAACAGGTGCCCGTGAAGGCGTGAACATTTATGGTCGGGGCCGACACCGGGAAGCCGGTGAGCAGCCTCGAAACTGAATTCCTTAACGATTTCAGCTTTCAAGTCATTATTCCTGATTTGTCAGACAGCATCAAATACCCGGTTTTCAGGCCCGGGATGAACCCGCAGATCATCCACATAAGTCGTCAAAAGTCAAAGAGATCACGGTTTCCATGTGGAATGTCGAAGGGAACATGTCAACCAGCGTCACCCTTTCGATGCGGTAGCCGGTCTTTGTGAACGCGGCCAGATCCCTTGCCAGCGCTGAAGGTTCACATGAACAGATGACGACCCTTGGTGCCTTCATGTCGGCCAGTCTCTGCGCGATACCTGCCATGCCGGTCCTTGGCGGATCGGCGACGACGACGTCAGGTCGCTTGAAGTCGGCAGGCAGTCTGGAAAGTACGGAAACGGTGTCACCCGACAGGTGCCTGGTTTTTCTGCCACGTGAAGCGCAGGCGGCAGCTCCGGCCTGCACGGCAGGTTCGTTGATGTCAGATGCCAGAACGTCCGCGCCGCGCATTGCCAGCGGCAAGGTGATGTTTCCTGCGCCTGCGTACAGTTCCAGCACCCTCAGACCGGCAAGGTGGGCCGGGTCGGGCGCGATGTGGCCGATGACTGTTTCAACCAGAGTGCTGTTCATGGTCATGTGGGCCTGAGTGAAACCCCTTGGATCTGTGGGGATTATTTCAATCTGGCCCGGCAGTCCTGCAGTCGGCCACGGGATCGTTTCTGCACCGGTCGTGCGCCACCCGGAGTCTTTTGTGCGTGACATGACGCCATCGACACCGGGAAGTCGCGCCAGCGCATCATGAAGACGTTTCGCGCTGCCGGTTTCCTGATTTACGACAATTATGCAACCGCCCGAAGCGCCTGTAACCGGTTCAATTTCGACAGAGGCGGTTTCGCCAGCCTGTCTTGCAACTGCCCGTACTGGTTCAAGAAGTTCAGAGATAGCGGTCATCGCAATCGGACATTTCCCGGGCGGAACGACTTTGTGGCTGGCGCGTTCATAAAATCCTGCGTCCCGGCGTGAGTCCTGCCCCGAGGCATGAATTGAAACGCGACACCGCCAGTTCCACATCTGGCCGGATATGTATTCAATGATTTCTACAGGTGCCTTCGCGATTCGGACCAGAGCATCGCGTAAGACGGCGACTTTCCATTCGCGCTGGCGCTGTTCGTCAAGATGTTGAAGTGAACACCCGCCGCATCGCCCGAAAACAGGGCAGCGAGGTTCGACACGGCCCGGCCCCGGTTCAATAACTGATGAAATGGCGGCTTCGGCCCATGAACCGTGGTCGGCAGTTATGCGCGCGGCCAGCAGATCCCCGACAGCGGCAAACGGTACCATGCAGACTTTGCCGTCAACCCTTCCAATGCCGGAACCCAGATGTGCTGCGTTTTCGATTCGAATCGTTACGGCGTCGCCGACGGCAAAAGTAGTCTTGATTGTGGTTCGCGGCATTACATGGCCGACAGTTCGTTGCCAAGCGTGAAGATCGGCCTGATATCAACCGGTACGTTATTCAGACGCGCAAGCGCTGCCGCGACATCCTTCGGTAAGTAAACGTATTTGTTGATAAGTGCGACTGCTGCGTCGTAGTTGCCAGCGGCCTCGATTGCCAGGGTTGCGGCCGAAAGGTCGCGGATCGCGTCGGCGAATTTGTCGCGGTTCAGACCGAAGCGGCCAGTCTTTTCGTCGTACGTGATTGCGCCTTTTTCCTTCAGGTAGTTGAACTGCAGGATGTTCGATTTGCCGTGTGCTTCACCGATGCCGAACCTGACCGACCGGAACAGTCCCGCCAGATATGAAGCCTCGGTTTTTGCCACGAAGTCGCTGTTAAATATGCCTTTTTTTGCCATGTAAAGCGTGTTGTAAACGCTGAGCGTGTCGGCTTTGCACTCTTCGATCGCCGAATACGTGTCTTTTAACGCCAGGTTGACAGTCGTTTTTGAACCGTCGGCCAGTGAAATGATGCCGGGCCCCAGTCCATGGCTGACTTCGTGCATCAGGATGAAATTGAAGTAGGCGTCAAAATCGATCAGCGGCATCAGATCGCGGTTGATGATGGTCTGGGAAATTGGAATCAGGGCCTTGTCGAACTTGGCCTTCGTGACGTTGCGAAGCATCACTTTCTTCGAGCCCTTCAGGTTGCGGACCCGTTCATCGTTTGGAAGGTTGAAAGCGGCTGTCTGGACGCCGGCCTTCGTGTCACCGGCGGTGTAAACGACGTTTACGACTTTAATCGGCGACATCTTGCCGCGCGAAAAGTTCTTGAAATGGTCTGGAAGCGGAAGATTTGATTCAAGTTCATCAAGCATCCCGGCGACCATCGACAGCTTCTTACTTTCGGCTTCGTCAACGACCGTAACGAACGCTTCAAACGCGGATTTCAGGCCAAGAAGCGAGTCTTCATAGACTTCGTAAGGTCCGATGACAACTTCAATTCCCGACGCCTGACCGTTCGCGCCATCGCCAAGATCCATCCAGTCCATGTCGCTTTGCAGATAGTCGTTAGTTTCAAATGAAGTGGCGCGACCCAGCAGGTACTTTTTCAAGGTGCCGTCTTCAGTCAGCGCAGCCGCCGCCCGCAGGTGCGAAGCTGCTTCGCGCAGGTCGGCTCCGTAGAATTCGGAATACGGAACGGCCTTCAGGCCTTTCCCGTCGCGCTGTATGACTGTCAGCCATGACTGGAACGCTTCGATGTCGCCCGGGTGGTCGGCCAGCCAGCGTTCAAATTCCTTCACGGTCATGTCGGTCGGGTAGAAAGTGGCTCCATCAAACCTGGGCTTGTCACCGTAAAACGGTTTGAAATGGTCAAGCCGGTCGTAGACGCCGTAGTTGATGTCCATCATGTCGCCGACCAGCTTGGAATACTTGCCTTTTTCAGAAGCAAGCCGGGCCCTGATGGCCATTCCGTCGCTTGAAACCTGCTTCCAGAACAGTCGGTCCATGATTGTCGCGGCCTTGACCAGATGCGGCAGAACCTTCATATCCGTCGGGCGTATCAGGCTTTTATCAACGGTAATCTCGACGTCGGCAAACTTCGTCCTCATATCGCGGAGCATGTCCACTTTTCGGGCCTCCGGTATGTGACCATTCTTCCTGATATTCGGTGACGCACATGTAATCAGGCCGGGAAGCAGCAGGCCAACTATCAGTGCCTTCGCTATAACAGTCTGTTTTTTCACAAGAAACCTCTCTCATGGCGCAATTGCCGGCCCCAGGTCCCTTACGAAACCCCGGCCGCGAACTGCGTATTTTGCCACTGTCTGGGATTGAGTCAACCCGTGATGGTGTTTCCGGGGGTGCGGGCGGGTGCCTGAAGGTTACGCAACAACCCTGTTCAGACGCATGTTTACGGTCGTGCCGACGCCTTCTTTCGAGTCGATTTCGACCGAGCCGCCTGATTCGTGGGCGACCTGCTGGACGAATGCCAGGCCAAGGCCGGTGCCGCCCGGTTTGGTCGTCGCGAACGGCTCGAACAGGCGCGTCATGTGCGATGCCGGGATGCCGCCGCCGGTGTCCTTGACCGAAAGAATGACCGCGTCGCCCGTCGTTGATATGTTGATTCCGATGGCGATCGTGCCGCCGTCGGGCTGCGCTTCAAGAGCGTTGCGCACTATGTTTACCAGAGCCTGCCTTAACTGACCTTCATCTGAAAGCACCTTCAGCGTGTCGTCAGCCGTTGTAACCGTGACCGCCACGCCGGCCGCTTCAAATTCACCGGCCATGAAATCGCACATTTCCCTTACGACGCCGGTCACGTTGCACGGCCCGATGACGGCCTTCGGCATGCGTCCGAACTGCAGGTAGTCCTCGGTAATCTCGTTCAGCCTGTCTACTTCGCGCTGGACCGCCTTGATGATGTCGCGGGATCTGTTTCCCATACGTTCGGGCGAATCAAGCATGTCGGCCAGCAGATCAATATTTAATGATATTGAATTCAATGGGTTACGCACTTCGTGGGCAACCGCTGACGCCATTCGACCAACGACGGCCAGTCTTTCAGTGCGGACTTCACGTTCCTTTTCGGCTGCCTCGGTCTGACGCCTGGTCCGAAGTGCCTGCGCCAGTAAATTGATGGCTTCGGCCGTTTCTTCGACTTCCCGCGATGCCTTGATATGGATCGGGGACAGATTCCCGCTGGCAAGTCTGCGTATCGCAAGGGTTATTTCACCGATAGGCTTGGTCGCATGTATCGCCAGTATCAGAATCAAAACCGCCAGGGCCAGCGCCCCGGTTGAAACGGCCAGTATGCCAGTCCACAGCCTTGAACGACGTCCCATCAGGTCGTGGTCGGCTTCCTGCCTGGCTGATGCAGCTTCCTTTGCGGCCCGCGAAATCGCCAGCCTGACAGGGTGAAGCACCCTTTTAAGTTCAAGCGCGTTGTTGCGGATCGTAGTGGCATCGTCCATTGACCCGGTCAGGCGCGCCCGCGCCAGAGTGATTTCTTCTTCTGAATCGACAGGATTTTTCTGACCTGCAGCCACAGGTGTTGTCAGAATCGAAGCCGCCTTTTTAAGCCTGTTAGTAACCCCGATTCCAAGTTCCGGTGCATCGGCAAGGGACTTCAACGAATTCCGCGCGGTGTGCAGTCTTTGGAAAGCTCTTGTTTTTACCAGAATCTTGTCGGCCCTTCTTGCGTCGTCCCTGGTGCCGGATTCCAGAAAATCTTCAACAGTGATGATGGTTGATTCAAGTCGCGCAAGCTCTTCGACAGTCGGCTCCAGCTCCTCGCTGATTAAGGTGATTTCATCAAAAAGGCGCCCGGTGCCGCCCAGCACAATGAACAGCGCTGCGGAAAAGATAATCATCTGGGCCAGTTGGGCAAAAGCCACCTTGCCGGACAGCGACAACTTAATCACAGGTCCTCCGCGTCATTGCGCCAGTTTCAAACCCCGGGGCACGTCCCGCGTCATGCTTCACCAGGCTTGAACGACCAGAGCCCCGGTTCAATTCCCGCCTGTCGGAAGGCGGCGATCCAAGCATCTTCCGGTTTTGTCCCGAAAAGGATGGCGCGGTTCATCGGCACCGGAAGCCAGTCCCCTTCGTCCAGCTCGTCGTCAAGCTGTCCCGGTCCCCATCCCGCGTATCCCAGACAGAAGATGGCGCGGCCTGGAAATCCCGCGCCTGTGAACATCTCGAAAACGTCTGAAGACCCCGAGATCATCAGGCCTTCTTCGACCTTGAATGACTCGTCAAGGATCAGTTGTTCGTCACCGCTGCCCGGTGGCACAGGTTCATTAAGCCCTTTGTCATCAAAGTGGCCTGTTGTAAATATCCGCTCGTTTTCAAATATCAGCCATCCCGATTCAGGCGACACCGGCCCGCCCAGATAGACCGGCACGTTCGCCAGTCCCGGCGCCCCCGCATCCAGTCCGGCTTCATCAAGCAGTGATTTCAGGTTGTATTCGGTCGGATGACTGATCACCAGACCCATCGCGCCCTCTTCATCATGCTGGAACAGAAGAATGACGGTTTTTTTGAAGTTATGATCTATAAGTTTCGGTGTCGCAAGCAGAAATCCAGGTGCCGTGTTTCTTCGCATTAATGTTTCCCTTCAGGCCCTGGTGCGGGTCGGTCCCGCTTCAAACTAACAGTCGGATTCACAGCCGATCACCAGCCGGATTCACAAAAGCTGAACCAGACGTCACACTGTATCCCCACCTCACATTTTTTGTCTATTTCCGTTATCTTGTGGCCTGCATGATAATTCATGCTGAGCGTGGTGACAATTTACGGGGCGTATCAATGAATCCAAGGGTTTGTGTTCTTGAAGCGGCGCGTAGCCGGACGATAGTTATTGACGGGGCCATGGGCACCGAGATTCAGAAGTTCGGGCTGATGCCTGCCGACTTCGGGGCTGTCGAAGGCCTGAACGAAATCCTGGTCCTGACCCGTCCGGACGTAATAGCTGGAATTCATGAGTCTTTTCTGAATGCCGGCGCTGACATAATCGAAACAAATTCATTCAGCGCCAACAGGATTGTGCTTGCTGAATACGGGATAGCGGGCAGGGCGGCCGAGCTTTCACTGGCGGCTGCCTTGCTTGCCAGGGGCGTTGCTGACAGTTACGAAACGGCCGACAGGCCGCGCTGGGTGTCCGGGTCGGTCGGGCCCGGTTCGAAGCTGCCTTCGATGGGCCAGATTGATCCTTACGAGATGTATGAAGCCTACCGCGAGCAGGGCGTCGCGCTGCTGCGGGGCGGTGTTGATATGTTCCAGGTCGAGACGTGTCAGGACCCGCTGCAGGCCAAACTGGCCGTGCTTGGTGTTCGTCAGGCGATGAAGGACGCGGGGCGCGAAGTGCCTGTTTTCTGTCAGGTAACTGTTGATGCAGGTGGCAGGCTTCTGCTTGGAACCGATGTGACGGCGGCGATGACGACGCTTGCGTCACTGCCGGGGGTCGATGTGTTCGGGCTGAACTGCTCGACCGGTCCTGATTCCATGTTTCATGTCTTGAAGCAGGTCACGGCCGCCTGTCATCTGCCTGTCGTGGCCCTGCCGAATGCCGGCCTTCCCGAAAATGATAACGGGCGGCTTGTTTACCGGCTGTCGCCTGCCGATTACGCGGCTCAGGCCGCTTCGTTTGTGACTGAACTTGGCGTTTCGTTCGTCGGTGGCTGCTGCGGGACAAGTCCGGCGCACATTCAGGCTCTGGCCGAAGCGGTCGCCGGTGTTGTGCCGAAGGCCCGCAAGATTGCGCCGTCGGCGTCGCTGTCGTCGCTGTTTTCCACTGTGACGATTGACCAGAATCCGAAGCCGCTGATTGTCGGTGAAAGCACAAATGCCAATGGAAGCAAGGCGTTTCGGACGCGCCTGATTGAAGGCGACATCGAAGGTATGCTGCAGGTCGCCCGTGACCAGGTCGAAGAGGCTGCCCACCTGATTGACGTCTGTCTGGCAGTCGCCGGGCGCGATGAAAAGGCCGATATCAAGGATTTTGTGCCGCTGGTCGGGCGCTTTGTCGATGCCCCGATGATGATCGACTCGACCGAGCCTGACGCCATTGAACACGCCCTGATGCACTATCCGGGGCGCGCGGTCGTCAACTCAGTAAATCTGGAAGATGGCGGTGCGCGGCTTGATCGGATTGCAGCCGTTGCGGCCAGGCATGGTGCGGCAGTCGTCGCGCTGACTATTGATGAAGATGGCATGGCGATGACGGTGGACCGCAAGGTCTTGATTGCCGGTCGCCTTGTGGAGCGGCTAGTTTCGCACGGCATCGCGCCGCACGATATTCTGATAGATCCGCTGACGTTTACGATGGCTTCCGGTGACGTGACGCTGCGTGACTCGGCCGTTCAGACGATTGAAGGCATCAGGCGTATCAAGGCTGCAATTCCAGGCGTCTTCGTAAGTCTGGGCGTCAGTAACTGCTCGTTCGGCCTGAAGCCTGATGCGCGGCGGGTCTTGAACAGCGTGATGCTTCATCACTGCATTCACGCCGGTCTTGATGCCGCAATTATCAACGCGAAAAAGGTTCTGCCGCTGGCGTCGATTCCTGAAGAACTACGTAAACTTGCGACTTTCCTTGTGTTGAATACGGTCGTCGACGGGCGCGACCCGCTTGAAGCGTTCATGGACGCCTTCGTTGACGGGACGGCGATGCAGGATAATCTGGCTGGCGTCGCCGCATTGTCGCCTGATGACCGTTGTCGTCGTGCGGTAATTCGTGGCGACAGGACAGGGCTGGCGGACGTCGTCGCGGCCGCGCTGGAACACAGAAAACCGCTTGAACTGATTAATGAAGTTCTGCTTGACGGGATGCGCGAGGTCGGCGAGATGTTCGGCCGTGGCGAAACGCAACTGCCGTTTGTGCTTCGGTCCGCTGAAGTCATGAAGGCAGCAGTCGATCTGCTTGAACCGTTGATGACGCGCAGTGACTCGGATTCGAAGGGGACTCTGGTGCTGGCGACCGTCGTCGGTGACGTACACGACATCGGCAAGAATCTGGTCGACATCATCGTCACGAACAACGGTTACCGTGTCGTCAACCTTGGAATCAAGCAGACTGTCGAGGCAATTCTTGAAGCGGCCATCCGCGAAAAGGCAGACGCAATCGGGATGTCGGGTCTTCTGGTCAAGTCAACGATGGCGATGAAGGACAATCTTGAAGTGTTGGCCCGGGCCGGAGTCAAAATCCCGGTTCTGGTCGGTGGTGCCGCGCTTGATCACGCATTTGTGAAAAACGTGCTGGCCCCGGTTTATGGCGGTCCGGTCATTTACTGCCGCGACGCGTTTGACGGCTTGAAGGCCTTGGATGGCATCAGGGCCGCCAGGGAAGGTTAGGGCAGGAGTTCTGTCGATGGAAACGACGCTGGTTACAGACATTGATCCGCTGAAACTGGGCCGGTTCATCGACCGCAAGGCCTTGTTTCTGCAGCACTGGCGTTTCAGGAAGGGCGGGGTTTCCGCCGGTGAATGGAACCACCGCGTTTCCGTCGAGCTGGAACCGATGCTGTCGGCCCGCCTCGCCATGTGCTGTGCGCAGGGTGTCTTTGCCCCGAAGGCAGTGTTCGCGGTCGTACCGGCGTTTTCAACGGGCGATTCGATTGTGCTGCTGGATAATGCCGTTCAGTCAGCTTCAGCCCCTGCGCCTTTCGCGACTTTTTCCTTCGCCAGAAACCCTGAAGGCCGCTGCATTGCCGACTTTGTCCGCCCGCAGGGGTCGCCTGAAGGCCCTGAATTGACGGGCTGGTTCGCAGCCACGCTTGGTCCCGGTGTCGCGACCTATGAAGCCGAGCTGCGGGATAAATGCCTGTTCGAAGAATATCATTTGTTTCATGGGCTTGCGGTCGCGATGGCCGAGGCCCTGGCCGAAGAGATCCATCGTCAGGTCCGCGTCAAGCTCGGGATTTCGCAGCATGACGCCGACACGCCGACCGGCATCGTTCGTGGTGGGTATCAAGGCCGTCGCTATTCCTTCGGCTATTCCTGCTGCCCCGACCTGTCGCAGCAGCAGACCCTGCTTGACCTGCTTGGTGCCGACCGCATCGGTATCGAACTGACATCCGGCTTCCAGATGGTCCCCGAAGTCTCGGTCACCGCCCTGGTCCTTGCCTCCACAGAAGCCGTCTATTTTGCCGGTTGATGAACACGTATGGTCCTACGCATCCTTTCATGATTTTTCAGACCTGCACCCTGCGATTTGCCCGGTGCTTCAATGTTCCTGCACCGCAACTTCTCTGGTATAATGCTGCGGCAAGCCGG
>CAZFVA010000003.1:0-37665 GCA_964522105.1 uncultured Anaeromyxobacteraceae bacterium
GTAGTTGCGAAGGGCGGGCATGCCCTGAATCCAAGGGGTGGCCTGTACACGGAAGACAACATCGGCGAGCGTCTGGCCGTGCGCGACCTGCTTGATTCACTGCGCGGCTCCGGTATTGAAACCGGCGGCCCTGCGCCACTAAGTCCCGCCAACCGACAGGCCTTCGCCAACCAGTTGGACCGCCTGCTGACCCGGGGTTCCATCAAGTCATAGCACAAGCCGACTTCCCTTGACTTTAGACCCGACTGCCTTTAGTATCGGTGGCCCCGTAATTCGGGGAAATGTTCTTTGTTTCGGAGGCCTGCCTGATAATGGCTGGAATTAAACCGAAAACAGGTTGCCTGTTCGTAGACGAGATTCCCGAGAGTGGTCTTGATTACGAATTGCAGCTTCCCGGGGAATATGTGGCCGGACTGCTTACTCCGCAGTTTTCGGTTTCATCCCAACCTGTTACGGCTAATTTTCACCTTATAGGCGGGGGTGGTAACGTCGTAGTGACGGGCCGTTTGTCCGGTGGACTGCGGGCTGTATGCGGCCGTTGCCTTGTCGAGTTTGACTTCCCTGTAAAGAAGTCTTTCCGGCATGTGTTCGTTGAAGGTGAAGACCCCGCGAAGGACCTGGCCGAGGAAACGCTTGGAAAGGGCGATGACCTTGACTGTACGTTCTTTACCGGGGATGACGTGAACCTGCTTGTGCTTGCGGGCGAGGAGCTGGTTCTTTCACTGCCTTTGAATCCGATCTGCGGATCGAATTGCAAGGGCCTTTGTCCGACGTGTGGCGCCGACCGTAATACTGTCGGTTGTAACTGCGCGACGGCCGAAGCAGATCCTCGCTGGGCGAAGCTCAGGGAACTGAAAATGGACCCGAATCTGTGACGCAGGGTCGCCTGTTCACGGTCGGTAAATGATGACTCGTTGAATGTGTGACGGAGGCTTAAATGGCTGTCCCGAAAAAAAAGAAATCCCGTTCGAAGCGTGATTCGCGTCGCGCGACACATGACATCCTGACCCTGAAATCGCTGTCGACGTGTTCACGTTGTGGCGCGGTCAGAATGCCCCACAGGGCTTGCACCAAATGCGGTTTCTATCGTGATCGCATCGTGATAGCCCCTGAGCCGACCGGAGCTTAGGCCGATGAAAATCGGGCTTGGCGCAGATCACGCCGGCTGCGGGCTGAAGGCTCGTATCGCTGAACATCTGTTCGCCGCCGGACATCAGGTAACAGACTTCGGGACCAATGATCCTGACAAGTCGGTGGATTATCCTGTTTATGCCGGGCTTGTTGGCAATGCAGTTGCCAGTGGCGCGGTTGAAATCGGAATCTTAATCTGCGGGACCGGGATCGGCATGGCAATCGCCGCCAACAAGGTGCGCGGGGTCAGGGCTGCTGTGGTCCACGACATTGCGACTGCCACTCTGGCAAAAAGTCATAACAACGCAAATGTACTTACGGTCGGGGCCAGGCTGCTTGCGCCTGAGCTGGCGATTGAACTTGTGGACACCTTCCTGGGTGCAGAGTTTGAGCAGCGCCACCAGAAGCGGATTGACCTGATTACCGAACTTGAGTGTCGTTGCGGGGGCTGACACATGAAGTGCCCAATCTGCGGAAATCCTGACAGCAGGGTCATCGATTCGCGCACGGCCGGAAACGACAACGCGATTCGCCGCAGACGCGAATGTGAAGCGTGCAAGCGCCGATTCACCACCTACGAACGCGCAGAAGAATTCACCACTCGGATAATCAAGAAAGACGGGCGTCGCGAAGAGTTCAACCGCAGCAAGTTGCTGGCCGGCCTCTCGAGGGCCTGTCAGAAGACGCAGGTCTCAAGCGCCGACCTGGAAGATTTTGTTGACGGGCTGCAGGCGAAGATTCAGGACAGGATGCTGGCCGAGGTCGAAAGCGCCTGGATCGGCGGTCAGGTCATGGATTTTCTGCGTGAGCGTGACCCGGTTGCGTACGTCCGTTTTGCAAGTGTTTACAGACGATTCACTGATTTGACAGCCTTTGACGAAGAAATTCGGTTATTGTTGCGTTCTAATGTCAAGTCAGGCGAAGCCGAATGACTACCACCATATCAGACGATGCCCGTTTTGATCGGGCCATGATGCATCGTGCGCTTGTGCTGGCGCGGCGTGGCCAGGGTCTGGTCAGTCCCAATCCGATGGTCGGGGCCGTTCTTGTGCGCGGCGGTGTGATTGTCGCCACTGGCTATCATCATAGACACGGTGCGCCCCACGCCGAAATCGAAGCGCTTTCAAAGATTGGATTCAAAGCTGAAGACTGCACCCTGTATGTAAACCTTGAGCCGTGCTGCCACCACGGACTGACGCCGCCGTGCGCCGGGACTGTGGTGTCTTCCGGTGTCAAACGGGTTGTCATCGGGATGGTTGACCCGAATCCGCTGGTAAGCGGGCGTGGCGTCGAGACGCTTCGCGCCGGTGGCCTGGATGTGACTGTCGGTGTGCTGGCCGAGGAATCGGCCGAACTGAACCGCGCATTCATCAAGTGGATTACGACCGGGCGGCCCTGGGTCACGCTGAAGATGGCGGCGACTCTGGACGGGCGGATTGCGGACAGGTCGGGCTCTTCGCGCTGGATTACCGGACCGGCGGCAAGAAAGGACGTCCACAGGATGCGGGCCGCGTGCGACTGCGTGATGATTGGCGGTAACACTGCGCAGGAAGACGATCCGCTGCTGCTGCCGGTGATGTTCCGGGCAAGCAAGACGCCGATTCGGGCCGTTGTAACTGGGTCGGCGGCGTTGTCGATCGATTCCCGTCTGGTCGCGTCGGCTGGCAGTGGGAAGATTATTATGGTGACGTCACAGGACGCGCCGCGTGATCATCTTGAAGACCTTCGTCGCGCTTCTGTTGAAATACTGTCTGTTGAAATGGTCGAAGGCAGGCTGAATCTGGAAGCGATGCTTGATGAACTTGGCGCCAGACGTGTCACTTCGGTGCTGTGCGAGGGCGGGCAGACGCTTGCCGCATCGCTGCTGAAGGGTGGGCTTGTTGACCGGGTTGTTTTGTATTATTCGCCGATGTTGCTGGCCGATCCGGCTGCGCCGGGATGGTCGGGCGACCTCGGTTTCAGGAATCTGGCTGAAGCTGTGCGGTTCCGTCTGCTTTCCACGCGCCGCATTGAAACTGACGTCCGCCTGGACCTCGAACCGGTCAGATAGCCACTGAATTTCCACACACTTCAGATAACTTTCCAGCTTCGGGTCGCGCGCTTTCAGCATCCGGTGCTTTCTGCGTCCATCCTGATATAATCGCGTTGTTCTTAATCCCGGGGCGTCCATGTTTACAGGCATTATTGAAGCACTTGGAACTGTGGCCGACATGCGCCCGCGTGGCGGCGGCCTGGAATTGAAGATTAATGCCGTCCTGCCGGGTGGACCGCTGCAGGAAGGCGAAAGCATTGCAGTTTCCGGCCCATGCCTGACCGTTGAAAAGGTCCTGGCCGACGGTTTCGTTGTGTTTGCGTCCCCTGAAACGACGAAACGTACGACGATTTCGGGCATCAGGCGCGGTGGCGCGGTCAATCTTGAAAGGGCGGTAGCTGTTGGCGGTCGCCTTGGTGGTCACATAGTTTCCGGTCACATTGACGGCGTCGGAAAGTTGATTGATTCGGTGTCGCGCGGCGATGCGACCGAATTGCGCTTTGAGGCCCCCGCCGAAGTGGCGCGCTTTCTGGTTTCCAAAGGTTCGGTGGCGATTGACGGCATTTCCCTGACGCTGAACGACGTCAGTCACGGCACATTTTCTGTAATGATTATCCCGCACACTCTTTCAAAGACGACGATGTCAGGCATCCGGCCCGGCACCCCGGTAAATCTTGAAGTCGATGTGCTTGCCCGCTACGTCCACGCCTTCACAAATCCTGCCTCCGGCGGCGTCACTGCAGAACTGCTCAACTCGATGGGGTGGTAGTGCCAGTCTAGAATTCAGGGCAGAACGGGGCGGTGAATGTGCCGCTGATGTGACCTTTTACCGAAGGCGCCCATTTCAGAACTTCGGGCGCGTTTTTGTGGACTTTGCTGATGGTCATCGGGTCCATGCCGGGCAGGTTGATGTCGACCGATCCTGAAATCGTCTTTTTATCTGGTGAAATTGTGGCGTCGGCTTTCAGCACTTCTATCTGTTCTTTGTCGTAGTGATGGCTCCAGCCTGTTTTCGGATCTACCGGCGCGGCCTTTATCACTTCGGCTGTGGTGAAAGTGTTCCGGGGCGTGGAGTAGTCGAATTCAATCATGCCCTTCTTAGGTTTCAGCCGGTAGTTTTCGCAGGTCAGTTCATCAGTTTCATGGAAGAAGAGCATCAGGCGGGGGCCGGCCATGAAGGCGATAGCCGTTCCGGCAGAAGTATCCCAACTTGACGATTTGTCAGGATATTCCATGCTGATTTTGATGTCAGACGAACCTTTCTTTGAAGAAATATTGGCCAGTGGGTTGGGGGGGCACATTTTGGCTGTGAAATGGCCGATCATGCCCCCGACGTTGCCGCTTTTGCTGACATCCATGCTGAAATCGACCTTGCCCGTTACAGTTGCGTCGCTGGTATTGAGTTCGGTCACTGGCGGTGTGCGGTCGTTTATCATGCCTGCCCATGATCCTTTTCCGGGGAGCCCGAACTTGGCCCCGAACGGACCTTTAGCAACTTTAGGTATGTACAGTTCACCAATGCTGCTCTGGTCATAAACCTTTGAACAGTCGACAGCTTCGTCCTTAAACAGATAAATCTTGGTGTCGGTTTTTTGTGACACAGCAAGGGCGTGTGCTGCGGTCAATTTGAAATCAATATCGATCTGGGATGAATTGAACCAGATTTTGACTTTGGTTGGTTCGGTGCTGCAGGCTGTAACGAGTATTGAGGCCAGCAGGCCGATGTAGATGGTTTTTTTCACTGTAATACTGTCTCCACAAATCGATTTGTTAAAGTGCCGAGCCTTTCAATAGTGATGTTGACTGTGTCGCCTTTTGATAGAAATCGGGGCGGCTTCATGTACAGGCCGACGCCGGCAGGGGTGCCTGTCGAGATGATGTCGCCAGGTTGCAGGGTGATGGCCTGGCTGATGCGGCTGATACATTCGGCAACGCCAAAAATCATGTCTGACGTTGGGCAGTTCTGACGGATTTCGCCGTTTACCGTGGTTATTATGCGCAGGTCGTCGGGGTCGCTGATTTCGTCTGCTGTCGTAACAAATGGCCCGATCGGGCAGAACGTGTCGAGCCCCTTGGCCCTTGTCCACTGATGATCAGACTTCTGAAGATCCCTGGCCGTTACATCGTTTACGATCGTGTATCCAAAAACGTGGTCAAGAGCGCGTGCCGGATCAATCGCCTTCGTTTCCCGCCCAATGACGACGCCAAGCTCACCTTCGTAATCAATCTGGGTACTTATGGGCCATAGAGTGACTGTCGAATTGTGGCCGGTCATTGAAGAAACAAGTTTCGCGAAAAATCTTGGTTCTGTCGGTGGTTGAATATTCTGTTCAAGGCAGTGGGACATGTAATTCAATCCGACCGCGATTATCTGTCTGCCATCGTGGACAGGTGGTGCCCAGATAATGTCGTCTGATCCCACCGTGAATCTGTTGTCACCATCGGCTGCGGCCTTCTGCGCAAAGGCGATGGCCTTCAACACGGTTTCATCACGCAGTGAAATCGCATTGATAAGTGCGACCCCGACAGGAAATCTGCCCGCGTTCGGCATGACCACAGCAGCTACCGCCTGCAGATTAATCAACAGGCCGTTTACTGAAATGACCGGTACGATTTCATTTCCAGATCTGATGGCTCCAAGCTTCATGGCGTAATTCTGGCTCCCTCCGGCCGGTCGGCCGAACATCGCGGCAATGTGGATAATCTTAGCATCAAGTGGTCATGTTGAAATATAGTCACGGTTGGAATGAGGTTTTTGTAAGCATGAAGATTACCGAAACATTTTTGTCAGTGCAGGGGGAAGGCCCGCGAACCGGGATGCCCTGCTTTTTTATCAGGACTGCCGGTTGCAACCTTGATTGTCAGTGGTGCGACACGTCGTATGCCCATGGTGCTGCCGGACAGGACATGTCGGTCGCTGAAATCATGGATGCGTATGCCCGGGCGTGTACTTTGCCACAAGTTCCAGGTCGTGACCCATTGACGGCGCCGTTACTTGTCTGCGTGACTGGCGGCGAGCCGATGCTGCAGCCGGAAATGCCTTCCCTGCTGACTGTCCTGATTGCTGCAGGGGCTGCAGTTGATCTGATGACGAACGGTACAATCGACCTGTCAAAAGTACCGGCCGAAGTCAGGGTTATCATGGATGTGAAGGTCGCGCTTCTGCGCGGTTCGTCATCTGGTGACGCTTCAACCCGATCGGTGGTAGACAACGCGATACGGGGTCTCGGTTCGTACGATGCCGTGAAGTTCGTTGTACAGAACGTCGAAGACTTCAAACTGGCGGCAGCCTGGGCCGTTGAAAATGACCTTTTTACCCGTGTTTCTGATGTTTTTGTTGCCCCGGCCTGGGGGGACGTTGACCCGGCCACTGTGGCTGACTGGATTCTAGGTCTGGAGCCGCGCTTTCGCCTGGGGCTTCAGCTCCACAAGTACATATGGGGTTCCGACACCAGAAAGTGATCTGAAATAGTCTGTCATTACAAGCCGTTATAAGACACGTTTGACTTTATTACCAAGCCGCGCTTATTATGTGTTGGCCAAGTCGGAATGCTGGGCCCGGTTTTTTTTTTCCAAGATTTGTTGGAGGAACCATGGCCCCACGCGCTCGTCACACTAAATTTATATTCGTAACTGGTGGAGTTGTTTCGTCAATCGGGAAAGGGATCACTGCAGCTTCGACAGCGGCCATTCTTGAGTCCAGAGGCCTGAAGGTGTCCCTTCTGAAGATGGATCCCTACCTGAACGTTGATCCGGGAACAATGAATCCGTTCCAGCACGGCGAAGTCTTTGTGACCGATGACGGCGCCGAAACTGATCTTGATCTTGGCCATTATGAAAGATTTACGTCTTTGACGATGCGCCGTGGCAACAACGTCACCAGCGGCCAGATCTATGAAACGGTCATTAACAGGGAACGTCGCGGCGACTATCTTGGCGGCACCGTTCAGGTGATTCCCCATATTACTGACGAGGTCAAGACCAGGATTCTGAAGGCCGCCGAGGGCGTGGACGTCTGTATCGTCGAGGTCGGCGGCACTGTCGGTGATATTGAAGGCCTGCCATTCCTGGAAGCAATCAGACAGATGCGGCTTCAGTACGGCACGGATAACACCGTTTTTATTCATGTTACATATATTCCGTTTATTCGGACTGCTGACGAACTGAAGACCAAACCGACTCAGCACAGCGTCAACAAGATGCGTGAAATCGGTATTCAGCCCGACATCATCGTGTGCCGTTCGGAAAAGCCGATGCCGCCTGAAGTTAAGCGCAAGATTTCGCTGTTTTGCAGTGTGCCCCTGGAAAATGTCATCGCTGCGGTTGACGCGCAGTCAGTTTACGAGTTGCCGATTGCTTTGAAAGAAGAGGGTATCGATCAGAGGATTTGTGATCAGCTCGGGATCTGGGCGCGTGAGGCGCGTCTGACAGATTGGAAGCGGATTGTGGACGGGGTCCGGATTAATGATCCTGAAATAATTATTCATGTTGTCGGCAAGTATGTTGATCTGAAAGAGTCGTACAAAAGCCTCAGCGAAGCATTGCTGCACGGTGGAATCGCTAACAAGTGCAAGGTCAGGCTTCATTTTGTCGAGGCGGAAGACCTCGAGGGTGACGTCGATTATGCCGCCGTGCTGTATGGCGCCGATGGCATTCTGGTCCCTGGCGGGTTCGGCTCCCGGGGCACGGAAGGCAAGATAAGGGCTATTGAATTTGCCCGTACGAACAACGTGCCTTTCCTTGGAATTTGTTTTGGCCTGCAACTGGCAACAGTCGAGTTTGCCCGTAACGTCTGCGGAATGAAGGATGCCAATTCCACCGAGTTGAGTCCCGACACGAAGCACCCGGTCGTTGACCTGCTTCCCGAGCAGCGGAAAGTGTCGGAAAAGGGCGCCACGATGCGACTTGGCGCGTATCCGTGCGAGCTTGTTCCCGACAGTCTTGCGGCCCGGCTTTATGGCACCTGCGAGATTTCAGAGCGCCATCGCCATCGGTATGAAGTGAACAATAAGTTCGTCGCCAAGCTCCTTAACGGCGGGCTGAAAGTGTCCGGGCTTTATACCGGCGAAAGGTCGGAACAAGCGCTGCCGATGCCCGATGGCAGACGTGGCCTTGTTGAAGTCATTGAACTTGAAAACCATCCTTTCTTTATTGCCAGCCAGTTTCATCCTGAATACAAGTCCAGGCCGAAGACCCCGCATCCGATCTTCAAAGGTTTCATTGAAGGCGCAAAGAAGTACCATCTTTCGAAGAAAAGCTGATCTTTTCAGTCACCTCACCAATTCATGGAGGTCCGATGCCATCCAGAGGTAAGTCACGCGGAATAATTGTGTCTTTCCAAGTGGTTGCTTTGCTGCTGGCGGCCGTCGCGCTGCACGGTTGCGCGTCTGTACAGAGCGGGGTACGGGTTTCCGCCGAACGCGTCGAGGTGCGGATAGGCGGGTCGCAGCCTGTATCAGGTAAGGTTGATGCGCAAAACCACGTTGTCCTGATTTATGCGCCGGCAGTCGAGCAGGTGGCATCGGTCGTTGTGTGTTCTGCCGGTCCTGCGTCCGGCGTGGTTAAGCTTGATGTCCCGGATGAAGTAAACGGTAACGACGGGCAGGTCCTTGAGCCTGGAAGGTGCGTGGATTTCAGGTACATCTATGCAGCCGGGATGCAGCATCCATTTCTGGTTTCGGCTGATGCGGGTGTGATGAATTTTACGGCAAGCCTGGCTGTTGAAGGTGATATCCAGAAAAAGGCCGTGGGTAAGACGTCCCCGGGCGGCATCCACGCTTCCGTTTTAAGCTCTTCGATTCAGCGCGACAGGGTCGTTATAGTTCTTGATGCCGGGTCCGAGGACGGTATTCGTGTCGGTATGAAGGGAACTTTGACGAGCGGTCGCCCGCTTACCATCATTTCGGTAGATTCAACCAGAAGCCGGGCCGTCGTGTCCGGCCTTGGTGTCAGGATACCTGAAGGTGCTGCTGTAGTTTTGTTTCCAGGCGCCAGATAGTACCGGCCTGCAGGTCACTCATTACTGAACGTTATCACTTCTGTTGCTGCAACGGCCCTCTCGACCATACCTGAAATATCCAGGTCCTTTTCAATGTTCAGGACTATTGCCAGATCTGCAGCCGTTTCGGGGTGGGGCGGTACGAACAGCGAGCAGCAGTCTTCGAACGGCATAATTGATGTCTGGTAGGTGCCAATTTTCTTCGAAAGATCGACCACTTCCATCTTGTCGTACGTCAGCAGCGGCCGCAGGACCGGCATTAAAGTTGCCTGCTGAATGACTGTCATGTTTTCAAGCGTCTGGCTGGCTACCTGGCCGATATTGTCGCCGGTTACGATGGCCAGGGCGGCTGATTTTTTCGCAATTTCGGTGGCGCAGCGCAGCATCATTCGCCGGTACAGCACGACCAGCATCCTTCCCGGAGCATGGTCACGCAGCTCGGCCTGGATTGAAGCAAACGGCACGACATACAGATTCATGTTCCGTTCGTATTTTGAAAGCATCCCGGCAAGCTTTTCAACTTTTTCCCGTGATTCCTGCGGGGTATATGGTGATGCGTCGAAATGAACGGCGTCCAGTTCACATCCGCGTCGCATGAACTGATAACCCGCAACGGGCGAGTCGATGCCGCCCGAAAGCATCAGGATTGCCTTACCGGATGAACCGGATGGCAGCCCCCCGGGACCTTTGATCGTTTCCAATGAAATAGCGGCAGAGTTCGCCAGAATTCTGACGGCCACCGTTACCTGAGGATCTTTCATATGGACGGGAATATGGGTTTTTTCCCAGATAATGCTGCCCAGGCGCTGGTTCAGTTCCATCGAGTCCAGTGGGAAATCTTTGACACTTCGGGTCGTGTCAACTTTGAACGAAGTCACCCCCTTCATGTCGTTGTCCGCGATTGAGTCAGCGATGGCTTCCATCAGGTTAATTTCCCTGGGAACGACGTTAACAGGCGAAAATCCAACGGCACCAAAGCAATGGGTGAACGCGTGCCGCAGTTTGTCGTCCACAATAAAGTCAACAAGGTCGGCACCTTTCGACTCGGCCGATACAATCAGAAGCATTGCGTGCATCTCGCGGACGCGGAAGCTTCCAACGTCGCGAAGTTGCCTTTCAATTCCTTCCTTCAGTTTTGCAAGAAACCACGAGCGTCGCCCGCCCTTCAAAAATATTTCGGAAAACGTCACGAGTACGGCGTTGGTTGTCATGTGGAAGCCCCGGATAGTTTAAGAAAAGAAAACGGCAACGTATCAGTTGGATCTGCGGACCGAAGGCGGGAACAGTTCCGCCATTGAGTACCCGTTGTGGATGCACTGAATTGCACGCGCGAACAGCGGTGACAGGTCAAGTACCTCGAAACGGTCCTCGTGGCCTGCGATTTTGTCCGACACCGGAACGGTGTTGCCGACAATGATTTTTTCAATCGGTGAATCGACAAGGCGCTGTACTGCATTGCCGGAAAAAATCGGGTGTACTGCGGCGGCAAGGACACGTCTGGCACCAAATTCCTTCAGCTTCAGGGCCGCCTCGACAAGGGTACCGCCGCTGGCGATTTCGTCGTCGATCAGCAGGCAGGATTTCCCTTTAACGTCACCCACGACCTGTCGGATTGTGGGTTTTTCCGTGTGGTCGGCGCGGAACTTGTCGATTATTGCCAGTGGAAGCCGCAGTTCATCAGCGTAGTATCCGAACGATTTGGCCGCCCCGGCATCACCCATGACCAGAACGAAGTCTTCACGAGGTTCCTGTTTGAACAGCGTGTTATTGAAGTAGTCAAAGAATATCGGGGCCGCAAGCAGTTGATCGGCCGGTTTTCTGAAGAATCCCTGGATCTGCGGGGAGTGTAGATTCAGAGTAAGGATGCGATCTGCGCCGGCAGTTACCAGCAGGTCCGAGACCAGTCTGGCGGTGACCGATATTCTTGGCTCGTCTTTTTTGTCAGAACGGCAGTACGGGTAATATGGCAGAACGGCCGTGATCCTTGCCGCACTGGCGTACTTGACTGCATCAATGAATATCAGCAGCTCCATCAGGCTTTCGTTGACCGGGGTGGACGATGTCTGGACTATGAACACGTCTTTTTCGCGGCAGTTGTCCAGAATCCTGACCATCAGATTTTCGTTAGAAAATTTGACTACATCGGATCGGCCCATCGGCTGCCCAAGGCGTTCACAGATAGCCTTTGAAAGCTGCCGGTGTGATGTGCCGGAAAAGACGATGAGATCAGAGTTCATGACTCCCCCCTGTTATCTTGTGTCTGAAGCCGTTGGCCGACCCGCGATATATAGACTTCCGGGGGTTGGTAGTCAACCGGCATCAAGACATGTATCAACAGAAATTATCAGCAATTGGGAATGGCGATGTTTGTGCATCTGTTGTTCTGGCCGCATGTGTCTGTTGTACAGATGTTGTTGTCATTGCACTGAGAATTGGTTGTGCAGCAGTTGTCAATCGCATCGTAGGTACACGCATTAATCGTTTCGTCGCAGCGGTCAATCGTGCATGTGTTGAAGTCGGTGTTGCACTTCAGCAATTCGTACTCACACTGGGATGTCGCACCGTTGCAACGGTCAACCGAGCAGAACAGGCCGTCATCGCAATCGCCGGCATTGTTGCAGCAGTTGGGCAGTCTTGTGAATGTGCAATCGCCAGTGGCTGCGTTACATGAGTCCTCGGTGCATGAATTCTGGTCGTTGCAGTATTTGGGTTCGTTTTCGCAGGAATTCAGTGACGCCAGACAGAGGTCTTCTGTGCACAGGTTTCCATCGTTGCAGTCGTCCACAGTCTTGCAGCAGTTGTCAATCGCAACGTTTCTGCAGTCGCCCGTAAGGGGATCACACGAATCCAGGGTGCAGATGTCGTCATCGTCGCACTCGCGCACTACGAATTCGCACAGTCCGATAAGGACGTTGCAGGCGTCGTCGGTACACTTGTTGCCGTCAGACTCGCAGTTGCTGACAGACTCGCAGACTCCGGATGTTGCATTGCATGTGTCTGTTGTGCACTGTACTCCGTCATCACAAACTTTTGGCGTAGTGTCGCACACTTTCACACCACTGAAGGTTGTTCTGCAGAAGTCATTGGTGCATGGATCGCCATCATTGCACTGCAGGTCGCCTGTGCAGGCCGTACAACTGGTCGCCCTTGTCCATACGCATTGATTCTGCGCAACGTTGCAGGACCCGACAAGACATGGATCTTCAGAGACGCACACAGTGTCGGTAATCCAGCAATTTCCGTTGGCCGGGTTACATGAGTATTCCTTGCATGCAGCCAGGTTGCCCGGGTCAGTACAGACCTTATCAGTGTTCACACACCCAAGTGCCGCGTCGCAGGTATCGGTCGTACACGCCAGGCCGTCGTTGCAGTTCAGGGCTGTAGTGGTGCAGACCGGGGTATCGTTTCCGACTACCGGGTTTTCAGAACAGGTTTCAACTGTACACAGGCTGTTGTCCGCCGGACATTCGTAGGGTACGAATTGGCAGCCCGCGATCGAGTCACAGGAATCGACCGTGCAGTCAAACTCGTCGATACAGATAGTCGGACTGTGTGAGCAGACGCCCAGAGCGCTGCAGGTGTCGAGGGTACAGGCATCGTTATCATCACAGATATTACCCGAGAAGTAACAGATACCAAGGCCAAGATCGCAGTGTTCAGCGGTACAGGGATCGTTGTCGCTGCATTGCGCGTTTGAACTGCACATCGTGCAACCGCCAGGACCTGATGTAATCTGATGCACGCAACCTTCTTCGGGGTCACAACTGTCAATGGTGCATGTATTGTTGTCATCGCAGTCCAGAGCTTCAAGCAGACAGGATCCAGTAGTTGGCTCGCAGGAGGATGAGTAGCAGACGTTGCTGCTTGACGGACACAGAATGGCTTCGTTGACGCAAAGTCCGTCTGCGCGTGAGCACGAATCGATCGTGCACAGGTTACCATCATCACAGTCAATGCCTGTTGACTCGCATTCGCCGGATACGGCGTTACAAGTTTCAGCGGTACACATGTTGCCATCGTCGTTGCAGACCAGTGGCTGGAAGTTAATGCAGTTCGGGTCTCCGTTCGGCTTGGAACCGATGCATTCGCCTTCCATACAGGGCTGTGTGTCACTTACGCAGGACTTGGGATCGTGGTAGCAGACATCGATTTCAACAATACAGAAGTCGCGAGTACAGCCGTTGTTGTCAGACGGACAACTGTTGCCGACTCCGCATCTTTCGCATGCCGAGTAGTTGTAAACGCAAGCGCCTGTTGTCTGGTTGCACGAGCCGGTGCCACACGGAACTCTTGGTGAGCAGTTGGTCCGGTCCTCATTTACGCAACGACCGATGCGAGAATCGCAGTAATCGAAGGTACATGCGTTGCCATCATCGCATGGCTGGACTGTGTGTACGCAGTTACCGGTTTCGGGGTTGCATGAATCAATTGTGCATTCGTCGTAGTCGGCACATGTTCTTGGTTTGTATTCGCATCCGGTCAGGCTGTTGCATACATCCTCGGTACACTTCAGGTCGTCGTCGCAGACAATCGGCGTAGCCTTGCAGCCTGAATTTGGATCACACGTATCGGTTGAGCAGAGGTCGTCGTCATCACAGACCATGGGCTCATGCTTGCACTGGCCGGTCGCAATATCACAGGAATCAAGTGTGCACAGGTCCAGATCAGCACACGGGATTTCCTGGTACATGCACCCGGTGGTGACATTGCAGAAGTCGTTTGTGCAATTGTTGAAGTCTTCGCATGTGAATCCTTCAGATACGCAGGACCCGTCAGCCTCGTTGCAGAAGTCGTCAGTACAGTAGTTATTGTCGTTGCAGGGCTTGATCGGATGGTTGCAGTCCCCTGTCAGTGCGTCGCACAGGTCAAGGGTGCAGTTCAGAGCATCGTTGCAGCGGTAGTCGAACTGGCAGATACCTTCAAGATCACAGTAGTCGTCAGTGCACAGGTTGTAGTCATCACAGATGATGGTTTCATGGACGCACTGGCCGCCAACCTGAATGTCGCAGTAGTCATATGAACACGGAACGCCATCGTCGCAATCCTCGGCCGTTACACAGGGGGTGCATCCGGGGATTTCTGCATGTGCGCAACCGGTGATCGGGTGGCATGTGTCTGTGGTGCAGGGATTGAGGTCGCTGCAGTCTGTGTCACGGCGGAAACATTGCGCGTTGGTCGGGTCGCAGTCGTCAACTGTACACAGGTTATTGTCGTTGCAGTCTTTCGGTGTGTACACGCAGTTTCCGGTGGCCGTGTCACACGAGTCAGTTGTACAGACACTGCTGTCGTCGCACGTGCGCAGTTCGCTGACGCAGGAACCTGTCGCCGCGTTGCACCAGTCGGTTGTGCATTTGTTCAGGTCGTCGCAGGCGACGGGTGAGGTGGTGCATGCCCCGGTCCCTTCGTCGCAAATGTCGTTGGTGCAAAGGTCGAAGCTCTGACATTTCGTGTAGTACTCGCAAAGTCCGGTACCAGGATTACATTCATCAAGGGAACACACGTTGCTGTCATCGCACAGGACCGTCAGGTTATTAACACACGCACCTGTTGCGGGATCGCAGAAGTCTGTGGTGCACTTGCTGTAGTCGTTGCAGTCAACAGGCAGATACAGACATTCGCCTGTCTGAAGATCGCAACTGTCGTTGGTACACTTGTTGTTGTCATCAGCGCATCTTGACACGTGCTTGCAACCGACTTCCGGGTCGCAGGAATCAACGGTACAAGTTGAAGCGTCATCACAGTTCGTCGGCGGGTAGTAGCAACTTCCGCTCGACGGGTTGCACATGTCATCAGTACACGGATTGTCGTCGAAGCAGTCCTTCGGAACCCAGACGCAGCCGCCGCCCAGTGAATCGCAATGGTCCGCGCCGGTTCCAAGATCGCCGGTGCACCTGTTCGTGTCATCACAGACAACGTCAATCTGGTAGCAGATCCCCAATACCAGGTCGCAGGAATCTTCGGTACACGGATCTGTGTCTTTACAGATCGGGTCCCCGGCCGACGTACACTGGACGCACCCTTCGGCTACGACATTGCTGCATTCGCCGGTCACTGTGTTACACGAGTCCGCAGTGCAGCCGTTCTGGTCATCACACAGGTTTTCTTTCAGCAGGCAGTTGCCGTTAAGCGGGTCGCACTCGCCAAGCAGGCACTTGTTGGTCAGGTCATCGGCGCAAATCTTTTCATTGAACACGCATCTGCCGTTCGCCGGGTCACAGTAGTCGTTAGTGCAGTCATTGAAGTCGTCACAGACTTCCAGAGTGTTGATGCACTCGCCGTTGCCGGTGTCGCATGAGTCACGGGTGCACAGATTGTTGTCGTTACAATTCTTCGGAGTGAACTTGCAAAGACCGGACGGCAGTTCGCATGCATCCGTTGTGCAGGCGTTGCTGTCGTTGCAGTATTTCTGTGTGTTCAGGCAGTTTCCAGAGATGGCGTCACACAGGTCAACTGTGCAGATATTGTTGTCGTTGCAGTCTTTTCTGGCGTTGACGCAACCAGTTTCCGGAACGCACGAGTCAGCCGTGCAGGCATCAGCATCATTACAATTGATGGCTGTGTGTTCACAGGTACCGGTGACGGTATTTGGACAGGAGTCAGCGGTGCACTTATTGCCGTCTTCGCAATCCTTCGCCCTGGATACGCAACCGCCGCGGACAGTGTCGCAAGACTCGGTCGTACAGAGGTTGGCGTCAGCTTCGCATACAACCGGTATGTGGCTGATGTTGCCGTTCAGGGGATTACACGCGTCTATTGTGCAGACATTCAGATCGTCAACGATTACAGGCGGGTTGGAACACGTCGCCGTTGACTGGTCGCATACGTCCTGAGTGCAGAACAGACCATCAGAACAGTCTTTCATGTCGTTGACGCAGCCGCCATTGGCCGGGTCACAGTAGTCTGCCGTACAGAGGTTACCGTCATCACAGAATTTAGCCTTGTGCTGGCACTCGCCCGTCCCGGTGTCGCATGAATCGATGGTGCAGGCCAGTCCGTCGTTGCAGTCAAGCTGGAAGTGACGGATGAAGCCGCTGATCGGGTCGCACTGGTCAATTGTGCACGGATTGCTGTCATCGATTTCAACGGGATCATTAAGGCATGAACCGCTGAACGGGTTGCAGTAATCGAGTGTGCACGGGTCAGTGTCCGAGCAGTCGGTAGTTACGTTGACGCAACGACCGGTCGTAATGTCACAGGCATCGGCTGTGCACTGATCGTAGTCTTCACAGCTCTTGTTCGTGTTGACGCACCCTGCGCCAGTGCGACATTCGTCGATGGTACACGGGTTGGAGTCGTTGCAGTTTCTGGGGTCAAACACGCAGATACCGGTCGCGGAATCGCACGAATCTGTTGTACAGGCGTTGCCGTCATTACATGAGCGTAAGGTGTTCAGGCAAGCCCCGGTCGTTGTGTTGCACGTATCAAGTGTGCATGCGTTGTTGTCATTGCAGGATTTTGCAAGATTGACGCAGCTTCCCGTGTACGGTGAGCACGAATCGACCGTGCAGAGGTTGTTGTCGTTACAGTTCGTCTCGACGTAAGTGCAGAGATGGCCAACGGAACATGTGCCAACTGTACAGGCGTTGTGGTCGTCGCACTGGGCGTTTGTGTCACACGTGACCGGGCGGTAAACGCAGCCGATTCCGTCAACGCAGACGTCGGTTGTGGTCGGATCCTGGTCATCACAGACGACAGCGTTGTTCACGCAACCACCTGCTGAAACCGAGCAGGCGTCCCACGTACACGGCTTGCCGTCATCGCAGTTAACCTGGTTATAGACACAACCGCACGAAGCAGTATCGCAGGTGCCGGTTGTGCAGGGGTTATTGTCGTCACATGTTTCCGGCGTATATACGCAGACGCCACTGATTGAATCGCACTTGTCGCGGGTACAGCAGTTGTCGTCGTCGCAGATCTTGCCGGTGTGTACACAAAGGCCGGTTACCTGGTCGCACGTGTCGGCAGTACAGGCGTTGCCGTCGTCGCAGTCTTTCGCCCTTGTTCTGCATCCGCCGGTTGCCGTATCACAGAAGTCAACTGTGCACGGGTTAGCGTCATTACAGACCTTCGCGACGTTCTTGCAGCCGCCGTTTCTGGAATCGCATGTGTCTGCGGTGCACAGATTGCCGTCATCGCAGGCGTCATCCGAATGGACACATCCGATGCCCGCCAGGCAGACATCAAGGGTACACGGGTCGTTGTCATTACATGTGGTTTCAATGTTTAAGCACTTGCCGGTCAGGAAGTCGCACGAATCGACAGTACAGGGGTTCTTGTCGTCGCAGTCCCGGGCCGTTGATACACACTGCCCGTTGGCCGGGTTACATGAATCTACGGTGCAGGGGATGTTGTCATTACAGGCAATCTGGACGTTTGAACAGGTGCCGGTCGCGCCGTTACAGATATCCTCGGTACACTTGTTGTTATCAAAGCACGAGTTGGTCGGATAGTACTTGCACTCACCGCGCACTATGTCGCAGGCGATGGTCGAGCACTTGTTGAAGTTGTCCGGGTCGTAGCAATCGGCGTCCGAGACGCAGGCCGGGCACGCCGGCGGGTTGGCCACATACTGATGGACACATCCGATCATCGGGTCGCAGTAATCCAGAGTACATGGGTCCGCGTCCGCACATGAATTGGATTGATCAACGTGTTTGCAGCCGGTAACCGGGTCACACGTATCCACTGTGCAGGAGCTGCCGTCAGCGCAATTGAGTGTTTCGTTGTGGCAGTTGCCCCAGATGTCAATTCTGTTGTTTGTGCAGGCATTGCCGTCGTCGCATGATTTCTGGACGTATGAACACAGGCCTGTTGCCGGGGTACATGAGCCGACCATTGTCGGGTCGGTTGAAACACAGATCTTCGGTTCGAAGTAGCATTCGCCGTTAGCTGTCGAACAGACGTCAGTCGTGCACAGATTGCCATCGTCACATTCCACAGGCTGACGACTGCACTGTCCGTTCAGCGGGTTGCATCCGTCGACGGTGCACTTGTTTCCATCGTTGCAATCGTTCGGTTCGGATGCGCATTCGCCGTTGGCAACGTTGCAGTAATCGCGGGTACACGGGTTGTTATCCGTGCAGGTTCTCCATGAATAGTCGCAGAACCCTGTTGTCAGGTCACATCTGTCGTTGGTGCAGGGGTTTTCGTCATCGCACAGATCAATTCTGTGCATGCACGAACCGCTGGTGGAATCGCAGACGTCATCAGTGCACAGGTTGCTGTCGTTGCAATCCTTGAATCTGAATACGCATTTGCCCAGGATCTGGTCGCATGTATCGGTTGTGCAGAGGTTCCCGTCGTCGCATATCACTGGTGAATGCTGGCAGCTTCCATCGGCCGGGCTGCATGTGTCAACGGTGCATGGATCCTCGTCATCGCAGGATACTTTGCAGTCGGTGTAGCATTCGCCGGTTGTCGTATTGCACTTGCCGGTCATGCAGTTATTTCCGGTAACGGTGCAATCGCTGTTTTTGGTACACATGAATGTATTACAGGAGGGCTGTTCAACATTCTTATAAGGAATGAAGACGCAACCGCCGCAATTTGAATCGCAGGAATCCTTCGTGCATCTGTTTCCGTCAGAACACCACGCTGTAACGTGCAGGCACTTGCCATTGACGTCGCAGGAGTCGATGGTGCACGGATCGCTGTCGTCACAGATTGTCTGACGGTGTTCGCAACTGCCGGTTACCGGGTTGCAGTAATCAAGCGTACACGGATCTTCATCGTCGCACGCCTTGGCGTCGAAGCGACAGATACTCGGTGATACTGTCTGGTCGCAGTAATCTGTGGTGCATGGATTGTTGTCGTTGCACTGAATGTCCCTGATACAGCCTTCGCCGTTGCACGGGGGCCAGGGATTGATGCTGTGGCTGCAGCCGATGCCTGACAGGCAGGAGTCCTGAGTACACTGGTTGCCATCGTCACAGGTCATTGGCTGGTGGACGCAGACGCCGCTGCTCGGGCTGCAGTAATCGTCGGTACACGGATCCTGATCGTCACAGTCTTTAGGTCCGAATACGCACTCGCCAGTCAACGGATCGCACGAATCGTTCGTACAGCGCAGCCCGTCGGTACAGACCTTGGCTATGTGGAAAATGCCGCCGACAGGGTCACATCCATCCTGGGTACACTTGTTGCTGTCGTCGGTGCTGACGGGGCTCCATACGCACAGGCCTGTTACAGGACTGCAGACTCCGTTGGTACACGGGTTGCCGTCTTCACAAACCATGTCATCTAATACGCACAGACCCTTCGGATCGCCGGTGACGTCGCATCTGCCGATCTTGCATTTGATAGTCGTTGCGCATTCCCAGTTCTGTCCATTCGGGCAGTGGCGACATTCCGGATTGACCGTGTTGACGCAGCCCTCGACCGGGTCGCATGAATCGATGGTGCATGAATCGTTGTCGGTGCAGTTAATCGGCGTAAATATGCAGTACTTCGTGTCAGCGCATGAACCGATCTTACATGGATCGGCATTGTTCGCCGCACACAGTTTGTCTGCGTTCATGTCGGAAGGATCGCAGGCGATACACTGGTCAACCGGAGCGTTCGGGTTGTTCGTGTGAAGGCACACGCCGGTCGTTCTGTCGCATGAATCAAGCGTACAGATTGTGTTGTCGTCGCAACTGATTTCCTGCTCGAAGCACTTTCCGGTAGTGGTGTTACAGGCGCCCCTCAGGCAACCGCCCACTTCGGACTTACAGTCGGCGTCAGCCGTGCATGAACACTGGGTCGCCAGATGTTGACATCCGGTTGAAATATCACACCAGTCTTTGGAGCACGGGTCGCCATCGTCACAAGTTGATTCAATATTGAAACAGGCCTTGAAGTTTGCGTTAAGCGGGTTGGTGGCGCAGGTGTCAACTGTACAGGCGTTGTCGTCAACGCATACCAGTTCTGACGCCGTGCAGTCAACGCGACAACCCGGGATTTCCGTGAAGACGCAACCTTCAGCAGGCGCACAATCGTCCAGTGTACAGGCGTCGCCGTCATCACATGTTCTCGGTCTTGATACGCACAGACCGGTGACCCCGTCGCAGTACTTGTCAACGGTACACATGTTGCCGTCGGCCACACACTGGGCGTTGGTCTCGCAGGCAATGATGGCAGTATGGACGCAGCCGACATCCGGGTCGCATGTATCGACTGTGGACATCAGGTTATCATCGCAGTCAATTCTTTCGTACGAGCACACCAGAGGCTTGCTTCCGCAGGAACCGCCCGTGCCTGCAATGCAGGAATCGAGGGTACATTTGCTGTTGTCGTTACATTCGCCGCTTTCGGCAGGAAGGGTTGTCGCAAACGTACAGGCCATGCAGATGCAGTCGTGCTGGCAGCCTGATGTTGAATCGCAGTAGTCAGCCGTACAGACATTGCCGTCGTCGCATGTGTTGGGCACGTAGTCGCACACGTTGCTCATGCATTTGCCGATTCCGACATCGCACGTTGTCCCGCTCGGGCATGGAATTGTGAAACTGCAGTTATGGACGCCACCATCAAAGATGACCTGCTTGCAGTAACCGTTCAGACACTGGGAGTCGGGGTTGGTTGCAGTCGTATTACAAGCGGCGTGGTCGCCTGAAGCACAGACGGTACAGGGGGAAATATCAACGTGCGAGCAGTCGCCGTTGGTCGGGTTACAAGTATCCGTGGTGCACTGGTTAAAGTCCGAGCAGGTCACCGGGGTGTAAACCAGGACGCCTTCGCTGTTGCAGGAATCGTTTGTACAGGGCTTGCCGTCATCACAGTTTTCACAAAGTTTATGGAAACAGACTTTTCCCGAAGTGGGGCTCGGGAACTGGTCGTAAGGTTCAGGGGATGTCACAACGTTCGGGACTTCCTTGCATGCGACCTGTTCGCACGGGGAGTTGCCGGCGCAGTCGCTGTGCTGAGTACATTCCCGGCAGGGGTTGCCGGTCAGGTAAACGTGGAAACAGCCGCCACGGTCCGAGCTGCAGCCGTCTGCGGTACAGTCGAAACCGTCATCGCAGTTCTTTGCGCCCTGGGTGCAGACGTGATCGACACATTTGCCTTCAAGGCATTTGTCGAGCGGGTCGTCCGGGCAGTCAGCGTTGACTTCGCATGGGGGGATGTCAGTATCTTTGTCGCCGGTGTCTTTGACGTCCGCTGGAACATCCGACGTGTCACTGATGTCATCGTTGACATCATTTGTGTCCCGGCCGGTATCAGCGTCATGCCCTGTATCTTGCGGCTCATTTGTATCCGCGTCTGCAACGTCAGAACCGTTGTCCTGAGGCCCCAGATCTGTCGGAGGCGGGTTGCTTCCGCATGCAAAAACGAAAAGCACGCAAAAAGCGAGTCCCAGATTGAGTCGGTTAGTAATCCGCATGACGATTCTCCTACGACCGATAAAGCCCGCAAATCCAATAAAATCGGAGTCTTGGGCGGAGTAATTCCGCCGCATGCCAACCCCCTGGCATAAACGGCTCTCTAAGTTTAACAGAAATCAGTCGGGAATAGAAAAGGAGAATCAGTAGTTATTTATTACTTGATGCTTTGATTGTATCTGGATGAAACCTATAATACGCATGTGTCCGTTCGATTAGCTGGAGGTGTAATTATGAAAAAGTTCATTCTGGCCGCAAGTGTCTTTTCTTCGCTCGTGTTTGTTTCCGTTTTTGCTGCCGCTCAGGCTGTTGATCCGGTGGCGGAAGAAGTCAGTCCCGAGTCAGTTGTTCTGGGCGAGATTTTGATCAAGTTCGCTAATACTGACTACCCTTCGGTTCGGGTGGACGGCGAGTCGTGGGATGACACTGAATATGCCGAAGACGGCAAGCAGGTCTTCCTTCACAAGACAAATAGAACGATGGACCATACGATTCTGCTGGTTCCGGGATTCGAAGGGCTTGCGGAGGCCGAATTTGTTATCAAGCCATCGGACTGGAAGTTGATTAAGTTGAATAAACTGGACCGCACGTGGCGCGCTGAAAAGCTGGTCAAATTTGTTAATGCGCCTGTGAAGCCGAAGAAGCCCGCGCCGCCTGCCGAAGAATCAGAAACAGTACCCGTCCCGTGATATTTCCGTGAACGTAATCAACAATAAAAAGTTAATCAGCAGCTGAAATCCCAAGATGAAAACAGGATTGGTTTGAATAACAGAACTGGATTGGTTTGACGGGTAGATTCTGTTTGACGGCAGGAGAGAGCTATTTTCCCTTCATGGCCTTCTTGGATGCCTTCAGGGGGTTGACCTTCTTGGTTTCTTCGAGCTTGCGCTGTACGTGGGTACCAAGGTTACAGTTTCCGAACATCCACTTGGCGCTGGTGTCTTTGTAAGCCTTGCAGTAGCTGGTCCCTTCGTGTTCGATGATGTTGCCGCATCCAACACACTGGTCAACGATCACAAAGGCCTTTGCGCCGGAGAACGTCTTTTCGTTTGCCGCCGCCAGAATTCTTCCAATGTCACTATCCAGGGGAGTCACCATGTCCAGCCTCCAGGCAAACCCGACAACAATCGGGTTCATCAGGGTTTCTCTGTCGTCTCCGAACTCGGAAGACTACTCTTCGACGTTGGCCAGGGCTTCTGGATTATCCAGACCCATCTTACGTCCAAGCTCCATAACCTTTGCCCGGTAATCGCGGCGGATTTCCCGCTTGCGCCTGGCTCCGGATGCAGTGTTCTTTCTTTTACGGATCAGCTTTCTTTTTTTGGTCGGCGAAGGCATCTGTTCGCCCTCCAGACAAACAAGGGAGCGCAATTATAGCGGAGGTATCTGGTCTGTCAACCTCAGAGTTGAGTGCGGCGCAGTCTTTGTCGTGTTTTTCATGAAATAGAAAGTAATTAACGGGGGTTTTCGTGTGTTGTCAGTTCAGGGGTTGGCTGGAACAGTCAGGCTTCAGGTCAGTCGCGGCGGCTGTCCTGCATCGCTTCACGGCGGGAAAGGCGGATTTTTCCGTTTTTCGGATCGAGGCCGATAACCTTGACCTGAATCTCGTCGCCTTCCTTGACCACGTCTTCGACTGCCTTGACCCTGTGATCGGCCAGCTCGGAGATGTGACACAGGCCTTCGACGCCGGGAAGGATTCTGATGAAAGCGCCGAAATCCGTGATTTTCACGACTTCGCCGATGTACGTCTTGCCAACTTCGGCATCGTCAGTCAGTTCGTGAATCATGCTCATCGCCTTGTCGGTCGAGAGCTTGTCCACGGCTGCGATCGTTACAAGGCCGGAGTCGTCAACGGAAATCGTCGCGCCGCTTTCGGACTGGACGCCACGGATATTGCGGCCGCCGGGACCAATCAGGTCGCGGATGCGGTCCTGGCTGATCTGCATCGTGTAGATGCGCGGGGCCCATTCTGAATAATCGGCGCGCGGTGCGACGATTGCTTCTTCCAGTTTGCCGATGATGTGCAGTCTGCCCTGTCTGGCCTGCTCAAGAGCGTTGGTCATGATCTGTTCGGTCAGGCCGTCGCACTTGATGTCCATCTGGACGGCTGTGATGCCTTCACGGGTCCCGACGACTTTGAAGTCCATGTCGCCAAGATGATCTTCATCACCAAGGATGTCTGTCAGGATTGCGACCTTGTCGCCTTCCTTGATCAGGCCCATCGCAACGCCGCCGACGTGGCTGCTGATCGGGACGCCGGCATCCATCAATGCAAGGGACGTTCCGCAGACGGTCGCCATCGAAGATGAACCGTTTGATTCCAGAATTTCCGAGACCGCGCGGATCGTGTATTTGAATCCGCTGTCGTCGCCGGGAAGCACCTTCGAGACGCCGCGCCACGCAAGGTTTCCGTGTCCGACTTCACGCCGTCCCGGGCTGCCCAGGCGCTTGACTTCGCCGACGCTGAAGGCCGGGAAATTATAATGAAGCATGAACTTCCGGAAGATGTCGCCGGAAAGCAGGTCCATACGCTGTTCGTCTGATTCCGTACCGAGCGTGATCGTCACAAGCGCCTGAGTTTCGCCGCGTGTGAATATCGAGGATCCGTGGGTGCGCGGCAGGGCGCCGATTTCGCAGACGATAGGTCTGACTGTCGTCAGGTCGCGACCGTCAACACGCAGGCCCTTTTCAAGGATAAGTGTTCTGAGGCGCTCGCCTTCAAGCGATTCGATTGCGCCGTGAATTTCACCGGCGCGGCCGGGGAATTCTTCAGCAAGCTTTTCAATTGTGGCTGCAAGCAGTTCGTTGATTGCTGCCCTGCGGGGAAGTTTTTCCTTGATGCAGAGAGCGTCACACATCGGAGCCCAGGCTGCTTCACGGACTGCGGCGATAAGCGCTTCGTCCTTTTTGATCGGCGGGGGGACTCTTTTGGTCACGTTCAGCTTCGCGGCCATTGACCTTTGAAGGTCAAGGATCTTCTGTCCGGCCGTTTCTGCGAAGACGAGAGCCTTGATAACGTCAGCTTCAGAGGCAAATTTCGCTTCGCCTTCGACCATCATAAGACCGGAAGGTCCGACGGCGGCCATGATGTCAATGTCGCATTCAACGCGCTGGGCGTTGGTCGGGTTGGCAATCAGTTCGCCATTGATCATGCCGACGCGGATACCGGCCAGCGGTCCCTGGAAAGGGATGTTGGAAAATGAAAGGGCTGCGCTGGCGCCGATAAGGGCGGGGACAGCCGGGTCGTTTTCCTGATCCGACGAGATGACCAGTGCGACAATCTGCGTTTCATATTTGAACGTCTTGGGGAAAAGTGGCCGAATCGGGCGGTCCATAATTCTGGAATTAAGGACTTCGGCTTCGGTCGGGCGGCTTTCGCGTTTGAAATAGCCACCCGGGATTTTTCCCGCAGCATAGGATCTTTCAAGGTAGTCGACTGTCAGGGGGATGAAATCCCCTTCACGGTACTGTTCGCCTGCAACGACGGTTACCAGGACGACTGTGTCGCCCAGGCTGACGAGGGCAGCGCCGCTGGCCTGCTTGGCAAGGCGACCGGTTTCGATGGTCAGTGTCTTGCCGTAGAAATCGAGACTCTCGCGTAGAAACATTATATTACTCCTTTATTATTAATATCTTTTGAATGGGGATAGCAGTTGTCCGCAACGCCATATGAGCTATGCCTGCAGACGATGGGGTAAGGCTGGTTCTGAATCTGACGGTGTCCTTTGGCCTACTTGCGTATGCCGAGTTCCGCAATGAGATTCTGGTACCGATCCTTATCGGACGCCTTGATGTAGTCCAGCAGGCGACGACGGCGACCAACCAGTTTCAACAGTCCACGGCGGGAATGATGATCTTTCTTGTGGGTCTTGAAGTGTTCCGTCAAGTACCGAATTCGTTCCGTCAGAAGAGCTACCTGCACGTCCGGCGAACCGGTATCAGTGTCGTGAGCCCTGAACTTTTCTATTACTTCTTGCTTTTTTGCGTTCGCAAGTGGCATCCGTTCCTCCACTTCGTCCAAAGTTAAAACCGGCCGAAATTGTAGGCGGGGGATTGGGTTCTGTCAAGTGAAATCGGACGAGGCCTGAAAACAAGGGGTGGCAGTGCTACAGGAAACCGAGGGTCTGCGAGATGTCGCGGATGGCGTTGCTGACCGGAGCATCGGTCTTTATCATCTTTTCAAGGGTTTTAAGCCCCGAAAGGACGGTCGTATGACTTCTGTCACCGAATATCCTGCCGATCTGCGGCAGCGAAAATTTCATGTGGTCCCGGATGATTCCCATGGCGACGTACCTGGGAACTGATACTGCCCGATGTCTTTTCGGCCCTTTAATGTCCGCCGGGTTCAGGTTGTAGTATTCGGCCACCGTCCTGATGACTTTGTCCGATGTTACCCGTCCACGGCTGTCATTGAACGTCTTGATCGTGATCCGTTTCGCCATTTCCAGCGTGATCGGCTGTTTCATCAGCAGGGCATGGGCAGAAACCCTGTTCAAGGCGCCTTCCAGCTCCCTGACCGACCCGGTGAACTTGCCCGCAATAAAATCTGCCACGTCGAACGGCAGGTGGTATTCCTCGATTTCGGCCTTCCGCAGAAGTATTTTGACCCTGGTTTCTTCGTCCGGCGGCTGAATGTCCGCTATCAGGCCCCACTCGAACCGGCTGCGCAGTCTTTCGGTAAGGCTGTCCATCGAGGACGGCGGCTGGTCGCTGGTAATGATTACCTGCTTCCCTTCGTTATAAAGCGCGTTAAACGTGTGGAACAGCTCGCTCTGGACGAACTGGGACCCCGACACGAACTGAATGTCATCAACCAGCAGAACGTCGCAAACGCCACGGAACCGTGTCCGCAGGGAATCCATGTTCTTGCTGTTGACGGCGTTCATCACCATGTTGGTGAACGCTTCCCCGCTTGTGCACAGGACCTTCAAGCGCGGGTTGTTCTTTCTGATTTGATGTCCGATGGCATGCAGGATATGGGTTTTGCCAAGTCCGACGCCGCCGTGAATGAACAGGGGGTTGTAGTTGCCCCCGGGGCATTTTGAAACAGCCATGCCCGCAGAGTGGACCAGTTCGTTACATTCGCCGACGATGAAATTATCAAACGTGAAGCGATCTTTTAAGCGGTCGATTTCAACCGGTGCGTGCCTGGCCTCGGTCGGAAGGATGCCGCCCCTGTTGTCGGAAGCAACGGCAGTTGCTGATACAGAAGCCACCTTGAAGTCAACGCCGACGTGACGATGGGCCGTGTCCCACAGCGCGTCTTTGATTTTGTCCGAAAAATTGTCCTGAATGTGCTTGGCGGTGTATGTGTCGGGTACTTCAAGAGTCAGAATGCTGTTGTCGGATTCGAGAGGTCTTATTATAGCTATCCATTTGTCGTAATGCTCGGGTTCCATTCGGTCTTTTAGAAGATTAAGAGCACTTGTCCACAAATTCTGCATATACTACGCCCGTGTTCTCCAGACAGCTATTTCCCAACTGTTTACCGAGCTCAAAAGGCTCTGAGTGAGTGGAAGCTAAATCGTTGCTTGAAACGTTACAACCCCGTTTGTGAAATATTTTTTATCACTAATGTTTTCAGATAGTTAGTTGATTATTGCATTCAGGACCATGTCTATCCGAGTTTGCTAACCCCACACATTTCAACGGTTCTGTATGATTATGTCGTAATTTCAAGATGTTATGCTGGTGTATCTACAACCGTTGGTGTTTCTTGAACAATATGGAAAAGTGAGGTTTGAAAGCGGTTCAGACTGGCTCGACGACCTGGCAGGTTCCTTCAATACATTCGCGGCCCGGATCGCAGTTCTCTTTGATTTCACACGGGAAAACGATGTGGATGTCGGTGCAGTCGGGGCCGATGGGTGCCTCGCCGCCGGAAATTACATCTGCGCTTTTCGTTTCCACTCCTGTTTCCGTGGCAACGGACGCTTTGATTCGGATCTCTTTTCCAGACGGAACCCTCATCCAGTACCCGTTTTCAAAAGAACCGATTTGTTCGTCGTAGAAGATTTGTTCAGCGTCATTGAATATTTCAAAAGCCGATACGTGAGCGCCGTTTGCGAGCAGGTCGCCTTTCTTTATGGTCACCAGAATGCAGGCATGTGAATCGTCCGGGGCCATCCACACCCACAGTCCGTCCTTGTCTAACTGGGCCGTAATCTGATTTCTGGCGCTCAGCGACGTGTGGTCATTCTTCAAAAGTCTGCCGTTGATTTTGTCGACCAGGTAAAGGTTGGCATCGCCCGCTTCAAGTTCGCGCCCCAGGACGTCATCCGCAAACCTTGTGGAAAGCTGCAGTTCGACCATTGCTTCCGGGTTGATAACGTTCGGCAGAGTGTTGAACCAGACAGCCGCAATCGGTCTCATCCACGTGCCGATGTCATCGTTTTCGCCATAGTAGCGGGTGTATGCCGGGCTGATGATGTCTGAAACTTTCAGGCCGCTTGATTCATCGACTTCGAATGGAAGCGAGCTGTCCCAGTCTGCCGCCGGGAAGTCGATTGTGCCGGTGACCGGCATTCCTGTTACGTCAAGCATTGTTTCCCGTGCGAATGAAACAGTCGCCGACTGCATGATGTAAGGGATCGTTGTGTTTCCGGCCGGAAGTTCGACGGAAGCGCTGACGGCCGCTTTGTGCATGACTGGTACGATCGTGAACCGTTCGCCTTCCACCGGTATCAGAGTCTTGAATACCGGGGCCAGGTCTTCGCGCTCGAACCAGACCATTACAGAAGGCAGATCGCCTTCTGTCCAGTCGGCATCAGGCTCTACGGAGCATTGAAGTGCAAATGTGCCATCTGACGCCGTCATGACGGTATCTGTTGACCCTGAGCAGCTTACAATGACGTTGGCCAGTCCTTCATTACTGTCGAAAGAGGCCATGACCTTTCCCTGGACTGTAAAATAGACCGAGTTATCCGAAGTGCAGCTCAGAAGCATGGCGGCCGCCACTGCCATCAGTACGCGTAAGGTCTTGCTGGACATTTTCTCCCCCGGGTTATTGTTCATGACAGAACCAAATTATTTGCCGGCAGGCTGAACTGCCAGCCCGACACATGATGCCTCGGTATAGTCAGCGCCAGGTTTCCTGCACGATTCAAAGCCGTAATCAAGGCACTCGAACCCTTCGTAGATTCCGTCACGGCAGAACAACACGTACGTGTCATCACATGTCGAGACGCCTTCTTCACACTCTGCGTACGCGGGGGCACAGACTTTGTCCAGCCACAGCGTAAGGATGTCGCTTGCGGTGATCGAGGCATTGTTGTCGAGCCATGCCTGCTGACACGTTCTTCTGGTGTCGGTAATCGTTGCACAGTCAAGTGCGGCAAGCTTTCCACCAAGGCACCAGGTCAAAATCGACCCGGTACAATAAGGCGAGATTGCCGTCGTTGAACATTGTGTCCCGGTACCTGTGCACTGCAGCGCGTTGTCGCCGAATCCGCAGGCCAGGCCAAGAGAACCGCACCTGTATTCATGACGAATATTCATTTCATCGCAGGTGACCAGGGTCGTGTCGTCGCATTTTGATGTTTCACAAGTCCCCAGGACGCAGCTCCCATCAAGGCAATCAAGGTTTATGGTCGCGCAGTCGAATGATGTCTGGACGTTTTTGTCTGCTGTGGCCCAGCATTTTTTTGCGACTGAACCAGAGCAGGTCTGGCCCGGCTCGGCACATTCCGTTGGCGCAACGCCTGAATTCAGCACCAGGAACATGGCGTCACACGTCTCGGCGTCCCCGATGTCCCGTATGAAATATTTCAATTCGGCCGCCATTGTCGCGCTGAGCCCGTCAACCACCGGCAGCGTGTTGTCCGGCAGGGTGATTGCCGGGATGCTTTCCGGCAGTACGCACAGTTCAAGCTTCATCTTCGCCAGTTCGATGTTCAGGTAAAGGTCGGATGTCGAGTCGCCGCCCCCGGCTATACCGCGGCCGCCAAGGTTGCAGCCTGCCAGTACAAGTACCAGCACGGCGGAACAGATCCCGAAGGTATCTTTCATAAAGCCTCGCTGTTTGCACCCCGGCCAGTTCATTCGTCGCCCTTCAGGGCTTCCGGGGGAATCTTACCGTAGTATATGTTTCCATTGATAATGAATGCTGGTGTGCCTTTCAGGCCGAGCTCGTTTCCTTCCTTGATGTCGTTTTTGATTACATCGAATCGTGATTCGTCGTTCAGGCAGCAGGTGAATTTATCAATATCAAGTTCAAGCCGTTCGGCAATATCTGTTGCCGTCAGTTCTTTAGTCCTGATCTCGTCGGAGTGCTGAAACAGAAGGTCGTTCATTTCCCAGAAGCGACCCTGCTCGCCAGCGCAGACCGAAATCTTTGAATATTCGCAGGCTCTGGCGTGGAAAGGCTTTTCAATTGACGGGTTGCACGCGTTATCAAGTGGCAGGTGGCGGTGGTAGACCCGGACGTCCGGGTTTGTTGCCACAAGCTGCCGAACCATCATGTGAGCCTTTCTGCAGAAAGGACATTGATAGTCGGTGAATTCCTGAATCTCAATTTTCGGTTTGGCGGCGCCGATCCAGGGATGCCCTTCCGGTGTCATACCGCGCTGTGTTTCAGATGGAATGGAATGTTCGGCGGCCCCGCACGAGCCGTTGTCCGGCGATTTTTCGCTTGTCAGCGGGATGTTGCCGATCTGGCTGTTGCTGGTTGATACAATGGCAGGCCCGATTGCAGCGGCCGCGCCAAGTATGCCGAAACCGACCACGGCCAGCACCACCAGTCGCAACGGATGTCTGAAGATGTCAATGAAGTCATCCCGGATTGCCCCCGGGATCGTTTTGCCGGTCATGCGGATTGCAAAAATGGCCATTCCGATGAAGGTGAAATTTATGATGTCAATCGCCAGGCACAGGATGCACAGTGAGTGAATAATGAACGCCATCAGCACAATCAGCCAGATTGAAACCAGGCAGAACAGGCAGCCGAACAGGAACAGAAATCCCAGGCCGAATCCGGTCTTGCGGCGGACAGCGGCCATCCCGGCCAGGAAGGCGGCAAATATATATCCGGCCATCGCCCATACGGCGACCGGCGTATTCAGTAATGTTGAGTATTCCGAAAGGGCGACAGACGTACAGTTTATTCCATCGCTTACGCTGCAGAAGCTTTGGAAGTCCGGGTCGGTTCTGGACGCGACGTAGATATTTGCCAGGTCAAGGGCGATGCCGATTCCGACGATGCAGAAAAGGAAAATCGCTGTCAGGGCGACCCGGGCGTGCTTTTCAGGCCCGTTGACGCTACCTGCGTTGCCGTTGACGTTATCCGGGCCGACAGCAGAATTGCTGTTTCCCGACAGTTCGTGCCCTGACATTCGATCCTCCGCCGATCCCGACTGACCGACTAATTACCCTAATGGCATAAAAAAGCAACATTTCAGGGTGATAGTTGACATTTGCGAGTCGTATTCAAGGTAGAAAAAAGCATCAGGAATCGAGGTCAGTCTACTGTTTTGTAGTACGTTCTGCTTTCCTGTTCGACCGGGGTGATAAGGTGTTTTGACATAAGTTTTTCAACAATCTTAACGACTTCCATCTTCTGAACCCGCAGCCCGGCGGTCACGTCGTCTACGGTGCATGGACGTCGCCGAAGCATCTCCATGACTTCGTCTTCAGTCACTGAACGGGCGGTCGATTGTTCAACTTCCGGGAAGTCGGCGGCGACCTCGGCCAGCGGCGTGAACAGTCCAGCCAGTGATTCCAGTTTTTCGCGTGAAACCGGGGCGGCCAGTTCTGTGGCGGTCGGTCTTACGGGAGTGTTAAGTTGAATACGGTCCGGTTTGATCATGGCGGCCAGACCGGCCAGCTTTTTCGCGACAGTTTCGTCGTCTGAAATGCCACGCAGGATCATGACTTCAAGCCAGATTTCGCCGGTGAATTCTTTGCGGAATTCTATCATTCCGTCCATAAGTGCTTGAAAAGTAAGCCCTTCACCCGGTCTGTTGATCCTTTTGTACGAATCTTCATCCCAGGCATCCAGACTTGGCAGGACGACGTCAGCCAGCGCCGCATCGGCTCTGACCTGATCGTCCTGAAACAGGACGCCGTTCGTCAGAATTGCCACCGGCAGGCCTGTTTCGTCCTTCAGTTTTGTAATCAGTTCGCCGAGGTCGGCGTAAAGGGTCGGTTCGCCCGAACCACCAAGCGTCAGAAAGTCGGGGTCCGGAACTGTCTTCAGCTTCCTTGCGGCCTGACTTACAATCGCGTCCACCGTTACAGGCGATTCCCGCACGCAGTCAAGTCTGGTCGTCGTTTTAAGCTGGCAGTATATGCAGTCGAGCGGGCAGTGTTTAAATTCAGCCAGATCGATTCCGAGGCTCATTCCAAGACGTCTGC
Source organism: uncultured Anaeromyxobacteraceae bacterium (assembly GCA_964522105.1). Lineage (GTDB taxonomy): Bacteria > Myxococcota_A > UBA9042 > DTJE01 > DTJE01 > JAGOFO01. The sequence continues at coordinate 31,868 of CAZFVA010000003.1, forward strand.
TCGGTACGGGACCATAAATTTTGTTCTTTTCCGGCATTTTTGGCCTTACAGCAGATTTTTTCAAAAAATCGAGGCCTTACAGATCATACGCCTGAAGGCCTGCGGGCAGATAGTTCAGGCAGATGACGTTTGTGTCAAGACATATCAGATAAGACCGTGTGATTTCAGGCCGGTCAAGAAGTTTTCTTGAATCGGAGCCGTTGTGGTGCTAACTAGTCGGAGCTTTGCATTTTCAAGGAGCAGCTTAAATGGCGCATCAGAGTCATGAACAGACAGAAAGGGCCATCGCGAAGATGGCTGCGGTTAAACATAAGATACTGGTGATGAGCGGAAAGGGCGGCGTCGGCAAAACGACTGTCGCTGTAAATCTGGCGTACACGTTCGCGGCCAGGGGCTTCAATGTCGGCATCGTTGATACAGATATTCACGGCCCGAACGTTGCCTTGATGACTGGCGTCGAGGGCATGCGTGCCCAGGGCGACGAAGGGTTTCTGGAGCCTGTCCAGGCCGCCCCGAACGTGAAGGTGCTGTCTATTTCGGCGTTTCTTCCCGGACCGGATTCCCCGGTCGTATGGAGAGGGCCGATGAAGGCCGGCGTTATCGCCCAGTTTCTTGCTGATGGCGACTGGAGTGACGTTGACCTGCTGGTTGTGGACTGTCCGCCAGGTACCGGCGACGAGCCGCTTTCGGTCGCGCAGCTTATTCCGGACGCCGATGGTGTCGTCATTGTTACGCAGCCCCAGGACGTTTCGCTTCTTGATTCGCGTAAGTGCGTTAACTTCGTGAAAATGCTGAAATTACCGGTCCTCGGGATTGTGGAAAATATGTCCGGTTTCGCCTGCCCGCATTGTGGCGAACGGCTTGATATTTTTTCGATCGGAGGCGGAAAGAAGGCTGCGGAACAGATGAACGTGCCGTTCCTGGGTGCCATCCCGATGACGATGAAGATGGTTGGTGCCGGTGATACCGGTCGGCCTCTTGTGGACCTGGCACCGGATGACCCGGCTGCGCAGGCACTTTCCAAAATCGCGGATCGCATCGTTCAGGAATGGGAAAAAGTTGCATCGGCACGCGCCCGGGCCGGTATCACGAGGATCGTTGTCGCGACCGATACGGCTGACGGGTTGAAGGCGGCAGTCAGCAGTCAGTTCGCAAAGGCCGCAGCGTTCGTTGTTGTTGATATTGCTGATGGAATGGTCGACGCCGTAAGATCGGTACCAAGTCCTTTTATCGATGGCCATCAGTCAGGACAGACTCCGCGGTACATACATGATGAACTTGACGGACAGGTTATTATCACCGGCGAGATGGGTTCCCATGCTTTTGACGCCTTTCACAGCTACAATATGGAAGTTGTGGTCGGCGCCGGGGGCACTGTCGTCGAGGTCGTAAAGTCCTGGATTATCAGCCACCCGGCGGCCTGCACCCCTGATAAGTGTGCGGGATGTTCGTCGGCATGTCCTTCCGCTCATGCCCCGGATGATTCAGACGGTGGATGCTGCGGTTGATCGTTGTGCAGAAATGACACGCTTCGCTTTCTGGAGGAAATATGTGGCCTTATGTAATGGAAACGCCTTTTAAGATTGGAACGTACGGCGTGATGATGGCGGTCGGTTTTCTGACTTCATCCTGGTGGATGAACAAAGAATTGCGGCGCAGAAATATTGATCCCGGCGTTGGCGACATGACGATCATGCTCGGGATAGTTCTGGGCGTCATCGGGTCCAAACTGGCCTACATGTTGACCGAAGCCGAGACATTTTCATTTTCCGATCTGATTTCAGGGGCCGGTCTGACGTGGCACGGCGGCTTGATTATGGCCGGTACTGGCATCGTTGTTTACTGGGTCATGAAGAAGCTGTCTGTTCTAATCATGCTGGATAATACGGCGCCGATGCTTGCTTCCGGGTATGCGTTCGGGCGTGTTGGCTGCTTTATTTCAGGCGATGGATGTTACGGAATTCCCTGTACGCCGACCGACATCGACCGCCTTTTCTGCATGCCGTTTCCGAATGGAATAGTCCCGACCACGATCCCGGTTCATCCGACTCCGCTTTATGAAGCACTGGCCGGTTTTGTTATTGCCGCTATCCTGTGGAAGATTCGGAAGTTGTTCAAACACCCCGGGATTCTGTTTGCCATTTATCTTGTCGGTACCGGCTTTTCACGCTTTTTCATCGAATTCATCCGCAGAGCTGACGGCAGGCCCGATCGCTTTCTGGATTTAAGGGATGCACACTGGATCGCCCTGGCCCAGGTGGCGCTTGGCGTTGCCATGGTTATATGGGCGATGTTGCGGACGATTCCGAAGGGGCACGAATGGGGAGTCATGCCGGTCCCGGTGGAAAAGCCGGCCGCAGCAGGTAAAGCAAAGAAGAACCGCCACCGGTGACAGTGTTTTCAAGTCTTTTGCGCATATTCCCGGCCACGGTCAGTCAAATAGTAGTTATACTCAGACGTTGTCAATGTTTCACGAGGTTACCGATGAAGTCCGCACTCATTCTGACACTGACATCACTTTTTGTTCTGTTTGCGTGTGCTTGCGAAAAACCATCCCCGGTTAAAGCCGCAACCGGACCTGTCTGGCATCTCGGCGAGTCGGTAATTGATTCGCATGTACATATCTACCCGACGATGACCGGCCTTTCCACTGCCCTGACCGTCTTCGACAAAGTCGGTATTGACCGATTTGTAATCAAGAGTGCCGGCGAGGTTGGCACTGCCAAGTATCAGGCCAGTCTGGCCATGGAGAAGATTCTTAAAGGCCGCATGCGTTCATTCGCCAATCTTGACTGGACCGCCGTTGAAAAGCCCGGCTGGGTTCAGGAGCAGGTTGCCGCCCTTGAGCAGATGAAAAAGGATGGCATCGTCGGCATCAAGATATTCAAAAACCTCGGCCTGCACGTCAGGGTGGCCGACGGGACGCTTTTGAAGCTGGATGACCCCCGGCTGGATCCGATCTGGGAAGCGTGCGGGCGCCTCGGGCTGATAGTCGCCTGGCATGTTGCCGACCCGGTTGCGTTTTTCAAGCCGGTGACGCCGGACAACGAACGTTATGAAGAACTGAAGATTGCGCAGGGCTGGAGTTTCTTCGGCAAGGACTATCCTTCGCATGATGAATTGCTGGAAGCGCGGGGCCGGGTTATGAAGCGTCACCTGAAGACGACGTTTCTGCTGATTCATCTGGCTGAATATCCGGAAAAGCTGGAGTACGTTGATAAGTTGCTTGATACAAATCCGAACGTTTTCATAGACGTTTCGGCGCGGGTCCCCGAGATTGGCCGCCATCCGGCTGATCAGGTCAGGAAATTCTTTGTGAAGCATCAGGACAGGATTCTGTTCGGTTCAGATTTTATCAGCAGCGGCGATGGAACGATGCAGCTCGGATCAGTGTCGGCGACGGAACCTGGAATAGACGACGCGGTCATTTTCTTTGAAAGGCACTGGCGTTTCTTCGAAACAGCGGACAAGCAGATTGATCATCCGACCCCGATTCAGGGTAACTGGAAGGTTGACGCTGTAAACCTGCCGCCTGATGTTCTGAAGAAGTTCTATGTCACGAACGCCGAGCGCCTGATTTTTTCGCGGTAAGTACCGATCACGCCCGTTTCCATTCGCTTTTCCCGTCGTACATTCTGATACAAATGGAAATAGGTTATATGATGAAATCTGCGGCCCTGTCGCAGATACTAACCTTTGCCGGGGGCTTTCCGGCACCGACTTTGAAAGTTAAACGCTTGTGAGAGGTACATGATGATGTCTGTCAGAAAGTTTTTGTATTCAGCAGTTGCAGTCGCCGTGCTGGGCGGACTGTTTGCCTGCGGTAACAAGAAGGGCGATGAAAAGGCCGAAAAAAAGGTTTCGACTGATATAAATGTTAAGACGGATATTGTTACAACGTCTGACATTGACACCGTTTTAAGTTACGGCGCTGACCTGATGCCTTCTGCAAAGATCAGGCTGATTGCGATGATGAGCGATTTCATTGTGTCGTATCCGTGGAAGGAAGGCGATGAGATCAGCAAAAACAGCGTCGTCGCGGTTATCCGGAAGTCGGGTATTCAGTATGGGCTCGACCAGCTTGGCGCTCAGGGGATCGGCCTGGACGTTCAGATTGCGAATCTGAAAAGTGAAGTTGCGCGCACGACTGACCTTTTCGGCAAGGGTGTTGCCACGCGGCAGATGCTGGATCAGGTCACGGCTCAATATGAAGCCACTCTTGCACAGAAAAACGCCCTGTCGGCCGGAAAGGCGCAGCTTGCTGTTGCAGCCGGAAATGCTGTCGTAAAGGCCCCGGTTGAAGGAATTCTGTCTTCAAAAATGTATGAAGAAGGCGACATCGCCTCGCCGGCGCTGCCGCTTGGAATCCTTCTGGTCGTTGACCCGCTGAAGCTGGAACTGAAGCTTGTTGAAAAAGATGTCACGCGAGTCAAGGACGGCCAGACCGTTGAACTGAAGCTTGATGCTTATCCCGGACGTGTTTTTACGGGAACAATTTCCAGGATTTTTCCATACATAGATGGCGCGACGCGCACCAATACAGTTGAAGTCAATCTGCCCAATCCCAGGGGTGAAGACGGTCAGCGCGAACTGAAGCCCGGCATGTTCGGGACGGCCAGTCTGGTTGTTGAACGCCGGACCGACGTCGTGACAGTTTCTGAAAATGCACTTCTTCTTGATAACAAACTTATAGCGATTCAGAAGGCTGGCGAAGATCTGCGCAAGGCGTTTGTAGTTGATGATGCAGGTATTGCGCATGAAAGAACGGTCAGGCTTGGTGCCCGCAAGGGCAGTTCCTGGGAAATTCTTGATGGTCTGAAGGTCGGCGAAAAGATTGTTACCCGCGGGCAGCATGGTTTAAGCGACGGTAAGAAGGTTGTTGTTGTTTCATCTGTTGGCGACGAAGACAAGGCTGTTCCTGCGGCCACGACAACTGCTGTCGAAGCATCTAAATAGGCGGGACGAAGCGTCCATGGAGATAGAATCATGAAGTTGTCCGAAGTATCAGTCAGGAGAGGCGTCACCTTCCTGATGCTGTATTTGATGATAGTCGGGTTCGGGATGTTTTCGCTGTCCAGACTGCGCCTTGACCTGTACCCCGACATTTCGTTCCCTGTAGTTCTTACGATTGTCGAGTACACAGGCGCGAATCCTAATGATATCGAGACGTTGATTTCCAGGCCCCTCGAGGAAGCGGTCGCAGCTGTCGATGGTGTAGTGTCAATCAAGTCTGAATCGAAGCAGGGTATAAGCCTTGTGACGATTGAGTTTGACTGGGGCTGCGACATGGAACAGGCCGAGACAGATGTCCGGCGTGCCATCGAAATGGTCAAGGGATTTTTGCCTGAAGATTCGAAAGCCCCGATTATCTTCGCGTTTGATCCTTCCCTGCAGCCGATCGTAATGATGACCGTATCGGGTCCGTACCCGCTGGATGAGCTTCGCAATATCGCCGATGACGAGGTTTCCCCTCTTCTGGAGCGTCTTGACGGTATCGCGTCGGCCGAGGCTGCCGGTGGTCTGAAGCGTCAGATTCATGTAACTCTGGATCCGGCCAAGATCGAAGCGTACAAACTGGACGTCAGCGCTGTCATGGGCGCCGTGTACCTTGGTAACAGTCAGCAGCCGGGCGGATATGTCGAGCAGGGTTCGCTTGAATTCGACATTCAGACACTTGGAAAGTACAAAAGCGTCGAGGAGATCGGGCAGGTTGTCGTTGGTGCCCGCGTGACCGCAGTCGGGCAGATGCAGCCGATTCAACTGAAAGAAGTTGCGTCGGTGGAAGACGGCTTCATTGA
>CAZFVA010000003.1:37765-57381 GCA_964522105.1 uncultured Anaeromyxobacteraceae bacterium
TGTTTCGCGCTGACAGTTTCGCTGGTAGTCGCGCTGACTTTCATTCCCCTTTCAGCTTCCAGGTTGTTGTCCGGGCCAAGGGCAGAACGGCTTCTGGCAAGGGCCAATATCAAGCAGGAAAAGAATCTTGGTGGAATGTACAAGGCATATGGCCGGGCACTGGACTGGAGCCTGGCGCATCGCTGGGCGGTCGTTTTGACGGTCGTTGGCATGCTGGCAGTTACCGGTGCCATGTTTACGGTGATGCCGACCGAATTCATTCACTCGGACGATGACAGCTTCCTGTACGTTTCGGTCGAAGCCCCGGTCGGGACGGCGCTTAATGAAACGTTCAAGACACTGAAAGAAGTGGAAAAAAAGGTTGCCGAGATAGTTCCCCCGGAAGACCGTAAGCTTATTGCCGTTGATGCCGGCGTCGGTGAAGGATTCACCGCAATCATGTCCAAGGGTATTCATGCCGGGTCAATTCGAGTGCCGCTCGTTTCGCCCGACTTCCGCAAGACGTCACTTCAACAGTATCAGGACAAGCTTCGTGACGGACTTAGCGGGTTTCCCGGCGTCAAGGTGACTGTTGGCAACCCGTTTAACTTCATGGGCGGGGAAGGCGACGTTGAAATCCAGATGCGTGGATATGATCTCGACCTGCAGCGCGAGACAGGCCTTGCCCTTCAGGAAGCGTTGAAAGCCATTCCCGACCTTGGCGAAACGGTCTTCTCGATGTCGGTTCAGAAGCCGCAGATGGAGGTCAATTTTGACCGCCTGAAGCTGGCTGCGCTGGGCCTGTCTTCGGGAAACATCAGTCAGGCCGTTTCACTGGCATTTCAGGGCAGGACAGTTGCCAGATATTCTGATGGCGGAGATGAATTCGATATCTTCCTGCGGTACGACGAAGCGCACCGTAAGGATTCGAATTTCCTTAGAAGTATGCCGATAATGACGCCGACCGGTGGCACCGTGCCACTCGGCAATATTGCCGATGTCGATGCCCGGCTCGGACCGGTTGACATCACCAGACTGGACCAGGAACGCTATACGAAGCTGAATATCTATTTGAAAGAGACGTGGACCGATGAATCCGGTGCCGTCCATAAAAAAGACATGGGTTCGGCGATCGCCAAAATAACCGCTGTCATCGAAAAGAATGATCTTCCAGACGGATTTTCGTACAAGGTCGCCGGTTCGGCCGAGGATTTCCAGAAGTCGTTCAAGTACCTCGGCTATGCCCTGGCAGTGTCGGTTGTACTGGTTTTCATGGTCATGGCCAGTCAGTTTGAATCGCTGCGCGAGCCGTTCATCATCATGTTTACAGTTCCGCTGGCAGGCATCGGAGTCGTCATAATGTTTGCCATCACTCAGACGGCAATCGATATTTCAGCCCTCATAGGCATCATCATGCTTGTCGGTATTGTCGTTAACAACGGCATCATCATGGTTGACGCCGCGAATCAGATTCGCGAAGAGGAACAGGGACGCGGGCGGACTGAAAGTATTGCTCTTGCAGGAAGACAGAGACTTCGGCCGGTTCTGATGACGTCCCTGACGACGATTCTGGGCATGGTCCCGATGGCTCTCGGTTTCGGCGAGGGCGCTTCATCGTGGGCAGGCATGGCCAAGGCCGTTATCGGTGGTTTGACGACGGCGACGTTCATGACGCTTTTCGTGGTTCCAATTATGTATACCGTTTTTGCCAGAAAGAGTCTGAAGCGCGAAACGAAGGTTTTCACTGCCAATGAGTAACCGGGGCAGGCCGTGCATGGAGTTTATTATGAGATATCAAGCAGTTGCTTTTGCAGGCGCCTTTGCCGCGCTGATGGTGCTTGTTTCGCCTGTCGTCAATGCAGGTGAAAGCATGAACAGTTTTGACACCCGGTCTTTCCTGCCGGAAGTCAACGATGCGATCGGGGTTCTTCCGGTAACTGCGCCAGGTCCTGAAGTGTCGCTTGATCAGGCGATCAGGATGACCGGAAAAAGGAACGTGACCCTTGAAATGATGCGGGCCGAGGTCGAAAAGGCCCACTGGCAGATGGCCACGTCATGGGCGCTCGTCATGCCGATGGTGACGGCCGGACTGGACTACGTCAGGGCAGATCATTCAGACGTCATGAATTTTGACGTCGGCGCGATGTTGAAGCCCTATCTGGAAAACATAATTGTTCCCTGGCCTGAAACTACGTCCGAACCGACCGTCATACGGCGCGTTGATGACCTGAAAGGTTCAATAACTGTCGCCATGTCGCTTATCAATGTGCAGTCATGGTTTACCATTTCAGCAGCCAGGGTCGGCGACGATCTGGCAAAGCTTTCGTACGGGCAGGTTCGTGAGCAGTTATTTTCCGGCGTCACTCAGGCATATCTGGCCGCGCTGATGACGAAGTCTGTCATCGGCCTGCAGGAATCTCAGGTTATGTCGGCCGCGCATCATCTTGATTTTGCGTTGAAGCGTTTCAAGGCAGGTTCCGGTCTGAAGATTGATGTCGTGCGGGCTGAAGCTGATCTGGTGCAGGCGCGTCAGCAACTGATTAATGCTCATCTGTCGTACGAATCGGCGCGCGACGCGCTCGGTCTGCTTTCAGGCATGGGCGGCCTTCCTGTTCCGCTTCCGGCGCCGTCGCTGGCAGTATCCGGCATGTCTGATGAAAACATGGTTCAGGCCGCATTGTCCGACAGGTATGACGTCAAGCTGAGCGCCGCCGGACTTAAATTTGCGAAGAAGGATTTCGGGATGAGCTGGGCTGCTTACCTGCCTACCGTCAGTGGCGGATGGGCCGGTTCCTACCAGTTCACGGAGCCTGCTTCGCTTGGTTCGATCGACAAGTCACGCTGGAATCTGTTCCTTGGTGTTGATGTCCCGATTTTTGAATTTGCGAAGATAGGTTCCATCAAGCAGAAGAAGTTTGCGAAGCAGATCGCCGAGTTCAAGCTTGAAGACACGAAGCTTGCTGTTGCCCGTGAAGTTCGAGAAGCCAGCAGGCAGTATCGGACTGCGGTTGCGAACCTTGAAATTGCTGGAAAGCAGGCCGAGCTTGCGACCGAAGCGCTCAGTCTGGTCGAGGCCGCTTATCAGGCCGGTGCCGGATCTTCGCTGGAGGTCACAGACGCCAGACGAAACAAATCGGGGGCGGATGTCGGGGCACTGACCGCACGACTGAAGGTTGAAATGGCCTTGCTGGCGCTTCATGTTGCGACCGGAAAGAAGGTAACGGATCTGTTTGGCGTATCCGGTTCAGATGACCAGTAGGCGGGTGGGACTTTCCGTGGGGGTGCGATGATGGAATCTGCGGCAGGAATCAGAATTCTGCTGGTTGAAGACGATTTCAAGCTGGCGGCGCTGGTTTGCGAATTTTTGACTTCCAAAGGTTTCACCGTTGATGTAGAGCCCCGTGGCGACAAAGCCCCTGACCGAATTATTGATGAAAATCCAGATCTTGTGATTCTTGACCTGATGCTTCCCGGGATGGATGGGCTGTCTGTGTGCCGAAAGGTCAGGCCGGTTTATCCGGGTCCGATAATGATGCTGACTGCCTTGAGTGATGAAGTTGACGAGATTGTCGGTCTTGAGGTCGGTGCTGATGACTACGTCGCCAAACCGGTGAAACCAAGGCTGTTGCTTGCCAGAATTCAGAATCTTCTGCGACGGACCAATGTGACCGTTGAAGAGAAGCCGATTCACGCGGAAAAGTTGATTGTTGTAGATAATCTGCTGATTGATCCACGGCGGCGCGCGGTCGAACTTGGGTCGCGGGAACTTGAGCTGACGACCGCTGAATTTGATCTTCTGTACTATCTTGCCGAGAGGGTCGGGCAGGTCATCGAACGTGACACGATTTACCGTGATCTGCGCGGTATCGAGTGGGACGGACTTGACCGGTCGATCGACCTGCGGATTGCCAGGCTGCGTGCCAAGATTGGTGATGACGCCCGTCACCCGGGGCGAATCAAGTCGGTGCGTGGTTCAGGCTATCTTCTGGTTGAAAAGCCATGAAGAAATTTTTCCTGAGTAATTTTTGGGCCTTATTTATTGCAATCCTGCTTTCGATGGCGGCCATCAGTCATATCGGCGTGATGTCCGTTTTCCGGCAGACTGAAAAGGACCCGAGTTCGACCATCAAGTTCAGTACTTCGCTGCTTTCAGAAAAGATTGAAGGGCTGTCGGCAGCCGAGATTGACCCATACTTACGCCAGATGGAACAGAATCTCGGTGCAAAAATGGTGATGCTTGGTCTGGATGACAAGTCTCTGCCGGATGATCTTAACCATGATCTGGCAAGATCCGGGGTGGCCGTAAGAATGACCAGGTCCATGTTTAATCATGGCGTGACAATTTATGTGCCGGTAGAGATCAATGGCGCCCGGAAGGTCGTTGTGGCCGGTCCCGTGGAACGACCGTACAGTCCTGACTTTGAAGCCTACCTTTATATGGCGTTGCTGGTTCTTATAATTCTGATTCTGTCTTCGCTGATGGTGTCCCTGCCGATGTTGAAGCGGCTGCGGGTACTTGAAAAGACGGCCAGGCAGATTGCAGATGGCGACCTTGATGCCCGTGTGCCTATTCCTTCAGGCGATGGATTGGTAGGGTTTGTTGCGCTGCAGTTCAACAGGATGGCCGGACGTATCGCGCAGTTGATGGCGTCCCAGAAGATGATTTTGCAGGCCGTTTCCCATGAACTGCGGACTCCGACCGCCAGGATTAGATTCGGGCTGGAAATGCTTGAATCTGTTGATGATCCTGTAGAGCGCCGGCGGCGGCTTGATGCGATTGATGAAGACTTGACTGATGTCGATGACCTGGTGGAAGAGCTGCTGCTGTTTAACAAGATGGAAGCACTGGGCCAGAATATTGAAAAGTCGGTCATCATGGTCGCGCCGCTGATTGACAAGCTTGTGGAAAAGCGGGTGTTTCTGCGGCCCGGCATTGAAGTGACGGTTGATATGGCGCGCAATGATCCGGCCGGCCTTGCGGTTCTGGCCGATCAGAGGGCATTTGCGCGGGCTATCGGCAATCTTCTGTCCAATGCCCTGAAGTTTGCCGCAACCAGGGTTCAGATTGTTGTCAGGAAAGCTCCGGGCGCCCTCGAAATTTCCGTCTGTGATGATGGTCCCGGTGTTCCGCTTGCCGAAAGAATCAGCATTTTTGAGCCATTCAAACGCCTTGACGACAGTCGCAATCGTGAATCGGGTGGCGCCGGTCTGGGCCTGGCGATAGTGTCTACGATAATTGCTTCCCATGACGGACGCGTTGAAGTCGGCGATGCCACAATTGGCGGTGCGCGCTTCACGACCTGGTGGCCTGCCCCGTAAATATCATTTTTGTTATTCTTTGCTATATTTAATACAATCCCTCAACGTGACAGAATCAGGTCGGAAAACGCCTGATGAGTGCGTTACAGGCTTAATGCCTATTTCCAAAATCCGGATGAGGTGTTTGATGAGACTTAGAAGTTTAAGTGTTGTGTGCGCCGTTTTTCTTATCGCTGGTTTCGCCGGTTGTGGCGGCGGGAACGATACGCCTGATGGCGTCGTGAACACAGACAACGGCGTAGACAGCATCGGAAGTGATGTTGACGTTGTCGATGGGATGGCGGTCGAGACGATTGTATCTGCCAATGCGGTGGCTGTCGGTCAGGAAGTGACCGTTGAATGCCGTATTTCCGGTGAAGGTTCAGCGGAAGCTACCGCCGGTTTCACTGTTTCGGGCGGCGACACATTTACTAAAGATGGCATGAAGGTTGTCTTCACGGCTCCAGGCTCCTATCAGGTTGCCTGTACTGTGGAAGGGACCGATGTTGTTGATGAAACCCCGGAAGCCATTACGGTTGCTGATGGTTCGGTAGCGAAAGTTGTTACAACACTGGCTGATGAAGAAATCGTCGCCGGTACAACAACGACAGTTACGTGCACCGCTTTTGACGCTTTTGGAAATACGCTTTCAATCGCCCTTGTCATTGTAATTCCTTCTGACCTGTCGATTGCCGGTAATTCTGTTACCGGAACAAAGGCTGGTATTTACGCTGTCGCCTGTCAGCCTGCTGACGGGATTGAAGGCGTTACGATTGAAGACGCTGACTTGAAGGTCGTATCCGGTCCGGCTTCCGGGCTTGAACTGAGCCTGATCCCCGCCAAGGCCAACTATCGCGTCAACAACCAGGTCAAGGTTGGATTCACGCTCGTTGATCAGTACGGAAACCCGGTTGACGGCGGCGCCATCACGACACCGACAGTCACCCCGACTGAAGGCATCAGCCCGCTTGACGCCGACCCCTATTCTTTCAAATTTGGCGTTGAAGGCGTGTTTACCTTCAGTGCGTGTGTGGTCGATGACCCGGAAACCTGCGACACGATTGATGCCTATTGTGACGGCACCGCTCCGTTGCTTGCGATCGAGTATCCGGAACGCGCCGCCATGCTCAGTGGCGACAAGACCGTTATGGTCACCGGAACAGTCAGTGATGCGGTAGGTGGTCTTGCCGAATTGACGATCAACGGCAATGTCGTTTCGGTTACTGACGAAGGCACGTTCGAATACCCGATGCCGGTTGTTCAGGGCCTCAATATCATTGATGCAAATGCCACGGACGTCTTCGGTCTGAAGATGCGGTCGATGCGGTCGTACCTGTTCTCGGACGTCTATTACCCGGCCGTTCCGGAAGACCCGAAGATTTCCCTGATTACGAATGCGGTTCAGGCCTACCTTGATGACAAACTTCTGGATAATCCGAACGACCCGACCGACATGGCGACGGTTGCCGCCATTGCGGAAGAAGTTGTTGCCAACATGGACATCATGGCGCTGCTCCCCAACCCGCTTGTGGTTCAGAGGGTCTGGCCGTGTGATTATGAAGTCAAGATAAAGAGCCTTACTTTCGATCGTCCTGATGTCGCCTCGGGCTTCTATGAAGGTGGCATAGCTATAGACGTTGTGATTCCGAATTTCGCGGGTCAGATCAATGTCGATGACCCGAACAACGAGTGGTATGAGCCCTGCGTTAATGAAGACGGCGAGATGAGCGCCAAGGAACTGATCGTCAAGGTCGGGATTAACATTTCCGTCGATCCGGTTACCAAGCAGCTCAGGGTCAGCTCCAAGGGCACTTCAGTTGATTTCGTGGAGCTGGATATCAGCATCGGCTGGACAGTTGACTGGTTGCTCGGTCTGTTGAACAGTACGATTACTGACCTGCTGAAAGGCGTTGTAAACGATCAGATTGACACCGTCATCAACGATCTTGAAGCGACCGTAAATGAAGCGATTGCCGACCCGATCGATATCGCGCTCAAGGGTTTCATCCCCGGCATGGCCGACATGGTTCTGTCTGTTACTGTTCAGCCGGAAGCCGCAACGTTTGTGACCGAAGGTGGCCAGCTTGATGTAAGTCTGGCTGTGACTGCGCCCAAGCACATTGACCGCGCGATTATTCCCGGCTCGATCGGTCGCGCCGACTGCCTGACCGGTGTACCGGAAGACTACACGTTTGACACCGCCAATCCTTACAAGATCAATGCAGCGATCTATGATGACCTGATCAGTCAGGCCGCGTTCGCGCTCTGGTACACTGGTGGAACGAACATTGATCTTACCGCCGAGGCCGCTGCCGAGATGGGTCTGGACCTTGCGCAGTACGGTTTCGCTGATCTGACTGCCATGGTCCGGGCGCTGCTCCCCCCGATCGTTGCGACGTGCGGACGTGAAAACCTGGTAATTCAACTTGGTGACGCGTATCTGGAACTCAATACGTCCAACTTCTTCGGCAGACCGCTTGATATGCATGCGTTCCTGTTCGCAGAACTGGAAGCCGAGCTTACGATGGGCCTGGATGAAGATGGAGCGGTTGCGCTGAACATCCAGATCCTTCCGCCGAACCGCCTTGATTTGAATATCGTTGAAATTAATCAGGAATGGTGGGGTGAAGAGGAAACGCTTATTGGTATGATCACGGGCATTATCCCGGCGCTGATTACCGATCCGTTCCAGGTAGCGATTCCGACGTTCAATCTGAAGGATCTGGGCGGCGACAGCATTACCCTGCCTGACATGGACCTGGTGATTGATATTCAGCAGATTGAACAGATTGTCGGACACACCGTTGTTGGCGCTAATCTTCAGATTCAAACCCCGGCCCCGATTCCGACTCCGTAGTTTTCCAGACTCTGGTAATTTCGGTCATGGCCCCGGCTGGAAACCTTGATTATGTCTAATCGGCAGCAAGTACGGTTACTATGTCTGTCCATCGCACTGGTTGCGATTGCGATGTACCCTGTAACTGTCGCAGCCTGGCAGATCCAGTCAGGTATCACCAGCCCGTGTCACGAGCAGCTTACACTTTCCGCAATCAAGGGCATAACAGGCGGGGCGTTCAGCAGTGGCGCCCCGGAGTATGTGAATTCGCCCCTGTTTCCGCCTGTAAATGCCGATGTGGACGGGGTTGTTGCTGGCGTGGCAGATGAATTCGCGTCTGTCATCGGGCTGGAATTTGGCAGTGATAACGCCAGACTGGCCGGACTCAGTCTGATTGCCGGGGTGCGATATCCCGACATCAACGACAGTTCGGCATACAACTTTTTTGTGATGCGGCCTTTGATGGTTCTGGATGAATTTGAATTCCATCACTTCCTGCGTAAAAGCGCTGATGACAAGGATGAAGGCAATGTGGTGGCAGTCCAGGCAGGGCAGGAATATATACGTTCGCAGATCGGCCTTGCCCTCGAGGCGGCTTCATTGCCCCTGGAGCAGCGATTTGTAACCCACAGGATTGCCATTGATCTTTATGGGGAAGTTGACGTCCTGCTATACGAGCCATTGTTCAGGTTCGGGGTAGCCCTTCATGCCTTCGAGGATTCTTTTGCGCACACGTTGCGTTCGGATGATCTGCATGAAGTGCTGTCGGTACTTAACAGTATTGACGCGATTTCTGATGATTTTGACGAACGTCGTGACGGTATTGCCCACTCGATGGCCATGGACAGTTGCATGGGTGAAAACCATGACATCGCAGTAGTTGCGGCCGATGCTGTTCGGGAGCTTGTGGCAGCGGTGTCACTGCGGGCTGCGGCTGACGTTGCGGCAGGGCAGGCGCCTCCAGCCGAAATCGTTCCTGTTACGGATCCTGTGGAAGATGTGATTTTATCCTGGCTGGAATATGCTCCCGGTTGCGGGTTTGATAACAATTATTGTGACAGTATCTGGCTTCATACAGTCCGAAAAAGACCTATCGGGCCTTTACTCGCAATGGCGCTCGGGTGTGATTCGCGGTCCGGTCATGAACGTGACGCCGGTATGGATTTAACCGCAGTTCTGCTGATGTCAGTCCTGGGACTGATGATTGGCCGTGCTGTACGTAAAGGAAGGCCGTCTTGAAAAAGAAGGCAGTGTTGTTTGTTCTGGTGACAGTGATGCTGGTCCCATCGGTCTGCCTTGCTGATGCAGTTCCGACAACTGCCGACGTTGCTGTAGTTCCCGTAACTACAGGGTTGGATGCCGCAGCGTCTGGCGAAGCGATGCCTGCGGAAAAGCCTTTCAAATGGTCCCCTGTTACGTTTGAAACGTTTAGAAACGCGGTGTTTCTGACTGCTGAACTGCACGGTTCATTCATAAATGATGTCGAGGACAGGGCAACGATTGGCGACAGCTTCGGCTATGACATAAAGGCCGGCTGGCGCTGGAAAAACCTTGGAGTCTTTTTTCAGTTTGAACATAACCTGTGGGTTACGTCCGAACTGGAAATGGGGGTCAAGCAGGGTGCCGTGAATCTTGGTATCGGGCTTGAAGTGAATTACCTTCACGGATACGTCCGCACCAGTATTGCGGCCGGGCCTTCGATCCTGCTGTTTAATACGGCTGTTGACAGGGCCGGTTCAGTCGGCCTTTTCATAGACTTGCGCCCGATCGGGTTGCGGTGGCCGATCAAGCGTTACTTTGCCATCACGTTCGACCCGATGTCGTTTGCGATGGTTGCGCCGGCGCTGGACAGGGTGCCGTTGCTGATGATTCAGTTCAGGACGACGCTCGGGTTTGAGTTTGCTTTCAAGTAGGCGACATCTATAAGGACCTGTGATGATTGGCTCGTTTCGTCAGACATGTCGGTTGGGTGTGTTGCTGATTGTGGCCACGGTCTTAATCTGTGGCCGTGCCGGTGCGTCTGAAGTTCCGGCAGATGAAGTTCCGGTCGGCGAAGTTGCAGTCGATGAAGCACCGGTCGATGAAGTTTCAGTCGCCGAAGTTGCGCCAGATGAAGCTGCGGTCAATGAAACAGCAGTTCCGTCTGAAGAAAAACCTGAAGTGAAGGCGATCCCTGTCAATCGCAGTCCGTGGGATCTCGACCCCGCGCTTGAATCCGGGCTGCTTCTTGGTTCGGCCATTCTGCTTAGCATTGACCTTGTTTTCAAAGGGCAGAATCACGGCCCTTCCTGTGGTGCCGCGTGTAATCCGATGACGCTTGATTCGTGGGAACGGCCGGTCACGGGGTGGTACAACCCGGATGCCGCGAGGGCATCTGACGTCCTTCTTGGTGTGTCGATCGGCCTGCCACTGCTTGCCGGCCTTATAGACACCGGCGTGTCGCATCCGGTTGACGGCTGGCGTGGATATGGCAAGGATGTTCTGGTGTTGACAGAAACGTTTGCACTGACAACAGGCGTTACCAACCTTCTGAAGTATTCAATCGGGCGCGCCAGGCCTTATGCATATAATGACAGCCTTCCGATTGATAAGCGGACCGAACCTGATGCCGGGCTGTCTTTCCCGTCCGGCCACACGTCAGTCGCGTTTGCGATGGCTACAAGCTGGTCATGGCTGTTCATGAAGCGCCATCCGAACAGTCCCGCAGTTATTCCAATCTGGATTGGCAGTTACGCGATTGCCGCGACCACAGCCGTTCTGCGGCCGATCGCAGGCAAGCATTTCTGGACCGACATCATTGCCGGGGCCGCGCTTGGCATTTCAATGGGCCTGCTTGTTCCGTGGCTTCACGAGCTGGTGGCAAAGAAGAACAGGGCATCGGAAAGGGTCAAAATTTCGGTGCTTCCGACGGTGATGGAGGGTGGGGCCGGGGCGGTTGTTACGGTGACCGAGTAAACATCAAGGCTTTCAAACGCATCTGATCAGTCTGGTGTCGCTGTCTACCACGGTTCCTTCGACGACCGCGATTTCTTCAATCCTGCCGGCGGCTGGCGCACAGATGCTGCTTTCCATCTTCATTGCTTCAAGAACGGCCACAACGTCTCCGGCTTTGACGACGTCACCGACTTTTACTGAAATCTTCAGTATCTTTCCAGTCATCGGGCACGTAATCCAGCCCGGCTGATTGTCAGAGGCGTGGCTTGCTGCCTTTACCGGAGCAGGGGCCACCGCGCCTTGAAGCGGCTTCTGGCTGGCAGGTGCCATCGGAGCCCCGGAAGGTGGCGCCTTGCGGGAAGGAGCTGGGGCCGCGACTGAAGAAGACGCACCCCCGTCAAGGTCCTCGACTTCTACATCAAAATCACGCCCGTTCACTGTTACCTTGAATCGTCTTTTCATTGTTGGCACCTTTTCTGAACCGGAGTTGGTGGAAATTGCGCGGTCGCCCGTTTCCATCTGGAAAATTCATCTACTGTCGAAGCTACTGACGTCACGATGAACGGCCTGTTTTCCATGACCATTGATATGGCTGCAGATATGGCTGCAAGCGTTTCGTCGTCGACGTCTTTGCCGTCGGGTATACCGGCCCCGGCAGTCGAGGTCCCGACGGCCGACCCGCTGGCCTTCATGCCGCCGGATAACCTGTGCAGAAACTTCCCGAAAGCCGTTTTTATCCGGTTCGCCATTAACGTCCTAAAGTGGCAGATTGCCGTGTTTACGCGGGGGCGGGTTGTCCCGCTTGCCCCGAAGCGCACGCAACGCCTGAATCAGTCTCGGCCTTGTTTCTTCAGGCCTGATGACTGCATCGACGTAACCCTTTGCCGCCGCCACGTATGGATTGCAGAAAAGCTCTTCATATTCGTCGATTTTTTCTGTGCGTACTCTGGCCTGATCTTCAGGTGCGGCAGACGTGATTTCCTTTCTGAATATGATTCCGGCCGCCCCTTCCGCGCCCATGACTGCAATTTCGGCCTGAGGCCATGCCAGCATGAAATCGCATCCCAGGTCTTTGTTGGCCATGGCGATTGATGCGCCGCCGTAAGATTTTCTAAGCGTTACGGTCAGTTTCGGCACCGTAGCTTCGGAATACGCGTACAGCAGTTTGGCACCGTGGCGGATGATGCCGTTATGTTCCTGTGATCGTCCCGGAAGGTATCCCGGCACGTCAACCAACGTTATCAGCGGGATGCTGAATGCGTCGCAGAAACGGATGAAGCGGGCGGCCTTGTCGGACGCGTCGATGTCAAGGCAACCGGCCATGAACAATGGCTGGTTGGCGATAATCCCGACCGATGTGCCGCCAAGCCTGGCAAATCCTGTAACTATGTTTGCCGCGTACATCGGCTGGACTTCATAGAACCAGCCGCTGTCTACGACGTGGCGGATGACTTCGTGAATGTCGTATGACTTTTTGCCGTCGGTTGGGACCAGCGAAATCAGTTCCGCGTCCATCCGGTCAACCGGGTCGCCCCAGTCGGCCTCGTGCGGATTCGCCATATTGTTGGCCGGAAGCAGGTCAATCAGCGTACGTACGGCCTCGAAGCATGACTTTTCGTCTTCATGAACGAAGTGCACGTTGCCGCTTTTTTCGCTTTGTACTCTGGCCCCGCCGAGTGCTTCTGATGTGATGTCCTCGCCGGTAACCTGTTTGATTACCTGAGGGCCGGTTATGAACATGTTTCCTATGCCCTGGACCATGAACACGAAGTCGGTCAGTGCGGGTGAGTAAACAGCGCCACC
Organism: uncultured Anaeromyxobacteraceae bacterium; assembly: GCA_964522105.1. GTDB lineage: Bacteria > Myxococcota_A > UBA9042 > DTJE01 > DTJE01 > JAGOFO01. Next base: position 50,616 of record CAZFVA010000003.1, read on the forward strand.
GGCGCACGGGCCGACGATGACAGATATCTGTGGGATGACGCCTGAAGCGCGCACGTTGCGGAAGAAGATGCCGCCGTAACCGTGAAGGGCGTCAACGCCTTCCTGAATGCGCGCACCGCCCGAATCGTTTATGCCGATGACCGGCGCGCCGTTCTGCAGCGCCATGTCCTGAATCTTCATGATCTTTCTGGCAAAGGCCAGCCCGAGCGAGCCGCCCAGAACTGTGAAGTCCTGTGAAAAGACGTAGACAGGTCTGTCGGAAATCGTCCCGAAGCCGGTAATGACGCCGTCACCCGGGAACTTCTGTTTTTCAATGCCGAAGTTGTGACAGTCGTGTTCTTCGAATGCGTCGGTTTCGACGAAGCTGCCTTCATCCAGCAACAGATGAATTCTTTCCCGGGCTGACAGTTTGCCTTTCTGGTGCTGCTTTTCTGCCCTGGACTTGTCTTTGTCCTGCGTCAGATTGTTCTTTTCATCCAGCTGCTGCAAAAGGGTGTTGATATCCTTCTTCATCACAGTTCCTTATGGTTGGTCTTCATTCACACAGTTCTGTCAGGACTCCACCCGATGATTTCGGGTGAACAAAGGCGATCTTCTTGCCGTGTGCGCCGCACCTGGGCTTTTCATCAAGCAGCCGGATGCCTGCGGCCGTCAGACGGTCCAGTTCAGCCTGGATATCTTTAACCCGGTATGCCACGTGGTGCAACCCCGGCCCGCGTTTTTCAATAAAGGCCGCGATGGTGCTTTCCGGGCATGTAGGTTCAAGCAGCTCGATGTGCACCCCGCCAACGTCAAAAAACACGACGCGGACCTTCTGTTCCGGGACTTCGACAGCTTCGCCTGCAGGGCAGCCAAGAATGGTCTGGAACGTTTCGACTGCCGCCTTCATGTCTGCAACTGCGATCCCGATGTGGTCTATTTTTTCAGTCATGGTTATTCCTGTCAGTTATAGTTTTCTTTCACCGGCACGCAGCCATTTCATGAAATCATCAGCCATTTTGACTGCGTCTGCAAATGTCTGTCCGGTAAGCTGATTGCCTTGATTTTGCTGAACAAATTTATGAAAACTGGCGTCAATCATGTCCCGCATGACCAGATTCACCAGGCGTCCAAACTGGCGGTTTTTCCTTTCCGATAAAGCGGCCGGGTCGCTGTTCAGATGGTTTAGGAACCGATCAATTCCGGCGATTACTTCTTCGGTCCCTTTGCCTTCAGTCGCGATCGTCGAAAAGACGGGCAGTTCGGGTGTTTGACAGGTCTGATGACCGGCGATGTGGTGAATCCCGTGCCCGGACGTGTGATCCATTTTTCCAGCCATAACCAGTGATGCTTCAACTTCGGCCTTCAGACGGTCGGCCCCCGGTCTGTCTGACTGGTTCACGATGAACAGGTCGCCAATTTCCATGACGCCTGCTTTCATTGTCTGGATCGAGTCCCCGTTTCCAGGCACCAGAATCATCAGGACGACGTCGGCCACCGTCATTACATCGACTTCCGACTGCCCGACCCCGACCGTTTCCAGTATGACGATGTCATATCCGGCAAGTGACAGGACGGCTGCGGCCTCGGCTGCGGCTGGTGCCAGCCCGCCAAGTTTCCCGCGTGACGCCATGCTTCTGATGAACACGTCAGGGTCCGTCGAATGGCGCTGCATGCGCAGGCGGTCGCCCAGGATGGCCCCGCCCGAAAACGGGCTTGACGGGTCAACCGCGATGACGCCGACACGATGCCCGGTCTGTCTGTAGAAAGTAATAAGCGAATCTGCAAAGGTTGACTTGCCCGAGCCCGGCGCCCCGGTTATGCCGATAAGGGTGGCCGTACGCCCGGTCCTGTAGACGGCCGTCAGCAGCTCCTGCCAGCCTTCACGTCTGTCGGCAATCACTGAAATCGCACGGGCGACAGACTGCTGGTTGCAGGCCATAATCCCGGATATCAGTGTGTCTGTCTGATGTTCCATCTATTAGATTCATACCTTGTCAGGGATCAACGCAGCGTCTTTCGGGGCGTTCTGTGTGATGACGCTGATAACCTCGGACATTGGTGTTCCAGGGCCGAATATGAAACGGATGCCAGCTTCGTGCAGCGCCGGCCAGTCCTTTTTGGGAATGACGCCGCCGCCGAAAATCACGATTTCATCGCCGCAGCGTTCCCGCACCAGTCTGACGACTTCAGGAAAAAGCCGGTTATGAGCGCCAGACAGGCAGCTTAATCCAAGAAAATCAACGTCTTCCTGAATCGCTGCCGTCGCAATAGCTTCAGGCGTCTGTCGGATTCCGGTATAGATGACCTCGGCCCCGGCGTCCCGCAGCGATCTGGCAACAAACTTTGCCCCGCGGTCATGGCCGTCAAGCCCCGGTTTTGCAATCAGAACTCTGATTCTGCGCATCACAGCACCACCTCTTCCCTGTATTCACCGAAGATGACACGAAGGACGTCGCTGATTTCACCAAGACTGGCGTACGCGGCGACCGCTTCAATCACTGCCGGGAACAGATTGTCGCCACTGATGGCGGCGGCTTCAACGGCCTTCAGTGCGGCGGCCACAGCCACGTTGTCGCGGTTGCGTTTGATTTTGCCAAGCGCTTCGATCTGGCTGGCTTCAGTTTCGGGGTCAATTTCAAGGATGGCCGGCTCGACTTCGTTTTCCATCGTGAAACAGTTAACGCCGACTATCTGGCGAACGTGGTTGTCTACTTCCTGGCCGTATCTGTAGGCGGCGTCCTGAACCTGCTTCTGGACGAAGCCCTTTTCAATCGCAGGTACCATGCCGCCAAGCCTGTCAATTTCGGCTATATACGCCAGCGCCTCGGCTTCGATCCTGTCGGTTTCGGCCTCGACTGCCCAGCTTCCGCCAAGCGGGTCGATTGTGTCGGCCGCACCGCTTTCATATCCGACTATCTGCTGGGTCCGCAGGGCCAGTCTGACCGAATCTTCGGTCGGCAACCCAAGGGCTTCATCCCTTGAATTTGTGTGCAGGCTCTGAGTCCCGCCCATCACGGCCGCAAGTGTCTGTATTGCGACACGAATAGCGTTATTTTCAGGCTGCTGAGCCGTCAGCGTCGACCCGGCCGTCTGCGTGTGAAAGCGCAACATCCAGGACTTCGGGCTTTTCGCCGCAAACCGTTCCCTCATGATTTTGGCCCAGATGCGGCGGGCCGCCCTGAACTTCGCGACTTCTTCGATGAAGTTGTTGTGGACATTGAAGAAGAATGAAAGCCTGCTGGCGAAAGCGTCAACGTCCATCCCGGTCGCGATAGCTGCGTCAACGTACGCGATTCCATCGGCCAGAGTGAACGCCACTTCCTGCGCCGCCGTGCATCCGGCCTCGCGCAGGTGATATCCGGAAATTGATATGGTGTTCCATTGGGGAACGTGGTCACAGCAATATGCAAAAATGTCGGTGATCAGCCGCATGGACTGTCTGGGCGGGTATATGTACGTTCCGCGTGCAACGTATTCTTTCAGGATATCGTTCTGGATAGTTCCGCCCAGTTCGGCAGGGCTGATGCCCCTTTTACCGGCCACCGTGATGTACATGGCCAGCAGAACCATCGCCGGTGCGTTGATGGTCATCGAAGTCGTGACCTGATCAAGCGGAATCTGGTCGAACAGGATTTCCATGTCGGCCAGCGTGTCTATTGCGACGCCGACTTTGCCGACTTCGCCAAGCGCCATCGGGTTATCTGAGTCCATGCCGATTTGCGTCGGCAGGTCAAAAGCGACTGAAAGGCCGGTCTGCCCGTTTTCCAGAAGGTAGCGATAGCGCCGGTTTGATTCCTGTGCCGATCCAAACCCGGCGTACTGGCGCATCGTCCACAGCTTGCCACGGAACATTGTCGGCTGGACGCCCCGTGTGTACGGATATTCGCCGGGAAACCCGATTCTGTCTGAGTATGCCGCAACGTCGGTCCCGACGTCCGAGTCAGCTGGCGTGTAAAGCCGCTTGATTTCGGAACCTGACGGGGTCGTGAATGTAGTTTGTCTTTCTGGAAATTTGTTTAAGGTTTTTCCAAGCGGTCCGTTTTCCCAATCCTTGTTCAGGCTGTCAAAAGACACAACAATGCTCCGTTAATCCCAGTCATGCAGCCGTAACGCAACAAAATGCGCCGTGCGCGTGCAATTCTACCCTGTTCGGGACTATTTTGCATCGTTGCTGTCTTTGCTGGAACGAGCGGGCCAACCGGAAATGTACCGCCTCTGTATATTTCTGGTTTCCGGTTACCGCTTAGAATAGACTGCTACAAGTAGCTGAAACAGCAGTGCGGAAGTTATTGTAAGGCACCAGGTCTAACTTGAGGTAACGATATGGGAATTCGGAAGGCATCGGGATTCTTGGTTGGCGTTTGGATGTATGTATTGCCGGGATTGATGGCTCTGACTGTTGTGGCGTGCGGTGGTTCAGGTGTACCGGCAGATGTGCTTGCGGACAGTCTGCCTGATAGTGTGCTGGATGTTATTGCTTTAGATACGGCCGACGTGACGGCCGACGTGACGGCAGACGTGACTGCTGATGTGACTGCTGACGTCACGGTTGAAGGTGAGATGGTGTTGATCCCCGCAGGTTCGTTCTGGATGGGCTGTAACGCCGCCGTTGATCCGGACTGCAATCCGAACGAAGCACCACTTCATGAAGTTACGTTGTCTGAATATTACATTGATAAGACTGAAGTAACTGTGGCTGCCTACGGGGAGTGCGTGATTGCCGGGTCCTGCAAAGCACCGGGCATTGCGGATATTGATTGCACCTGGGGCGTGGCCGGGAAGGAAGATCATCCTGTAAACTGCGTAAACTGGACCCAGTCCGCAGCCTACTGCGCATGGGCTGGAAAACGTTTGCCGACAGAAGCGGAGTGGGAAAAGGCGGCCCGCGGGGATGATCGTCGCAAGTATCCGTGGGGTAATCAGGGTGCGACTTGTGCTTACGCCGTTATGAGCGAAGGTGGTTTTGGCTGTGGAACAGACAGTACGTTGCCAGTGTGCAGCAAATCCCCTATCGGAGATAGTCCATACGATTTGTGTGATATGGCCGGTAATGTGTGGGAGTGGGTGTCAGACTGGTACGATTCGGCATATTACGGCAGCAGTCCAGGTACAGATCCTGTTGGGCCCGGAAGCGGCTCGAAGCGTGGCATCCGCGGCGGTTGTTTCCATAATGACAGCTCCGTCAACTTCCGGACATCTCTTCGCGACGCCACCGACCCGACGTATTACCTCGATCTCATTGGCTTTCGCTGCGTCAAAACACAATAAGTTTCGCTGATATGATGGTTTACTGAAGGCAGACGATGCTGTACGTGATTTTCATCGTGTTGCCTGGCACAGGGGTGCACGGTCCGTCAGCTTCAAACACGACCGAGTTCAGTTGCTGGTCGTAGTGCCATCCGGCTGCGCAACCTGCGTTGTTTATCAGGACTCTGATTGAATTGGGGTCCGGTGTCATGGACAGTTTGTAATCCAGATCCGGCAGGAAGGCGGCGTCGCTGATCTGCTGCATGACAGGTGCAAATGACATTTCACAGATTGAACCGGAAATGCCGTCTGTCAGCGCCGATGCTTCCAGGTATCTGACCCCGTTCATCGCCGTGCTGCCGTCCGTGGCCACACAGTCGTTGCCGTAGTCTGACGGGCCGCCCGGTACGCCCAGAATCCCCACAATTGAATTGACGTGTACCTTGTCGGGGTTCGTTTTCAGCGCCTTGAAAAAGTCGGTGTAGAAGCTGACGGCTGCCGTGCTCTGGTCGTCTTCGTCCGACAGCATGATGATTTCAAGGCCTGCATCCGGTCTGATGAAACCGGCATTGAACCCGCTGCAGTAACCATCCATGCACTGGTAGGGGCAATTTATGGAATCAGAACAGATCATCGGGTTATTTGAACAGTCGGAATGGCTGTTGCACAAGGTTCCGGTATTGGTGGTCAATGGCGCCGACAGGGCCGCCTGCGCTGCTTCAAGTCCCGCCTCCCGTTCGCTTGAGGCGCCGTCACACCCGAAGGCGACCAGGCGGTTGAACTGTGCCTGAGCATCGGGTGACTTTGTGATAAAACGGGGTGTTACCGTTTTGTCGCCACGGTTGAATCGTCCGATGACGTTCGGTTCGGTTACGTTGACGCTGATTACTGCGATTCGGTAGTCGTTTTTCCAGGTCGTTGCCTGTGAAATGAAATCGCTGAAAGCTGTAACCAGTCGGTCCTGTTCTTCGCACATCGATCCCGAGTCATCGATCACGAACAACACGTCTACGTCGGCCCCTGAAATCTGATTGAACGTGTCGGTGCGGTTTGTCAGCGTTGTCCCCTGACCCGAAATTGGAATGTTAATGGCTGGTGTCAGTATATCCGACACTGAAAGCCTGGCGGTGCATTCATCGCGGCCTTCATTGACTGGAAGGTACGTGACGTCGAAACAGAAGTGATTTCCTGATGCAATTTTTTCCGGAAAGGCAGGCAGGTTGTCGAAGCTGATTTCCCGACTGCATTGACTGTAGTCAAGTGCCGTGATTTTCAGCGGGGCATCGCCGAAATTATAGACGCACAGCGGCTCGGTCATGGAACTACAACCAACCGAAACAATTCCAAAATCAAGGGCGGTAGGCAGGACTGACGCCCGGGCTTCGCCGACCTGACCTGTGACGTTTGGTGTACAACCATCAAGCGGGCATTCGGGCAGATCGGAGTATGTATTGTCGGCCGGATCCTGGATTTTGAAGGACAGAAGGGCGTTTACCGTTGATATTATAAACGGGTCTGAACCGTCTGGAGGTGTGAA
>CAZFVA010000003.1:57481-63299 GCA_964522105.1 uncultured Anaeromyxobacteraceae bacterium
GGCGTTAATTGAAGGCGGCACTCGGGGGTGCCGGCGCGATCGGCCGCAAGTGGCACATCGACAGTTTCACTATCAGGTGAATTTGATTTAATGACGAGCCACGCGCTGACGTGTCCGTTTGCCGGTCCTTTGTTCGTAAATGTCATCTGGATTGTCTTGGAAGAATGGGCGGCTATGGTGCTGTCGACCGGATTTGCCTGCCCGGTGGCCGGGAACGTCGGGTCGTACACGATCGCGAATTCTATTCCGTATTCGGTAGTCGATTCGTGCATGATTTTCATGCTGTGGACTATCAATGGCCCGTCGCCGTCGTTCGCGATCGTGATTTCCGCAATTTTCGGAGTATTGATGGCCCCGAATCCGAAATCAACCTCGGTCGGATCGACGCTGATGGCCGGGAACAGTTCGACTGAAATGTCGGTATTTCCGGTATCTGCGGATGTGTCGTCAGTCACGTCGGTCTCGGCTGGGATGTCGATGCCACTTATGTCGTTATCATCAGTAATGTCCGTTATGACAGTCTCGGCGACGACGTCGTTCAGGTTCCACGTGTCTTCCTGATTAATGATTTCCGGTCTGACGTTCGTGTCGCCGCATCCTGTGGCGACTATCAGACACGCGACCAGGCAGAAAAAGCAGGACTGAATTTTTGGCACGATGTATCCCCCGGGGTGCGGAAACCTATGATTGCAGTGTAATTGAATACTTATCTGTAATCAACGCTGTCCGAATTCTAACGGTTACTAGTTCAGGTACTGTTCTGCGGTTTGTGCGGTAGGTGCAGGTGAAGTCAGGTCGGCTGCAGAATCGCGGTTAGCCTTTCAGGCAAAGCATCTTGTAGGACACTTCGATCTTGTCACCGGGCTGCGGCAGGCATCCGCCTTCGAGATCAAAGATGACCGAGTTCGACGGTGAATCAAATTCCCAGCCGTCTGCACACGGGATGTCGTTGACCGTCACGCGGACGGTGGCCGGGTCAGCCAGTCTGGAAAGGAAGAACTGAAGCTTCGGGTTGAAGGAAATGTCGGCGATGTCTGACATGATTGCCGTGAATGAAGATTCGCAGATCGAACCGTACATTCCGTTAGTCTGAGTTGTCGCCTCGATGTAGCGCTTACCTTCTGCCGCGGTGCCGCCATCGGCTGCGACGCATGCCGATTCGCTTCCGCCCTGCGGTACGCCTTCAACGCCGACGATCGTGTTGACGTGCATACGTCCGACGTTGGCCCAGCCTTTGATGTTGGTCAGGAAGTCGATGTAGAAGGCAATTGATCCCGAGCTCTGATCTTCTTCATCGGAAAGGATGATGATTTCAAGCTGAGCATCTTCACGCACGAAGCCTTTGTTGAACCCGCCGCAGGAACCTTCGATGCAGGTGTACGGGCAATTGGCCGGGTCAGCGCAGATATTCGGGTCGTTGCTGCAGTCGGAGTTGGTGCTGCATGAAATTTCCGTGTCGGTCGTGAACGGTGCTGCCAGGGCAGTCTGTGCAGCCTGAAGTCCGGCTTCCTGTTCATCCGATCCGCCATCCGCACCAAGGTTGGAAAGGTTAGCGAACTGGCTTTGAGCCTGATTGGATTTCACGATGTAACGCGGGGTCTTGCTCTTGTCGCCACGGTTCAATCTGCCGATGACCGCTTCATCAACGACGTTAAGGCTGATTACGCCGATGTGGTAGTCGTTGTCCCAGACTGCTGCCTGAGAAATGAAGCCGGCGAATGAAGACGTCAGTCGCTGCTGTTCTTCGGACATCGAACCCGAATCGTCGATGACGAACAGAATGTCTACTTCGTCACCCTTGATCTGCGTAAACACGTCGGTGTGCTGAGTTTCGTACGTTCCTTCGCCCTTTACCGGAATCGCGATGACAGGGGCGCTCTTGTCGGTAACCGACATATGGATTGAACACTTGTCAACGCCTTCGTCAACTGGCGAGTAGTTCGTTTCGAAGCAGACCGGTGCGCCCGTTCCAACTACCTTCGGCAGCGGCGGGACGTTCTTCATGTGAACTTCCGGCGTGCAGCCTTTCATTTCAATCTTGGTGACCTTGAGCGGGGCATTGCCGGAGTTATAGACGCAGATGCTGTAAGTTCTGGAGTAGCAACCAATCGTGACTACACCGTAGTCGATGTGGTCAGGAAGGACGGCTGCCTTGGCGATACCGCTCTGTCCGACGATGTTGGCCGTACATGTGCCCTCACATTCCGGAATAACGTATTCAGTCGCCTTTGATTCATCGCGGATTTTGTACGACAGCAGGCCCGAGCTCTTGTTCAGCAGATTGAACAGGCTGGTACTGGTCGGCGGTGTAAACTCAATCTGCATCGACATCGCTTCGCCGGCGCGCAGGGCTCCGGGCGTGGCGTCCGGGGGCGTCTTCATCTTGAAGTACGCGGAAGCCGAGCCGGTCAGCGCAGCAGGACAGCCGGTCGACATCATGTCGCTGGAGCAGTCTGTCAGTCTGTACTGTTTTACGGTGCAGGGGCCGGTACCGGTGTTGACCAGTCTGGATTCCCTGACTTCCGGGAAGCCGACGGCGATTGTGCCGAAGTTCAGCAGATACGGAACGAGCTGGCCACGGCATTCCGGGGCACCCGCACGGTCGGCATCCAGTGTAACCGTGATACTTTCCTGGCCTTTCGAGTTGGATACGATGATCAGTTTGGCGCTTGCGTGGCCGCTGGCGGGTCCTTTGTTTGTAAACGTCAGCTTGATTGCACGGAACGAATTTCCGTCAATTATGCTGTCTGAAGGATTCGTCAGGCTTGTAACCGGGAATGTTGGATCATTAACGACCGCAAATTCCTTACCGTACGTCGTGGGATTATCGTCGGTGATCGTAAGGCTTTTAATGACCAGCGGGCCGAACCCGTTGTTGCTGATAGTGATTGTCGCCATTTTGGGCGTCATCTGAGCACCAAAACCAAAGTCAACCTCGGTCGGCATGACTTCGATCGAGGGGGCTTCAATGCGGCCGTAAACAGGCAGAATGTTCGGGCTGGCCATTGCGTCGTTGCTGGCGATTGTTATTGCGCCAATCGGTGCTTCCGGGTTGGACTGAGTGCCCTTGGCAGTCCACGTCGTGTGGAATTCCTGGAACCCTTCAGGTGCCAGAACTATCGGCGCTTCCGGGGTCGGGCCGTCATCGATTACGATGTTTTCGTCGGATCCGATCGAAGTACCCATGCTGGTAATAATCAGGTCGGCGTTACCCATGTTGGAAATCGTGAAGCTCTGGGTCCTGGCCTCGTCAACCGGAACGAATCCAAAATCGATCTGATTCGGAAGAATGTTAATCTTCGGACCAAGTTCGGTCCCGCTGACTTCGAATGACCACTGCTTCTGTGTGCTTTCCATCGTTCCCAGAACGATCAGGTTGGTCGTGTCATTTCCGCCTTCTTTCGGCGTGTATTCCAGCACGACCATAAGGCTTTCGCCCGGGTCAAGAAGCGTCTTCGCGGTCGCGCCGTCATTCGAACTGACGTCGACGATGCTGAAGTCGTAGCTTCCTTCGTAGTCAAGATAGACGTCCTGGACGTCAACCGAGAAGGTACCGTTGTTGGTGATCGTGACGTCAATCGTTCCGGTTGTACCTGCTTCGACTTCGCCGAAATCGATCGGGTACGGGTCGGCGTTAAGGTCGCCGACCTGGCCTGACGTTGTAATGGCGACGCCTGTCTGGTAGTTCTGCTGCGCAACGTTGTGGGTAAACAAGATGCTGCCGCTGTCACTGCCGGCGTTTGATGGCGTGTAAGTCACCAGGATGACTGCATATTCGCCGACGGCAAGATTGATTTTGCCCGTCGTTTCCCACGTTGCTTTGGCAGCTTCGCTGTCTACCACGAATTCGAATTCGTCGGAAGATACGCCCTGCAGGGCGATGCCGCTTACAGTGACTATGCCTTCAGTGCCGCCGTTCTGTATCTGCAGCGTCAATGTTCTGCTGGTGTGCAGCGGAACTGCGCCGAAGTCCAGCGAGTTCGGGCTGTAGGTGAACAGTAGTTCCGGGGTTGCCACGAGGTTTTCGCAGGAACAACCACCGCTGCCGACAAAAGGCATGGCCAGGGCCATAAGAACCACAAACAAACGTGCAAATTTCATTTACGAGACCTCCGCGCAGGTACAAACCTGTCCAGCCCTCACAACGTGCGAGGCCAGCAAGATTGTACAGGAAACGAAATTTGAAAAAACCGTTTTTTTCATGTGCTATCATTTGGCCCGAAATTGTGAGGGCGAGATGGCGCTTTCAGACTCCCTGATCGACCAGATTCGGAACTGCGGTGTAGTTGGTGCTGGTGGTGCGGGATTCCCGACGCACGTTAAACTTGCCGCAACTGTTGATACTTTAATCATCAACGCGGCCGAGTGCGAGCCGATCCTTGTGACCGATCAGTGGCTGACAATTGCCAGTGCCGCCGAGATTGTAGACGGCATCCGTGCAGTTGCGCGCCAGGTCGGGGCAAAACGCATTGTCATCGGCATCAAAGAACATTACGACGAAATGATAGCGGCGCTGCGTCCCTGCCTTACAGGTGCGCCGGAAATCGAGCTTCATCTGTTCCATGATTTCTATCCCGCCGGGGACGAGCAGATCATGGTTTATGACATCACCGGCCGGATAGTCCCGGAAGGCGGTATTCCGCTTGACGTCGGCACCGTCGTTCAGAACGTATCGACGATGCTTTCTGTCCGCAGGGCCATGTTTGATCAACCGGTCATCCGCAAAGCTGTTACTGTCGCCGGTGAAGTCTTGAATCCAGGCGTGTATGAAGTCCCGATCGGCATTTCAGCCGCCGAAGTCATCAATGCCGCAGGTGGTCCGCTTCTTGATCGTTTCGAAGTAATTGACGGCGGTCCGATGATGGGGTCGCTGCTTCCCGGCCTTGACAGTCCGGTCGTCAAAACGACTGCAGGTTACATTCTGTTGCCGCCCGACCATCCGGTCGTGGTGTCGCGCCAGGTTCCGGACCGGACGGCGCTTCGGCGTACGTCTTCAGTCTGCTGCCACTGTCGCATGTGTACCGATATGTGCCCGCGCCGCCTTCTTGGCCACAGGATTGAACCGCATCTTGCGATGCGCAGCATTCTTGCCGGTCGCGAGCCTGCAAAAGACGTTATGGCGATGGCGTGGCTGTGCTCGCAGTGTGGCGTCTGCGAAGAATATGCCTGCGACATGGGCCTTTCACCGAAGCAGATATTCGGGATTTTTAAAGACAGACTGATTGCGGATGGCAGAAAGAATCCCTGCCATGAAAAGCCGGAATCGACGTTTGAGTCGTTTGCGTGGATCAGGGTGCCGAAGGCCAGGCTTACAAGAAGGCTCGATCTTCACAAGTACCTGCTGCCGCAGTCCGGTGAAATAGTTGCCATTCGTGACCCGTGGATTGTGCGGATTCCGTTGAAGCAGCACGTCGGCGTTCCGTCCGTGGCAGTTGTGTCCGAAGGTGATGTGGTCAGGGCAGGGCAGGTCATCGGGGAAATTCCTGAAGGAAAACTTGGTGCCCGAATTCACGCATCAATTGGCGGTGTGGTAAAAGGCGTCTGCAACGGCGTCGTTACAATAGAGAGGTCTTGAAATGGCTCGTGACCCAGCCATCGGAGTTCTGGAACTGAACAGCATTGCCCGTGGAATCATCTGCACCGATGCAATGGCAAAGGCTGCGCCGATCAATGTGGCTCTTGCCCAGACAATATGTCCGGGAAAGTACCTGATTATGATATCCGGCGACGAAGACCCGGTCCGTGAATCGATGGAAATCGGCAGGCATTATGCCGGGACCTACCTTGTCGATGACATAGTCATTCCGCACGTTCACGA
>CAZFVA010000003.1:63399-71313 GCA_964522105.1 uncultured Anaeromyxobacteraceae bacterium
TTGCCGCTGCTGTCGGTCCCGACGTAACTGAAGCACCCGCTGGACCCGGATTCAGGGAAGCGGTCGGTGCAGTTCGGGTCGCCAAGGTCTTCCCCCGGATCAGGGTATGTGGCGTTCGTGACTTCACCGTAAGGATAGTTTTGTCTGGCGCTGTTGTAGTTTCTGTTTGACAGGTAAAGATGATGCATATCGCCCTGCGCCGGGGCTGAACCGGCACCCATTGATTGCGGCCATGTGTGTTCGACGTTTATCATGCTGTCGTCCGGGTCAAACCATGCGCCGGTATAGATTTCGTGGATCTGTCCGCCGCGATTGTCCACGTCTTCGCGCAGGTACACTTTTGCGTCGTTATAGGCGACCGTTCTGTAGTTGTTCCTGACAAGTGGGCATATCGCGTTGACAAGATTCTGCCCGGTCACGTCGTCCAGTCCTTCGTAAATGCCGGTGTACTGGCCGCTGTCTGTAGCGCCGCCATCATCATGCGTTGATGTGTCATCAAATTCGACTGTATCTTCAGGTACATCTGCATAATTGGTGTCATCTGTGTTGATGTCCGTTCCGACGTCGTCGCCATCGGGGGTTCCCGTCGAATCAAGCGTGTCAGAAGCGTCAGGCCATTCGGTATCTTCAAGGTTGATAACATCGTCGCTGCCGGCGTCATACAATGAATCCGCCCCGTTCAAATCGCCCCGGGCGTTCGTATCCCTGTGTGTGCCGTCATCAGAAATCTGTCCATCCTGCGTGTCGTCGGACGTGTCAAAGTATGAAGAATAATCGGGATGATCAATGATGGAAGGGCCGTTTCCGCATGCCGTTACAAGGCCTGCTGCAGACATCAGAATCACGGCCGCAGTCATGTTTTGCAGTTTCATTTTGCCCCCGGTTCACCCTTGCATTGTCATGTTGAAATTCCAGAAAAGCAAACGGGATAAATCTGAAGAAGTTAAGACGGCCGGATGTCGCGGACCTTCATTGATGGCAGGCCGGTGTGTGAGTCAGCGACCAGTGAAAAAGCGACATCGACGGTCATGTTTTCGCAAATTCCTGATTCGCCGCCGCTGAACCAGATGCCATCAATAAACTTGTTATCCAGTTTGAAAGCGACCCGCATGTGCGAACTGTCGCGTCCGACCTTCTTTGCGACGGTAACCTGCACGTCCCGGATGACCAGAACAGGCTCGGGGTTGCCCATTCCAAACGGCTCCATAGCTTTGATCTGTTCGGTAAGTTCCTGGCTTAATTCATTAATAGTTACTTCGGCGTCGATATTGATGGCCTTGTGCGCGGCTTCATCCGGGACTTGCGCATCGGCAATTTTCTTGAATCCGGCGGCGAATTCGTCAAAGCGGGCCATGTCGATCCCCAGACCTGCGGCCATCGGGTGCCCGCCGCATCGAAGCAGCAGCGATTCAAGTCTGGCCAGCGCCATACCGATATCAAAACCTTCAACGCTTCTGGCGGATCCGGTTGCCGTCAGGCGTCCATCATCTTCTGAAGCCGAAATTGAAAGCACGACTGCAGGAACGGAAAATTCTTCTACAAGCCTTGACGCTACGATACCCAGGACGCCCTGGTGCCATCCTGAACCTGCAACGACGACTGCCTTTGCGTCAGGACCACCGGCAGCCACAATCTGCGCCCTGGCCGCTTCCAGAACGAACAGCCCGACTTCCTTGCGAAGCGTGTTGTCCTGTTGAAGCATCTCGGCCCACGTCGCGGCGTCGCGGTCGTTTTCGGACATCAGAAGTTTAAGGCTGGTGTCCGGATGGCTCATGCGGCCTGACGCGTTAAGTCGCGGCGCCATTTTGAAGCTGATAATGCCTGAACTGACGTGGCCCCTGACTTCCGAGACAGCCTTTAACGCGGTGATCCCGGCCCTTGGACTGGTGTTGATGCGTTCAAGCCCGGCTTTGACCAGAATTCTGTTGTCACCCTTCAGCGGCATCACGTCGGCGACCGTTCCGATTGCGACCAGGTCCAGCAGCGTTCTGATATCAGGCCCGGGCGCTTCAATCAGTCCGTTATCAATCAGCATTTTGCGCAGCGCACCGCAGAAATAGAAGGCGATTCCGACGGCGGCAAGATCCTTGAATGGAAATTGACAGTCAACCCGGTGCGGATCAACGACCGCGCATACGGCGGGCAGCTCCGGCCCCGGTACATGATGGTCCAGGATTACAAGGTCGATTCCGACGGCCGCAGCAATCCGCGCCGTCTCGACCGACTTGATTCCACAGTCAACGCAGATGATCAGTGTTATTCCGTCACCGGCCAGCTCGGCAATCCTCAAGTCGTTCAGCCCGTAGCCGTCTGCTTCTCGATGCGGCAGAAATGATGCGGCATCAAAGTCAACCGATCTGAAAAACAGTTTCAGAAGCGCCGTAGACGTCATGCCGTCGGCGTCATAGTCACCGTAAATGCAGACCTTTTCCCTGCTGCGGATCGCGCGGATCATTCTGGCAGCAGCCTTATCCATGTCCTGAAACAGGAACGGGTTGCCCAGTCTTTTTAGCTGCGGGTCCAGGAATGTCTGAATCGCCGGTAGTTCGGTAATGCCGCGTCCTGCAAGGATTGTCGCCACCGTGCGCGAGATGCCTGCGGCCATTGCCGTTGCATCGACCACGACCGGATCAACAGGTCTGAATGTCCATGGTGATTGATTTGTTTCCTGCGGGGAAGTTTTCAATTACAGGCCCCCGGGGAAATCAGGGTTGGGTCGTTTACGCTCTGGAGGTCGCCATCTTGCGTCTGCGAATTGAAATCTTGTCCAGCAGAAGGGTCAGCGGGGCAGCGATGAAGATGGACGAATAGGTACCAAGGATGATGCCCACGAAAAGCAGGAACGCGAAGTCAGCAGTCGTTCCACCGCCAAGCAGCCAGATCGCGCCGACCGTCAGTTCGGTGGTCAGTGACGTGATGATGGTTCTTGAAAGCGTTTCGTTGATCGAAGCGTTCATGATTGTGCGCAGATCGCCGCCACGGCCCCTGCCGATGTTTTCGCGGATACGGTCATAGACAATGATTGTGTCGTTGATGTCGTACCCGATGATAGTCAAAAGCGCCGCAACGATAGGCAGTGTGAACTTGACCTTGAAGACGACCATCACGCCGAAGACGACGATGACGTCGTGAATCAGGCAGACGATTGCGCCTGGCGCAAACTTCATGTCAAAGCGGATTGAAACGTAGATAAGGATGCCGATGATCGCGTAAAACAGGGCCAGCATGGATGTCTGGAAAAGTTCTTTTCCGACAGACGGGCTGACCGTTGCAGTTGAAATGACATCGACAAACTTGTCGCCGAACTGCGCAGTCATCTTCTGTGAAAGCAGGTCCTTGATTGCCTGAACTTCAACGACGTAACGCGAATCCGTAATGCCGGCAATCTTTCTGGCGGCTTCGGCTTCGACCTTTTCCGCTTCAGCCTTGACATCACTGTCACTGGAAGAAAGCAGCAGGTCCTTTTCACGAAGCATGTCTGAATGAATCCGCTGTTCCTTGTCGGACACAATGCTGACACTGTCATGTCCGGCCGCTGCAAATACCTTTGAAATCTCGGCGACGGCAGCTTCACGCGGCCAGTCAGACGTCAGATAAAGATAGAATTTGTCACCGGCTTCAAACGGGGATTCAACGACTGTGCCTTTGCCGAAATGTTTTTCAATGTTCTTTGCCAGTTCCAGTTTGCCGGTCGGTGCCAGAAGGCTTGGCAGTTCGGTATAAATCTGGAATTTGACCGTTTTGGAGTCGCCCGAGGCGCCGACGTCATAGTCCTGAACTTCGACCTGGGTTCCTTCACGCTTTGTCTGTGACTTGACGACGTCGTCAACGACCTTTTTTACGGCGTCGCGGTCAACATCGGCATGGGCCTTGAATTCCGTGATGATTTTTGTGCCGCCCTTGAAGTCGATACCGGAGTCAAATCCGATCGTGAAAACAAGGATCAGTGAAATCAAAGTCAGAATTCCGGAGCCCCAGATGAAGTAGTGGGATTTCCCCATGAAATCGAATTTGCTACCGTGTTTAATAAATTCCATGCTTCGACTCCAGCTTAAATGCCCACATCCAGGCGGTTGGTACGGAACTTGTCAAGCGACCAGTCGTAAATCGTCCGGGTCACGAAGAGCTGCGTGATGAACGTAATTACGATACCGATGAGCAGGGTGACAGAGAAGCCGTACACCGGGCCGCTTGAGTAGTTCAACAAAACTACGCCTGCAATGGCGGTTGTCACGTTGGAGTCAAGGATTGCCGAGAATGCACGGCCGTAACCGGCTTCCAGAGCAGCCCTGGGACCTTTACCCAACCTCATTTCTTCACGTATGCGTTCCATGATAAGGACGTTGGCGTCAACGGCCATACCGACGGTCAGAACGATACCTGCAAGGCCCGGCATCGTCAGCGCGGCGTTGAATCCAATCAGGATTGCAACGGTGAACAGGACGTTCAGCAACAGACCGAAGTCCGCGACCAGACCACCGCGTCTGTAATAAATGATCATGAACACGAAAACGGAAATCATGCCGACCAGCAGGGCGACGATACCGGAATCGATCGTGTCCTGACCAAGCGAAGGTCCGACTTCAAAGTCGTGAACCTTGTGAACCGGGGCTTTGTAGGCGCCGTGGGTCAGGACTGTGACCAGCGCCTGTGCGTCAGCAAGGACTTCGCGCGGATGACGGGCACCACCAAGAGAAATCCTGGCACGGCCGCCGCCGATCTTTTCCTTGATAACCGGTGCTGAATTGACGTCTTCATCAAGCATGATGGCCATGTACTGGCCGACGTTTTCTTCGGTGACCTTCTCGAACAGCTTCGCGCCGGTGTTATCGAACTCGATGCTGACTGAAGGTTCGCCGTTCGTTTCGAACTGGACCATCGCCTGGGTCAGGTGATCGCCGGTGACATCAGCACGGCTGAACAGGTAATGGGTGCGGATGAAGCGGGCCTTGACCGTGTTGTCTTCGCGGCTCTCAACTGATTCGAAGCCGACCATGTGGTCATCATCAACATCAAGTGTCTTGATGAATGACAACAGCGCGTTCTTCGCAAGGGCATCGCCCTTTCCGCGGGTCAGGCCGGCATCAGCACGGACATACCACTGGCCGGTCGTTTCGTCGCGATCCATTGACAGCAGGTTTCCCTTTTCCGGGAATTTAGCCTTGTAATCCTGCATCTTTGGTTCGTTCGTCTTGAAGAAATCAACGGCCTGGGGGCTGCGGTCAACAATTCTGAACGACAGTCTGGCCGTCTGCCCGATGCGTTCGCGAACCGAATTGACCTGCGCGCCTTTGACGCCTGGAAGCTGAATATCGATGTCGGTGTCGCCGTTCTTGCGGACATCAGGTTCGACCAGGCCGAACGCTTCGACGCGCTTGCGGATAACATCGAGGGTCTGATTAACGACTTCGTCGCGAATTGCGGCGACGCGACGTTCGTCCATCTTCAGCACGGCCTTGTTTCCCGACGGAACCTGCCTGATAAGGTCAGGACGGGCTTCGCGGACAAGATCGGGCGTGATGACTTTGACATCGCCGTCCTTGACGAACGTGATTTCAAGAGTATCGAAGTCAACCCTTTCAGCCTTGAAGCGGGCAAGAAGCGCGGTGCGATCCTGTTCCGTCAGGTTTTCAGGATCCTTGCCTTCTTCAGATGCCAGGGCGCTGACAACTGCATCAACAACTACTTCACGGGCGCGAAGCATGTTGTCGCTGATAGCCTTCTTGTAGTCGACCGTGTAGCGGAGCTCGAGCCCGCCCTGAAGGTCAAGACCGAAAGAAAGGCGTTGTTTCATCGGGTACCAGCCGGGCATCTTGTCGCCAAGGAGTGTTGGCATTACGTATGTCAGGGCCAGCAGCGTCATCGCCAGAATCAGGATTGGCTTCCACAGTTTCCGTTTGTTCATTCAGAACCCCCAGGGACACCGACGGCACTGGAATACCGCCCGGGACTTGTGCAAAAAACTATTTATCCGTCTTGTCTGCTTCAGCCTGTTCCGTAAAGAGGCTTACGACCTGGCTTTTGATAATCCGGACCCGGATGTCTTTTGCCAGTTCGAGACTAACCACATCACCAGTAATGGTGACGATTCTTCCAATAAGACCGGCCGCGGTGACTACTTTGTCGCCGCTCTTCAGGGACGTCAGGAATTCTTCCTGCTTCTTTCTCTGCTTCTGCTGGGGACGGATGATCAGCAGCCAGAACACAAGGATCATCACGCCAAAGAAGGCGAGAGTCTGCCACCAGCCGCCCTGCTTGCCGGCCAGGCCTTCATTAACTGCAGCACCGGCAGCCTGAACGGCGTTTCCGGAAGTCGAGTTAGTGGACGGAGCCGCACTGGTCTGAGCAAGGTGTAAAACGCTGAAAAAACTATTCATGGTAACCTCCGTCCATAAAACGGACGCAGTCTTTTATCAGAAACAGCCTGAACCGTCAATCAACTATAAGCAGTGCAGGAAAGTCAGGGCAAAATGATTGGTCATGGCGGGTGACCTGTCACTTGACTTCACGGCGTCAGCCCGGTAGTTTGCGGGTGTTGAATGCCGACTCTTTTTGAAGATAAGTTCGGGGGTATATATGGGCGCGCCAGAGACAGAAAAGACTGCAATCCAGAATTCCATCGCCGAAAGGCTTTTTGCGCAGCGGACGATAATGTTTGGTTCCGAGGTCAATTCGAAGACGGCCGGGGGCCTGATTGAACAGTTGCTGGCCATGGATGCGGCTGATGCGAAGGCCCCGATTACGTTGATTTTGAATTCACCCGGCGGGGAAGTTAATTCCGGATTTGCGGTGTATGACACGATCAGATTTATCAGGCCGAGGGTCATGATTGTCTGTTCCGGGTTGACTGCCAGTATCGCGGCGGTAATCCTTCTGGCCGTTCCGGCAAAGGATCGCTTTGCGATGCCGAATTCCAGACTTCTGCTTCATCAACCGCTGTATAGCGGTGAAGTGATTGGGCCTGCGTCGGACCTTGAAATAACGGCTGCAGAAATCATGAAGTCCAGATCGCACATCAACGCAATTATTGCTGAAGCTACCGGCCGGGCGATCGAGCAGGTTGGTGAAGACACTCAGCGCGATTTCTGGCTGACTGCGACTGAAGCCGTTGCGTACGGAATGGTTTCAAAGGTTATTACGAAGATGTCCGAGCTGGGCTGACGCCTTTTCGCCTGACCGTCCTGTTTCAGCTTAAAAACCACCTTCACGAAACAGCTTGAGTTCCCTGACCAGTTGTCGCGCCATATCTCTTCCCGGGACCAGCGGATGTGCGGTCAGAGCGTCTTCGGCCTTCACCAGTGCTGCGCGTCTTCCGCCTTTCATAGCCATCAGGATCGAAGAAACGGCCAGGCGTTCGTATTCTTTGACAGCGCAGACAATTGCCGCGTCTTCGGGTGGCATTCTGCCGTGGTTGGTCGGCCTGATGCCTGTGCTGTCCACGATGCAGTCGGTTTCGACGACGTCATTCGGGTTGAGCTCCGGGATCGATGTGCCGTTGATCACGTTCAGGGCCATGATTTTCGGCCTTGAGTGCGATTGCGAAAGGTCGTCGGCCGCTCCTGTTGTCCCTGCCAGCAGCTCCATCGCGACTTCAGCGTAGCCGCCGATTTCGTTTTCCAGATACTTCAGGGCCGCTTCCATTGTGGCCGGTCCGTTGCCGCCATGTCTGTGGCCAAGTGCGTACGACATGTAGGTGTCATTTCTATTAAATAGATACTGCGCGTATCTGATGGTCGCGGCCGCGGTGTCCACGCCTTTGATATCATTAAATAGATTTGCGTTGGTTGTAACGATCGCCTCGCCGCGTGACTGCCCTTCGGCCAGGATCGATGACAGGGCTTCTTCCGCACGCAGGAAGTAATAAAGGTACTCGACCGGGATTCTTCCGGACCCGCGGACCTCGTCGTGGTACCA
>CAZFVA010000003.1:71413-75437 GCA_964522105.1 uncultured Anaeromyxobacteraceae bacterium
CGCGTCCACGAAAGGTGATTCAGGCCTGAAACTTCGAAAGTCAGGTCGTCAAAATTCGCCCCGGTCAACCGCGCCACCTTTTTTGTGGCCTCGGTCGCCGAATCGCAGATGCCGACAGCCCGGGAAAATCCTTCGTCGTGAAGCGCCTGCGTCACCATCCCGGCCGGGTTCGTAAATATTACCGGCAGGAATCCCGGCGCCAGCCTTTCTGCCACGGCGCAGTAACTTGTCACTGCCGGGATAGTTCTGGTAGCAAAGGCAAAACCGGCCGGTCCGGTAGTTTCCTGGCCAAGCACGCCAAGATTCAGGCATGTCCGTTCGTCGCGTGCCCGCTGTCCTTCAAATCCCGGCCTGATAGTCAGGATAAGCGCGCCGCAACCTTCAACCGCATCGGCAAAACTTTCGGCAATTCTGAAGCGTGGCGGCGTTCCGACATGCTTTGAAAGCTCAATTCCGATCGGCATCAACGCCGTGATTCGTTCCGGTCTGATGTCAAACAGCGTCACGTCGTCAACGTGACACGCCTTGATGGCCTTCGTCACGGAAGCCATCATCAACGGCAATCTGGAAGACCCGGCCCCGGTAATACAGAGTTTCATTGTGACCTCAACTGACAAAAGGATCGGTTAACGCTTTACAAACAGGTTCAGTGGCGGACCGTCGGCGGTTATCTTGACCACGCTTCCGAAATCGACAGGGACGGCCACGCGACGCCCGTCCAGATATACGCCACCGCGAATCATTCTTGATACGAAACTGATGCCGTCGGGGCCAAGGATTCCGCTTGTCAGCGAATATAGACTTCTTTCCGGCCTGCATCCGAACGGCTCGCGCACCCTGTATTGAAGCCGGTTGTCCGTGATTTTCTGTTCCAGGCCGCCTGCCGAAAAGATGGCGCCGGTCGAACCTGCAGCAGTCGATATCCAGACCCCTGAACTTTTCTGGGTTTCGACATCGCCCCCGACCTGAATGCAGTACCTGGACGTCGCCGATGGGACGACGTTTGCCAGTAACGCATCGTTAAGGGCTGGCTGCGGATGCCGCTTCCCGTCAATTGAAACTGACAGTCTTGTAAGTCTTGCCGGTTCGATTTCGCCTGACATTATTCCAGACAGCATGCCCGCAAATTTGTCTGCGGTAACTGCACAGAAGTGTCCCTGACTGGTTGAAGGCGATGAATTTACAGCAATAACCGGGATACCGTCCACAAACCTTGAAATGTCCAGAACGGTTCCATCGCCACCGACCGCGACGATCAGGTCATATCTGGAATTCCTGATCTTCCCCGGCCGCCCGAATTCTTCAATTGCTATTCCGGCGTCTTCAAGCGCTTTTCTGACGATTTCGCGGGCCTGTACGGTCTTGTTATGGCAAGGCTCCTGGTCGGCCACCAGTGGATCGCCGGCAAGCAGCAGACGCTTTAATGGCGCGGCCGCGTGCATGGCTTCGCCAAGTTCCAGCAGAGTCGTTTTTGTGGCGATCAGAACCTTTGATATCTTCATTTTCAAGGCCAGCAGGATCCAGTTTTTGCGAAGCGGGCCGGTGCCCGTATCCCTTGATTACTTGCCCTTTTTCTTTGCGGGTGCCGTCTTTTTGACCGGGTTTGTCTTTTTATCCAGGTCTTTCTTCTTGTCCGAGTCCTTTTTAGACATCTTTTCGATGGCCGCTTCGACTTCGGCAAACACAGAACCGGCTGACCAGACGCCTTTGTCAGTGCGAGTCCCTGCCGGTCTGCCAGTCAGGATTTCAATCGCTTCTTCGACCCGGTCAATCGCCCAGACGTTGAATTTACCTGCCTTGACGGCCTGTTCGACCTCTGGCTCAAGAACCAGGTTGCGGATGTTGGCTGCCGGAATGATGACGCCCTGGTTCCCGGTCAGGCCGCGGCTTTCGCAGATCCTGAAGAACCCTTCAATCTTTTCATTTACGCCGCCGATCGCCTGCACGTCGCCGGTCTGGTTCAGGCTTCCGGTGATTGCCACGTCCTGTCGCAGTGGAATCCCCGAAAGTGCTGAAAGTATTGTGCAGAATTCGGCGCATGACGCCGAGTCGCCGTCGATTCCACCGTAGGACTGTTCGACTGTCAGACTGATCGTCATGCTGATGGCTTGTTTCTGTGCAAACAGATCGCCCATCAACCCTGAAATAATCATGACGGCTTTGTTGAATGAATTTCCTGAAAGTTTGGCTTCGCGTTCAATGTTCAAGACGCCGCCCGACCCTTTGTAAGCCCTGGCCGAAATGCGCAGCGGCATACCGAAAGTCTGGTCGGCCATCTGATAGACGGCCAGTCCGTTGACAACGCCGGCCGCGACGCCTTCCGAATTGATAATAATCGTGTTGCGCAGAATCGCTTCGACGCCTTTGTCCCATGAAAGCGAAACCCGCCTGGTCCTCTGCTTTCTGGCTTTGATAATGTGTTTGGCCGTTATGACCTTCGCGTGTTCCAGTCTGGCAAGGTGATCAGCCTCGATTAGCAGGTTCAGAATCAGGTTGAACTGAAGTGTCAGTTTGTCTGACGCATCGGCCATTCGCATCGAGTATTCAATGACGTCAGCGACGCCTTTTCTGTCAACCGGCAGAAGCCCGTCGCGCTCGCTGGTCGTCGCGATGAAGCGCGCATATTCCTGAAGCATGTCGTCAGAAACATGGACTTCCGAGTCGAACTCGGCCTTGATCTGGAACGCCTTGCCAAATTCTTCGTCCGCTTCATAAATCAAATGATACAGATAGTTGGACCCTATCAGGATTACCTTGCAGGACATCGGGATCGGGTCAGGTCTGATGTTGGTCGTCGGAAGGAACTGGTATGCCTCGCCCATTTCGGCGATTTCCAGCACCCTTTGACGCAGAACGGCCTTCAGGGACTCCCACGCGAACGGGTATGTCACCAGTTCCCGCGTATGCAGCACCAGGAATCCACCGTTGGCGCGCAGCAGCGACCCGGCCTTAATCAGTGTGAAATCGGTCGAATAGATGCCGTTTTCGACGCGCTTTTCAATGCGCCCGACCAGGTTGTGATACGTCGGAGTGTTCTCGAAAATGACCGGTGCACCTTTGACTTCGGAGTTGTCCACCAGCAGGTTGACCTTGTATTCGACCAGCGAGGATTCAAGAAGTTGACGCAGCGTCGCGTCCTCAGCTTCTTCCGCCAGGAAGCGCGGGATGTTATCCAGGATCGATTGCCTGACGGCGGTCAGATGATTTGTGATGTCCGGCCATGGGGCATATTTTACAGTCAGGTCGTCCATCGATTCGGTCAGCGCCAGGTCGCACAGTTGATGGTTTGCTTCCTGAATCTTCGCGTGGACGGTATGTTCGGCTTCCTTGTTCTTTTCAAAGAAGGCGGCGATGGCAGGTTCAATTGACTTGCGCTTGTCATCAATTATTTTGCGCTGATCGTCGTCTAACGCCGCGTATTCCTTGTTGCCTATCGTTTCGCCGTTGACGATCGGGATCGTCATCAGGCCTTCTTTTGTCTGTTTAACCTGGAAGTCAAAACCTTCTGCGAACTTGTTCAGCTCTTTGAAAGCCTTGTTTTCAATCTCCAGACCTTCATTAAGGATTCCCTGAAGCAGTTCCTGGTGCTTCTGTCCGTGAAACAGCTTTGGCAGGTTCTTTTTAAGGTTGTTGATGAATTCTTCCATCGCGCATCTGAACTTCAGACCTTCGCCGGCCGGAAGCTGGAATACCGCCGGCGTCTCGGGATGCTTGAAGTTGTGAACCATGCACCAGTCCGGCGGCGTCGGCATATCTGCGGCAATCTTGTCGACCAGCCGTTTCAGGATGCTGGACTTGCCTGTCCCTGACGCGCCTGAAAGATAGATGTTGAAGTTGCGCTTCTGGATTGAAAGGCCAAGCTGCAGGGCTTCGAGTGCCCGGTCCTGTTCAACGACGCTGCTCAGTTTTTCAACTTCGGCAGTCGTTTTGAACGAAAATATTGCGGGGTCCACATGCCTGTGAACCTGCTTCCAGCTCAGTTTACAATTCTTTTCGGCCGACGGTTTTTTCATAAGAAAGCTCC
>CAZFVA010000003.1:75537-90358 GCA_964522105.1 uncultured Anaeromyxobacteraceae bacterium
TTCCAGCTCAGTTTACAATTCTTTTCGGCCGACGGTTTTTTCATAAGAAAGCTCCGGAAATAGCATAAGCAAGCAATCTGCCCCGAAGCCTATCACGAACTGACGTTGATAGCCGAATTTGCGGCCCGGCAGCCTTACCGGCGGGACTTTGCGGAGTAGCCTTTCAGCTCTTCGGGCAGGTATCGGTAGAACGCGCCGACGTCCTGATTGCCGCCGAATCTTGTTTCAGAATTTTCGCCCGAGCCGCCGGAAGCCTTGACCGATACGCCGCCCCGGTCTGATCCGGTAACGGTCCAGTTTCTGCCGCCAATCGTGACTGACGAACCTTCGGATGTGCGGGCAGATACCATTCCGACAGTTCTGCCAGTTCCGGAATCGACGACTTTGATCGTGTTTGTATCAGCGATATTTGAATGAATACGGCCCTTTTCGCCCATGTCCATCAGTTTTGTCGATGCTTTCATGACTTCGCCTGCGCCTTCGTCTAAAAAGCCTTCGTTGCGAAGATGGTCGATGATGATGTCGATCGTGGACCCATCGGCCAGCACGTCCAGAAGAAGCCTTAATACCCGCCGTGGGATGCCTTTGCGGTTTTCAAACAGGATCGAAAAAGTCTGCTGAATTATGACCGAAATGTCCGGTGTGTATTTTTCGTCAGGCATTTCGCGGTCGCGTACCAGCGTCATAAGTTCGTTGAATGCCTTTTTGTCGGCTTCGCTTTCAGGTACGAAAAGGGCCCGCATTCCGTGACTGCGTCTGCACCCGCGTCCGACCCGCTGATGAAGCGACGCGACCGATTCCGGTGCCCCGACCAGTATGACGGCGTCAACGTCGCCTATATCTACGCCCAGCTCCATCGTTGACGTGGCAATCAGAAGGCCGGCTTCCCATATCTTGAACGCCTTTTCGACGTCTTCGCGTTCGCTGCGTGCCAGACTGGCGTGATGAACCATTACCCGTTCAGGGGGCCACGGGCCAAGTTTTGCTGCCGCCGCGCCTGTCTCTTCCGCTTTGCGCCTGGTGTTGCAGAAGATTACGGCCTTTGACATGCGTTCGCGGCGCAGCGTGACCAGGGCACCTTTCAGGTCTTCTTCAACGGTTGTGTCCATCGGTCTGGCGCGATCGTCGCGAACGACTGTCGGCACTGAACCAAAAAGTCTTTCACCAAGCGCTTCGGCGTCGCTGACCGTGGCCGACATCGCAATCAGTTGGGGCCTGGCCGCCGCCTTTTTCATCAGCACGCGCCTGATCAATATTCGAAGCTGGTCGCCCCGGGCCGTCTTGTCGACCAGGTGGGCTTCATCAACGATGATGGCCATCATGTTCAGGAAAGCTTTAGGGTGGCGGCACGTCAGCGAGTCAAAAGACTCGGGCGTCGTGATAAGGATGTCGATCCGCGAGTCCCCGACCGGGGAAGGGTGGTCACCGGTCCTGACCTGCGATTTCAGTTTCAGCGCCGTCGTTGCTTCCCTTATGCGGACGTCAATGTCGTTGGCAAGCGCCCTGGTGGGAACTATGTAAAGGACACCGACCGAGCCTTCAGGCCCTTTTTCCTTCAGCAGGCGTTCGCAGATCGGTGCCAGCGCCGATTCGGTCTTTCCCGATGCCGCCGGTGCGACAACGACGGCGTCAATACCCTTTAATATTACTGGAAATGCAAGGACTTGAATGTCGGTCAGGTTGCCGAATTTTCCCATGAAGGCCGGGAAAGACAGCGGCATCGCGTTCTGGGCGTCAATCCGGTTGAATGCGTGGCCTGTGGCGCTCACAGCATGTCCCCGTCGCCGCCTTCAACTACCATGACTTCGACATCGCCGTCTGGATAGAATCTAACGTAATCAAGGGATTCGATGACAGCTTTGATGAAGGTTCTGGTCGATTGAATGCGGTCGGCCGTATAGAGTAATCTGAAAAGCCTGTCCCGTTTTTTGGTTTCCAGCCTGACCCCGTAAGTGACCTCGTACGTCAGGCAGATCTTTCTGAACAGTTCGCGAAGCTGGTCCATCGACAGAACGTCAACCTGGACTCTTGTAATAGTTTCGCGGGTTCTGCTGAATTCGTCCTGCAGCGTCCCCGGGGTCAGTGCGAAGGCGACCTTCAGACCGGTCGGAATTCCGGTCGTATAGCGCACCGGGTTGTGCGCCGAGTAGATAAGTCCTGACTGTTCGCCGACAAGTGTCTCGGCCCTGACCAGCGCCTCGTCCAGCAGAATGTCGTCGTCATTTGCGGTCAGAACAAGGCCACGGAAGAAATTCATTCCGCGCTGGGCCTGATACCGGTACATCACGCTTCGTGCCACTTCGGCTTCGTCAAGCAGGACAACAAGTCCCATCATTCCAAGCACTTCTGAAGCGGCCCGGCCTGCCGCCGATAAGATATTGCAGTAAATATTTGCGCACGTCGAATAGTCGTACAGCGTCTTTTTTCGCCCGATTTTGCCCGAGCCTTTCGCTTCGATGAATTCCCAGTCTTCATTGGAAAGGCCATTGGCCATCCCGTCGCCATCATCACTTTTTGAAAGCTTTGTCAGAATTCTGCCGAAAAGCCAGTGGTCCCCCAGGACTTCCTTCCAGTTCGGCCTTGACGCAACTTCTGTCCAGAAGCCCCTGAAATCAAGGACTTTGCCGTCAACGACAGCGCGAAATCCCTGTACCAGATGGCGATAGGCCTTCTTGGGGAATGCTGCAGACGCCTCTGACGGGTCAAATCCTGCCAGGGCGACCGCATATCCCATGCGTTCAGCTTCGACTGCCATGAATTGCAGAAGATGGCTTTTGCCGGCCCCGTAGGCGCCTTCAACCAGTGCCGCGCCTTCCGCGTGATCGTGCAGAAATGTCATTAACTGGCCGACTTCTTCCGTTCTTCCAACGGTCCAGTCGGTAATCGAATGAATCGGTACGATCCCCAGGCGGAACGCCTCGATCGCCATTGAGGCCTGGATCGGTCTGTTTCCCGGTAGTTCGCGGTAAACGGGAATCCTTATCTTGTCCGGTACCTGTGCTTCCTCGACGCGTTCAGACCTGCCGTTAAGCATTCTCATGATTGCGTCGAACGAAGTCGTCTGTGATGCGCCCTTAATGGTTGCCGGTTCGTTATCTGCAGTGTCTTCCGACATCAGTCGCAGTCCCGGCCCGGTTGGCGACAGCTCGGCCGCAGGAATCCACAGACTGCAGGCACCGAAGCTGACCCTCAGCTCATAACCGCCGATTCTGGCCCCTGCCACTGTCCCGGTTCCGTACGTCTCGTGCCGTACCGGGTCGCCTTTCTCAAATCTATTCATAGACCTCGTCCGGCCCGTTTTCATCACCCGGGGCAAGCATCCTGTACGCAAGGTCGTCGTCAATCTTCATGCCGGGATCGAATCTAAGCGCGTGCAACGCCCGCACAACTGCCTGAACGAAAAGCCTTTTGTATCCGATGTCGCCAAACGCCCGTTCAGCCGTGGCTTCGGCAAGCACCGCGATCAGCTCTTTCTTTTTTTCCGCCGGAATTTCTACCCCGTAGGCCGTTTCATAGACGTGGCAAAGCTTCCCGCCGATGTCGATCATCAGTGTTCGCGGGTCCCGCGCGATCTTGTCCAGCCGGATTTTGACGCCGGTCGGATTGGTGTAATCAAAAACGGTCTGGATTCGTTGCCGCAGTGCTTCGTAAGCCGGTGAACGTCCTTCGGTCAGGAACTGCTCGTTCGGGATGGCATAAAACACCATCGTGTTTGCAAACGCCGACGCGCCGCACTGATCGACCATCTCGCGAAGGTTGGCCAGCATCATTTCTTTCTGTTTTGACGTCATGGAACCGGCCTGTTCGGCTTCATCGAACAGTATTATCAGGCCCCTGAAGCGCAGGTTGCGGATCCAGGTGACCAGTGATCTGATGGTCGCAAAAGCCTGAGACCTTTCAATAGGTTGCAGCAATCCTGATCCGCGATGCGAGTTCTTGTCGTACCCGTCAACTGTCAGGAATTGAAGCATGCGGTCAAATTCGTCACGGTCGTTGTTTGAAAGTGCTTCGATCGCAAGTCTGATGGCCCTTCCAAAGTTCGGATTTTCGCAGCCCCGGACCGAATCCGCCGCAATCGCCTTGACGCGCTCTTCAAGGGCGTCGCCTTTAAGACCTTCTTCCTCGGAAAGGGCCGTCTTGATGTCCATGTAAACGGTCTTGATAAAAGCGCCCAGGCCGCGTTCGCCGCCGACAAGCAGTTCATCCGGGGTCAGCGGGCGCATCAGGTTGACGGCTATGCTTTTATAAACCATGTCGAGCCGGTAGAAAGGCGAAGACTCGGCAGAAAGCGGACAGTAGGCAACCAGATAGTCATAGCGCCACGCGTGTTCACGGACGCTGTACAGAAAGTGAGTCTTTCCGCCACCATACGTGCCGACGACGACTTTGAATGACGAGCCGCCTTCTTTGATGAACGACTTCAGGTAGTCGTCTTCCATCACTTTCAGATAACCGTCAAGACCGGCCGAAAAGAACTGGAAACCCCATTCTGGCGGGGTCCCTGAAGAACCTACAACTTCGATTATGTGTCTGGCCTGTCTTGTGGTCAGGTTGTCAACCATCTACGGTCTCCGGTCAGCGGGTCTGCGACCCCTGCGTCATCAGGTAAGCTTTCATGAATCCAGGCCCCGGGGCCGGGTCATTCGGCAACCTTTCCAAAGCGAATAGTGGCGAAATTCACGCCTTCAATCGAGCCGGGCCTTGGAATCCACAGATGTTCTTCAGCCTTTTTTGTCTGCGACATCGTCGCGACGTCAAGTCTGAGCTCCAGATCGCCGATTGTTCTGTTGCGCAATCGTGACAGGTCTGCTGCGAATTCCACCCGGCCGTACGTTACAAAGGTCTCTTTTTTCGGGTCCATCATGAACGAAGCCCTCTGCCTGCAGAAGGCCATCTCGGCTACGACGGAAGAAAGGGCGATCCGGCGTCCATATTCCTGACCGGCCCTGACCGATGCAAGCCGGTAGGCCTTTTCGAGGTCGGCCAGAAACGCGTGTTCGTCAAAGGACTTTGAAAAATACTGATTGTTCAGCAGCCTTACCAGCTCACAGATCGCATCCGGATCAAGTGGCGCGGTGCCAAGGCGATATTTGCCGGGCCCGAGCCAGATTGTGCACAGCCCTTTTGATCCGAACGTAAATTCCAGGGAAAAGAATCCGGCGATCAGTGTCGGCAGATTGCCGCTTACCTTGATGCCTTCTTCGGCCAGTTTTTTTGCAACGGCCCCGGCCATCAACGCCTTCTCCCGGTCCATTTTCTGTCTGGATTCCGAAAGTTTTGCCGAAATATGCGTTTTCAGCGCAGCGGCCTCTGAATCAAATCCGGCAGCGTTATCAAGGGCTTTGATTGCCTTTTCCGCCGTCTCGATGGTGGCTGCGACCCCGCCTTTGATGTATTCCCGCAAAAATGCTTCAACAGCTTTCGCCGCGTTCTGAGCGGACCTGGCAGCCTTGTTGAACGATTGAGCGCGTTCTTCCACGGGGCACCTCATCTGAGGGGGCCGGCCGATCATGCCGGAATACGTTCGCGCAGTATTATATGGCAGAAAGGGTCAATGCGGCTATTCATTCGCCATTAATGCCAGAAGAGTCGTAATTGAAAGGCTTTTATGGTGTTTCAGGTGTTCGGCCCCTGCCGACGGTTCAGATTTTTTCCAGCATTTCCAGCCATTCGTCGCCGAAAAGTCCGTCAAGCGTTCTTCGGAAGTCGCCCGGCAGTGGTGCTTTTACATTGATTCTGGCACCGGTTGCGGGGTGTACGAATTCTATCCGCCAGGCGTGCAGGGCGTGTCTTTTCATGTTTTCAAGGGCTTCGACTTCAGAAGCGGGCAGGCTTCCCCTTTTGGGGTGGCTTCTTCCATAAACGTGGTCGCCGATGACCGGATGTCCCGATTCAGCCAGATGCACCCTGATCTGGTGTGTTCTGCCGGTTTTCGGGTATGCCGCAACCAGCGCACACAGATTTGCCCGAAGCAGCGTCTCGTATTCAGTAATTGCCGGCTTTCCGTCCATCACCTTGCCGGTAAACTGCTTTCTGTCGCCTGAACGTCTGCCGAAACTGGTTTCAATAATCCCCCGGTCATTAATCCTGGGACCCAGGACGATGGCCAGGTAAGTCTTCTGAATTGTGCGATCTTTGAACAGGTTTGACAGCTTTTCATGGGTCGCGTTGTCTTTTGCGATGACCATGACGCCGGAGGTGTCTTTATCAAGCCGGTGTACAAGCCCGGGTCGGTCTTCCCCGCCAATCGTGGAAAAGCTTCGCCCCGATGAAAGCAGAATGTTTACGAGCGTACCTGAGCCGTGCCCGGCGCCTGGATGTACGACCAGTCCGGCCTTCTTGTTTACTATCATCAGATAGTCGTCTTCCCACAGGATATCAAGGCTGCCGCCGCCAGTGTCTGCAGAAACCGGTTTGTGTTCGGCCGCTTCAGGCAGCGTGATTTCGACCGTCAGGCCTTCCTGCAGTCTGAACCCCGGCGGCTTCGGTCTTCCGTTAACCAGAACGCCTTGGTTTTTCACCGTTTTTTGCGCTACGGACCTTGAAATCGTTGGAAATCTTGCAGCGATGGCCATGTCAAGCCTGCTGCCTTCGTCCGAAGCTTCTGCAATGAATGTCAGTATCTGGTCTGCCATTGGTCCTTCCAGGTTCAACCGCGGGGATTGTACCACAATCGGGTGCGGTCCGGCCTGTCATCCTCAACCTGTCCATTCCCTGCCCACAAAATGGTATGATATGCGGGCTTCATTCAGGGTTTGTTGTGGAAGATAGCATCAAGGCAGGATATGTCAGCAGGTACGCGGCGGTTCTGATGTGTGCGTGCTGGTTGTCAGTCGCGTGCAGTCAGGGGCCCGAACCTGTTGTCATCGGCGGAACCTGTTTAATTTCAGATGATTGCGCGTCGAACCTGTGTCTTGATTTAACATGCGTTGATCCCGACGCCGACCCTGACTACGACGGTCTTTCGACAAGCGTTGAAATTGCTCTCGGCCTTAATCCGCTGCATCCTGACAGCGACCTTGACGAAGTGCCTGACGGTATTGAGGTCGGCCCCGATCCTGCTTCCCCGCTTGATGTAGATGGGGACAGGATGATCGATGCGCTTGAATCGATGGTTGATGATCCTGATACAGACTGCCTGCCGAATCAGTATGACCCGCGCAACGCTGTTTCTGATGCCACCCCGGCCGAAATTGTTGCCGTTGCCTGCAAAAAGTCCGGCGTCTGTTTCGATCGGGCCGATTTGATCGTGGCTTCGTGCCCGGCCGGCGTACCTGCCTGCGACTATTCCTTTGTGCCGGGCTGGAGCTCCGAAGAGTGGCTTTGCGACAGTCTTGATAATGATTGCGACGGAATTACAGACGAACAGTTTTTCCTTGATGGAATTGCTGTCGGGTACCCGTGTTCCGGGGCAGGTGAGTGCGGCGAAGGTACGGTCGAATGTGCTGAAAATGGCTTTGAGGTCGTATGTTCGTCGAACCCGGACGGTTCGGAAAGCAAGTCTGTTTCCGAGATATGCGACACCCTTGACAACGACTGTGATGGTTTTACTGATAACGGGCTTTCATGGTCCGGGATTGCACTCGGCGAGCCGTGTGAAGGGACAGGCGAATGTGGTGCGGGAACAGTTCAATGCCTGCCGGGTGGCGCGATTACCTGTTCCACGCTTGAAGGCGGCGCAAAAGATCAGACCGAGTCCGAGCGTTGTGACAATTTAGATAATGACTGCGACGGGTTGACCGACGAGACGTTCGTGGCCGACCCCGCCGAAAACTGTCGTCCAAAGGGAATTTGCAGCCTTCACGCAAATCTTGTGAAGGTTCAATGTCATAACGGGCAGCTTGCCTGTGACTATTCCGATGTGCCCGGATATTCAGGTGCCCGCGAACTCTATTGTGACGGCAATGATGACGATTGTGACGGTCAGGTTGATGAAGAGGTCGGTTTTGGCGTCTGGGAACCGGCGCTCGGGGTCAGGTATCCCGGACAGACCTGCGGTGCCGGATTGTGCTCGGGTGGCATTGTCATATGTTCCGAATCCGGGGATTCCGGTGTTTGTTCGACCGCTTATCTGGCCACGCCCGAGGAATGTAATGACCTTGATGATGACTGTGATGGCAGCCTGGATAACGGGTTATTAAAGCAGTGGGTGTCACCTGCTGAAACCATAATGGATTCCGAGCCACAGCCGCGTGCCGCCTCGATGCTGGCGTCTGTTGATTCTGTGATTGATAACGGCACGCTGGCTCGCGGCCTTTATATCTTTGGCGGTGCCCGTAAGGTTATTAATGGAAATCCGGCTGATTTTTCGGGTGATTTGTGGCGGTATGATTTCACGACCGGTCGCTTCAATCATCTGCAGACCGGTCCGAAAATTGATCGTGGTGCCCTTGTCGCAGATTCAGCCGGTGATCGCATGTTGCTGGTGGGAAATCTTGTCGGGTCCGACATCATGCGTCTGTGGGCTCTTTCCGGCGGTGGTGCCGGCTGGGTCGAACTGCCGTTGATGATGCCACGCGGCCGGGTATTGTCTGCCGGTCTTGCTTCAAGCAGCTATACTATTGAAATACTTGCTGAAACTGATGCTGGCGCATCGGTCGTGTCGGTTGCTCTGGCCTCGATGGAGGTCGCTTCATCTGATGTAGCGTTGTCATTGCCCGGGGGCTCATTCGCTGCGTTCGATCGTGACAACGGATTTCTTGTCATCAACGGTTGCGAAGTTGATACGCCGTCAGTCATTGATTACGTCACATTCGCCGGTGAAGTCGAACGTCAAGTTCTGGACAGGCAGGATCTATGTTTCCGCCATGGCGCAGCGGTAATGACTGATGGCGAAACGATGGTTGTTCAGGGCGGGCAGGATGTGGTGGGGGAAAGGCAGCGAACGTATCAGCTTACCCGTTATGAGGATTTGTGGGTCGTCGATGGAATCACCGAAGCTTCGGCTGCCGGCGCTGTCATCTTACCTGGTCTGGCAGCTTCTTCTGAAGGTGTCCTGATGTTTTCCGGGATGATGGCTGACGGTCGCGGGCTGCGGCGTGTCTTGAAACTGGATTTGACCGGTCGAGCATGGGCTGCCGACAGCATTATCGCTGGTCCTTCCCCGAGGGCATGGGGAACCGGTGTCGTTTCTTCAGTTTCAGCTTCGGTGTTTCTAGTTGGCGGGTACAGTGATGACCTGAGTGGTCAGGTGGGTGTGTCCGACGTCTGGCGTTTTGATCTTACCGGTAATTCGTACGTTCAGTCGGCAGTGTCCGGCGATTCCGGAATCGTTATCAGGGGTGCCGGTGCTGTTGATGACCAGGACGGGGTTATATACCTGTTTGGCGGACTTGATGCAGTTCCGGAAGATTCGACGACTACGGTCGCTGACTTCTTCCGGGTGAACTATGACTCGGGGCGCTGGGACAGGCTCGCGTCAGGTCCTCCCGCCCGGTATGGGCATTCATTGGTGTGGACCGGCGAAGAGCTGATTCTGTATGGTGGATTGAATAATCAGGGGTTCCTGGGTGATATCTGGACATGGAAGCAGGTTACCGGCTGGGTTCATCAAGGCGATTATGGACTCAGGTTCGGTCATTTTGCGTTCTGGGATGCCGCAGCGGGACTGATGATTGTTGTCGGGGGGCGGCCCGGTGGTAATGTCACCACCTGGAATCCGGTTACAAAGGCCTGGCAGGTTGTTGTTTCCAGCGCCCTGTTTGATTCCTCGGAAGGTCACGCCTGGTTTGATTCCGGCTCCAGAAGCCTGATATTCACGTCCGACAGCTCGACCGATGCAATGGTTGTGCGTTTTGCCGGGGATGAACATTTCGAGCAGGCGATCGCCGATCCTCTGGCGCCGATTTCGCTAAGTATTTCAGGTGGTTACTGTGCTTACGATCAGTTTCACAGAAGGGGGTTGCTTGTCGGAGGTTCCCACTCAGATGAAGGCACTTCGGGGTCGATGATTGAAGTCAGGCAGCGGTGCCCGTAGCACTGCGGCGGTAATAATTAAAGAAGTCTGGATTCCAGTCTGGATATCAGGCTGTTTGTCACCATTTCGACGGTTCCGCGCAAATCGACTTTTCCATTAATGTACAAGGCCGCGCCAGTTGGTGTCCCGACAATAGAGTAAGTTGCGTCACGGGCTTCGCCGGGGCCGTTTACTTCGCATCCCATCACGGCAATAACCATGTCTTCATTTCCAGGTCTTAAGACCTTGAACACAGCGTTTTCAATGGTTTCTGCGACCTTTCCGGTGTCGATGCCTGCCCGGCCGCACGTCGGACATGCCCTGACCTGAATCCCCGGCTTTCTGATTCCAAGTGCCGCCAGAATTTCCCTGGCCGCACGGACTTCAGGGATCGGTGATCCGGCAAGTGAAACCCTGATGGTGTCGCCAATGTTGCGTCCAAGCAGCGAACCGAAGACTGTTGCTGACCTTATGGCCCCGGACGTCGCTGTTCCGGCCTCAGTCACCCCCAGGTGAAGTGGCAGGTCGAACCTTGACGCCGCCAGTTCGTAAGCCCTTATGGCAATGGCGGGCGAGCTTGATTTGACTGAAATAACGATGTCATTGACCCCCAGGTCCATGAATTCGCAGACCTGGCGTTCGACCGCTGCAACCAGTTTTTCTGCCGGGTCCATATCGGATTTTCTGATGTCATCAGGCAGCGAACCGCTGTTTGACCCGATTCGGACCGGGGTTCCGCTTTCACGCAATGCGGCGGCAAGTTGGACAACAGCCCCGGGTTTATTCAATGTGCCCGGATTGATTCGAATTTTATCAACGATTCCGCACAGTTCTATTGCCACTCGGTGATCGAAATGGACGTCTGCAACCAGTGGAATTCCCACAGTAAGTTTTCTGACTTCCTTCGCCGCCGCAATGTGTTCAAGCGTCGGAACGGTAATTCTTACAATGTCGCATCCGGCTGCAGCAAGCTCATGGACCTGTTGCGCGACAAGGTCCGGCCTGTGCGGGTCTGCATTGCACATGCTTTGAATTGAAACAGGGGCGCCGCCCCCGATGATGAGGCCACCCACACTGACAGATCTGGAAGAAGCCATCAGGCACTCCGCTTGTTCGGCTGGTGTATTCTACATCACAGCCGTTTGTGCGTCTTGTGTACCGGGACTTCGTGGAATATCCTGAACCGGTAACAGGTGCCGGCGATTGCCTGTTTTATGATTTGCGTATGACTTTCCGGGGGTTCTTGATGGGTCACAGTTTCGCGAATCCGCGTTCTTCAGCGGTTGTTTTTGATCTTGATGACACGCTGTACCCGGAAAGGATGTTTGTTGAAGGTGGCCTGAAGGCGGCCGGTGACCTGCTTGATTCAATCAGCAATTCAGCGGTGAAGTCGCTGAACGTTTTTAATGATGTCATTGAAACTGAAGGCCCTTTCCACATTTTTGATCGCAGTCTTGAAATTCTTGGTGTTGAAAGAACCCCTGAGCTTATAGCCGCACTTGTTTCTGCGTATCGATGCCACAATCCGGCTACATCACCGTTTCCGGGCACTGTTGAAATGCTTCAGATGCTGCGGGGACATGGTATCGGTCTGGGCGTTCTGACTGACGGTTATGTCGAAGTTCAGAAGGCCAAATGGCACGCTCTTGGCATTGAACAGCACGTTGACGCCGTTGTGTTCTGCGGGGACGTTGATGGTCGCAGTTTCCCGAAGCCGGCCCCCGAAGCGTTTATCCACGCCCGCCTGCTGCTTGGTAATCCTGAAACCATTATTTATGTCGGTGACAATCCGGCGAAAGATTTTCCGGCCCCTGATGCGCTCGGGTGGAAGACTGTCAGGGTGTGCCGACCAGATACATGGCACTGCAATGACGCGGATTTGTCGCCATTTGCAGTTGCCCGGCCGATCGTCACGTCGGTGGCACAACTGGGTCAGTTACTGCTTGACATGACTCAGGGCTGAGCGTCTTCTGCAGGTGGGTCGGTGATGGCGGCGAACCATGGATCGTCAACTGACGCCAGAACTGTTGACGCATTGTAGTCGAGGTTGCCGCTTATCTGCACCGGGCTTGATGAACCATCAAAGCTTGTCACAAATACTTCACGATCCAGATAGTGCTGCGGGCTGTCATCCCTTATCGGGCGGCCTGATGAATCAAGGGCCGCCGTTCCAATAAAAATAACGTATTTTCCTGAAGATGAAACGTCGAAGCCGTCTTTCGGAACAGAGATACATGCGGCGGTGGCAATCTGCGGGAAATCAGTGATTTTCCTGAAGAAAGTTGGACCGGCAGCGTCCGGATTTCCTATGTTTTCTACTGGAACTGCAACAATGTCTGTCCACGGTTTGTTGATGTCGGGATCGCAGTCTGACGAAGCGGTAAAGACGACCTCAGAATTGTCAGACAGAATTCTCAGCGGCGAAAGTATGGCATTCCAGCGCCACCACGGTTTCAGGTTCAGGCAGGCGTTTTGAAGATAATTGCCGCCGGTGTCGGTCGCCGGCGTCTTGACCACGGTTGACCACGTCATTACGTCATCTGCATCGGTGTCAATTTTGAATATGCGCAGCTCGGCGCTGTTTTCAACGTGAACAAAAAACAGTTTGCCGTCTGTTGAAAGGCCGACCGGTTGGTCGTCGGATAATTCAGGTGCCCCTGATTTGTACATGCACGTTTCGCCATCGGCGGTGTATGCCTGGCAGAATTGCTTACCGACTTTACGCAGTTGACTGTCCTTGAACATCCACAGCGTGACTGATGAACTGTCAGGATTTTGAAGGATCATGGAATCGCAGTCTTCGCCCGTTCTGAATCGCCCCGAGTAATTTGAATCTGCAAGGTCAGCGGCAGTCGGGAATGTGAACAGAACTTCCGTTTCAGTTGTCGGCAGTACAAGTTTTTCAAACTGGTAGCATGTCTTTGCAGGGCCGGACTGCGGTTCGCATCCAGGTTTATAGCGGGAAATGTAAAGCGTTTCCCCGCAGAAAACAGCCTGTCTGACACTGGTCAGGGGATTTTCGAGTGCCATTGAAGCGGTCATCATGTCGTCAAATTCGACGATGGCCACGTCGTATCCATATCCGTTTGCCGATGCGCCCAGCGTGACAGCGATATGGCGCAGGTCGCGGTCTGAAACACAGCCATTTGTGCAATCCAGGCCCAGGTCGGTCAGGCTTGACTCGACAATTTTGAAGTTGTCGGTCCACCCCGGATTCCCCGGTTCAGGCGAGATTGCCGGGTTTCCGATAAGCAGTTCCCCTGGCGTTCCGCTGATTGCCCCGGCGTATCCGTAGATGACACGGAAGTTTTCATCGACAACGGTCGGATCGGGTCGGCCATTGTCTGTCGTGGTGTCGTTCGATGTGTCCTGCTGGTTGATGTCCGGCGACACAACGGGGCTGTCGCATCCGGCAAGACAGAAACCGGCAGCAAAGAAGACTGGCAGGCAGTGACGAAAACAGGACCTGTTTTTCATGATGATTTCCACAGTTACACCATCATGATACCGTTAAATGTCGTTTGAATTCCACGGGAATCTGGTATACACTCTTTGCCCCCTTTCCCTTATGCCCCGAACGGGGTGTCTGGCTGGAGCGTATGACCCTCAATATAACCGAGCTTGAAGCGGTAATTCCCGAGATAAAGCATGCCGTGGCAGACGGTGTCTTTGCCGGAGTGGAATGTCCGAATCCGTGGACTTGTTTGATCTCGATTGTTCCGCCTGTCGTTGGATCTGCTGAAGCCGGTCCAGTCAGGAAGATCATTTTTTCCCGTCGACCCGATCTTGCCCGTTTGAATCTGGAACCTCTTGAATCTAAAGCGGTTCGTCATGTCAAGCGCATGAATCAGGATCTGGAACAGTTCGTTCGAACCGTTAATCGGGTTCTTGAAGGTGCCATTGTCGGCCCGATGAGAACCAGATTCGGCGACCGCGTTGTATCTATTGATATGCTGGCCGATCGGTCACCCAAACCATCCAAAACCACCTTTTTGTTTGAATGCACGGGGATGCATCCCAACATGTTTCTGCTGGATGGCAGGCAGACGATAATTGCAGTGTTCGCGAAGTCTCTTTCAAAAAAACGGCGACTTGAAGTCGGGTGTCGTTACGAACAGCCGGTGCCGATTGGTGGCGTCAAGCCTTCCAGCCGCACCAGGTTGGAAATGACGCGTTTTGTTCAGTCTGGCGTGTCAGTAAGCGACCAGATCTCTCTTATGTATGCGGAGCTTGATGAAATGGATGATAGAAAAAGAGAGTTCGCCGGCCTTTCGCAGGCGTTGTCATCGACGATCCAGGACAGAAGAAAGGTTGCCCAGTCGGTAAGGGTTGATATTGATCAACCGCCCAGACCCGGCAGACCTGAAGACCTTCAGGACCGGCTTCGTGAAAGACTGGCGCGGGTTGAAGGCGAGATTGTCGAGCTTGAAGAGATACTGGCCGCAGTACGTGCCGGTGATCAGGCAATCATAGACAGGGCTTACACAATTCTAAGAAGCTTTGAAGAACGCGCTGATGTTCGCCCCGAGGTCCGCAGGCCTTCGCCAGGTTACGTTCCCCGCGAAGACAGCCGTGGCAGCAGCTACGCCCCGCGCGGGGACGCACCGAGAAGCTCTGAGGGTCGTGGTTACGCGCCTCGCTCAGACGCACCGAGAAGCTCCGAGGGTCGTGGTTATGCCCCGCGTTCAGATGCACCGAGAAGCTCTGACTCCCGAAGGGCACCGAGCGACTTGTCGCGAGGGGATGGTCGTGGTTATGCCCCGCGGGATGCCGCACCGAGAAGTTCAGAGGGTCGTGGTTATGCCCCGCGTGATGCCGCACCGAGAAGTTCAGAGAGTCGTGGTTACGCACCTCGTGACGCCGCTC
>CAZFVA010000003.1:90458-102225 GCA_964522105.1 uncultured Anaeromyxobacteraceae bacterium
CCGACCGCGGCAGCAGCTACGCACCTCGTGATGCTGCACCGAGAGGAGACCGTCCCGACCGCGGCAGCAGCTACGCACCTCGTGATGCTGCACCGAGAGGAGACCGTCCAGACCGCAGCAGCAGCTACGCGCCTCGTGATGCCGCTCCTCGTGGTGACCGCCCGGACCGTGGTACTGGATACGCCCCGCGTTCAGACGCTCGTCCCGACCGTGGTGCTGGATATGCCCCGCGTTCAGACGCACGCCCTGACCGTGGCAGCAGCTACGCTCCTCGCCGTGATGACTCGCGCAGCGCACCTCGCCGCGAAGAGGGCAGTACTCAGTCCCGCAGTTACGCAGCTCGTCGCGAGGGTGAGGCACCCCAGAGCCGTGGCTACGCACCGAGAGGAGACCGTCCTGATTCCCGAAGGGCACCGAGCGACTCGTCGCGAGGGGACCGTGGCAGCAGTTATGCTCCACGCGGAGACTCTCGTCCCGCTCCCGGTGGCTACGCCCGCACCGCTCCCGGTGGAGCCCCGCGAAGCGCACCACGCGGCGCATCCAGTGACGCACCGCGAAGCGCGTCCCGTGGTCGCCCGGCAAGTGGAAAACCGCGTACCGGCGCACACGGCCCCGCGAAACACGCGGCTCGCAAAGCAGGCTCGTCTTCCAGATCCAGATAACAAACTATACAACGCAAAGCGTCAATGGTTAAGTTAGATACATAGCTATTTGACTTATTTTGCTGTGGTTGAATAGAAACTATTCTTCGGCCTTCCAGGTCTTGTTGATAGTGCCGTGTTTGACTGAAGTCCGCTTCTTTACGCCACGGGGCCCGACCAGAAGTAGAAAATATGTTACGTCAAGGCCGTTTCTACCCTGCTTGGCCTGACTGGTCGCGATTGTGCCGCTCCACCCGTCATATTTACCGCTCAATACTTTGACCCTGGATCCTTTCGTAAGGATGGCCGCCGGATCAACTGCCTGAGCGACCCGTGTTCCCTTGCGTCTGCGCACGACGGTCTTCTGACCGGCTGTCGCGATGTCATCAATGGTCATAAACTTTGACGCAAGCTTTGACAGGTTGCTTCGGTCAATCATTTCATTGACCTTCGATTCGCCATAAGCGCCTTTCAGGAATCCGACAAGATTCTTTATCACCCTGGCCTTAAGCTTCTTTTCTTCAAAAATCTTATTGAACTGGCGTTCAATGGCATTGAACTCATCAATGTGTTTCTTGAGATCTTTGATGTACACATCTTCGATACCGGCATTTTCGTTTTCGCCAAACATTTACAAATCCTCCCTCCCCCGGAACCACGGGATTAGTTGTTGTTTCCCTCCGGATAATTTCCGGACGACTGATTATGTTCACATCTTATGTAAGTTTGCACAAGGCGAAATTCCAATTCGTTGAAATCTAAAGCGATTTGACTGTTTTGGATGTGACATAGGTTTTCCCGTTTCTGCCGTCCATTTTTGACCGGAGCGCCAGTCTGATTTGACGGTTTCCGCAGAAAAGTTTAATTTTTTGCGGACGCATTATTTTTCCCCACGCGGACGCTGTTCAGGGTATTTTGGCAGGCGCGTAACCGGAGACCAAAATGGATTACAGAAAACCCGAAAAAGACCTTGAAGGAAGTTCGAGCCAGGTACCGGACGAGCCCCGTCCCGCTGATGCATCCGGATACCGGCGTTCGACCAGAATGATTCATGGTCGTTCTCAGTCGGCCAACTGGGAGTACAGCCACCACGCAATTCCCCCGATTACTGCGTCAACGACCTTCAGGTTGTCGTCTGTTTCAAGGGGTCAGCAGGGTTTCCTTGCGTTCGGAAATCCCGAGTGTGCGGACGGTGATTGCCCGACATACATTTATGACCGCCTTGATGAACCCACCACCGCCATGCTTGAAGATGCGATGGCCGAAGGTGAAAGTGGTGAATACGCAGTCGCTTTTGCGTGCGGTATGGCCGCCATTTCATCCAGTCTGATGGTCTGTTGTCCCACGGGAAGTCACATCATTGCCCATCCGGTGATGTACGGCTGTACCTACAGTCTTCTGACCTGCCAGCTTCCAAGATTTGGTATCACGACCAGTTTTGTGGACGCCAGAAACATGGACGCGCTGAAGGCCGCCGTCACTCCAGCCACAAGGGTCATCTATCTGGAAACCCCGGCCAATCCGACGCTTGAATGTATCGACATTGCACATGTCGCCACCCTGGTTCGTGAAATCAACGCGACCCGGGATGAAGCCAGTCGCATATGGGTCATTGTTGATAATACATTCCAGACGTTGTGGGGACAGCGCCCCCTCGAGCACGGTGCCGACATAGTCGTATCCAGCCTGACCAAGAATGTCGGTGGCTTCGGCGTCGATATGGGCGGCGTTGCCATCGTCCCGAAGGCGCTTCGCGTCCCGTTGCGCGGATTCCGCAAGGATTTCGGTGGGGTGCTTCCGCCGCGTGCAGCCTGGGACTTCCTTGTTTATGGCCTTCCGACCCTCGGCATCAGGCTGGCCCGTCAGGCCGCAACGTCCCAGAATGTCGCAGAATTCCTGGAAGCGCACCCGCTTATCAGCAAGGTGACGTATCCCGGTCTCGACTCTTTCCCGTACAAGGACATCGCCCACCGGCAGCTCAGGACGCCCGAAGGAAAGTTCTGCCCCGGCCACATGATCTATTTTGAAATTGCCGGCTCAGATCAGGTGTCCGCTGCACGCCGCGAAAGATGCATGAATTTCATTGCCGATCATTCGTATTCAATCACACTGGCTGTAAGCCTGGGTATGACCAAAACCCTGATCGAGGCGCCCGGTCTGATGACCCATTCGTCTTTCGACCCGGAAACTCAGGCTAAGCTGGGAATCCATCCCGGTGGAGTGCGCCTGGCCATCGGCCTTGAAGATGCCTCTGATCTCATCTCCGACCTTGCCGATGCTCTTGATAATTGCGTTTGATATCTGCGGATAAATCACAGGTTGAACAGAGCAGTTCAGTTGTTGTCAGGTATCTGCTGGTACGCCCAGATCGTAAACAGGTTTACATCGCGGTCCTGTCTTATCGGTGTAATTGAAACCCGCAGCACCGGTTCGTTCACCATGGCAGACGGGATGACCACAACGGCATTTCGCCACCTGTGAATCAGGTCGCTTTGACATACCACCAGGTTGGACGTCTTTCTGCCGTTGACTGTCACTTCACACTCGAAGTTTCCCCTTATGACATCTGTTCTTGCGATAAGAAGTATGTCGCGATCCGGTTCAACCCCGAGTATGTCGAACCCGGCACTCCCGCCTTCAAAGTGGATGCCGACGTCTTCCACGTTCTGGCCGTCCGGATATTTCAACTGCTGTCTTGATCTGTAACAGTCCCTCTCGTTACACACCGCGAATCTGTGTCTTTTTTCAGATTCGTCGTCAAAAACGTCAATCGTGTCGACCAGGCGGAATCTGCAGTCCGCCACCGCCAGGTTTTCTTCGAAAGTCGCGCTTCTGGTGCGCAGGGCGTCCAGCGTTTCGTCTGATTCCGAGTTAAGGCGCGTCGTTTTTGCTGAAGGTGACAGGAACAAAGAACCAAGGGCTTTGACGGCATTCATCTGCAGCGAGATCTCTTCATCAATTGCCCTGGAAAGGTCGCCCCCGCGTTCAGTCTGATTCTCTATGTTCCACTTGAAAGATGTGAACTCTCTGGTCCTGCTCAGCTCCCTGAAGTCTGCCTCGGCCTCGCTGCTGAAACTGGTCAGTGTCGCCCGCATCTTCTTCAGGATCAGCAAAGCCTTTTCACGGTCAACAGCCCCGGTCAGCAGGATAATTCCGGCGGTCGCGGCAAGATGTCTGATGTCCGATGCTGAAGAAATGCCCCGGAGCGCCGGTCTTCCGAAGACTTCTTCCTGCCTTTCAAACAGTTTTCTGATTCGGAAATCTGTCCCGGGCTGAAGGAATGAGCCTGAAGTACCGGCGCGCGGTACGAACCTCAAGTCAATTTCGCCGGGCTTGGGATCGTCGGGGTCGGCAGCATTCTTTATCACGCGGACGTCCTGATTCAGTTCGATGGCCGCCAGCTCCACGCTTTTGAGATTGTCCGGTTCAGTTGCGCAGATCTCGATTTCACACGATTCGGCGACCCGTTTGTGCCCCCGGAAAACCGGGTTGTCGTCGTATTCAATGAACTCACAAAGGTTTTCGCAGAATCTGGCCGTAATCCAGATTTTGGCCGGAAGTCTCAACTCTGCCGTGTGCACTGTCCGTATAACCGGTTCAGGGACATGGATTTCCCGACCAAGTCCGTCAACGGCAAATCCAGGCGAGATTTCAATCGACATGCCCTGACCCCGGGAAGTGACGCGGAGCCCGCCGGAATAATGGCCGCACACACCTGCCGAATGCATCATTCTGTTGTGCTGGCGCCGTCTTTCCACATGGTAGTTTTCCCCATCATTCAGGTCGCGGTCTGTTGCAAGGAATCCCCTGAAGTAATTGAGTCTTT
Organism: uncultured Anaeromyxobacteraceae bacterium; assembly: GCA_964522105.1. Lineage (GTDB taxonomy): Bacteria > Myxococcota_A > UBA9042 > DTJE01 > DTJE01 > JAGOFO01. The sequence continues at coordinate 94,926 of CAZFVA010000003.1, forward strand.
TCAAGATCTTCTGGTTGTCCATCACTCCTCCTGAATTGATTTACCATGACAAGACATGCCTGCTTCAGCAGACGTCTGCCGACTGATTCCGCTGCGGGTAAAGCCTGTTCGTGCGGGGTTGTGCTGTTGCGTCTGTGTGTTCGAGGTATCAGGAAACGCAAGCGCGTAAAATGTGCCGGCCGGCTTGATTGAATTAACCGTTCTGTGAATTGTCTGGATAACTTCGGCGTCCGGTCTGCAGTTTAAATTTACCGTGAACACCGTCGTTTTCAGAACTCTTTCGCATACTCTGCAATCCGCCCCGATTACGGTACTTACGCCAACTCTGAACTCATTGAACGGCAGGCTGTTTTCCACTATTTCGGCTTCAATACCGGTCATCAACTTAACAGCCCGCCTGATCGATTCCGGTGTGCCGTTTTCTTTTCGCAGAATGCAGAAGGCAGCCAGGACGTGGCGCGGGGCGGTTGACAGGTCAGGCAGATTGTAAATGGTGGCCAGCATCTGTCCGGGAATTCGTAAGTAGTCATCAGGGCACCGGTGAATTGAAAACACGTTTTGCAGCAGGCAGAGATCGCGGTCGGTTTCCAGATGTGCGTGCGCGAATATTCGCAGGAAGTTTCTTAAGAAACCGGTTGAGTCTGATTCAGTCAGCGTCGCGGGAAGGTGTCTGCCAAGGTCCGGGCCGCTTACGGTAAGTGTTACCGGCCCGGCATGGTCAGTCTGCACATCCGGTGCCGGGTCCTGCGACAGCACCAGATCCCAGCGGCCCTTCGATTCTTGGACGACAGTTTTAACGGTGTGGAACCTGTTTTTCGCCAGAATCCGCGATGCGTCTTTCCAGTTCAGTCCAGTTACATCGGGTATTCTGGAAGTGGAAGCATGTTTAATCATCAAGTTTGCCCCGTTGCATCGGCGCCTTTTAAGCAAGATGAACAGTCACATTTCTCAGGTCCGGAAGACCGGCCGGTTCGGGGGTATCTACAGGGGCTTCAACAAGTACGGACGAAACGTTTCTGACTCCAGGAATGGCAGTAACTAACCTGGTCAAAGCCGCTGGCGTTACCGGTTCGCCAAACGGCCATCCGTTTCCATTCCCACCATTAACGGGTGACAGGTATTGCCGGACAGTTCGCTCGATTTCGTCCTTGAGTGGTTCATTTTCAGCGTGACTTGTCTTTGTGCGGTCAATTTCGGCGTAAATCGTGACTTCAACGCGGTAGTATTCCGGTCCTGTGACCTTGATTCTTGTTGTAACAGGCCGAATTCTGTCGAGTGCCGTTTTGACTGCGCGCAACAGTGAAGTGTCCGGTATCGGTCTGTCGGTGCCTGTCCGGGGCACTATTACAGTTCTGATACTGCCATCGCAGGATTCGATGCATTTTGTCCGATGGATTCTTCTGGAAACTTCAGATGCGGCGACTTCAAGATCGTTGCAGGTCAGGGACCCTGACATTCTTTTCAGCAGAACGGGTGCCCGTTTCAGAACGTCATCGTCGCTGTCACCATCATAGCCACCGGTTGCAGCAACTGGATTTGTAACTGTCGACACCCCGGGAATCGGTTTTGACAGGGTGTCAAGGCAGAAGGCCGGGACGTTTCCTGATGAACCACCACCAGTTTGGTATGAGGCGAGGCGGACATTGTTTCGGCCGCAGGGCGGAATTAAACCACAAACTCCATCTCCGAAACGTATTACTCCCGAAGCGGGAATTCTTTCGTAGTGGCGATCTTCCGGACCTGACCAGGCCAGCGTGTCGACAGCTTTCCATTCAACTGATGCGCCATCCCCGGTTCCGAATTCCCCGGACCCGGGCTCAATGACAACAAGCTTTTCGCCCGGCAGGATGTCGCTTGCCAGTGGAATCGTTGTTCCGGTCAGACCGTGTGAAGAACCCAGGATTTTGTTTTGCATGGTGACTGTGTTGGTCGCAACGGCGGTGTTGATGTGAACAGCTTTGATTGTCGACTTCCAGGCGCCTTCACAGGTCAGACATCTTATCCAGACCAGGCGTCTGCCAAACATTGTTGTTCGCGAGATTCCTTCAGGCATGGTTATGGAAATAATTCCGTTCTGCGTCATGCCCTCTGTCTGGTCGCTGGCAGTTACCGGTATCCATTTGCCGTTGCTCATTACCTGCCAGGAAGATTTGTTCATGTCTTCCCTTTCCTGCTCGTTTCCTGTTTCTACATAAAGACTTATGACCCCTGGCCCGGCGTCCCCCGAAAGCCCTGTGAATACTGCCGGCATGCTGCTTTCGTCGGGGTTGAACGGGCGGAATGGTTCAGGCCGCAGGCTGAAATCTTTCAATTGCCCATCGCATTTGGCCATTACATCCGTAAATCTGCAGACGGGACTGGTGAAGTTTATGTTCATGTCGGAAAGGACCGGTGGCTTCAAAGGGGAAGCATCCTTAAAGGACCATTTCTCGCCGTCAAGTTCCCACGTTCCTGCCCGTCCGAAATCGCCGGATCGAATGCAGGCTCGAAGAAAGACCGCGGTCTGGTCAAAACAAGTCCCGGGGGCGGCCGCTGCAGGCATCACAAAAGTCACTTTACCCGTTCTGGTCATGCCGAAAGAATCGTCTTGAAAAGAAGGTCCCGAGCAGGATTCAGGGCTTGCAACGCCCAGTTGCAGCCATTTGTTTTCGCCAGTCGACACGGACCAGACGACCTCAAGGTCGTCTGACGGGGCAGTTTCATTGTTCTTCAGGCTGAATGAGGCTGATATCTTTGTGCCGGGGATTAACGCTTCTGTCGGAAGGGCCGTCAGAAATTCGGTTCCAGCAAGCGGCTCCGGTCCGAACGGTAGAAATTCCGATGGGTCGTGGGTTGTTCTGGACCTTCCGGCAGGATCGCTGAAGATGATTAGATTTGGTTTAAGCCTTGTGTCTTCGCTGGTAACGGTGAATTCAATCTGGTCCAGTATGAAGTCGGGGTAGTCGCAGTCCAACGGTACGGCTGCCACATAGATACCGGGGAGTTTGTCTTCGTCGGGCTGGAATTCATTCATGGGATTTTCTGGAATTGTCAGATTCCAGCAGAATGAATCTTTCTGATCCCGCACGGATTCAAATTCGTTCCACCTGAGTCCGTCGAACCAGAACCAGGAAACATCTGTAGCCAGGGCAGGTTTTGCGATCTTCATTCTGACTGACAAAACTCCACTGCGGCACGTTTTCAGAGCCGAAACGGTCACCAGATCTGAAACTCCGGCAAAAAGGCGAGTTCTGCTTTCGGATTGCGGGATGAATGAGCCGAAATCTGGCGGCAGTCGGCCGTTGCTGTCCGGTTCTTCAGCATAGATTCCTGATTCAGATTTAACGACGACCATTGCAACCCGGGTGTTGCGGACTTCAACATCTGAAGCAGTTTCAAATTCGTGGTGGTCACAACCCCTTGAAGGGTCTGTTGAAATTCTGGTTCCGGCCGGGACGTTGGCGCGGCTGTGTATTCCGGAGTGAACGAATTTGACCACGGTGGAAGCGGCCTGTGGAGGCCGACGGACAGCGCCCAGAGTCTCGAGAAGCGCCAGGGTTGCTTTCGGGACGATTCGATCCATCCTGAACATCGTGGCTTCGGTCATCCAGGCGAAAAGTTCAATCAAAGCCAGCCCCGGGTCACCGGGAACCGGCTTTTTCCATTCCGGACAATACGTCGCGATTCTTTGAACGGCTTCATCGACGATTGTGTTGAAGCTGCGGTTGTTTTTGTCTATTGGTGACGTAACAAGGCTGTTAATCCGGGTTTTCATCGCATTGAACCTCGTCCGGCACCGTTGACCGGGTTGGGAAGGTTGATCGAGATGTTTGATTCGCATGCCGAGTCGCGAACGGTGAACCAGACGTTTATGGCAAGGGTTTCGTTGCCGTCAGGTTCAGCCGTGACTCTTACAGATGAAACTCTGGGTTCGTCGGTCAGGATTGCTTCGCGTATGTAATGTGTGGCCAGAGATGCGGTGGCGGGATTGTTCGGGGCGAACACCAGTTCATTTGCCCTGCAGCCGAATGAAGGTCGCAGCGCACGTTCGCCGGGGACTGTGCTGATGATTTGAATGATGGATTCGCGGATTGAGTCAATGCCGTGTGAAATGGCAAGTTGCCCGCTACTGTCTGTTCTGAACGGAAACGCGATTGTGAATGAAGAGTATTTCATGGTGCCGGAGGCTGAAAGTTGTTGTTAATTCGATTGTGGGGTGGTGGATGTTTTGGTGTTGATGCCAGTCACAGCATACACGACACCCCTGGGTGTCGGTACGCTGATGTGACTGGTGGATTGGCGACCCCAACGGGATTTGAACCCGTGTCGCGGGCGTGAAAGGCCCGTGTCCTAACCGGGCTAGACGATGGGGTCAATTATCAAGTGAGCCCAGTGAGATTCGAACTCACGACAAACGGCTTAAAAGGCCGCTGCTCTACCTGCTGAGCTATGGGCCCAGCCACGAAACGCGCGGTATAATATTTTTTGGGATTGAAGTTGTCAACTGTTTTCTAGGATATTGTTGGAACGCTGAAGCGCGAATCAGTCTTTATCGCCAAGGTCGTACTTTGCCAGTTTGTATCTGATGGACCGGAACGAGATACCCAGAAGGTCCGCCGCGTCTTTTCGGACGTTGCGCGTCTTGCCCAGGGCGTCCAGAAGCAGTGACTTTTCGATGTCGGCCAGCAGGCCCTCAAGGTCCATGCCACCTGCCGGAACCTTGTAGATTGATTCGGCGTCGGGGGCAATTTTCGGGTTGCTTTCCCTGATGCGTTCGGGAAGAGCATCGGGAGTAATCTTGTCGCCTGACGCAAAAGTCATTGAATGTTCAATGATATTTTCCAGTTCGCGAACGTTACCCTTGAATTCCAGCCGACTGAGGATGTCCAGACATTCAGTGGTTATTCCGCCGATGTCACGCCCGAGGTCCTTCCGGTACTTGTCAATGAAGTGCATGACAAGGACAGGAATGTCTTCACGGCGCTCGCGCAGCGGCGGTAGATGCAGTCCGATTACGTTCAGGCGGTAAAAAAGGTCCTCGCGGAAAATTCCTTTTACAACGTCCTGCGCCAGATCCCTGTTTGTGGCAGCGACGACCCGGACATCGACTGACGTTTCCTGGACCCCGCCGATCATACGAATCTTGTGGTCCTGCAGGAAGCGCAGCAGCTTGACCTGCATCGGCATCGAAAGTTCGCCAATTTCGTCAAGGAAAATAGTGCCGCCGTTTGCCGATTCGAAAAGTCCGCGCCTGGTCGTATGAGCCCCGGTAAAGGCGCCCTTCACGTGGCCGAACAGTTCAGATTCCATCAACTGGTCAGGAATGGCCCCGCAGTTAACAACGACGAAAGGCTTGTCCTTGCGGTTTGAATTGTAATGTACGGCCTTGGCGACAAGTTCTTTACCGGTACCGCTTTCGCCGGTGATCAGAACGCTTGTTTTGGTAGGGGCGACTTTGATTATCTTTTCGAAAACCCGGTGCATGACCTGGGTCTTTCCAATGATATGGTCGAACCGGTATTTGCCGGTCAGTTCGATCTTGAGCCTGATGTTTTCAAGGGACAGGTTCCGTTTTTCCAGGGCCTTGTCGATCGTTATGCTGATTTCTTCAAGTTTGAATGGCTTTCCGACATAGTCGAAAGCGCCCTTGCGCATGGCATCAATAGCAGTTTCGACGGTAGAAAAGGCCGTCATCATAAGCACTTCGGTCTGTGAAAACTTTTCCTTAACGTAAGACAGGACTTCCATTCCGGAGGTCTTGCCCAGCTTCAGGTCAGTCAGGACAAGGTCAAATTCTTCGTCGTCCTCCGACAGCTCCCTGAGGGCTTTTTCCCCGTCTGGAGCAACGACAACATCGTGACCGCATTTGACAAGAAACATCCGGAGAACTTCGCGCAGGGACTGGTCGTCTTCAACTACCAGAATGCGAGCCATTATTACTCCTGGACCAATAAATTGATTCGAAAATTGGCGGTGGAGCGGGAGACGAGATTCGAACTCGCGACGTCGACCTTGGCAAGGTCGCACTCTACCACTGAGTTACTCCCGCGTACTCACAAAGCGACGAGTAAAATAATTCCTGGCCCCGGGCATGTCAAGACAATTTTTGTCAGCACGTGATTATGCGGTTCAATTTTCGTTGATTTGCGTTCGCAACGTCATGTTTTCCCAATTCATATTGACATGATGGACTGTCTGGGTGATTCTCAACCCATCATATTTGGGCACAGGTGTTTTATGGCTTGTAAGTTGATAGACAAGGAAAACGGCGTTCTGGTGTCAATGAATCCGGCGACTCTTGAAACGATCGGGGAAGTGCATCTCTGTTCGGCTGACGAGGTCAGCGCGGCAGTTGTTAATGCGCAGACGGCATTCCCTTCGTGGGCGGCGCTGTCGGTCAAGGAAAGGGCCCAGTTTCTGCTTCGGGCCCGGGACTACATGATTGAACGCATGGACGAGATTGCCAGGCTGATTTCGTCCGAGAACGGGAAGCCGGTTACGGAAGCGCTTAACGCCGAAGTCTTTGTCGCATCGGAACTTATTACCAGATATGCGGCCAGGGCCCCGGAACTGCTGAAAGATAAGCCAATCGACATTGCCAATCCGATGCTGTGGGCCTTGAAGGAGTCGCGCCTCGTTTACAGGCCGCTCGGCGTTATTACCGTTGTTTCCCCCTGGAATTACCCCTTCTCGATCCCGATTTCCGGGATCGTTTTTTCTTTGCTGGCAGGTAACACGGTTGTGTTCAAACCGGCGTCCGACACGGCCCTTATCGGCATGAAGATTAACGAAATATTTAATGTTGGCGGTGGGTTGCCGGCCGGCGTACTGAACACGGTTGTTGCTTCAGGCAGAACTGTCGGTGAAACGCTTTTTGTTCCCCCGGTACGCAGGATTGTGTTTACGGGAAGCACGGAAGTTGGCCGCATGATCCAGGGTATTGCCGCAAAGAATTTCATCCCGACTTCAATGGAACTTGGTGGCAAGGACCCGATGATCGTTCTGGAAGACGCTGATATTGAGCTGGCCACCTCTGGTGCGGTTTGGGGCGCTTTCACCAACTGTGGTCAGGTGTGTGCTTCTGTTGAACGTGTTTACGTAGCCCGTCCGATTTATGACAAATTTGTTGAACTGGTCACGGAAAAGACGAAGAAACTCAGAATTGGTCTCGGGACTGATCTCGATGTTGATGTCGGACCTATGGCGAACCAGGAACAGCTTGATCTGGTAATTGAACACATCCGCGAAGCTGTCGAGATGGGTGCAAAGATTGAGTGTGGCGGCGGGCGTCCTGAAGGTGTCGGCCCCGGATTCTATATTC
>CAZFVA010000003.1:102325-122648 GCA_964522105.1 uncultured Anaeromyxobacteraceae bacterium
AAGATTGAGTGTGGCGGCGGGCGTCCTGAAGGTGTCGGCCCCGGATTCTATATTCAGCCTACCGTCCTTACGAACGTAAACCACAACATGAAGGCAGTGAAGGAAGAGACTTTCGGGCCACTGATGCCAATCATCCCGTTCGATGACATTGAAGATGCCATTCGTTTTGCCAATGATTCGGTCTATGGCCTTACCGCTTCCGTGTGGACGAAGAATCGCAAAAAGGGTGCCGAGATTGCCCGCAGAATTGAAGCAGGTTCGGTCATCGTCAACGACGCGACTTTCACGTTCGCTATTGTTGAATCACCGTGGCAGGGCATGAAGGAATCAGGAACGGGGTGTTCCCACTCGGATGAAGGCTTGATGGAGTTTGTTTTCGGGCAGCATATCAACGAAGACAGGTCAGCCGGATTCATGCATCGCCGCATGTGGTGGTTCCCCTATTCAATCGAGTCGTATGATCTTCTGAAAACGGCTGTCCGTGCGTTTGCCAATCTCGCGAAACTGCCCGGACTTGGCTGGAAAGTGATGTCGGGCGCCACCTACCGGAAGATGTTCTACTAGATTTCCTTGGAATAATTCCCTGCAAACCGGTATTTATCTGAGTTATGAGAAACGAACTTCAGGACATTCTGTCTGTCGTAACCGGTTACATGCCGAATGCGGACGTCAATCGTGTAGTCAGGGCATTTGAGTACAACGCCCAGTATTTTGTTGATCGCGTAAACCCTCACGGCACCTCGTATTCTGTGCATGCAGTTGAAACAGCCCGGACAGTCTGTCGGCTGAAACTTGACGTTTCCAGCCTGTGCGCAGTTTTTCTGCATGACATTGTCCGGGAAAAGGGGCCTGAAGCCCTTTTGAAGATTTTTGACGAGGACTCTGTCCGGCTTGCAGCAGGTGTGGCTGCGCTGGAAAGGGTTCAGTTCAGCGCCGGCCGCGTCAGGCAGGCAGACGATTTCAAGAAGATGCTCGTATCGATGTCGCGGGACATCCGGGTTCTTCTTGTCAAGCTTGCCGACCGTCTGCAGGAGATGCGCGAGATCGAGTTTCCCGAGGAGGAAACTTCGCGCCGCCTGGCCGAGGAGACGTCCATTATCTACGGGCCGCTGGCCGAGAGGATGGGGATATCCTGGCTGCGGACCGAGATGGAAGACGTGTCTTTCAGGGTTCTGTGGCCGACTGAATATGCTGATTTGAAGGTCAGGGCGGATGAAAGGCTGGCAGAGCGGCAGGACTTCATAAAGGGCGTTACCGGGCGCATATCTGCGCTGCTGACAGAAAGCGGGATGACCGGTTTCGAGGTTTTCGGTCGTCCCAAGAATCTTTACGGCCTTTTCAAAAAGATGCGGGTTCAGGGCATAACGCTTGAAAAGGTTTACGATTTTGTGGCGTTTAGAGTGATTGTCGACAAGCCTGCCGACTGCTGGCAGGTTCTTGGCCTTGTGCACAATATCTGGACACCGATTCCATCGCGGTTCAAAGATTTCATTAATGTTCCGAAACCTAATGGATACAAGTCGTTGCATACGTCGGTTTTCGGGCCGCTGGGCGAACCGATGGAGATACAGATACGCACCTGGCAGATGCATCGTGACGCAGAATCCGGCATTGCCGCCCACTGGTCCTACAAGGAATCAGGCAGGGTAGAGGTCAGGGATCAGGAGCGGTTTAACTGGCTGAAGCAGCTTGTCGAGTGGGCCGGTGAGTTCCAGAACAGGGACTCGGCAGAAGGTTCGGCGAATCTGGTTGACGAGATCCGGGATAACCTGTTCGAGGATCAGGTCTTCATTTTCACTCCTCAGGGAGATCTGCGCGTGCTTCGGCTGGGTGCAACAGGCCTGGACTTTGCCTATGACGTACATACCGAAGTCGGTAATACCTGCACGGGCGTCCGGGTAAATGGTCGGCTTGTCCCGCTGTCGACCGAACTTGTGACCGGTGATGTCGTCGAAGTCATGACGTCCCGTCAGAGCAGGCCGAAAAGGGACTGGCTCAGCTTCGTTGTCACGTCGAAGGCGCGTTCGAAGATTCGAAGCTTCATGCTGGACGAGGAGCGTCGTGAAGCACTGGAGATCGGGCGTCAACTTCTGGAGAAGGAATTCCGCAAGGCCGGGCCGCATCAGCTTCGTTACATGAAGGACTTTCTGGTTGACGACGAAAAAGCCCGGAAGATTGTTGAGGTTTTCAGGATTGGTAGCCGTGATGAGCTTATCAGGGCAATCGGTCACGGGAAACTTGAAGCGATTGATGTTGTGAAGGCTTTGATTCCGGGGGCTCAGCAGGATCAGGCAGCTCTTGAAGGTGACCGGTTTGATCTGGCGGCTCTGTCGGGCAGGAATATTGCCCAGTCACGCAATTCGGCTGGAATTCAGGTTGATGGCATCGATGGAATGCTTGTGATTATGGCTGGTTGCTGTAATCCGATCCCCGGTGACGAGATTACCGGTTTTGTTACGCGTGGCCGTGGGGTTACGATCCATCACTCAACTTGCCAGTCCATTGTTGATGCCGACCCGGAACGACTTCTGCCTGCGCGATGGACCGGCGGCATCAAGGGCGCGTTTAATTCACCGATTAGGATTCTTGCAGAAGATGTGCCTGGTGTTCTGGCCGGTATGACCCGTGAAATAAGTGATGGCGGTGCCAATATTGCTGCAGTTTCGACCAGGCGCCTTGATAACGGCCGGTCCGAGGTGAATCTGATTCTTCAGGTCGCGGACCACAAGATGCTTGATTCTATTCTCCGGGCCGTCAGGCGTATTAAAGGTGTTGTCGAAGTTGAACGTGTCCGTCAGGCTCAAGTCTGAATTTTCGTTTTTAGATTAATGGTTTCCAATGCCGCCCGGCATTTCGGTCTGCTTCCAGCGGCCATCGGCAAAAAAAAATCCCGTCAGCCAAGCCTGCCATGTAAAGCCGACGTTTCTTTGTGTACAATACTGCTGGAAAGATTTCGGGGTCGAAGATGAAACGAACAGGTTTGCCAATTCTGGTGTCTTTTGTTGCTGTCTGTGTTGTCGCGTGTGGCAGTTCGCCAATCACAGGGGAAGATCTGCCCGGTGATGCCGTTGACCGGGATGAACTTACCATAGTGGACACCATCGGTGACGAAGGTCTGGATGCCGATGTATCGCGGGATATTTCTGATTCCACCGACGCGGGCATGGATGTCGAAGACATTGCTGATGGCGATGTTGGTGACCGCGATGGCCTGGTTGATATAGACAGACCCGATGTTGAAGACACAGTTGAACAGGACGGATGTGTTGGTCCCGAGTGTCCGCTTCCGTGTGAAGATGATGGCATTGACTGCACAGACGAAGTCAGGAATGTTGAGGGCGTATGTGAAAACCTGCTGAAGGCCGGGTTCTGCCTGGTCGAAGGGGTCTGTTATTTCACACTTCAGCCCGATCCCGAAAATGTCTGTATGTTCTGCGATCCAGAAGTAAGTACGTCTGTGTTTTCGGCTCACTCCGGTCTTCCATGTGACGACGGGAATCCATGTTCAGCAGGTGATACGTGTGACGCCGCAGGCGAGTGTCAGGCCGGAGCCGGATTCGGGTGTGATGACGGCAATGAATGCACAATAGACAGGTGCGACGAGGCGGTCGGCTGTACAAACACCCCGTACGCCAACGTTTGTAATGATAATAACGCGTGCACGTATCAGGACCAGTGTAATGCCGTGACCGGGGAGTGCGCGGGCAGTCCGAAGAACTGTAACGACAACAATATCTGCACGCTGGATTCCTGTGACCCTGTCGAGGGTTGTACCTATGAGCCTTCGTTTGCGGTATGTGACGACTACCTTCGCTGCACAATCGAAGACACGTGTAATGCAGACGGCGTTTGTGAAGGAACGCCGGTTGTGTGCAATGACAATAACGCCTGCACGATTGATGAATGTCTTGGCGGGACATGCATTTTCACGTTCCATTACGGCTCGTGCGATGACCAGAACGCCTGCACCGACAATGATTTCTGTAACGGCAGTCACGTCTGCGCCGGAACGCCCAAGGTTTCCTGCGATGACTTTAATCCGTGTACTAATGATTCCTGTGATAATACGGTGGGTTGTGTAAATACCCCGAACATGGACTCATGTGAACCTGCCACGGCCTGCCTGGTGGACGGGGTCTGCAATAACGGTGAGTGTGTCGGTGTGCCGAAGGATTGTGAAGACGGTAATCTTTGTACCAATGACATATGTAATGACATGACCGGTTGTGCCCATATCCCGACAAGCGGTGTTTGCGATGACAAGAATGCCTGCACCGTCAACGAAAATTGTTTAACCGGTGCGTGCCTTCCGCCGGCCGGCCCCAGCGGGATTGTCGATTGCAATGACCATAACGATTGCACCGTGGATAACTGCAATACGGCGACAGGGTGTGTTTATACCCCTCAGGGCGGCGAGTGCGACGACTTAAATCCGTGCAGCCTGACTGGAACCGGTTTCTGTCAGAACGGCGAATGCATGTCCAACCTTCGAAATTGTGATGACAATCTGCCGTGTACTCTTGATACATGCGATGGCACCGGGCAATGCATTCATCCCCCTGTGATTGGCGCCTGTGATGACGAAAACTACTGCACATCAAATGAAGTTTGCGTTGGTAGTAATTGCGGCGGCGGCATTATCGCCGACTGTAATGACCATAACGTCTGCACATCGGATGCCTGTAATGCTGCGTACGGTTGTGTCTATTCAAACGCTCCGGGGGGATGCTCGGACAGTGATGTATGTACCGTGAATGATACCTGTAACGCCGGGGCCTGTGTCGGTACGGCGAAGACGTGCGAGGACTTCAACACATGCACCGACAATCACTGTAATGCTGCATCAGGTTGTTATTACTCGCCAAATTCGACTTTGTGTAATGACTACAATGTCTGTACTTATGACGACATCTGTGGTGCCGGTTCATGCCACGGCGTTTCGCTGTTTGCCGATCCTGCGACGAAGGCAGGCAGTCTTTCCTATGGAAAAAATGGAAATTCCGGTCAGGGCGTCGACGTCGATGATGATCAGTTGACGTGTACTCCAAAGGGCAATTGTGTAAGCGGGATCGACAACGCATTTTCCAAGTTGGAGTGGCTGTTTAATCCTCAGTTGATCAAGGCAGTTACCGATGGGTCTTTTGCCATGCTTTTCGAGCATGAGGACCTGAAGACCAACGGAACTCCATATGAATTGAAGATGTATTATGGCAGCAGGATTGACCCCGTAACGTGTGACCCGTCCACGCCGGGATGCAACTACGGCGTGTTCGAAAGTTCGTTGCACAACGGCTGCGACGCGCTGATGATTTTTGATAATGCTGTAATCTCGGGTACTAAGCTGACAGCCGGCGGCGCGGCGTATACGGTGCCGATCAGGATTATTTTTGGGATGAACCGGGTTCCTGTCGCCATGCATCGCGCAAAGATAAAGGCCAGCGTTTCGTTTGATGCCGGTAAGGTTGTTTCCGGCGCCGGTGCAATCGGCGGGGCTGTAATCCTTTCAGAGTTGATTGCGGCAGTTGATGCAATTCCTGCCGGTGATTTCCCGGCGCCTTACACCAAGTCGATAGTTCTGCAGTACATGAACATCTACCTTATTCCTGATATTGACCTTAATGCAGATGGTACCGACGAAGCCGTGTCTGTCGGAATGCCATTTGCCCTGGTCACCGGCCATCTTATTGAGCCGATCTCTGAATAGTCTGCCTGAGTACGGGCGCAACCGTACCGGACCGCATGATATTTAAGGCGTTTTTGGAACTGGAATGCGATTCATGAAATTTCGGAAAGTATCAATTGCAGTCAGTTTTGTTTCTTTGATGACCGTTACGGGTTGCTTCGGCGATGCCCGCGAGGATGCAGTTATCGAAGCGTTCCACAGCCTTCAGGACGGGTTAAGAATGGCCGACGGCGGGGTTCTGTGGGGCATCGTCGATGATGAAACTGAGGAATATTTTGATTCGCTTGCAACGTCTGTCAGAGCGACGTGCAAACTTGTTTCTGACAGCTACCCGGCAGATGGCAAAGTTGTGGCCCTCAGATCTGTGGGCGGTGATTTGATTTCCACTGCCAGGGATGGCCGCAGCCTGTTTGTTTTCATGCTTGACCCCAGGAAGCTTGCCCCGCCCAAGGATGTAGATTCGTCGCACATAAGTGAAATCAGGTTTTCAGGGTCGATGGCGACCGTAATCACAGTATCGGGCGACACGGTCGTGTTTCAGAAGAAAAAGAGCGGCGCGTACGGGACTCCGATGTTTCTGGAAGCATTCCGTGAACTTCCCGCAGTTGTCACCCTCCGGGACAACATTAAGATTGCACAGGATAACTGCAGACTTCTTGGAGTTGACGTGAAGTAGGCTGTCCGCTGGCGTCCTGTGGAAACCCGGGGGAATGATTGCGAAAACCTGAACGCCTTAATACTGGTGATGTTGTTCAGGTTATTGCCCCGGCTTCACCTTTTAAAAAAGAAAAATTTGAATCTGGTCTAAGAATTCTTGAGGCGTTCGGACTGCGCCCACGCTGGCAGGATGACGTTTTTTCTGCATGTGACTATCTTGCTGGTGATGACACCAGGCGCGCAGCCGAACTGCGGGCGGCGTTCAGTGTTGGCGGGGTTGCAGCCGTCCTGCCTGCCCGTGGAGGCTATGGATGTGCCCGGGCATGTGAATCAGCCGGGGATCCTTCCAGATTCCAGCCACGCTTTCTGTCAGGCTTTTCAGATATTACGACGCTTCATATTTACCTTAATGACAAGGCTGACCTTGTTACTTTTCACGGTCCAAATGTAACGACACTTTCGTCGCTTGAACCTGCAACTCTTGATCAATACCGGAAGACGCTTTTTGGAATTGATCCGCAGCGGACGTTTTCATGGTCCGGTCTGCGGTCGGTACATGGTGGTCGCGCGACCGGCAGGACGCTTGTTGCCAATCTGAGCGTTCTGGTATCCCTGATCGGAACACCGCTGCAGGCTTCACTGGCAGGCCGTATCCTTGTGATTGAAGATGTGAACGAGAAACCGTACCGGCTGGACAGGCTTTTGCATCAACTGTCGTTTGTTCCTGATTTTGCCGGTGTGGCCGGTGTTGTGTTCGGCGACTTTTTACTTGAAGGTGAAGACGTCGCGGTGTTTGAGAGGACTGTGGCCCGTTATTCCGACAGGTGGGGTATTCCGGTTGCGACCGGTTTTCCGGTTGGCCACGGAATTTTGAACGATTCAGTCCCCCAGAACGTGATCGCTGAATTTGATTCAGATAAGGGCAGACTGGCAGTTGTTGAAGATCCATACGGGGATGTCCATGAAATACGCTGATGTTGCGGACATCTTTGACCGGCATGTCGGAGTGGCATGTCCGGGTGCCGCGATCGAGGTGCGCCGCCGCGGGGATGTTTTATTCAGGCGGACAGGTGGTTCCACCGGCATAGTCTCCAGGGATCTTGATATTGCAGGATTTTCCCCGGCGCCGATTTCCGAAAATACGCGTTTTGATGTGGCTTCGCTTACGAAGCCGCTCGTTACCGCGTTATTGACGGCCATCCTTACCGAGCGTGGAATGCTGAGTCTGGATACCACGATTGGCCGGATGCCTGGTTGTACCGGATGCCCTGACAAACAGGACCTGTCGATAAGAGCCATTCTTCTACACAATGCGGGCTTCGTTGCCTGGCTGCCCATTGCCGAACAGTTGACCCGCACATGGGGCAACATCGTGGCCGGCACACCCGAAGCCAGGCAGGCCTGTTTTTCTGAAGTGCTTGAATGGCCACTGGCCCATTCTGTCGGCACCGGCCATGCCTTCTGTTACAGCGATGTCGGGTACATTCTGATTGGCATGCTGCTTGAGCGCCTGTCCGGGCTTTCCCTGTCGCATCTGTTCCGCGAACTGGTCGCCGGTCCGCTGGGGCTCGTTCGAACAGGGTTCATGCCGATTCAGGCTGTTACCGGCCAGATTCCGCTGGCCAGGTCCGTGAATGACATTGCGGCGACCGCCTGGTGTCCGATACGTCAAAGGGTCGTTTGCGGGGAAGTGCATGACAACAATGCCTGGGTCCTTGGGGGCGCTGCCGGCCATGCCGGGCTTTTTTCGACCCTGACTGAAATCGCTGATCTTGTTGATGTATGGATTAATGCGGTCGCCGGACGTTGCAAAATACTTGGTCGCCAGACTGCTGAAATGTTTGTTTTCGAAGATGTCAGTTCTCCGGTCGGGATGCCTGCCGGGCCAGGTGTTGTCTGCAGGACCCCCGGTTTTGACAGGCCTTCATTTACCGGGTCAATGGCAGGGGATTATGCCCCGGCCGGAACTGTCGGCCACCTTGGCTTTACTGGAACTTCGTTCTGGTTTGATCGCGCCACCGGTGTCCAGATAGTTCTTTTGACGAATCGGGTTAATCCCGATATGTACGGCAGGCAGTCCGAGATTCGGACTATGCGTCGCGAGATATATGACGCGGTCTGGAAGACTTTGTAATCTGTCGTCAGATTGACCGTTGCGGGCTGCTTTGCTATGCTTGCCTTACCCGGCTCAGGAGGCGGGCACCATAGAAATACAAGTAATTGCAGTTTTTGTTCTTGTTGTGCTTTCAGCCCTGGCTTCGGCTACAGAGACCGCTTTGACGTCACTCGGGCCTGCCGATCTTCACAATCTGATAAAGAAAGACAAGCATCCGTCACGGTTGCTTGTCTGGTGGCATGGCGACCCGAATCGGGTCCTGACCGCAATTCTGATAGTCAACAATCTGATTAATATCCTGGCGTCTTCCCTGGCTACGGCGATTACGCAGACATATCTGATCAGTCTGAATGTCGAGGCCGCTATCAGCATCGGTGTTGCCGTCGCCGTCGGTGTCATGACTTTCTTGATTGTTATGTTTGGTGAGGTCCTGCCAAAGACTTTTGCCAGAAATAACCCGAGATCGCTGCTTCCTTTTTTCCCTGTGATGTACGTTCTGTGTGCTTTGTTTTCGTGGCCGGCAAGGGCTTTGCAGGTAGTCAGCAGTAAGTTGATTTCTGTTGTCGGTGGTGCCGTTCACGTTGGTCAGCGCCCGCTTACCGAAGAGCAGATTGACACACTGATCATGATGGGGTCCAAGCAGGGTGCGCTGTCCGGCGGCAAAGGCGATCTGCTGTCTTCGATCATTGAGTTCTCGGACACTCTGGCGATGGAAATCCTTGTTCCAAGAACTGAAATTGTCGGATTTGAGGTTGAGGAATCTCTGGATGACGTTCTGAAGGTCGTTTTTGAAAGGAAGTTTTCGAGGTATCCGGTTTATGAAGAAGATCTGGACACTATCGTAGGCATTTTGACTACCAAGGACCTTCTGGAATATTTCGCATCAGGTGGTGAACGGAAGTTCAGCCTTCGTGACCTGTCAACCAGACATAGACTGATGTTCTTTCCTGAAACCAAAAAAATAGGTGCCCTTCTGCAGGACTTTCAGAAGGAACGAATTCAGATGGCTGTGGCCGTGGATGAATTCGGTGGCACTGCCGGAATTGTCACTATCGAGGACATGCTTGAAGAAATTGTTGGCGAGATATACGACGAACATGAAAAGGCAGACGAGTTGATCAGGAAGGTCGGGGAAGGGGCCTGGATGGTCAAGGGACGTGCTGCGGTCGAGGATCTGGCTGAAGTTACAGGAATTGAACTGCCCGATCAGGATATATATGAAACTGTCGCCGGCCTTGTTATGACTCATGCCGGTAAGGTGCCGCTGTCAGGCGAACGGATATCGTTCGCCGGCCTTGTTTTTGAAGTCAGGGAAAGAACGCGTACGAAAGTGGTAAGCCTTGCTGTGACTGTGGAAAGTGACGACGATACTGAAACAGGTGACCTTTTCTCCCAGTAATTTTATCCATGACTTCAAAGGGGGCAGCATGAGGGTCGGGGTTATCGGAACTGGTTATGTCGGCCTTGTGCTTGGTGCCGGACTTGCCGAGACGGGAAATCACGTAATCTGCGGTGACATTGATGAAGGCAAGATTTCGCTGCTGAACAGTGGCGGAATTCCAATATGGGAACCAGGCCTTGATTCGATGGTCGCCCGCAACAGGGAAAAGGCGCGCCTTTTATTTACGACCGACATCAGGCAGCTTGTACTTGATTCGACCGTCATATTCATTGCGGTCGGTACGCCGCCGCAGGAAGACGGCAGTGCGGACCTTCAGCACGTTCTTTCATGCGCCCGCACGATTGCTGCCACGATGGATGGCTATCGCCTGGTTGTCGTCAAATCCACTGTTCCCGTCGGTACGTGTGACAAGGTTCGCAGGACCCTTGCTGAACTGACCGCCCACCCGTTCGACGTCGCGTCAAATCCTGAGTTTCTGAAAGAAGGTGACGCGATTCAGGACATGATGAAGCCCGACAGGATCGTGTGCGGTGTCGACAGCACGCGGGCGCGGGAACTTCTGGAAGAGGTCTATGAGACGTTCATGCGGACCGGTAATCCGATCCTGTTCATGGATGTGAAATCGTCCGAGATGACAAAGTACGCCAGCAATTCGATGCTGGCTACAAGAATATCATTTATGAATGAAGTCGCTGAGTTGTGTGAACGGCTCGGGGCGGATATTGATTGCGTACGTCGCGGGATGGGGGCCGACCCAAGGATCGGCGCACGCTTCCTTTTCGCCGGTGCCGGGTACGGTGGGTCCTGTTTTCCAAAGGACGTCAAAGCGTTGATTGCGACTGGACACGCAAAGGACCTTTCAATGAGGGTGCTTTCAGCCGTCGAGGACGTCAATAACGACCAGAAGAAACTGCTTGTGGACAAGATAGTCCGGCACTTTGGCGAAGACCTTACGGGGCGGAAATTCGCGTTATGGGGCCTTGCCTTCAAGCCAAATACTGACGACATGCGGGAAGCGCCTTCAATAGAGATCATAAGGGGTTTGACCGCCCGTGGTGCCGCAGTGGCCGCATACGATCCGGTTGCGGCGAAGACAGCACTGGCCGTTGATGTGATCGGTAAAAACAGCCTTGTGACTGTCGTAGATTCCTGCGATGAAGCTCTTGATGATGCCGATGCGCTTGTTCTTGTGACCGAGTGGGGCGAATTCAGAAACCCTGATTATCACGATGTGATGAAACGCCTTGCCGGT
The DNA here is from genome assembly GCA_964522105.1 of uncultured Anaeromyxobacteraceae bacterium. Lineage (GTDB taxonomy): Bacteria > Myxococcota_A > UBA9042 > DTJE01 > DTJE01 > JAGOFO01. The sequence continues at coordinate 113,436 of CAZFVA010000003.1, forward strand.
CATGTCATTTTTGATGGGCGCAACATCTATGATGGTCAGCGGCTTCGAGAGCTCGGGTTCACCTACTACTCAATAGGTCGTCCGTGACGCTCAATCATCAGCGCAAGTCACTTGATTAAATAGATTTTCTGTTGAGTTATCTGAATTTTACCGACTTGATAATGCTTTCAAGCATCGGTTGGTACATTTCGGCAAGTATGTCATAACTAAGGAAGGCGATAGTATTTTCACTGTCAACCGGTATCAGTTGCTGGGTAATATTGTTTTCGGTCTGGCTGACCGGAGTCTTGAAGCCGCGTTTAATACTCATCGACAGGTCTATGTTTACTCCGGGTGCCAACTGACGACCCTTCCCCAGGATAAGGATTGATCCCCATGGGTCTTTCAAACAAAGGGTGCCGGTATTCACAATGTGCTGAACCGGTGTTACGGCATCAAGGCGGCACTCAGAGCCCCACATGCGTCCGTGTTTCCATGAAGCGGGTATGGTTACAGCCGCGTCTGCCCATTTTACGGTCGTCCGCCCCGGGTCAGGCATATCAAAAGCCCGCGCCAGGCTTGCGCCACCAGTTGACAGGCAGATTGTTGAAGCAATTATCAAGAGATATGCACAAGGCTTCAGCCATCCAGCAGGCTTGATGGTAACTATGCTTAAACACTGAGGGTTTTTGCCGGTCAGAAGTCCCAGAAGGAAGCCAGTTATCATTCCACCTGCATGAGCGGCGTGATCGACGTTGCTGTTTTTTGAACTGTATCCGACGGTGATGGCAAGCCATATGGCGATGGCCAGCAGAAAGATTTTTCGGAAGTTTTCAGGCAGGTTTTTTCTGTGTCGTACGGTGAATGCAAGCAGTGCGCCAAGAAGCGCGTATGAAGCACCGGATGATCCCAGTGACGGGCCGGCCCCGAGCGCGAAACTGAGCGCGAACCCAGCGACCCCGCCCGTTATGAAGATGATGAAGGTGCTGGCTGTATCCAGTAAGTTTTCACAAATCTGTGCCAGAAAGAATATGCCGATTGCGTTGATGAAAAGGTGTGTCGAGTCAACGTGAAGAAATATGGCCGTCAGTAAACGCCAGATCTGCCCGGCAGCTATAAGATCGTTTATTTTTGCCCCGGCCAGAAGCAGGGTTGCCGGATGCATGTTGCCATCGGCGTTGCGCGGGCCCAGAAAGTAGATCAGCAACCATATAAGCATCAGTGACAATGACAGGACTGGTGGGAGCAGGGTCCTTCTTGTCATGTGAGTCGTGAACAGCCAGAAACGCACCTTTTCTACCGGCTGATCAGTCGGTTCAATTGGTGGATTACCGGTCATACAGGATCGCAGCCTGTTATACCCATTCCAGCGAAGTAGTCGTTTCCGTAGGCGTCCCACTGGATTGCAGGGTTGAATTCGTCGTCGATAATCGTGTCCTGGGTCAGCACACTACGGCAAAGTCCTTCGTCCTTCGTGTCCCAGCCACCGGGAGACGCGACCCATCCGGTCGTCAGGCTTTCACTGACCTTGCCGATTGAATCAATTATCCTGCCGTCGCACGCAAGAACGACCGAGTCGTTCCCGTTAAATCCCAGGGCAGAAGATAACGTGTCGCAGTTGGCGATGTGATCGACTGAAAATTGATTGTTACAAACGACCAGGACATCGCCTGCCGTCAGGTCCCCTGTCAGGGTGACTCTGGCAGTGTCCGGTTCCATGTTGCCGTTGTAGTAAATCAATATCTGGCAACCAGTCAAAGAAATGGTTTCTGTTCCGAAGTTTTGAATCTCGACGAATTTGTTGAATAAAGAGCCTTCCAGGTACTCGCTGAAGATCAATGCGGGAAGCGGGATACACGCCAGATCAGCTACACAGTCCGGGTCGTTGCAGTCGGTCAGCAAGTCGCCATCGTTGTCGATTGTGTCGTCACAGACAGTTTCGGCCTGGCAGTATGGTTCCAGGACGCAGTCGTCGTCGAAGCAATCTTTTTGCAGGTCGCCATCGTTGTCGATGTCGTCGTCACAGACAGTTTCCACCGATGCATTAACCGTCATGCTGCCCGCATCTGCCGGTGAATAACCATCAGTATTTCCATTTATTTCCTTGTCCGCATAGACCCATGTGATGCCGTTGTCGGTCGAGAATCTGAATGCGTAGTCCCATGTACCTACAGGAACGCCTGTGAGTGTTGCTGAGTATCGGTCGTCACTGGTATCCAAATCTGTTGTGTATGTGGCTGAAACCCATGTCCATGTGGTGCTGTCTGGAATCGAGCCGTCAGCTCCGTAACCGGCCTCAGCTCTGACTCCGGCACCCTGGCCGACAAATCCGGTGACGCCGGGAACGAAGACGCGGGCGTTGATCGTGTTTGAAGTTGCACCAAAAAGGAACGTCAATATGTGCGGCTGTTCCAGGGCTGCATATTCGACTACCGGAATTTCACATTCGGGGGCATCAACGCAGTCCGGGTCCATGCAGTCGGTCAGGCCGTCGAGATCGTTATCTTCGGTGTCGTCGCAACAGATCTCCATGCCGTTTTCGTAACACAGTGAGCCGCAAAGAACGGTGCCAAGTCCTTCTATGGTGTTGACAGGGAAGCCCCACCATTCGATGGCGGGATTAAATGCGTTTGACGTATCAATGTCGCCGGTCAATACGTCGCAATGGCGCCTCAGTGTATGCGCCGCTGATGTGATGTCTTCGGTTCCCCATCCATTTTCGCCCGGGTTCTCGCCCCGCCTGCCGAATACGTCCATCAACTTGTCTTCACATGTCAGTGTTACGGTGTCGTTTCCGTTGAAGTCCAGCAGCGATTTGAACATGTCGCAGTACGGCGAAAGATCACCTGATGCCCCGGTCTTGCAGATGACGTATGTCTGGTCAGCCGCCAGCATGACTCCGTGGGCTATCGGGAATGAAGCCGATGATCCCAGCGCACCGTCGGCATAAATTGTTATGTCACAGTATCCAAGGTCAACGGATCTGCCACTGAAATTAATGATTTCAAGGGCTTTGTCGTTACCTGTGCCGCTGACGTATTCTGAAAAAAGCATATTCGGACTGAAGACAACCTCGAGGCTGCCGGCCTGTGCAGCGGTGTAACCGTCGTCCAGTCCGTCAGTATCACAGTACGTCCATGAGTAACCGCCATCTGCCGAGAACCTGAAAGCCGTGTCGTAAGAATCCTCAGGTATATTCGGGACAACGAAATCGGACGAGTATGTGTCTGCGTAGTCCAGGGGCGATGTGTTTGAACTGTTAACGTGTGCCGCAGACCAGGTCCATGACAGGTCGGGGATTGTCGCGTCGGGGCCATAACCGAACTGGGCAACAATTCCTGGCGGGTTGTCGTTATCGGTTGTCATGTCGGTCATGCCGGCCACAAAGACCCAGCCTGACGTCTCGATCGACATTCCGGCCGACCCACGTATCAAAACCGGCTCGGCAAATTGACACCAGTCGACAGGTATCTGGCAGGCTACGGCCGTTTTGCAGTCAGAGTCATCACAATCTGTCAGTCCGTCCAGATCGGAATCGATGGAGTCTTCACAACACGTTTCACCTTCGTTATCAACGCAATCGCCCGAGCACAGTCTTGACCCCAGGCCAATCCATGTGTCGACAGCAAGACCAATCCATTCGCCATCGGCAAATACCTGAGGTGCCGCACCTGTTCCGGACTGGACCAGGCAGGATCTTCTGATTGTACGGTCTTTGGTCGAGACGTCTTCGGATCCCCAGCCACCGGAAGTCGGTCGCGTTCCGATTACGCCGATTACATCCTGAACAACGCCGCTGCAGATAAGGGCCACAGCATCGTCACCGTTATAATTAATCTTCACGGTCTGTAAGTCACAAAGTTCGGCTGCGGCCGGCAGGATTGAGTCGCTGCAGACTGTAAAGACACCCCCGGGCGCAACGTCAATATTGTTCAGGATCGTCGAGTTACTTGTCGTTGTCATGCCGTTTGCATATATCAGTACAGAACAGTTGCCCAGGTAGGCCGGGAACTGACCGGCGTTATAGATTTCGAGTGCCTTGTAGTACCCGGTGCCTTCCATGTATTCGGAAAACATCAGTTTGTAAGGCGGTGTGATTGAAAGCTTGCCTGACTGTTCGGGTGCGTACCCGTTTGCAGAACCGTCTTTATCGCAGTAGGTCCATGTGGTGCCCTTGTCACCCGAAGCGCGGAACATGAAATCACGGGAAAGTGAGCTGTCTGTGATTGCCGGGACTACGATGTTTCCGGTCCAGTAATCAAATGTCAGATGCGCCGTCGCCGGATCTGGCGATGCGCTGGTCCAGGACAGGGATCCGAGGTCAACAGCAGCCGTGTTCGCCGGCCCGACAGCGTACTGAACACGTATCTGCGGATGTGCGTCAAATCCAAATGTTAAAGTAGTGACCCCGGCTGCGCCGATCATAACGTTTGCAGTAAATGAATCACCTGTAGAACCGCTGAAGACACCTGGTGCCATCATCATGCAACTGACGTCTAGAACAGGACAATCTGAGCTATCAATGCAGTCGGCGTCGTCGCAGTCGGTGTTGCCGTCGTTGTCATTGTCGGTCTCGTCATTACAGCAGATTTCGTTGCTGCCATTGCACGTGCCCTCCAGGCAGGAGTCTTGTCCGGTGCAGGCATCGTCGTCGTTGCAGTCGATTTCAAGATTGGTATAGACGCAGCCAGTCCCCGGAACGCATTCTTCTGATGTGCAGTCATTGTTGTCAAAACAGACGACTGCAGAGCCCGGGATACAGTTGCCATTCAGGCATGAATCGTTCTGCGTGCACAGGTTGCCGTCTTCGCACGTGCCTTCATTATTTATGTAAACGCAGCCTGATGCAGAGTCACACGAGTTGTCAGTGCAGGCGTCGCCGTCATTGCAAAGTGAATCCATCGTTGTGCCGATGCACACGCCTGAAATGCATTTGTCATCAATGGTGCAGTCTACTGCGTCATCGCAGAAGCCGTTTTCGTTAATGAAAACGTCAATACATGCACCTGTTGCGGGATCGCATCCGACGGTCCGGCACGGGTGATCCTGAGTGTCTTCGCAAACCGAAATGGATGCCGGGTCAATCTCGCAGACCGGGGGAGTAACGGTCAGACTGCATTTGAAGCTTCCGTCACAGAGGTTGCCGTTGTCGTGGACGGCGCAGTCCTCGTCTGTGGTACATGAACAGATATTGGCTCCGCCAACACATGTAGCGTCCAGGCATTTGTCGTTTTCGGTACAGACGTTGTCGTCATCGCAGGACTCTTCATCATCCTTGAACAGTCTGATACATGCGCATTCGCTGCATTCAGCCTTTTCGCATACGGAAAGATCTTCAAAAGTGTCTGCGCAGTCTTCGTTACTGCGGCACGCACAAACGTCCGGGATTTCCAGCGGGACATCCAGGGTCGTGATGCCTTCGTCCGTAACGGTATCTTCGATGCGACCATCGGCGTCAGTCGCAACGTCGGAATCAACCACGACTTCAAGGGTGTCTGTTGCATCTTGAATTACATCATAAATAACATCAGGTTCCGATGAATCCATGATGTCCTTTTCGCTGTTCGGAGCACCGCATGACACAGCGAAAAGTATTGATGCAAGAAGCAAACTTTTGTTGGAAAGTTTCATATCCCCTCCTCGAAGCCGGCGAGACTTTTTGTAACCAGTCATCAAGTGTAGTCCTATAAGGACTATTGGACAAACTGATGGACCGGTCAGGCCGTTGCGATAAGCGTGAAACATGTGAAAAAAAGGGCAGGGGATTCTTTCAGCGCCTTCCGGCAAGTGCGCGGGACGCCAGCCTTGCGATAGTTTCGTCCTGGTCTTCAACTGCCATTCTGGCCAGTTCAGCTCTTAACTGCGGAATGTCACGCATTGATCTCATGTATCTGACTGCGAACATCCGTACCGAATTCAGGTCATTTTTTGCCAGAACTCTGATTATGCCCACCTGTTCATATTCCGGGAGCCGCCCGAGGATCAGTTTCGCATCGGCGGTGTTTTTTTCGTCCCCCGTCAGCAGCTTTAAAGTGGCATCAAGGGCAGGTCCCCGGTAGTCAAGATTGCTGACAGCTATGTTGTCCAGACTGGTCTCGTGCCACCAGTAGATACCGTAGCCGCTGGCAAAACAGACGGCCATTACAATAACAATCAGAATTTTGTGTCTGGCAGCCATATTTGTTGAACCAGTTTGACCTTTTCATGCAGGGAATGATTATTGACACTTGCCAGGGCTGTCGCCAACAAGACACATCGCACCGATCGGACATATCTGCTCGCCGATGCAGGTCAGACCTGAAGCGCAGTCGCTGTCGTACCAGCATTCGCCGTCTTTCAGCGGCGCAAGGCCAGCTTTGTGGCATTCACCGAAACATTCGCAGCCGATGCACATCGGGCAGGCCCACGGAAACGCACATTCCATTTCCGCGCCACAGTCCTTGTCGCCTGTGCAGGAGTTACCGACAAGATCGACACAGTCACCGGCGCACCAGCCGTTGCCGCACAGGATCCGGCAATACTGTCCGCCCGGGCAGTCAACGCTTGTCTCGCAGTCAGCAACAGGTTTTACTGTGCAGGTACCGACGCAGGGCAGAAGGTACATCAGGCAGACCTGGTCCGGCATGCAGCAGCCGCTCTGGTCGATCTTGGAAAAATCACAGAACGAACCGTCAAGGCACTCTGCGTCCGCAGTGCACTCGACCGGCGTAACGCAGTCGTCATCGACGATGCCGTCACAGTCATTGTCCAGCTTGTCGCAGATCTCTTCTGACGGCACGCATTCAATTTCAACACATTCGCCGGCGCACGGGATTCTTGCAGGGGTTCCCCCGCCACACAGGAACGAACAGTACTGGAATTCAGGACAGTCAACGTCGGCTGAGCACGGCAGGCGGGCTGACAGACATTCGCCGGAAACGCATGTCCAGCCTTCGCCGCAGTCTTCGTCGCTTGAACAGACGGGCGTAACCGGGATGCAGATGCCATCGTTGCAGACGGCGCCTTCGCCGCAGTCATCATTGGTAGTACATTCGACGGGCGTGCCGGGCTGGCAGAGGCCGCTGTCGCAGAAGTAACCTTCAGGGCAGTCAAGGTCAACCGAACACTCGGTCGGGTTCCAGACGCACAGCCCGCCATCGCAGATATAGCCCTGCCCGCAGTCGTCGTTTGTGACGCATTCGTCAGGGGTTTCGCAGCCTTCGTCGATAAGGCCGTCGCAGTCGTTGTCGAATTCGTCGCAGATTTCGGGTGTCACGATGCATTCACCGCCGCATTTCCACGAGCACGCGCCTTCAAGGCATTCCCAGGCGCCGATGCAGTTCACCAGCGGGTCGCCGGTGCAGTCTGCTGCCGTTGAACAGTCCGGTGTGTCACTTCCACATTTCCAGTTGCACCAGCCTTCGACGCACTGCCAGGCACCGTCGCATTCGACATGGTTCAGGCCGTTACAGTCAACCGGTACGGCACACTCTTCGCCGGTGGAAACATCTTCTGTTACCGGCTCGGCAGGGGGGAAACATGCACCGCCCTCGGCACCAAGAAGGAAAAGCGACATTACCGCCGTTGATATAACTACCGGGAAAACTTTGATTAAATGTGATTTATTCATGGCCGGACCCCCTGGGAACATCAAAAGCAAAAACAAACTGACCTGCACGGAATGTTACCGATTTTATCCTTAGATTACCAACTGTTCTTTACCGGCCGGATTACGCCGTTATGGGCGGATCCCCAACTAATTACCGGCGCCGCGTTGCCATTGTGGACCCGGTGTGTGGCACAATCGGAAGCATGAGCGTGGGAAGACTGATACCAGCATTAGCGATTATTTTTGTGGCAGCGGCAGTTTGTCCCGGCATCGCTGCGGCACAAGAAAAAGATCTGGAAAAACCATACATTGAGCTTCAGGTGTCAGGCCTTGGCGGTGCGATTCATCGCAAGTGGACCGGCGGGTTTGATGTCGTGTTTGCCGCGGGCGGTAAGGGATTCTACAGTTCGTTGATTGCCCCGATGCGGTTTGATTCCGGTGGGCTTCGTGACCAGGACTGGGATGAAGTGTCTGATTACGGGCGCATCCTTGGCGGTCTTGGTTACAGGACTAAATCTGGTGATATATCAGTCGGTTTCGAAAGTTTGAAAGGGTACACGCTTGGTGCAGGTAACCTGGTTTCGATGTTTTACGGCACCGTTGATACCGATCACTGGCGTACCGGGATTTTTGCAAAACTGCACTGGGACCCGGCAGGTGCCGACCTGTTTCTGGATTCCTTTCTGGGGCCGTCAGTCTTTGGTGGTCGCATTTACGTGCGCCCGCTGTGGTTCGTGGACAAAAATGGCCTTGTCGGCAAGCTTGAATTTGGAGTGTCGGTCGCCACCGACATCTTTGCACCATACACACTGGGCAGCATTCTGCCTGACGAGCATGGCCTTGTTTCGCAGGGTTCAGATGCAGTTACAGGATGGTCAGTGGACATGCGGTGGCCGCTTCGCGCTGCCGACTGGGCCGAAGTCACGCCGTGGACCGCCTGGTCGCGGATAGGGCTTGCTGATGCCGGTCATGTCGGGCTGGATCTGGCCTTCCGCATCAATAACAAATTCAGGCTTACTGTCCAGGGCGAGTGGCGCTTTATGGAAAGCGGCTTCGCGGCAGGGTATTTTGACAATCTTTACATGGCCGACAGGTACGACTTTGGCTCGTGGCGCAATATCTTCCCGGGCGCCGTTTCAAAGCAGGCGTTTCTTGAATCCGGCAGTTTCGATCGCATGGGCGGTTCGGTCGGTGTGATGGCTGAGTGGGATCCCTGGCTTTCAGCGTGGTTCCGCGCTGATATCGATGAAGACGGCTTTTTTACCAGATATCGGATGGGCGTCACGGTCACCGTCCCAAAAAGGCTGATTCTGACGGGCTCCCTGACTGCCAGAGGATTTGGCGCAGCCAATGACGATGCGGCCGCGGACAGGCTTAACGGATCAATCGTGGCTGACGTGACTGTCTGGAAATTCGTCGGGGTGTTTGCGTCGTATTCCCGCGACCTTTACGTTCCTGTCGGTGGCAGCGATATCGGGCGTTATGTCGGTACAGACACTGCGCTTGTCGGTTTAAGGCTGTCCTTCGGCCTGCTTTCCGACAGGAAAAAGAAGAAGTAACAGGGGCGATTTACGCGGCTTATCCGGTTACGAGGTCTTTGTTACTGCGCTGCCGCGTTGCCTTTGAACTGCCAGATTTCCCGGTCG
>CAZFVA010000003.1:122748-132837 GCA_964522105.1 uncultured Anaeromyxobacteraceae bacterium
AGGTCTTTGTTACTGCGCTGCCGCGTTGCCTTTGAACTGCCAGATTTCCCGGTCGGCCTGTCTGTAAATTCTTGTAAGACCTTCTATTTGTGGCATCGGGCCGAAAGCGGCTTCGCGCGGACCGTACATTACATATGAGATACCGGCGGAATTCAGAAATCCTGCAATCTGTTCAGGTTTTCCCCCGCCCGAGAAGAACCACTTAACAAGGTCAGCTTTTTCGTTGTAGCGTGTTGAAAGAAACCACTGGCCTGCAAATACCGGTTTGCCGGTTTTCCACGGCACAATCATGCCTTCCCACGGGTCACACAGGATGCCGCCGGACGGTTGATTACGCAGGAATTCAAGGGCGGCCAGGTGTTCGGTCGATGCGGTTGCGGCAAATCGTGAACTTTCGGGCGTGACGTCAACGGCCAGTCCGGCGATTGAGTTTCCGGAAGTCACCAACAGAAATGTGGCAATCGCAGTAACGTTGAACATCTTGTTTTTATTATCATTCCTGGTTTGTTTTCGGGCCGCCAGCCTGTCCAGAACGGCATACAGACCGGCCATCTCAAGCAGGGCCAGCGGGATGAATATCGAAGACTGGAACTTCGCGCCGGTCACAAACGGGTTCAACGTCAGGGCAAACGCTGCGGCAAGCCAGATAACAAGCCAGCTGCCGCCCGGTTTCAGCGCAGCAGCTTTTTCATGATTACGGTGAATAAGGAAAAAGGGCAGCGCGACCCAGGGCCCGTAAACTATCGGGTACAGAAAAACCGGGTAATTCAGCTTCCACAGCCCGGTCTGGGCGTTTGACGCCGCGGCGACAGGATCTTCGGATGACCATATGATGAAGGCAGCCACTGTCAGCGGCCCTGTAAGTGCCGCAAGATTATTAAATAGTGATTGGCCCAGGGCTGGAAGATACGGGCGTCCGGTCTGGTTCGGGACGAATACAGAAACGACGACAGCCAGTCCCCAGACCATGGCTGAATAAGGATGCAGAAACCATAGAACTGCGAATCCAAGTCCGCTTATAAAACCTGAAAGGTGCAGTGCGAATCGATTTTTCGGCAGGGATTGCCTGTTACGAATCTGAAACAGGACAAGGGCCGTAATCACAGTTGTCGGGATAGCCCAGACCAGATTTGTAGAGGCATAAAAAATGTTGAAGTTCCATGGGTTATCCAGGAAATTTGCCCACGCGTATCCAGACGTTGACAGCCATTGATACAGAAGTGGCCTGATCAGCCAGTCTATTCCGCCGGAAAAAAGAACGAATATCTGAGCCGCCAGGGCGCGGCCGGGTCTGTCAAAAACAGCCAGGCACAGATGCCACAGCAACAGGCAGAACAGGGCCAGCACCAGTATTCTAAGCGTGTGCCATACGATCGGCCCCGGCAGGGGAATAATTGATTCAATGGCCCCGGCTGCTACCAGCCCGATCATCAGGAACCGTCCGTCCTGCGGGGCCGTCGTGAACAGATTCTTTGTCAGGATTGCGCCGTCGGCCCTGGTTTGTTCAGCGTACATCGTGTAGGCGTAATGGTCGGTCGGAAGATGTGCAAAGCCAAGGAATTCGCGTCCGGCAGGCTGGACGCCGGTTGCAGGTCTGATACATAGCCAGATTTGTGCCGCAAGAAATACAATTGAAGCGAATGCAGCCAAATTCCTGCAGGCATGTGAATTGCCCGGAATCACAGGAATCCTCCGCTGCCCGGGTTACTCGTTACTGGGTTTGTTGGTGCCATTCAGGCGTGCCATGATCGTGGCCGCTTTTTCCGGGCCGACGATGTCTTCGGCAAGCTTCTTGATGTCCTTTATCCAGACGTAGCGCCGGATGCCCCAGCTTTCGGCTTTAAGCAGGTCGATAGTCTGTTCGATCTGGTCCAGAGCGGCTTCGGCGTCTTCCTGTGCTTCCCACAGACCTTTAGCGTGATAAAGGTGGTTCAGCGGGTAATCGGGAAACAGCACTACTGCTTCTTCAAGTAATTCCATGCCGCGGTCGGGATCCCCGGGGCCCATCGGCCATCCCGGAGCCCGCGTAAGAAAGTATCCAAGCAAACGTCTCGGGCCACCAAAGTCAATGTCCGGGTCCATCTTCAGCGCGCGCACCATATGCTTATGTAGTTTGCCCAGGCTGCGCATGGCCTTCATGATGGTGTCAGAAACGGCCAGTCCAAGATTTACAGCGTAGTAATAGGACGACTCGGGCTCGAGCAGTGCGCCTGTTGCCATTGCATATTCGGCCCAGGCAACCCCTTCCCGCGCTATCGAATGTCTTCTTGCCGTCCCTGCGTCGCCTTCCGGGCTGCTTTCCGCCAGTACCGAGCAAAGTTGTGAAGCCTGCAGTGATGCAGCGGCAAGCGGCGGTTTCATGCCCCGGATGGCCGAAAGCGCACAACTGAGTTGCGACATGGACGAACGGTTGATGTCAGTGTGGACCGGGGCCAGTGCGTCTTCCAGATTATCAGGACACGAATCAAGCGATTCAAGTACGTAAAGTTTTCCGCTGAAAGCCGGCCCGCACCCTGTAATAAAACAGGCAGACAGGGCGACGAAGGACAAGACGATGCGGTGAGCTATTTCCACAGTGATCTGGCCTCGTTGAAAGTCTTTTCGTCGGTTTTGACAAAGCCCTTGATGCCGAACATTTCACAGAACTGCGTGCCGTCTTTCGTACTGCAGAATTTTTCCATTGTCGCGGTGAATTTCTTTCTGTCGTCCGCGGAAGTCTTTGTTTTGCTGGCGACCATCGGCATCAACGGCAAAGCCTTTGACGTGAAAATGACTTCAAGATCCTTGTTCAGCGGGTGGGACTTCAGGCTTGAGTATTGCTGATCAGTAACCAGGGCTGCATCAACGGTGCCTTCCGAAAGGTCGCGCAGGGTTTTCAACGCCTTGGTTGATTTATCAAGTGTGTAAGCCGCGAGGGGGTATTTGCCGGCAAAGACGACCTTTTCAACGAAAGTTGGTTCGGCAAAAGGCGTACCGCCAAGCTTCTTTCCTTTCAGTGCATCCATTGAACTGAAAGTTCCTTTTTTTGCCAGAACCCTGAAAGTTTCAGTCGCCTTGCCATCAATTTTCGGCTGGACCATGGCAATTAACTTGTCTTCATGGGAGAGGTAGTAACCAAGCGAAACAATAGCGAAATCAGGATTGGCCGCCATCAGTGTGTCGCATTTTTCGGCTTCGGATGTAAATTCTGTTGTAAACAGGTTTTCTGTCCAACCGGCAAGCTTTTCCACGACCCGCAGCATCTGGTCTGTCGCCGGCTTGGCGTCACGTTCCTTGACGTTTCCGCCGGGATAACAAAGTACAAGGGATCTGGTCGCGGCGCCTGCACCGGCGGCAATTGTCACGACTAATATGGCTGCAAACGCTGTGAATGCTAACTTTCTCATTTTTTCACCTTGCGGAATAATTGCCCGACTGCCGGTGAAATCACCAGCGCACAACTAAGGCAACAAACCAGACCAATTGTAACAGCAATTCCCAGAGTTGAAATGCCGCGGTATTCGGCCAGTGCCAGACACCCGACACCTGCCAGGGTCGTAAGGGCGGCCACCATAATTGGCAGGCCGGCGACCTTCAGTACCTGCCACGGGCTCAACTCCACAAGCTCATGGTATCGATGTGCGAACCAGACGCCGTAGTCCAGCGCGAGGGCCATCAACAAGGGCAGCGCGATGATATTGGCGTAGTTGTATTTGAATCCGGTGTACTCGCCCAGAATTGCCAGTATCCCGAGCATCCAGCCCTCGCCGACAAGAAGTGGAAGTGCAGCGACAAGGAAAGCCGGGATGCTGTGAAGGACTATCAGCAGGAAAAGCATCGAAACGATAATTGCGCGCAGTGTTCCGGTAAAGAAGCTTGATTTGGCAAGTTCGGCCTGAACGTTGTGTGTCGTCGGGAAACCGGTGGCCGTCGGATTGATTGCGTAAATGTCTGTCATCATCGTTTTCAGGAACGCGATGTCATAGACCGACTTTGCAGGATAGACGTACATCGCAACCGAGCCGTCCTTTCCAAAGAACCGGCTGCGGAGATTGTCCGGAAGATCTGCGGCGGTAAGGACTTTGGCGTCTTTCCACATTGACAGCTTCGACACCATGTATCTGGCGTCGCTCATCATCGCGGTCAGGAATGCCTGGTTCGCCTTTCCAGCTTTTGCAGGATCCGCCTTTAACTTTGCGATGATCTTTGCGACCCGTGACCTGACACCCTCAAGAGAATTGGCCAGTTCGCCGTGACCGGCATTGAACGAAGCTTCCTGATAGTCATCAAGCATCTCAAGCGCCTGCTCGAGCATTGAAGCAATCTGCAGTGGCGCGCCGTTGTCAGGCAGGATGAAGTTCTTTTCATCCATGACGAACTTTGCAACATCTGATTCAGAAAGGATTTTTCCAACACGCCTGGCCGGTTCCACGCGTTCGGCGGCGTCAGCAGGGAAGAAACTCATCGGGGACTGGACCTTGACGACAGTCTTTAACTTTTCGGCTTTCGGCACCATTTCGCGTGCTTCTTCAAGCGACTTGGCCATCATGATGACGACTTCAGACTGGTAGTCGCTTTCTTTGACCATCTTTTTGGAATAGATGGCGGTCTGCGAGTCGGCCGGAAGCATGTTCAGTACGTCGTAGTCAAACGGTAGATTCAGGCCTTTCCAGGCGCCGAAAGCGGCCAGAGCTACAGCGACAAGCACAACGGTTGCCGCGATCGGTTTCGGCATTACGCGGCCGGTTCCGGGGCTTACATCAGCGTGGTTGACGCCGGTCGTTTCTTTGTTTTTGGGTTTAATAAGGACAAAAATCGCCGGAAGCATAAGGAATGTGGATATCTGAACAGTTACGACGCCGCAGGCGGCAACAAGGCCAAGCTCCGAAAAGCCGGTGAATTCAACGGTTGCCAGAGCAGCGAAGACAAGAGTCGATGCGATGCCGGCAGTGATAACCGGTTTGGACGACGCCGCCGTTCCGATCATTATGGCTTCCATCAGGGGAACGCCACGTTTCATTTCTTCAAGGATTCTGGACGATATGAAGACCCCGTAGTCAACCCCCAGGCCGAACAGGATGGCGGTGAAGGCGCTGGTTACCATCGTCATGTGACCGACTGTCAGGTAAATCAGGCCAAGACTCCAGACTGAGCCGATACCCATCGCCCCGAACACGACGATGCCGCGTCTGAACGATTTCATGACGAAGAAGATGACCAGGAAGACCAGGATACCGGCCCCGATTATTGTTACGGTGACGCCCTTCCCGATGTAGCTGAATTCTTCGTAAAGGGTCGATGGCATCCCGGCCAGTCCAGTTGTCGGAACGTTCCTTCCGGCAGCCTTCCATTCCGCTTTGAGCGTCTCGTTGGTCTTTTCGATATTCTCGTAAAAAGGCTTAATGAATTCGTAGGCTTCTGATGCCTCGGCTTTGCGGATGAACAGGAACAGCATCTTGCCGTCGTGAGAATCGTAGAAGCCGTTACCGACAACCAACTTCTGGGCTTCAGGCTGGTCAGCAAGAAGCTTTTCCCAGGAAATTTTCGCAGGGGTAGTTTCGGAATCGAGCCACCGGAGCCATTCATCAAGGAAGAATTGCATGCCGTTAAGCGCGTTCTTCGCTGAACTCATGTCTATATTGGATGTCGGGATAGACGGCGGGTTGCTGAAATATTCGGTGCTGCGGCTTAACGCCTCTTCGACGTTTGCCGGAACCTTGCCGTCCATGTTCAACAGGCCATCCATGAAGGTTGCGGCCTTGTCGAACTGGTCGCGCGGCAGCATCGTGTATGAATGGGAAACCATAAAGTTCAGATCAAGATTTGCGTCTGCAGTCTTGACTTCCGGAAGGGTCTCCAGGCGCTTCGAGAGTTCCCGGGCGTACTCTTCAAGATCCTGCCGGGGGGCGCCTTCGATGGCGATTATCAAATCCGAAGCGGCGCCGAAGTTTTCCATGTAGTGGTTAAAGCGTTGGACGACGTCGCTTTTTGCTGAAAGCAGGGCGTTTCTGGACGTGAAAGTCGGCATGATCATCAGGGCCCATATCGACATTCCGCAGATGACAGCCGCGGCCGCCAGGAACTTCCATGGATTTCTGGCGGAGAGGCCGGCGATTCGGCCGATGAATTTTTCAATCATTTATAAAAACCTTGTTGTAACACGCCGAGTTAGCTCGGCCGCTAAGCCACAGGCCACGAAAGCGCCTGTAGATTGAGGTCGATTGTCACAGTGTGAGTGCGGAATTGTCAAGTTCGCATCGTCACTGTGGACAAGAATAATTCCCAGTAAAATTAAAGGGTTTGCTGCAAAATGGTGACGACTGATGGACCCTTGTGGATTCCAGCGGTTGACGCCGTTCCGGCTTATCAATAATCTGCACCGGCACCAGCCGCATTTTACTACGGGCTGTTATGGTTACCAAGGAGGATACAATGCACCGGGGCGCTCTATCTATGTTTCCGTACGTTATGGCCGCGTGTTTTCTGGTTTTGACAGCCTGCTCGGAAGGGGCGGTTCCGTCTGATGAAGGGGCTGATCTGGTCCTGGACGTCGCGAGTGATGCTGACGTCAATATTTCTGACGATGTGCCTGTCGATGCTGTCGCAGACGTGCGTCAGGATGTGGACGATTTACTGGCGGATTCAGTGGATGTCGCGTCAGACGTTGTTGATGACGTTGTTGGTGTGGATGTCGCGGATGCATCAGATGCGTTTGTCCGGCCGCCGTTTGATTATCGCGAACCGTGGTTGCCGCCTGCCGGCCCGTGGTCCGATTGTGCCGCTGATACGGGAACGACAAAGACGATGGCTGCAAAGGCCGCTTATTACGACTGGATTGGCCCGAAGCTTCATCAGGAGCCGAAGGCAGGCGCGCATGAAAACGTGGCCAGAATGTACGACATCCAGTGCGACGGGCCGATTCCGACCGAAATCGTCAGCGATGATCAGTTGCCTGTCTGCAGTTTGAACAGCAACGAAAACAATGGGTTATGGACAAGTCTTTACCTTGTGTCCCAGTGTTTCAGGTACGGCGCGACCCAGGATCCCGAAGCGCTGGCAAACGTTAAGCGAACGCTGTCCGGGACATACGAACTGATGAAAATTACAGGCGTTCCGGGCCTTTATGCCCGCGAAGCGTCGGACCCGGCGATCGCACCGATGCAGACTTGCCCGGAAGATCCGATGGAATATGCACCGCCGAATGAGCTGACGCGCGGCAATAACTGGGTCAAGGTTGATACGGATGGTTGCTTCATTGATTATGACCCTGTGAAACTTGAGTGGGTCAAACACCCTGATTCCTGTACTGACGTGATGTATGCCGGTCGCTGCTGGAAGCGCAACGTGTCCAAGGATGAATATTCCGGTCATGCATACGCCGCCGGCGTCTGTGCAAAGGTTGTCGATGATTCAGATGTCCGCGTCATGGCTACGGAAATACTGTCCAAACTTGCCCACCATATAATCAATAACAAGTACTGGCTGACAGACTGGGATGGTCGTCCGACGCGTTTCGGGTCCATGTACGCCATGTCTCTGGACCATTTCCCGGGCTTCAACGCGCAGAACTCGCTGGCGTGGATCAAGTCTGCGGCGATGGTGTCGGGCGAAGACGTGCTACTTGACGAGTATTACGACTGCCTGCTTCAGAAATCAGGCCAGAAGAAGTGCATTGAACCTGAGCTTGAAGTCGGGACCGACTACACCACCTACATTAATAACCTTGGCCTGCTGATGGGGTGCGACACCAACTTTGATAACGTATCCATGATGATGCTGGCTTACCTGAACTGGATCTGGTACGAGCCGTCTGAACTGGAAAGGCAGCGATATCGGGAACTTTTCGAAGGCGCCAGCCGCGGCCCGGACTCCGAAGGGCGTGACATCTGGTCGATGCAGATACCGTTCTATAATTTCATGATTGCGGCGGTTGAAGGTAACGGCCTTATGACGGAAGAGCGTCGCGGCTTGATGGAAAACCTTGTGGAAGACGGCGTCTGCATTTTAAAGTCCTTCCCCGAAACCCAGATTCAGCGGACCCGCGACAACAGCGCCCTTGAAATCTGGTGCATGTCTGAACGTTACCCCAATCTGGCCGCTGAAGTTCTGCCGATTCAAGACAGATGTACATCAACGTTTGAGTGGTGGCAGGATGTCAGTCAGATTGAAGTCTGTACCGGCAACCCGAACAATGCGGTCAATCCGGCCGGTTTCCTGACGCCTTACTGGATGGGTCGTTATTTTGGGTTCATTTCAGGGGATATGTAGGTTTTATATGAAGAATATTCGTTTTATTCCGGTGGTTTTACTGTGTGTCGGTCTTGTTGCTGCGGTCGCCTGTTCCAGTGGACAGTCGGTGTCTGATGTGTCTGATGGTCATGTGTCGTCAGATTCTGGCGATGTGGTATCAGGCGATGTCGCTGACTCCGTTTCAGGCGACGTGTCCGATGTTGTCCAGGCTGACGTCGTTGGTGACGTTGCCGACGTAACGACGCCATCGGATGTTGTCAACGACGCCGAAACTTTGCAGCCTGATCCGCTCGCCGTGACTCATTTCTTTCCGCCTGTAACTGCTGCCGGTTCGTCGATCGCCCTTAATTTTGCTGCGACAGGCGGTAAGCCCCCGTATTCCAACTGGAAAGTGATCAAAGGCGAATTGCCGTCCGGTACGGCACTTGACGCCGACACGGGCGCCTGGACTGGAACCCCGACGGTTGAAGGCTTTTACTACTTTGTAGTGGAAGTCACTGATTCGGATAGCGCGACAGGGGCCGATGTGTTCGGTATAAGGGTTGGCGAACCAGCTGCCGATGGCGCTCTTTACACAAAGGCTCTTGGATATCAGGCAGTTTACGAAGCCAGACATGACTGGAACGGGTTCAGCTTCAACAACATGACGCCGGACGACCCGGATGGGAATTTTGGCCTGAGCACGCTTGGCGACGCGGCGTTCCAGTCCGGACAGTGCACGATGGCGATGGCGTACCGGGAAGCTGTTCTGCGGACTGACGAATCTGCCGCTTATCTGAAAAGACAGGTCGACGGCTGGCGGTTCTTCCAGCGTCTGACCGGTGTTCCCGGTCTTATCGGGCGCAGTTATGGCCGCGCCGATGACCCGTGGGAAGATAATCATCACAGTGATGGATTCTGGCCCGAAAATCCCGATTCCCGCAGCTACGTCGGGGAAGGCGAGTTTGCCGACTGGATCTGGGTCGGCGATGTCAGCCGTGACCAGGCAACCGGAGCCGTGCTGGGAATGGCGGCCGCATACGATCTTTCCGACGACCCGGAAACGAAGGCTGTCGCGGCGGAATTTCTAGTTCAGTTGATGGACCATGTCTGGGATAACAACCTTGATTTCATGGATAAAAATGGTCAACTGACCAAGTACGGCAATATCGATGGCGAGAAGTTTGAGGGCTTTCCCGCGCCGAGCGGTCTGAATGCAGCCTGTGCCCTGGCATGGTTCAAGATTGCTGCACACGTTGCTGAAAGTGAAGGCATGGAAAACGCCGAACGCTTCAATGAACGTTACCAGGAGCTGCTGGCCCGTGATTATATTTCGATCATGCGTGACGTCATGTGGGTTTATGGTGGCTACGCGACTAAAACGTACAATGTTTACATGGCGTTTGAAAACATGTTCCACCTGGCAAGGCTTGAAAAAGACCCGATTATTTCAGCGGAAATCAATCAGGTGTTCCGCGACACGCTGTGGTTGAACCTTGACGACAACACCCCTAATCGCAAGGGCGTCAAAGAAGCTAATCCAGTCAAGACCGCATGGTATCTGTCTTCAACCGGTGACAAAAATCCGGTCGCATTGTGGGAAGCGCTGTGGCAGGTTGTTGTATTTTCAGACGCCCCGCTTCGCGATCGATACGTGAAGAACAGTGACAATCCCGACATTGTAATCAATCCCGATCAGCCGACCGAGTCGCTGTACCCGTTGCCTTCAAACCGCCTGCCGCCTGACATGGTTATCTGGCACCGCAGCACGTTTGAACTTGATGGCGGCGTTGATTCCGGTGAAGAAAGAACCGGTTGCGACTACATGCTGCCTTACTGGATGGGGCGTTACTATGGCTGGATCGATGGCAACTGGTAGCA
>CAZFVA010000003.1:132937-185498 GCA_964522105.1 uncultured Anaeromyxobacteraceae bacterium
CATCTTCCCAACATAGAAAATCCCGAAGCGTTCAACGCGGCGCTCGAAAGCTTTCTGTCGCGGGATTTCAGCTTCCCTGTTTGATTCAAGCCGTTTAGTTCGCTATGATTGTTGAAGTTTCCATTTTCAGAAGGGGTTGTCATGGAACACGTATTGCCAAGGTCCGTTTCCGCGCAGGCGCTTGAATTGTCAAAGATTTCCAGTCATCGCCCACGCAACTGCGTGTGGGAACTGACGCTCGGGTGCAACCTCAGTTGCGTCCATTGCGGGTCATCGGCAGGCCGCGCCAGGCACGACGAGCTTTCAACCGACGAATGTCTTGACGTCGTTGCGCAGCTTAAAGACCTGGGGTGTGAACTGATCACCCTTTCAGGTGGCGAACCTTTGATGCGCCCTGACTGGTTTGTGATCGCCAGGGCGATTTCGGCCAGCGGTATCTACGTCAATATGGTGACCAACGGTCTGCTTATTACTGACAGAACGGCTGCACTGATGGCGGAAGCCGGCCTGTGCAACGTCGGCATCAGTATCGACGGGCCTGAAGACGTTCACGACAGAATCCGCGCGCGGGGCGGTTTTGCGAAGTCTGTTGAAGGAATCAGGACTCTGGTCAAGGCCGGAATCAGTGTCGGTGTCATGACGACCATCAACAGATGGAACATGTCCAGACTTGAAGAAGTCCGGCAGATTGCGATTGATGCAGGCGCGTCGATGTGGCGGCTTCAGCTTGCCAAACCTATGGGCGAAATCTGTGGTGACCAGGATTTTATTATCAGTCCCAGGCACCTGCTGGACGTGATTCCGGCGCTTGCTGAAATGAAGCGGCGTGGCGGGATTCATCTGGCTGTCGGTGACTCGATCGGATATTACGGACCCCATGATAAGACTTTACGTGGCCGTGGCTGGCGCGGTCGCGACGAATGCTGGAAAGGCTGCCGTGCCGGTATGGACGCGATCGGCATTGAAGCTGATGGCGGGATTAAAGGCTGTCTGTCAATTCAGGCCAAAGCCGCCGATGGAAGTGACCCCTATCGTGAAGGCTCAGTCCGTGATTTTTCACTGGCCGAACTTTGGTTCAGGCCGGGTGCCTTCGCGTTTAACCGTGAATTCACGTCAGATCAATTGAAGGGCGTATGCCGCACATGTTCTAAAGCTTCACAGTGTAAAGGTGGTGCGCGGTGCGTTTCGACTGCGGTTGCCGGAGTCGTTGGTGAAGATCCCTACTGTTACCTGCGGGTCGCTTCAATGGCCGAAAATCACAAGTTCCGCGAATATGCCGCCCGTGCTGCCGCCGCTGCCGGGATCGCTTTTGTTATGGGTGGCGCAACGGCTTGTTTTGAAGAAGAAAACAATAATTCTGATGTGACGCAGGACGTGGTCGTCTTTGACGCGCTTGATCAGGATAATCAGGTCGCTCAGGACACTACAACCAAAGTTGATATCGGCAATTGTGAAACGGTCTGCTGCATGTGCGACTACGGGATAATTCCTGATGATCTGTGGAAGGAGTGCTGCGAAGTTCCCCCGGTCGAACCGACGCCCGATGTCGTCCAGCCGGACGTTCCCGCCGGTGACGCTGTCGTTATTGATTGTGCAAATGTCTGTTGTGACTGCGAATATGGCGTTATTCCTGAAGAAGTCTGGACTGAATGTTGTCAGGTCCAGCCTGTCGAGCCGACGCCCGACGTTATTGTGCCAACCGATGCGGTGGCTTCCGATGTTGTGACGTCTGATGTCCCGATTTCATGCGAAGAAGTCTGCTGCATGTGTGACTACGGAATCATTCCCGAGGACGTGTATCAGGAATGTTGCGTTGACCCGTGCAAGGACGCCTGCTGCGACTGTGAATATGGCACACCGCCGCCGGCACAGTGCTGCCCGAAATAGACCCCGGCCAGGTCCGCCCTGCCGTTAACAAACATTAAAACTTGAATTGATTACATGATGCAGCGCGGGTCGGTCTGGCACGCTTCGATCTGACAGTTCAGGAAACCTGCGCAGGTCAATCCGTCGCACATGTCGCTTTCAGTGCACTGGTCAAAGTCATCGCAGACAGATGCCTGAGATGACGTGTAGACGCACGCTTTGGATTGCACGGAACAAGTGTCGGTAGTGCAGGCATTGTTGTCATTGCACAGCGTGTCAGACGGGGTCCCGTAGCAGATACCTGAGTTGCAGACGTCGCCGGTTGTGCAGGCGACATTGTCGTTGCATGGACCAGCCTGTGCTGAATACTGACAGGTGCCATTTGCGGAGCACGTGTCCCTTGTACAGACGTTGTTGTCATTGCATGTGTTGATTATGCCTGCACATATCCCGGTTGTGGTGTTGCATGTATCTGACGTTGTACACGGGTTGGCGTCATCGCAGGTGATCGGGGTGGTGACGGGGGTGTGCGTGCATCCAACTCCGGCAACGCACGCATCTACGGTGCATTTGTTGGCGTCGTCGCACTGCTCATTTCTGGTCACGAATGTGCAGCCGTTGACAGAATCGCAGTAGTCAAGCGTGCATGTAATAAGGTCATCACAGACCCGCGTCGTTCCGGTGCAGATTCTGCCCGATCCACATGCATCATTCTGCGTACACGGATTGCCGTCGTCACACGGACCAATGTAGTACGGGTTCAGGCAGTCGCCGGTTGCCGGGTTGCAACTGTCGGCTGTACAGACAATCTGGTCGGCGCAGTTTCTTTGAACGCCGGTGCATGTCCCGTTAATGCAGACATCTGAAAGAGTGCACAAAAGGCCATCGCTGCATGAAAGGTTCAGGCTGTTTGCGACTGGAACGTGTGTGCATCCCTGGCCTGCGACGCAGGTGTCAATTGTGCATACGTTGTTGTCGTCACACAGTGCATCGACCGGGGTAAATACGCACCCGGTCGAACTGTTGCAACTGTCGTTTGTGCAGGCGATCGAGTCGTTGCAGATTCTGTCTGTCCCCGAACACAGTCCGTTGAAGCAGACGTCTGAAATGGTGCAGGCGTCGTCATCGTTGCACGGAAGCACGTTCGGCGTGTAGATGCACAGGCCGGAAGTCGGGTTGCACGAATCATTGGTACAGAATTTCTGGTCGTTACACGTTTTGTAGGTGGCGTCGCATGTCCCTGACGAATTGCAGGTGCCGCTGATAATGCATTTGTTTGCCGCCCCGCACGAAATTCCAGCAGTCGGGGTGTGAAGGCAGAAGCCGTCCCCGGCCCGGCATACATCAGCCGTACACTCGTTGTTATCACTGCAGTTCTTTGGATTTCCGGTCAGGCACTGGCCCAGTTCGCAGTAGTCGCCGACAGTGCACGGGTCGCCGTCTTCGCATTCAGCCGCGTTAATAGTTTCGCGGCATAAGCCGGTAATCGGGTCACAGAAATTGTCGGTGCACGCGTCGCCGTCTTCGCAGTTCTTTGTCTCGATGAACACACAGGCGCCGTCCAGGCAGAATTCATTGATACTGCACGGATCGTCATCCACGCAAGGTGCCGAGTTAAACGTTGTCTTGCACGCACCATCGGCAGTATCGCAATAATCATCAGTACATACATCGCCGTCGTTGCACACGGTCGGGGTTCCGACGCACTCCATCGTGTTGGAGTTGCACTGATCGTTCAGCGTGCATTTATTGTTGTCGTTGCAGGAACCGTAAACCGGTTCGTACCGGCATTCCCCGATCCATTCATTGCAGTTGCCGGTGGTGCATGGATTGTTGTCTTCGCATGGATCCTGAGTCCACAGACAGCGCCCCAGTGGGTCTGAGCTCATGTCGCAGGTTCCAAGTTTGCACGGATACGGGGACACACATTCGGCATCCAGTCCTGACGGACAATGCTCGCAGCCCATAATATGGTCGTTTACGCACCCGGTTCCAACGATGCATCTGTCGGCAGTGCACGGGTCGGTGTCGCTGCAGTCGCGCGCCCGCCCGTTGATGCAGTTTCCGCCGCTGCAGGTTTCACCGATCGTGCAGATGTTGCCATCTTCGCACGGTTCCGAGTTGAATCGCTTTTTGCATACGCCGTCTGTGGAATCGCAGTAATTATCTGTGCACGGATCGCCGTCTTCGCAGTTCTTTCTGGTTCCCACGCAAAGACCGTTAGTACACATTGCATCTATGATGCACGGGTCGGTTGATTGACACGATACGCCGGTGTCAACGACAGGTTCGGCATAACAGCCGATTGAAGAAGAACATTTATCAATTGTGCAGGGCTTGCCGTCGTCACATTCCCTGTCGATTCCGGCGATGCAGTTGCCGTTGACGCATTTGTCCTGAACAGAACAGGGGTCGCCGTCCTCGCAGCCCATCGTGTTGTATGAGTGATTGCACCCGCCGAATCTGTCGCAGAAATCGTCGGTGCAGATGTTGTCGTCGTCGCACGGAACTTCGAATCCGACGCATTCCCCGTCGGCACAGACCTCGTCAAAAGTGCAGGAGTTGTCATCCACACAAGGTCTGTTGTCTTCAAGTTTAATGACCGAACATCTGCCGGTTGCCGGTACGCAGACAGAACGCTGGCAAGGCTTGCCTATCGGGTCGTAACAGCGCACAGTTGTTAAGGGATTTATTACGCACTGTCCTTTTTCGCACGTCAGCGTGCCGTTGCACAGGTTGCCGTCTTCAAAGGCAGCGCACTCGGCGTCTGCAATGCATCCGCATTCAGGTTTGCGTGTTCCGATACACATTCCGCTGACGCACATATCATCAATTGTACATGCGTTGCCGTCGTTGCATGTCGCTGTATTCAGTTCATGGGTGCAGCCCCCGGCGGTTGTACATGAGTCTGTGGTACATGGATTGTTATCGTCACACTGAGCTACGTCCCCGGCGCATACTCCGGCGCGACAGACGTCATTCAAGGTGCAGTCGTCCTGGTCATTACAGGTGCTGCCTTCGTTAACCGGTGTCGGGGAGCATGAGCCGTTTACAGGGTTGCATGTGTTTGCCATGCAGAAGTCCTGTGTCCCGGGGCATGTGATGATGGTGGTCTGGTCAAGTACGCATTTCAGGCCGATGCAGCGAAGTGATCCGTTACAGACGTTGTTGTCGTTACTGTCAGCGCAGTCGCCATCCAGGGCGCAGTCGCATGTGTTCGTTCCTGCCCTGCACACGCTGTTGTTGCACTTGTCATTTTCGGTACACGGATTGTTGTCGGAACATTCGGCCTTGTTCGGGACGTGGACGCAGCCTTTTTTCGGGTCGCACGAATCGTCGGTACACGGGTTATTGTCGTCGCACACGACGGTAGATCCGATGCAGACGCCACCAAGACAATGGGATTCAGTGATGCAGTAATCTTCAGTTTCGCAGTCGGCGCCGTCAACTATCGGGGCGACAAGGCAGATTCCAATCCACGGATCACAGAACGTGTGATAACAAACTGGAAGCTCATCGTATTCACGTTCGCACGCCCTGTTCGAGCTGCATTCGAGCGGCGGTATGTCCGGGAAAGGTTGTTCAATATCGACGTAATCGTCTTGAATATCACGGGTTACGTCCAGATCGCCGTCCATGTCGGCAGTAACATCGGTCAGGATCAGGTCGGTCTGGCCTTCATCGGCTTCGATGTCCAGATCAATAACATCAGCCTGAAAGTCTGTGTCTTCAGCATTGACAAATTTTGAGCACGCCGCGAACGTCAGCATCATCAAGGTGATGATCAGAAGGATTATGAGTTGCGGCCCCGGGCCCGCCTTATCTTTTCTAATGAGCATTTCTTAATCCGCCTTATCTGTTAAGGACAATTCACACGGATACGGGGTATTTTACCAGTCCACGACGATTGGCGCAAAGGGCCTTCCATTCGAGTAACTCGGTTGCTTGACCCGGGAAGTATGCAGATGTATCTTGTGCCACTAAATAGTCCTGTCTTTTGATGCTCATATCTCAACTTATTGGCATAATGTGGCAGGCTCAACAAGGCCTTTCGAAGGAGCCTCGATGTCAAAACGTAAACTGAGACTTCTGTTACTGCCCTGCAATGTTGCCGAGGCTGCAAATCATGCCTTGTTCAGCCACGTGGCGTTATATCAAATACGGGCTTATCTGAATCAATTTGAGTACATCAGCCATAATGTCGAAATAGAAGCGTTGCAGTGGAAGGCGCTTGTTTCTGAACGTGGACAGCCTTCGGAGTCGATTTCCGCCTTGTGTGGCCAGATTCAGCAGTTTGCCCCTGACATTGTTGCATTCAGTCTATATGTCTGGTCGATCGAGTCTTGCGTCCGCCTGGCTTCCGTCTTGAAGCAGATGTACCCCGGGGTTTTGATTATTGCCGGTGGCCCTGAGGTAGCCGGGAGAGAACAGTTCGTCGTGGACTTTCCTGAATTCGATGTTGTTGTTCAGGGTGAAGGTGAGTTGTCGACAAGATTGATTCTGGAAAGACTGATGTCGGGAGATTCTGATCTTACCGGGATTCCAAATATTTCTTTCCGTTCTGCCGAAGGGATGTTCGTTCACGGGCCGTTTTCGGGCGAGACCGAGGACCCGGCGCGTCTGCCCAATTTCTGGTCGGAAGGGCCATACGATAAGGAAAGTACCGCGAGGATTGCTAATTATACTGGCGCCCGCGGGTGCAACATGCATTGTCTGTATTGCCTGAATCCAACGCAGCGATTTGTTGCCAAGTCTTCAAAACAGGTAGTTGCCGAAATTGCTGCCATTGCAGCCAGGCCTGACGTCGATACTATTTTTGCTGTCGATTTTGACCTCTACGATGCCTGGAAAGCCGAACCCGAAATGCTGGCAACAGTCGCCCGCAGCATGAGGGAAGGGCAGAATCCAAGGTTGACCTTTTTCGCAAATCCGCAATCGCTGTCTGATCCGGCATTCATGGACGCTATGGAAAAGTTTCGAATATCAGAGATCTATGTCGGTGTTCAGACGACCAACCGGGACGCGCTTGCGGCGGTCGGCCGTTCCTGGACATTGAAGTCCCTTGACCAGTTTGGCGACGTCCCCGAATCGATACGTCGCATGACCACGCTTCAGATGATGTTGCCTCTGCCGTGTGAGACGCCCGAGACTTTCTACAATGGTCTTCAGCACTTTGTGAACCTTGGCTATTATCGTTTTCAAGTCTTCCCGACGGTTATCATGCGCGGGACCGAGATACACCGTCAGGCCGCAAAACTGGGGCTCAAGTACCTTCACCGGTCCCCTTATTATTGCTTCGAAACGCCAACTTTTTCTGTCCGTGATTGGGTTGATGCTTGCGCGGTCGGGCAATTTTTTGAGGTTGCCATGGCTCGGGCTTTTGAAAATCCTGACCATCTGGAAGAGGGATGGCTCCAGCTATCGGAGTTTTTTCGCCGGTATACTGTGCTCGACATTGCCAATCGTGTTCGTGACAGGGGGCCCGTTGGACAGGTCATTGACGATTTATTATCCGAGGTCGGGCTCGGTTTCGCCCCGGTATCCGGCCATCAGAACGTCTCCCCGTCCGTAAACATTGCAACAGATTCAGGGAAGTGCCCGGAAGATACCAGAGTTTCTCGTGAAATTTTTCCGACTGAAAGTGTCCTCAAGAATCTGGCCGCGCAGAATAATCTGTTGTGGGACGGTGAGGAGTTTGACGGGTGGCGTCTTTCTTTGAATCTGGTTGAGGATGGATGCAGAGTGGTTGTGATGCTTTTCCCGGCGACGGATAACTCGCCCTGCTATCGCGAAGTGAGGCATCTCAAGCTGGCCTATTCGGGTTCGCTTAAGAAGGTTGGGATGCTGGATGATTTGAGTGCCTGTATCGAACATGGTTGAGTTGTTCCGATATGTCTTTGATTTCATGTTGAATTTCAATTGGTCAGGGTCAGGTGTCATTGACACTGCCGGCGATCCGGGCTAATCAGCAGCGGCATTTAATGCTGTGGAAACCTTGCGATGTCTTGTCTGCCAGGCGAAATATCTTCAAACGCTTCGGTTATTTATGTTCATCCGTGCGGCAATCTTAACGACTTGATTGTGCCGGCGGGTGCTCTCGGCGTGGTTAATGGCCTGACAGTTCCATGCAACGGTTACTACGCTTTTGAAGTCCCGCAGGAAGCGATAATCGGCGCAAAAATTCTGTTGATGGACTGCCACTGGGCGCTGTCACTGGACGGAGTCGTGCGGATGGCCGCCATGGCGCGTCTGCTGAATCCCGATATTCGCGTGATTGTCGGTGGCATCACCGCTTCGGTGTGGGCAAAGCGAATTCTGGATGCTTCTTCTGTTGATTATGTAATTCAGGGCGACGCTGAAGAGGCTTCAAGAACCCTTGTATCTGAAATACTTGCAGGTCGTGAACCGGGTCCGATTCCAAATGTCTGGAGCCGTACCGGCGCACCGCCGTGTTATCAACGCATTTCTGCGGATGCCTTTTCTGAAATTAACACGATCAAGGCCGACTGGTTTCCCACTTTTGATCGTGTATCCCGCCTGAATACTTATTCATTTTCCCCGGCTCGCTGGATTATTGCGGCCCGTGGTTGCGCCCGTCGTTGTGGTGTCTGTTACGGCTCGTATTCGTCGTCGTTTGGTGGTGGAGTTCTGCTGCGCAGCCCCGAAAGTGTCGTCAGGCTCATTCGTGAAGCCGCCCTTGACGGGCAGCAGTCCCTTCGTATTTTCTTTGGTCGTCCGCCATTGAAGTACATTGAAAAGGTTATGGATCTGCTTGCGGCTTCCCCGACGTCATTTTCCAACTTGGTCGGCCTGTATCTGTGCACCCCGCTTACCGGTGCCGTCATGGCAAAGATGCGCACGGCCCTGCCGGACACCTTGCTGATGATTTCGTCGGTCTGGCCTTCTGAACAGGAAGCCGACGGGCGTTCAATGCAGTCCATGCAGCTTGAAGAGGCTGCCTGTCTGGCAATGGCCGCTGAAGCGGGACCTGAAATCGAGATGGAATTCTGGTATTCGCGTGTCGAAACTCTGCAACGCCTGAATACTGAATTGAACAGTGATTTGTTTCCTGCGGCCAGGCCTGTCAACGGCTATACCTGGAACATTGCCCGGCCGAATGAGGCGGTGACGAAGGGGGACGCCAAACTTGATGAAATGCAGTGGCAGCAATCGATGGATTTGTCAGGCAGGACGGGGTTGTGGCAGATAGCTCGCCGCCTGTCGCCTGTTCTTGCTGAATTGTTCAAGCCGTTCGGTGACCTGGACGTTATTTCTGAAGATCCGCAGGACATGGCGTGTCCCGATACAAACCTTGTTTCTTTCTGGAACGAATCGCAAAAGCATTGGAAACTTTGTAATTTTCCACTTCTGTTGACGACGCGCTTTCGAGCCTGGCCATATTGTCTTGTCGGCAAGCCGCCGTCGGTCACTTCCAGGTTCCCGGTTCCGAAGGGCATGCAGTTTCTTCCTGCAGGTTCATGGCGTTTGGCTGCGTCTGGGATGCCGGTTACAATGGATTGGGAAGTCGATCATCACGGGTCATTTCTGCACGCCAGTCTTCCCGCCGTTCCCCCGGGGTCGGATGGGTGGGTTTTTCTTCCCGATTCCGGTGATGCAGAAGTTGCCGGGTCATTTCTGGCTGGTGATGTGCTGAGTGTCCCGGGTGATGCCTGTTCAGGCGGTGGCCTTCTGACGGTGCGCCTTGTGGTGTACCGGTTGCAGATGTTTTGGAAGGTCTGAATGACTTCAGAAACAAGGGGTAATCTGTCAGTGGTTCTTCGGTTGCTGGACCGCTGGACTGTTGCGGCAGCTTTGTTGGTGATTGGATACCTGGCGTTCAGTTTCTTCGCGTTGCAGATTGCTATCGAAAATCATTCCGGGGGTCTTGGCTCGTCGATCATGGACGGCATGGACGGCCTGGCTATGACCGACAAATGGGACCTTCAGGCCAATCTGCGGGAATCAAGAATCTTCATGCAGTTGATAATGTGGGGTTTTTACCCGGCAAGTGCGCTGTTCAAGTTAATTTGTGGCGACACATGGCAGGCGATGTACCTGATGCTTGGTATGTCAATCGTTACGGTTACTTCCGGTGCCTGCATGGTGTTTATTTATTCGCGTGAGGTGCTGCGGGATTCTTTGGTGTCGTTCCTGCTGGTCGTTCTGTACTTCCTGTTGCCCGCCGTGTTTGCCAATACCGCATACTGGTATGGTCAGCCGCCTTTCCTGCTGCTGATGGGCGCCCTTTACATTATGCGGTGGCGATTGAACTGGGTTGCAGTTCCTGTCGTCATACTGGCGTCCGGCTGCCATCCTGTGTCAGTGCCTGTGTTCGCAGGGCTGGCCTGGGCAGCATTCAAAGCCCCGCTGCGCGGTAACCCTCCATTGATGCCGGGTTTCGATCGTCGTGACGCGGTCGCAGCCCGGAACTGGCGGCTTTCATTGATTCTTTGTGTCGTGCTGACGGTGTGGGCCATTATTTTGGTTGTCGGTTCCAGGGCTGGTGTATCTGTCAGTCAGCGCGGACTGTTATGGGATTTCTTTATTGGTAAATTTCATTCCGCTGTGATTCCGACCAACCTGGTCCAGGTCTTTTTCTTTTTCCTTCCGATGCTTTTTCTGCCTTTGTCTAATGCTGTCTGGCTTCCTGCCGTCGGCATCGCTCTTGCGTATGGCGTGTTCGGGTCTCAGGGCGTTGTGACCGGATTTTCCCTGCCTCTTGTCGGATTTTCAATGCTGGCGATGGTTCACCGGATGCAAGGTCTGGTTGTCAACACCCGGCGTACCGTAGTCGTTGCGGCCATCGTTACTGCCGTGGGCGTCAATCTGTTTGTCCCCTGGCCGAATCTGTTCCCGCTTATGGTCGAGCCGTTGACCGGTGGAGCCCTGTCACCTTCTTCCTGGGTCGTTAATCCGCAGGAGGCTGCGATTAATAAACTGATCGAAGAAAAAATTCCCGAAAATACGAAGAGTTGCCTTTCAACGTGGCAGATCGGTCCGGTCCTGGCTCAGCGTTGCCAGAAGGTTACTGCGCTGTCGTTTCCGTTTCGTCGTCAAACGTATGAATTGAAGGATTTTCTGGACATCGGTGATCGTGGCCGGATCGCTGCCGGTCATTGGGATTTCATCCTTGTTGATCTAAGGCGGGAAAGAAACTCAGTTGGTCTGGACGTTTTGATTCGTCGCATTCAAGACGCCGGTAAGTGGGAAGTCGCGGGTCGCACAGGGGAAGTCGTTTTGTACAGGCGCATTGCCCAGGGTGTTGGCGCTAAGGGGCTTGTTCGTTTGTAGAATCTGGTTCTGTGTCAGCTTTGGTTTCCGCGCCCGTCCTGCTTTTAATCACAGGTTTCAAAATCTCAACCAACCGCTGCGCCGTCGCTGTAACAGTTTCGGGGGTCAGGTCTTCTTCAGAATATAAAGACCGCAGTCTATGCCCGGCTTTGTTGACTGCCGGCGCCGACAGGTCCGCAAATGTGAACCCGATTTCGCTGCAGAATTGACCTGGCGCCACCTCTTTTCCACCCTGTCCCTGGCCGGACTGAAAGCGATTTTCTGACAGATGCATTTGAGTCAATGTCGCAAGAATCATCGTGGCATCCGGCGAACTTTCTTGAAAACGCTGAAGAATCACACCAAGGATAAGAGGAGTCTGGGGCAGCGCGAACGTGTGTTGAACATCAGTGAGGGCATTGCCACTGTTTTTGATTTCCAGAAATCGCGCCAGCGCCGACAGCTTTTGCAGCGATTCCCGGACAGGTAAAGCGGCCCGGGTACACAAGGGCGCCCTGTATGACCGGTCGCTTGCCAGAATCAGCACTATGTCGGGTTTTATCTTTGGCGCAAGTCCTTGAAATTCGAAGGATTGTTCTTCAATGTTGAAATCAGGGAAGCCCAGATTCAGCACATGGACCGCAAGCCCGGGGTTGTCAGCTTTCAACACGGCTTCTATTTGTTGCGGCACAGTCATTTCGTCGGTCATGCCGGTTCCGAACACCACGCTGCCACCAACGACCGCGATCGTCAGACCATCTTTTGCTGTCGGTTCAGGTCCCCTGAAACCAAGGCTGTTGATGTGGTGCTGGACCGGCTTGCTGGTCAGGCCATAACTGTGAAACGTCTTTGTTGAGCCTGGAACCGGGCGGATGCAGTTTCGATTCCCGCGATCAAAGGCAACCTCGACTGCCGGGTATGTTGCGACGACGAAAAGCCGCAGTATCAGCTCAGCTCCAATAAGGTGCGCACCGATGCCGATCAGGATTGCTTTCCAGCGCCTGCACAGAAACTTTCCGATTGCGGCGGGATCAGGCATCTTCATAAACCCTCGTGCATTGTCCAAAATTCATGGCGGTGCAGGTTTCAGTTGCAGTAAACGCCAATCATCCGGTCACCACCGATCGTCGGGACACCGTCTTTGATGATTACGCCGTTTAACACCTTGAATATCTCTTCGGCAAGAATTACGTGGCCGTAGTTGTTGTAGTGCAGTTCGTCCCACAGGCTGAGGTCGAGGTCGGCCTTGTTCATTCTCGAAAACAGGTCGACCAGGATCAGGCCGTCAATACCTGCGGCCCAGCGGAGTAGTTTTTCCATTTCGGTCTGGAAATATTGTGCCACCACCTCAGCAAAATTTCCGGTTGCGTCGGCCCACAAATCAGACATGGCGTAGTTCGGATAAATCAGCCAGATGATGTCGGCGTCCGGTTTCAGTCTGCGGACTTCGTTGTAGATAGTTTCGATGTTGGATTCAACAGTGGTGATTGTCGTCGTAATGCCGGCCATCAGTTGGTCGAGCGGCAGGTTCTGATGATAACGGACGTAGTCCATTATGTCGTTGCCGCCAATCGTGATGAAGACGATGTCGGCGTCGGGCAGTTCGGGTTCGATGTATCCGAAGTAGGATGTTTCCGGCATCCAGTCAGTTGAAACCGACCCGGCCACAGCGTGATTCTTGATCGTTATTTCGCCGAATCCGCCAAGCCACGTTTGAAGGTTGTCGAAAAAGTAGATCGGCCCGCCCCGGCGTGGGATGCTGTCGCCCATGATGACCATCTTCAACTTGCCTTCGGCCAGTGCAATCGGGGTTCGGCGGGCCATGTTGTGGGACGTTATTTTGCAGTCAGGGGCGTCAATCTTCAGTATGCGATAGCCGTCAGTGAAGGCGCCTTCGCCGTCCGAAACGAACGAATACCAGCCTTCATCGCATGTGAATCCGGCGCCGGTGAACGGCTCGATCTGGCTGACTGCCACGCCGGGCAACGGTGTGTCGTCGTCCTTGAATGACTGGGCGAATGAAGTCAGGGAACTGTCGTTATTGTCGTTATAGGTAGTTACCTTGATGATCGGGCCTGAAAGTCCTTCCTGGCATGGGCGCGGCACCGGCGTTGTGTCAATCGGTGTGTCGGTCGTCAGACTGTCGGTCGTGTCGCCGCTGTCGGTTGCCGTCATCGTATCGCCGACATCGTGGCTGACCGTATCCTGCACTGTCGTGTCAGACGTCATTTCGTCGGCAACGAACCCATCGCTGTTGATGTCAGTCGGCGAAGTCGTGCCACAGCCTGAAATCGTCACTACAGATAAAACCAGAACCAATATGGATATGACCTTTTTCACGGCAGGCCCTCGAATTTGACTGACGTATATTACAGTGAAGAAAGTGGCGGGACAATCCGGGCTTATTCTTCATCCCAGGGGAATTTGTACTGTGTCAGGCCCAGTTCGCGGCGCATGTCGTTGCAGTTTTTCATCAGCGGCAGGTTGACCGGAACGCCACGGTCCTTCCTGTACAGCCAGGCGTCGTGTTCCTTTTCGCCGGCCGTCCAGATGCGGTCCTGTCCGGGGGCTTTGTGGGAATTGCGAAGGTCGCGGCAGATGCTTCCGGCGATCATCTTGAACAGCCCCAGGTTAATGAAGTGTTCAACGTCGATGGCAATGAAGAAGTGGCCGAGATGGTAAGGAATTTTTCCGCCGTTTTCGTCAAAGCCCAGAAGCTGCTTCAGGTAGCTGCCGTTCTGCAGGGCGGCCGACAGGATTTCGACGACGGTGGCCCAGCCATAACCTTTGTATCCGCCGGTGTCTTCGCCAATTCCGCCGACCGGAGTCAGCGCGGCAGTACCTGCGACCAGGTCCTTCAAGGTCTGGGTGGCGTCGGTACGCGTCTTGCCGTCGGTGCCGATGACCCAGCCTTCCGGCATCGTCTTTTTGATACGGTCATAGACTTCGATCTTGCCGCGCTGTGTAACTGAAGTGGCGCAGTCAATGACAAACGGAAATTCTTCATCTGTCGGGATACCGAACGTCAGCGGGTTGGTGCCCAGCATGTTTTCGACGCCGAAAGTCGGAGCAATTGACGGGCGCGCATTCGTGCCTGTGAACCCGATCTGACCGGCTTCGATCGCCATCAGACTGAAGTATCCGGCGATGCCGTAGTGCGTCGAATTGCGGACTGCGACCATGCCGATTCCGTATTTCTTCGCCTTTTCAATTGCCAGATTCATGGCGCGGTATGCGATGACGTGACCCATGCCGTCGTGACCGTCAACGACCGCAGTCGCGTCCCTGTCGCTGACGACTTCAAAATTTGTGTTTACGAACTGGATGCCTTCCTTGATGCGATCGTAATAAATCGGCTTCAGGCGGCCGATTCCGTGGGAATCAATGCCGCGCTTGTCGGACGTGATAAGGACGTCGGTGCAGATGGCGGCGTCCGCTTCCGGCACTCCCAGCCCCATGAACACATCTTTCATGAAGGCTTCCATCTCTGCAAACGGTACCCAGTAGACCTTTTCTTCCATGTTGTGTGCCCCCGGCTGAATTTAATAAACGCTGGCGGCAATTTCCTGCCGCGTGTTGGATGATGTTTAGCATTATTAAAGGCGGGCCACCAGACAAAATGACGCATGGCGTCGTCATTAATTAATGTCGGGTGATGCTTTCAGGATTATGGAAGGTTGGGGTAATATCCAGCGTTTCCCTGGCGTGGGTAAAACAGTGCCGATTGATATACCTGATGATCAAGTGATGGCAGGTGGCCCGGTGATAGTCCTGGTGGACACCAGCCTTGGTGAAAACGTCGGGGCGGTCTGTCGCGCGATGTTGAACTGCGGCCTGACAGACCTGCGTCTGGTCCGTCCGTGCGAAGACTGGAACGGCGGTCCGGCGCGGGCAATGGCCGTCAGTGCCAAATGGATGCTGGAAACGGTCAAAGTCTATAAGACAGTGGCCGAAGCAATTGCTGACAGAACGCACGTCTTTGCGGCGACAGCCCGGCCGCGTGACATGGTAATCCCTGAAGTTACGGCCCGTCGGGCTGCCTCTGAAATGCGGCGTCTGACAGCAGAAGGTGCGACCGTCGCCGTGATGTTCGGGGCTGAAAGAACTGGTCTGGAAAACGAAGATGTCGCCCTGGCTGATACTGTCCTGACTATCCCGCTGAATCCGAAGTTTTCGTCGCTTAATCTGGCCCAGGCAGTGCTGCTTGTTGCCAACGAGTGGTTTCAGTCGGGTGTCGCCGACCCGGATCAGATGATTGACCCGACTGTCGCCCGTCTTCCCGCTGAAAAGGGCCAGCTTGAAAACTTCTTCGGCCACCTCGAACAGGAACTTGATCTGGTCGGTTTTTTTCCGAGTGACGACATGCAGCTTCACATGATGAACGCCATTCGCGCCTGGGTGATGCGCACCAAGCCGACTAACCGTGAAATGCGGATGCTGCACGGGATTATCGCGAACCTTTCGGGGCGGCGCCTTGGTGGCGCACCGGCCCGTCAGCCAGGTTCAAAAGGCTGCACCGGCCGCAAAGCACGCAAACGCATGGCCAAGGCCGCACTTATGGCTGCCGCGCAGCAGCAGGAGCCGCCGGTCGTTGAAAGCGTTGTGGTTGATGTTGAAACGGTGGTAGCGGACGAAGGTCAGCAGTAAGTTACTCTCAGGTTCCGGTGTCAGGAACGCAGATCTCGTCAGCGGTAATCTGGTTATCCCCCCAGTTGATACCTTCAAGTAACGGCGCCAGTTCGCTGGATCTTCCAATGAAATCATAAATCAAGGTGTCTTCGACAGCGTATGCGGCGCTGATGACCATAGTTATCTTGTCTTCCAGGCATAGTGCGTTTCCAAAGACCAGATTGCGTCCCGAGTACACCGATTCCATGCAGGCGTCGCCGCTGTCGCACAGGCCGTCCTGATTGTATCCACACTGGAGTAAAAACCGGTCGATCCCGGCGATGCTCAGGTCATTGCGCAGAATCTGGGTCATTTCGAATTTTCTAAAATTTGTGTATGCCATGCCGTTGATCGTGTCAGTGAAGTCATAGTCCATATCAACATAGGCAATAAATTCAGAGTCTTCAAACAGTTTTGCCAATTTTTCGTGAGTCAGTTCAATCTTTTCTGCCAGGCAATCTTCGTAAACTTTTGGCGGATTGCACAGAATCTTCGGACCATCGCAGAACGGGGCTTCGAATCCCAGATTTCTGGGTGCCAGATATTCCGGCGCGTCGCTGCACGCCATTGCAAAGCACGCAAGCACAAGGGCTGAAAGTGTCGTCGTTCTAATCATTTTCCGAACCTCAATTCAAGCTGTAAAACTGGTTTGGCCCGGACAGTATAGATGTGCGCAGTTTCAAAATCAAAAGTTGACACGCTGCGCCATTAAAGTTGACACTGTAGCCATGATTTTGTGAGGTTTTCAGGATGATGAAGATTGTAGAGACTCCGAAGAAAATGGTCGTTAATGGTCAGGCTGTGTACGGTCGGTTCAAGGTTCCGTTTCGTGATGTTAACTTGCAGGATCAGAAGGTTAAGTCTGGTTGTATGCCACTGCTCGGGCCCTTTAAGAAGTTCAGACTGAAGGAATGGGAGCACGTCGCAATCGTCGGCACCGAAGTGACGATCGGGTGTGCGATGGTTGACGCTAAATATGCCGGGAACTCCTGGTTCTGGGCTGCAGATCGCAAGACCGGCAAGTTTGTCGAGCACGCGGTCGAGACCCCGGGATGGGCAGTTTCAATCAGCAAGCAGCTTTACAAGGGCAAGTGCGCCATCAAGGCCGGTGGCTACAAGATTGATATTGACGACAATCTGGACAGGAACGAGCACAGTTTCCACGTCGAGATCGCCGAAAAGAAAGGGCTTCCCGCGATTCGCGCAGATTTTGTGATGCATGCCGACTGGCGCAATAATCAACCGCTTGTCGTCGTTCTTCCCGCCGCTGACGGCAGGCCGCTTTACACCCACAAGGTTGTCTGTCCTGTCTCGGGCGTCGTGGCCGTCGGAAACCAGGTCTATCAGCTTGAAAAAGACAAGGATCTGGCGATTCTGGACGTTCACAAGTCCTACTATCCCTACAGCATATTCTGGGAGTGGGCCACGTTCGGCGGGTACGATGAAAAGGGCAGACTTATCGGCCTGAACCTTTGCCATAACCTGATCAAGGACGACGAAACGTACAACGAAAATTGCCTGTGGGTTGACGGGAAAATGACAAATCTGGCCCCTGCCACCTTTGAATATGACAAGACCGATCACCTGAAGCCGTGGCATCTGAAGACGGTTGACGGAAGCGTTGACCTTGAATTCCGCCCCGAAGGCAAGCGCGATGGTCTGGTAGATTTCAAAGTGATTCTGTCCGATTACCACCAGCCGTATGGTTCGTTCCACGGATACGTTACGACCGAAGATGGCGAACGCATTCAGATAAATGGCCTGCGCGGCGTCACGGAAGACCACAAAGCCCGCTTCTAGCAGATTGACTTCCCCACCCCCGGCTAATAGAATCATTACAGTGCCTGTTTTCCCGGGGGGGCCGTGTCTGTGGACTTAATCAAGGGATCGACGGTGTTTGTGCCCGGGGGGGCCGGATTTGTCGGGTCAGCCCTTGTGCGCGCACTGCTTGATTTAGACTGCACCGTCATCGTTATTGATAATTGTCTTCACGGCTCGATGGAAAATATCCAGGATCTCGGTCCACGCTGTATTGCGATTAAGGGCGACGTGCTGGATGCGGAACTTGTCGATGCCACGTTTGAAAAATACGGCCCTGATTTTGTTATAAATTGTATTGGCGATACGTACGTTCCGGATGCCTACGATTTTCCGCACCGAATGGTTGAAACCAACATCCTGACCATTTTGAATCTGTTGATGGCGACGCTGAAGTACCCGGTCAAGCGGTTTGTCCATGTTTCAACAACCGAAGTTTATGGGATTTCGCCGCAGGAACGGATGGACGAAAAAACGCCGTTTAATCCTGTCAACACCTACGCCGTTACGAAACTGGCCGGTGATCGGCTGTGTTCGACTTTCCATATTGAAAAACAGGTACCGGTCGTAATTGCGCGGTTGTTTAATTCGTATGGTCCGCGGGCGACGCATCCCTATGTTATTCCCGAGATTATTCATCAGTTCAGTCAGGGTAATCAGCTTCATCTGGGCAATCTCGAGGCGAGACGTGACTGGACGTATGTTGACGACACCGCGCTTGCTTTAGTCGCCCTGCTTACGGCCGATTTCCCGCTTGGCCAGGCTGTGAATGTCGGCTCGGGTAATCTGATCGGATTGCGCCCGTTGATCGACGCTATCGCGACCGAGATGGGAATTGAAAAACCTGAAATTATTGTTGAAGAAGCCCGCCTGCGGAAGCTCGATATTGACAGCTTCTGCTGCGACAATTCGCTTCTTGTCCGCACGACTGGCTGGGCTCCTCGCATCCCGATTGCCGAGGGATTGAAATCCACGATTCTATGGTTCAATGAACATGGAAAACGCTGGCCCTGGCATCATGCCAGCTAGCCGTCCCTCCCACCGTATCCCGCTTTGCCACCCGTACGTCGGGGATCGGGAAAAAGAGTTATTGTCCAGTTGTGTCGATTCCGGATGGATATCCTCAAACGGTCCTTTTGTTCGCCAGTTTGAAGAAATGTTCGCGGCCCTTGTCAGTGCGAAACAGGGCGTTGCCGTTTCAAGCGGAACGGCTGCTCTTGAATGTGCTTTGTGGGCGGTCGGTCTGCAACCCGGCGATATCGTTGTCACACCTTCCGCCACGATTATATCTGTTGCTTCGGCCATCCTGCATCTGGGCGGTCGAATTCTTCCCGTTGATGTCGACCCCGGGTCCTGGTGCATGGACCCGGTCCAGACGCGGCGCGCTATTGAAGCATGTTCCGCAGAAGACAGAAGCCGGATTAAAGTGCTGATGCCTATGCATGCCTGGGGTCACCCTGCCGACATGGAGTCGCTTTGCGTGCTGGCCGCGCAGCTCGGGTTGGCAGTCGTCGAGGACGCAGCTCAGGCGCATGGCGCGAAGTGCAGAATGGCCGGCCCTTCCATTGCTGAAGAAGTCTGGCGGTCGTGCGGATCGATCGGTCATGCCGGTGTTTTTTCCTTCTACGCTAATAAGTTGATTACGACAGGCGAAGGTGGAATGGTTGTCTGTAACGACGATCAGGTCGCTGATCGCGCGCGCAGTTTTCGCAATCTGTACTTTGGAAGTGACGAGCGGTTCCGGCATCAGGAAATTGGCTTCAATTACAGGATGTCCAATCTTCAGGCGGCGGTCGGGGTTGCCCAGTGCGAACGGTTCGAATTTTTCATGGAACGCAAGGCAGCGATTGCGGATTTGTATCGCAAGGGTCTGTCCGGCGCGCCGGTTCAGTTTCAGACTGTTCAACCGTGGGCGAAAACATCGCCGTGGATGATTGCGGTCGTGATTGATCCTGAAACCGGGCTTGATTCGGCCACAGTTCGCAAAAAGCTGGCGGATCAGAACATCGAATCGCAATCATTCTTCCTTGGTCTGCATGCACAGCCTGTCCTTATGGGACGTCCGGACGTCATCCTGCCACCGGGCATTGAATACCCGGTTACTGATTCCCTTTACAGGCAGGGGCTTTATCTGCCTTCCGGCGTCAATTTGACCGAAGTCGACATCCAGACTGTCTGTCAATCCGTGATCGAGATTGTGAACGGATGAACGCATCCGATCGTTTAAGGATGCCATATGCCAACATTATCAATTATTCTGCCAACTTATAATGAAGCTGGAAATATCGGCCGCTTGATTCAGGACATTTCCGTCCAGCCGCTGCCTGATTTTGAAATCATTGTGGTTGATGACGACTCTGATGATGGCACCAGGGCCGAGGTCGAACGTCTTGCCCAGAGCAATGTTCGGGTGATTCACCGGGTTGGTGAAAGGGGCCTCGCGTCGGCGATTGCACGCGGTATTGCTGATTCAACCGGTCGTCTGGTTGTGTGGATGGACGCCGACGGGACTATGCCGCCCGCGCTGCTGTGCAGCATGGTTGATGCTTTGAACTTTCACGATGTGGCTGTAGGTTCGCGCTACGTAAAGGGGGGCCGCGACCTTCGTGATCCTGTCAGGACGATACCGAGCCGTCTTGTCAACGGTCTGGCCAGGGCAGTGCTGGGTCGCGGTATCTACGACTATGACAGCGGTTTTGTAGCAGTTTCCCGGAAGGTGATCCAGACGGTGCCGCTGAAGACGGACGGGTATGGCGAGTACTGCATTGATTTCCTGTACAGGTGTGTGAAAGGTGGATTTTCGGTGACTGAAATCGGGTACGTATTCCGTGAAAGGTCTGTCGGTGTTTCTAAAAGTTTTGAGAATCTTCCAGGTTTATTGCGGCTCGGGTCTTCTTACGTTCTACAGATATTCAAGTCCCGTTTCCCATCGGTTTTTTGATCCAGTAATATCCGATTTCAATTGATTTATTCGGGATTATTCCGTTTACCCATTCCGGGTCTTTGATCGTCGTGGTTACGATTTTTTCCGCACCGAATTCTTTCATCATCCTCTGACATTGCTCGCGTTCCCAGTTCCCTGCTGGAAAGCGCCTTTGCTCGGCCTGAGTTCTTGCATCAAAGAAACTGGTTTTGGCTGTAAATCCCAGTTCGTCAAGAGTGAATGCATAGCATGTCGAAGAACGGACGAAGACCAGACATTCCCGTCTGTTGGCCGTGTCCGGGTCTGCCAGGAATTCCCCCGCCGAAATGTAGTTGTCGACCAGCGAAGATTTTGTCGGTTGAAAAGCGACGACCGGGGGAAAGACACTGTCCTTGTTAGTTTCCAGATATGTTAACGGGATAATCATTGTGCATTCAGGCGGGACTTTTTTATTGGCGAGCAGCTCCAGGCGATACTCTTTCTGAACCAGATCTTCCTGATTTATCCAGTCGTAGCTGTACACAGGTGCAGCGATAACGCCCGCGAACATGGCTGTGACGCACAGGCGAAACGGTATTTTTCCGGGAAGTTTTCTGGCCAGGCCGATGCAGCCGCCTATAAGAATTGCCAGCCATGGCAGGTAATGTGCGTGGTAAAGGATCCGATCCGTATTTGTTGTTGTTTTCAGCAGTGCGATAAAGACAAGTCCCGTAAACACCAGCAGAAACCACAGGCCGAAACGGCGCTGTGTTATCAGAAGGTAAATTGAACCTGCCGCCGCCATAACTGGAAAATATGGTGGCGTCATCTTCACGTCCAGAAAGATATGATTGGATATTCGTGCTGCCCAGACATCTATCGGAGCGGCGAAAAAGTTAACGCCGTATCCTAAATGAACATTCTGGATTACGGGGAATACATGAGCGAACACGAATATGACGTGGGGCAGAATCAGTAACGCAACGACAGCGGCGGCAGCGACAACGTGCCGGTTCGAGCGCCAGGTGCCCCAGTCGGGTTTAAGTGCAAGAAGTGTGGCAATTACTATCAAAAAATATAGATTGGCGTCATCGCTGGACTGAACGGTGATGTAGATTGCCAGACCTGTCAGCCAGGGCAGCAGCCAGCTTTTACGTTGCACCGAAATGACAATCAGATACAGCGTCGCCATTTCGAAAAACGAAAAAATTGCCATCGTGATCTCTGTGGACGCCACCTTAATGACGACCGGCATCAGCGCGATGGTCAGCGTCGACAGAATCCATGCAATCCTGTCCCCCCGCCAGATTCTTCTGGCCGCCAGAGCGGTGACGATGATTGTGAAGGCCGAGAAGGCGACGTTTACGGCGAAAATCACTTTTTCAGGGGAAATCTGACCGGATTGAAAGAACCAGTGTGTGACCCAGAACGTCTGGCCATAGGCAGCCCGGTATAAGTCACCAAACGGCATCAGGACCTTTGAAGCTGTATGGTAGCCGTGATTGAAATCGTGGAAATACGCCCATAATCCCATGTGAATACGTAAAGCCAGCCCCAGCAGGGTGATGGCCCCTATGATCAACCGGTCCTTGATAGATATTTCCCTTTCAAGTCGGAAGATGCAGATCGGAAAGAAAAAAGCGAAGCAGATCAACGCGATGGCGACCATGATGGAAATTATGAAACTCAGGCGGGCAATCGGATCTTCAGGAAACTGATATATGTGCCGCGGCCAGCCAAACAGTGACCCGTTTTCGCCTGGGCCGGTGATTGAATCAGGGCCCGGTAAATTCAGGGGGGAGTTATCCGGTGTTCTTTCACGGGGCCCTGTTCCATAGGCCCAGGCCGGGGATTGGAAGGCGACCAGAACGGCGAAAAGGGCAATTAATTCAATGACTACTTTTTTCATTGAAAGCTTTATTGTCCCCATCCGTCACAATCATATAAGTGTTTTGGGCCAGCCACGGGTCCCCGGATTTGAATTTATACCGGGCGGCCCCCGGGGGCAAGACATACTGTTTGAATGATATTTGTTGATGCTGTCTGGCAATTGTAATTATGTGATGTATTTGTGAGTTTTGTTACAGGCAGGACGTCTTGTTTTCTGCCGATAGCTGGGGTGATTTCAGAACACAAATTTCAGCATTTCATAGTGTTTTTTTGTTGTTGCGGGATTAGACTCCGGCGCGTCTGCGGGGGCCTGCAGATGGCTCGTTCAAGTTCAGGTTGAAAAGACCGGGAGTTTCTTATGGCGGTAAGAAAGACCTTCAAAGGCGGCGTTCATCCGCACGAGTACAAGGAACTGGCCTGTTCCTGTGCGACTGTTGAAATGCCGGCACCTTCCAGAGTGGTCGTGCCGCTTCGTCAGCATTTAGGGGCACCGGCCAGGGCGGTCGTCAACGTCGGCGATCGCGTGGTTGAAGGTCAGGTAGTCGGCGAGCCTGTCGGGTTCGTGTCGGCGCCTGTCCATGCTTCGATTTCAGGCGAAGTGACGGCTGTGGCCAGGCATCGGCATCCTGGCGGTTTCATCTGTGATGCGGTCATTATTGAAGCAAAGAATGGTCAGACGGAATCAGGAGATTCGGTGGCGGAAGGCGCGGTCGTGCCAGTTCGCCTTGCCGGTGCCGTTCGTGACTACATGAATGCCGAGCCAGGGCATCTGAAAGGGCTTATCCGTGATGCCGGCATCGTCGGCATGGGCGGGGCGGCCTTCCCGACGCATGTAAAGCTCAGCCCTCCGGGTGACAAGCCCGTGGATACACTGATAATTAACGGCGCCGAATGTGAGCCTTATCTGACCTGTGACCATCGCATCATGCTGGAAGAAACCTGCAAGGTCGTGGACGGCGTCAGGATTATGATGCGCATTCTTGGCGTAAGCCGGGCGCTGATTGGAATTGAAGATAACAAACCGGATGCCATTGAAGTCCTTACAAAGGCGTTTGCCGATGTGCCCGGGGTCCAGGTTGTTGCCCTGCAGGTGAAGTATCCCCAGGGTGGCGAAAAGCAGCTTATAAAGGCGCTCACCGGTCGCGAAGTACCACCGCCGCCTGGATTGCCGCTGGATGTCGGGTGTGTAGTCCAGAACGTCGGTACCGCCGTTCACGTCGCCGCTGCCGTCATGGATGGCATCCCGTTCATCAGCCGTGTCATCACGTTGTCCGGTTCGCAGATCGTGAATCCCTGTAACGTCCGCGTCAGGGTCGGGACGCTTCTTTCGGACGTGGTTGCCTTTGCCGGCGGCCTGAAATCAGACGTTTCGCGCGTTATTCAGGGCGGCCCGATGATGGGCGTTGCCATGGCCGACCTTGACGTCCCGGTCGTCAAGGG
The DNA here is from genome assembly GCA_964522105.1 of uncultured Anaeromyxobacteraceae bacterium. Lineage (GTDB taxonomy): Bacteria > Myxococcota_A > UBA9042 > DTJE01 > DTJE01 > JAGOFO01. The sequence continues at coordinate 156,792 of CAZFVA010000003.1, forward strand.
AACTTCAGGTTTTGTATTCATGGAAGCCGGTGCCAAGGCCGATTATGAAGCGGCGGCGTGCCTGCGTTGCGGCCGGTGCGTAGGCGTATGTCCGCTGGGCCTTCAGCCTGCCGAGATCGCCAAGCGCATCGAGGCAGGTGACCTGGAAGGTGCTGAAGCGTTACATGTAATGGAATGTATGGAGTGCGGTTCGTGCAGTTTCATCTGCCCGTCGAATCGCTGGCTTGTGCAGTTGATACGCATAGCAAAGGGACAGATCAATGAGCGCAGACGTAAAGCTTGATCCTGTAACGGCTGCCGTAAGTCCGGGCCATGGGCGTTTCATAGTCAGCCCTTCGCCCCACCTCAGATCGAAGGACAATGTGTCCAGCATCATGATGTGGGTCGTGATAGCGCTGCTTCCCGGGGTCGCGGTTTCTTTCTATTACTTCGGCCTTGAAGCTGTCCGCACGATGGTCATAGCGACCGCCGCGTGCATGGCCTTCGAGTTTGCCAGCATGAAATTCCTGGGCACGAAAGGCAGTCTGAAGGACATGTCGGCCGTCGTGACCGGCATCCTGCTTGGAATGAACCTGCCTGCAACGTCACCCTGGTGGATGATTGTGGCCGGTGCCTTCATTGCGATGTTTGTGGCCAAACACCTGTTCGGTGGCCTTGGCTGCAACATTTTCAATCCGGCTCTGACCGCCCGCGTTTTTCTTTTGATCGCCTGGCCGGTCCACATGACGACGTGGCTGAAGCCTGGCGTCCTGAATCTGGTTTCGGCTGACCAGATTGCCGCTGTCACCGGTGCCACCCCTCTCGGCCTTGTCAAGGAAGGGCGGCTTGGCGAAATCACGCAGACGTCGGTTGACCTGCTTCTTGGCAACGTCGGCGGTTCGGTCGGTGAAATTTCGACGATCGCGCTGGTGCTTGGCGGCGTGATCCTGCTGGTCAAAAAGATTATCACCTGGGAAATCCCGGTAGTTTTCATCGCTACGACGTTTGCAATTACCGGAATTGCGTGGCTTGTTAATCCGACGGCATACGTCAGTCCGGTAACGCATATTCTGACGGGCGGCCTGATGCTTGGTGCATTCTTCATGGCCACCGATATGGTCACATCGCCGATTACATTCCGTGGAAGGGTAGTGTTTGCAGCAGGTTGCGGCATGTTTACCGCCTTTATCCGCCTGTGGGGCGGCTACCCCGAAGGCGTGTCGTTCGCCATTCTTCTGATGAACGCGACGACTCCGCTGATTGACCATCTGATGGCCCCGAAAACGTTCGGCACCGTCAAGAAGGCGAAGGTGGTCAAATGAAGGAACTTAAGTATGTAGTCGTGCTGACCGGGGTTTCGGTGTGTTGCGCCGTCATTCTGGGCCTTGTCTATCAGGTAACGGCCGGCCCGATCAAGGAAACGAAACGCAGGGCCGTGATTGAAGGTATTCAGGCCGTTCTTCCTGCGTTCGACAACGATCCGGTCAAGACGATGAAAGTCGTCAATGACAAGGACCCGCTTGCCCCGATCATCTACCCGGCTTTCAGCGGCGAAGCGGTTGTCGGCGCAGCAATAAAGACAGTCAGTCCGAAAGGTTATGCCGGCAATATCGTCGTTATGGTCGGTCTTCAGGGTGCCCCCGACGGGGACATCAAGGTTTACGGCACGAAGGTGCTGGAAATGAAGGAAACCCCCGGGCTTGGAACGAAACTGGCCGAGCCTGATTTTGCAGGTCAGTGGGTAAAAACCCCGGTTTCTTCAACTGAGTTCAAGGTCAAAAAGGACGGCGGAACGGTCAACGCCATCTCGGGCGCAACGATTTCGTCGCGGGCATTTACTGATTGTGTGAATGCGGCCGTCAAGGTCTGGCGCGAAAACGGTCCCGAAGCCGTAAAGGGAGGCCCCAATGGCTGATACCCCGCTTTACAAGGAATTCACGAAGGGGCTTTTGAAAGAAAACTGCCTTCTGGTCCTGCTTCTTGGCATGTGTCCCTCGCTGGCCACGACGACATCGCTTGAAAACGCTTTCGGCATGGGCGCGGCGGTCATTTTTGTTACGACGATGTCCAACATCGCTGTTTCGATGCTGCGCAAGATTATTCCGGATGAAGTCAGAATCCCGGTTTTCGTGGTGCTGATTGCGTCTTTCGTGACGATCGTTGACCTCGTCATGGCGGGCTACCTGCCGGCCCTGTCGAAGTCGCTTGGCATATTTATCCCGCTTATCGTCGTTAACTGCATCATCCTGGCCAGGGCTGAAGCCTTTGCCTACAAGAATAACGTCATCAGGTCGGCCCTTGACGGCCTTGGCGCAGGTACCGGCTATTCGCTTGGTCTGGTGCTGGTGTCGTTCTTCCGCGAGCTGCTTGGAAACGGGTCGCTGTTTGGATACAACGTCCTGGGCGAAGCGTTCAAGGCAAACTCCGTTCTGGTCATGATCCTTCCACCCGGCGCCTTCCTGACTCTTGGCCTGATCATCGGCGCGATGAATCGAATCAGGAGGGTTTGATATGGGAATGTTTACGCTGATTATCTGGACGGTGTTTGTAAACAACGTCATTTTGTCCCAGTTCCTTGGTATCTGCCCGTTCATGGGCGTGTCCAGAAAGCTTGATTCGGCCCTCGGCATGAGCGCGGCCGTTCTGTTCGTCATCGTGCTGGCGACCGTCATCGCGTACCTGCTGCAGTTCGGGGTTCTGGTGCCGTTGAAGCTTGAGTACCTTCAGACCATCATGTTCATCCTTGTTATTGCGGCGCTTGTTCAGTTCGTAGAAATGGTCATCAAGAAGGTGTCGCCGGCCCTGTTCGAGGCGCTTGGTATCTATCTTCCTTTGATTACAACGAATTGCGCCGTTCTTGGTGCCGCAATCATGGCCACCCAGAAGAACTTTAATCTGCTGCAGGCCATAGTTTTTGCCACCGGGATTTCGCTTGGCTTTGCGCTTGTTCTGATGCTTTTTGCTGCGATTCGCGAACGTCTTGACCGTGAAACCGGTACGCCACGCGCGATGAGGGGAATGCCGCTTGCGCTGATTACGGCATCAATCCTGTCGATGGCGTTCTTCGGGTTTGCGAACATGGTCAAGATGTAAGGGGTAGATGATGGATATTTCGGGCCTTCTGACGGCAAGTGGAATTCTGGGCGCGGTCGGGGCCGTGTCAGCCGGGGTGCTGGCCGTGGCTTCGCGGGTCTTTGCTGTTCAAGTGGACGAGCGTGTGGTCGCGGTTACGGCGGCACTTCCAGGCGCAAACTGCGGTGGATGCGGTTATGCCGGTTGTTCCGGTTACGCGAAAGCCATAGTTGAAAATGGCGTTGATCCGTCGTTATGTGCTCCTGGTGGACCTGAATCGATCGCCGCCATTGCGGCCATTCTTGGCGTTGAAGCTGTCACGAAGGCCAGAATGGTTGCACGTGTGCGTTGTGGCGGGACCCATGAAAAGTGCAAGTCGCGGTTTGATTACCGTGGCCTGCAGACGTGTCGTGGCGCGGTAATGCTCAGCGAAGGTGGCGCCAAAGGCTGTCCGTATGGATGTGAAGGCCTTGGCGACTGCGTTGAAGTTTGTCCGTTTGATGCCCTTCATATGGGCGTTGACGGGATTCCGGTCGTCGATCTTGAAAAATGTACCGGGTGCGGCAAGTGTGTGCCGGCGTGTCCGAAAGACGTCATCGCTCTTCAACAATATTCAGGTGTTGTGGCGATTAACTGCAACAGCCAGCTTAAAGGCAAGGCTGTCAGCGCTGTCTGCGATGTCGGTTGCATCTCGTGCCTGGCATGTGTCAAGGCATGCCCGTGGGACGCCATAACGATGAACGGCAACATCCCGGTCATTGATTATGAAAAGTGCAGGGCGTGCGGCCTGTGCGTCGATTCCTGTAAACCGGAAACCATCGTGATTCTGCGCGCCATTGATGAAGCTGCGAAGGCGGAAGGCGTCAAAATTAACGCCGAAAAGAAGGCTGCTGCTGCCGCGAAAAGGGCTGCTGCCGCCGGTGTAGTACAGTAATGGTCGAAACAGGAACAGTAGTTGAAGTTCAGCCAGACGGTTTTGTCGTCGTTGAAGTGACGCGCAAAACAGCATGCGAGTCTTGTCACGCAAAAGCGTCATGCAGCCCGGACCAGAAAGGCCGTATCAATCGCATCACCGCACAATGTCGTCTAAACGCTGCGCCCGGCGATCAGGTCGAGATCGAGATCGCCGACGGAGCTTTCATGCAGGCCGTTCTGTGGGCGTATGTTGTGCCGTCGGCGCTGCTTATCCTGGGTGCGTTCATAGTCTGGTACGCGGTCGAGGGAACTGCGCTTGATGCGAAAAAAGACATTCTGGCGGCACTTGGGGCGCTTGCAGGTGCCGGTGTCGGCGTGATCGCGCTGCGCCTGGCAAACAACTGGATCAAAAAGCCCGGGACCAGTCAGAACGCCAGGTTTGTCGTGCGGGTAGTCAAGGTTCTGGCCGGTGCCGATCAGTGACATCTGTCCTGTGAATTTTGCTGTGAAATCTTTGTATGGCGATGCCTGCCGTGTGATGTCCGCTGCGTGAACTGCGCTACTTCGGCCACTTCTTCAGGAACGCGACCTGTGCCAGCACTTCTTTTTCTGTCTGCTCAAGAGCGACCTGTTCAAGCTTCTTGCCGACAAACGGAATTTTGACTTCGATCTGCGTCGTGAAGATCAATTTCGTGTCGTTTCCGGCTTCAACAAACTCGATGCCGCCTGAAAGCAGAAACTGATCTGCAAACGTCGATGGCGTGATTTTGTATGAATAGCTGCTGCCTGCTGCGTCAACTTTGCAATCGTCGGTGTATTCGTCGGTGTCGCTTTTGCGAAGCATCGCCGGTACGCGTGACGGGGCCGTGACCTTCGTTTTACGGGTCTTTCCGCCACCGGGCACTTCGCCGGTCGCAAGAATCTGAATTGTAAGCGCCCCCGTGTTCTTCAACTGCCCGACGTAATAGTCATCATCCAGATAGATCTCGATTACCTTGCTTTTCGGAATGGAAACAATGTGTTCATAAGAGACTTTCATTTGTCCTCCGGTGTAAGCCGTTCCCGCATGGATTTTCCTATTGTTTACCTGTTTTTGGCAAGGTTAGTTGTTGTTTACGTTGATTATGGATTCTTAAGCAGGACTTACCGGCGGACGTTTCAGGTGATAGGATCGTGATGTCCCGTTGTTCGATGACCGTTGCCAGATTGTTGGCGTGTGGGGTAACAGCTTGAAAGCCTTCGCAGTGGCCCTGTTTTGCGCAGTTACCGTGATGTTGCCTGCTTGCCCGGTTTTTGCCCAGGCGCCCGCTCTTGAAATGAACGTGTCCATGTTGCAGCGCGAGTCGGAGCTGCATCGGTTTGATGCCTGGCAGCTGAACCCGCCGGTGCCGTGGCGTCGCGCCAGGCCCATTATTCAGCATCAGGACCGGCTCGGGACCCCTGAAAAACCGACTGTAGTGTTCGGCTACCTGCCTTACTGGAATGTCGGTGACGCCGTAATTCATCTGGATATCCTCAGTCATATTGCATACTTCGGTGTTGAACTGGCGGCCGATGGAAGTCTTGGTGATTCCAGACACTGGGGTGGCTCTGCGCTGGACACCCTGATTGCGCAGGCGCATGCAGAAGGCGTCCGCGTCGTTCTGGTGGCGACCAACTTTTCGGGTACCGATCAGCAGGCCCTTTTGTCATCTCCGACTGCACGCGCCCTGGCCGTCAGCAACCTGGTGGACCTTGTAGTGGCCGGTGGCGGTGATGGCGTCAATATTGACTTTGAAGGTCTTCCAGTGGCGGTCAAGGCTGATTTTGTCACGTTCATTTCTGACCTGAAGGCCGCCATGGATGCCGCGCTCGGCGATTCGTCGGTCACTCTGGCGACGCCGGCCGTTGACTGGAAAGGGTCGTACGACTACGACCGCCTTGCTGAAGAGAGCGATGGCCTGATAATAATGGGCTACGACTATTACTACAGCGGCGGCGATCCCGGGCCGCTCAGCCCTTTATACAGTTCCACGATGTGGGGCCAGAAGTCGCTTACCTGGACTCTTGATGACTATGACAAGTACGGTGGGACGGTCAACCGCGACAAGTTCGTTCTGGCCCTGCCTCTGTATGGCTATGACTGGCCTGCCGATTCGGACGCGCTGCCATCGGTGGCGACAGCTTCGGCTGACGCTGTTTCATATTCAGTCTGTCAGTCAAAGGGTGATGCGTCCGGTCGCAACTGGAACGAAGATTCAGCAAGTCCCTGGTATGATTACTATCTTTCAGGTGCGTACCATCAGGTCTGGTGTGATACAGATGAGTCACTGGTGATGAAATATCTCGCGGCGAAGGACCGTGGAATTGCTGGAATCGGCTTCTGGGCCATCGGTTATGAATCGGATTACGAAGAGCCCTGGCAGGGCGTCGTGACAGTCTTCGGGTCAAATCTGATCCCACCGCCTGATGTCGTTGAAGTGGCTGATGTTGCGGAAGAAGTTGTGGTCGTGGAAGTGGTCGAAGGTGTTGTTGAATCGGGATTTGATGCGGTAATCGCCACTGATTCTTACGATGCAACGGAAGTTTCGGTTGCTGACAGCGCCGTGTCAGATTTGCCTGACTGCCAGTCCGGATGCGGCGATGTCAACGTTTCCAGCGACTTGTCGATCCCGTTTGACAGCAATTTGCCCGCCGACCGAGGTTTGATCGTAGATTCAGGAAATCTGACAGATGACGGCGTCGGGCCGGAATCAAATTCAACGTCCGGGTGTTCTGTGTCCGGTGGCCACCCCGTCCATGAAGATTATGACTGCACAGGCTTGCTTTTGGTGATGTGCGGACTGATATTGTGGTCGCTGCGTCACGGGCATCGCGTCCGTCGACTGCCGGGCAAACAGCGTATCTGATACCGACTGGGGGAACTCTTGGAGATTCTTGATAAACTGATCATGGTGCTTGTGCCGATGCTTCTGTCGCTGACAGTCCATGAATATGCACACGCCCGAGCCGCGCACGCGCTTGGTGATGATACTGCGTCGATGATGGGCCGCATGAGCCTGAACCCGATGGTTCATATAGACATGTTCGGTACCATTCTTCTTCCGGTTATTTCTGTTGTTTCGGGTAGTTCCTTCTTTTTCGGGTGGGCAAAGCCAGTTCCGGTGAATCCTGTAAATTTCACACGGAAGATGTCGATGAAACGCGGAATGTTAATTACTGCCGCCGCCGGGCCGCTGTCCAACCTGACGTTTGCCCTGGCCCTGGCCATCGCGTTCAAGATCCTGACGATGGCCGGTGTCGTCGCGTTTCCGTTAGTAGCGACTCTTCCCGGTCAGGCTGATCAGTACGCCGCGATGACCGGTACCGCTGTGCCGGCCGTTTTCCGTCTGATCGGAACCACATTCGTTATTAACGTCGTGCTTGCAGTGTTCAACCTGATCCCGGTGCCGCCGCTTGATGGAAGCCGTGTCCTGGGCGGTCTTCTTCCCGACACTCTCGCGAACAAGATGATGTGGCTGGAAAGAAATCCGATATTCGTGATAGTCATGTTTTCATTGCTGATTTTCGGCGGAGCCCGCTTTCTTCAGGGGCCGGTCCGGATGCTGCTGGTCGGAATCATGTATGTAACCGGGAACGGTTAACGTCTGTTTTCACGCCTTTCTGACAATCCGCGCGATGTAGAACCCATCAAGATCATGTCGCCACGGGAATATCATAAGTGTCTGATCCGGCTGAACAAACGGGGCTTCAATTCCGGTCGACTCAATTTCGAAATCTGGATTTACGGCCAGTACATTTCTGACAACGTCCGGGCCTTCGGCAGTCGCGAATGAACACACGGCATAAACAACCCTTCCACCAGGTCTGACCAGGCGCAAAGCCCTTTGCAGCAGGGCTTCCTGCAATACGGCAGCCTTTGCGAAATCAGATTCCACGCGGGCGTAACGGACTTCCGGTCTTCTGCGGATGGTGCCGGACCCGGTACATGGGGCGTCCAGAAGAACGGCGTCAAAAGATCCATCCATATCTGCGGGCAGGTTTGTCCCGTCAGCGCCAAGCACCCGTGGTTTTCCGCGTCCCGCTGTCCTGCAAAGTTCCTTGCACCGGTCCAGTTTGCGGGTGTCGTTGTCGACTGCAAGTACTTCTGCCCCGGGCGCGCAGTCCAGAATCTGGGAAGTCTTGATACCGGTGCCGCAGCACAGATCAAGAATCTTTTCGCCATCTTTCGGGTCCAGCGCCTGCACCACAAGCTGTGAAGCTTCGTCCTGCGGGACCAGAAGGCGTGGCACGGCATCGGTCGAAAGCACCCGTCCCGAGTCAAGTATCAGACATTCAAGGGCGTAACTGCCCGGTGTAAACGTCGATTCGGCGGCGATTATTGCCTTTTCGGCATCGGCCCTCAGGTCCGGGTCGCATGAAACCCGCACCGCAATCGGCTGGGGCAGCGTCAGGCTTTCAAGTTCAGCCGGATCGGGCATCCTGCCTTCGGCCTTTTTGATCAACTCGGCAAAGACATAAGGAATTGAAAGAAGTTCTGCCGCAGAAAACGCCTGCATCGTTGCATCAAGATCCCTTTCCACGGCGCGTGTTACAGCGTTTACAAACTTCGCCGGACCATCGCCGTCAAGTCTTCGCGCCGCATTTACAGACCCGGACACTCTTGCGTGCACCGGAATTCTGGTTAAAAACATGGCCTGATAGGCGTGGCACAAAAGCAGCTCCCGAATCATCGGCCTTGTCTTGTCCATACCCTGACTGATGTGTTTTTCAACGACCTTGATAAGGACTTGACGCCGCCGAAGGACTCCGCCGACCAGTTCGCGTAACAGTCCGAAATCCCTGGGGTCTTTGTAAACCGATGCGGCGTGATTTGTCAGGTCCGAGCTTCTTTCATGACCATTGATTACTGCCTCAAGAATTATGGCAGCGTCGGTTCTGGAATCACCGGTAAATTTTTTCAAACTGTTTTCTCTTCGGGGCGCGTACCCGCTTCAGGATTTTCGGCCAGATATTTTGCAACGCCGGGCATGCAGATCAGCCCGATAACGATTCTGATGGCAAGCACTCCGAAAATTCCGGCCGTAGAAAACGCGTCCACCACAGCAACTTTGCCTGCAGAAAGCGGCGCGATGCTGTCCGGCACATACGGTTGATAGAAGTCACGCATCGCGACCTGTGTCGAGCCAATCCCGGAAATTGAAATGGGGACCAGGGCAATAAATGCCAGGATTGACATGTAAAACAGCAACTCAAGGGGCGGCACTGATGTCCCGAAACTTTTCATGAAGAAGAAATTCATGACGCCGTATTCAAGGATCAGCATCATTCGCCCGGCAGTTGCCAGTAGCAGGGATTTTGCGCTTAAGTATCTGAAGGCCGCCAGGATATCCAGGGCAAGCAGTTTCCCGACCCGGCCCGGTGCGTTTTTCCACCTTGATGCAAGGCATATAATCGGCCCGCCAACCAGCCCGCCTGCCGTCATAAGGCCCAGAATTGTCGTAGGAATCCTGCCCAGAGGTGAGTGCCCGGTCCAGATTGCAATCTGAACGAACAGACTGAAAACGGACAGGTCGATGAAATTCAGAAGAATGAACGGACTGCCGGCCGCGCCCCAGCCTTTCGAGCTGCGCTTCTTGACGATCGCGGCCATCATCACAAGGCCAAGATTATAGTTAACAATATTAAGCAGATAGGAAGCGCCCTTGATGCGGGCGAATTCCCCGAATCCGACCTTGATTCCGACCTGGGACAGCAGAAAACGCATTGTCGCGACATCGGTCATGTATGTGATCATGACGGCAATCAGGGCGGTGACCCCGAACATCAGCAGATTAGCCCTTTGAAATGCGTCTGCGGCCGCGTTCAGGTCGGTGGTCAGTATCAGAAAAGTCAGCAGACCGGCCGTCCCCAGCCACGCGACTGCTGCGCGGATACGATTTTTGCGGGTGGTTTTGTTGTCAGCATCCATCGCCGGATATTGTATTGCACGACAGAATATTCAGCGAATCATTATTAAACCTGTGGCAGGCAGGTGATAATATGGGTCAGTTGGCCTGAACAAAGGTGTCTTTGCCGACATGAATCCGGAATCACAACATCAGGGCGCTTCAAGCGTTCTTTTTGTGTTCTTCTACCAGTCGCCCGGGGATACGTTCAGGTTTCCCGGGCTGTTCGCCTGTTGCTGTGGCGAACTGAAGAATCGTGGTGTCAGTGGTCACGTTGTGGAAGTGTGCCTTGATGTCCAGAATCGCGAAGCTTCGGACGCGGCGATGGCCGAATTTGCGGCGATGCTGGCGGATCTGGCCCCGGCTGTTATTGTTTTAGAAGACGTGTTTGAACCGGAAGTCTTTGAAATTGTGCGGCGCCATTCGAATGCGCAGGTCGTTTCCACTCAGCCCAGCGGGGTCTTTCCTGAAGGCGCCGTGGACGTCTCGGTCGATTTTTTTGCCACGAATCCCGCTGTGCTGGTCGATGTCGTGCAAAGAATCGTTAAAAGTCAGTCACTGGCCGGTCTGCCGAATGTTGCGACGGCGGAAGGTTTCAGATCGACTGAAACGGTGAAATGCGGCCTGCCCCCTCTGTTTGTCGCTGAACCTGATTATGACTTCATAAGATTGCCGGTCGCCGCATCGCGTCCTTCTGACAGGTTGTCCGTTTATGTGAATCCGGGGTGTCCGTGGTCGTCCGATGTCCAGGAAAATCCGCTGTTTGCGGGCGTCGATCTGTCTAATCCCGGGATATCACGAAAGGGCTGCAGTTTCTGTCATCAAGACGGTGAATACCGTGGCCTGGATGCCACAGGAACGGTCAATCGCATAATTTTCGAGCTTGAATGCTGGCGTCGTCGCTGGCCGGATTGCCGCGAAATCGTTATCTGGGACGAGTCGCCGTGGCGTTTTCTGCCTGGTCTTGTTGAAGAAGTTGGCTCAAGACGACTTGGGCCCCTGGTTATCTGTTTTCACGCCAGGGCAGATCATCTTGTCAGGCAGGCAGGCAGGATAGAAGAGGCGTGTCAGGTCGCGACCCGTCACAGCAGCGCAGGTGTGTCGCTCGCGCTGACTCTGGTCGGTTTTGAAAACTATTCGCAGGCTGAACTGTCCCGGATGAACAAGGGCATGTCCCCGTCCGTGCTGACTGAAGCCGCGTCTGTGTGCAGAAGGATTGCTGACGAATGGCCTGACGTCTTTGAGTATGACCGCTTCAAGACTTCAAGTTTTATTCTGTTTACGCCATGGACGACCGCAGCCGACCTGATCGCCAATACCGAAGGGTTCAACAGGGATAATATCCTTGAATTTTCGACAGGTATGGGGCTGACCAAGCTTCGCCTGTATCCGAATCTGCCGATTTATCATCTTGCCGTCAGGGATGGTTTGACGACCCGCGCCGGCTACGATCGCTTCATGAACAGCGCCAGGCGTTTCGGGTATGCATCCGATTATCCCTGGCGTTTCAAGGATGAACGAATCGAGTACGTTTACAGGGTTTACGAGGCGTTGTATCCGCTTGTGGAACGAAACGAGCAGGTCGATCTGCTTGAGTGGTGCCTGAATGCGGTTTTTTCTGCATCCGCGGATCAGATGGATGCTCGCGTGGCACCTGAAGAGTTAAGCGCGCTTTTTGTGCGCCTGAAACAGGCGCTGGCGCACATGAACGGCTCGTCTGTTGTGCAGCAGGCCGGGCAGCCTGTTGCCAGGCAGTCGGGGCATTCCAGGACTCTTGAACTTGTACTTTCCGGTCCCGGGCTTTCGCGCCCCGGTAACCTTCCGGATATGTTATGTGATCCTTCGCCGTCGCGGCTGGCCGTCCGTATCGCCAGGTATGGATCGGGCGCGGATTTGATTCATGTGATCGGGCGGGAACCAACGATGTCGCCCGTGTTCCTGAGGGCCGTCTATCTTGCCCGTCAGTCCGGGATTCCAAAGGCTGTGGTCAGGACGGATGGCATTGTTTTTTCCGATCCGTCTGCAATGGCCAGGGCTATTCGTGCCGGGTTGACAGATATCGAGATGCGGATTTTCGGATTTGATCGTTCAAGCTGGCTGCATCCTGTATCAGGGCAGGGTGCTTTTGACCGGTCAATGGAAGCCGCCGCCATGATAGGCGCGTCATCTTCTGTAATTAACGGCCGGGCGCTTGTGCAGCTTGGTCCGGTGCCCCCGGATCGAATTCCGGATGTCAGGAAACTGGTGCTGGATTCCGGCCTGCCCCGTATTTCATGGGAGTCACCGATAATTTATCTGCCATTTTCAGGGTTAAAGCAGTTCGTCACGACTGTGGAAGAATATCAGGATAATTAAGGTCTTACGGCCCTGTTTCTTTCTCGGCCCCAGGATTATCACGCACTGATCTGTGAATCCACACCGGATAAGACCACATGATCCAGCCGTTTTCAGGCGCGGCAAATCTGTGGTGCAGGTAGTCTTCATTAAGGTTTACAGGCTCGATCATCCTGGCGACGTTGGCTTCCAGAAGGTTGTTTTTTCCCTCGAGGCTCACCCCGACAGTTCTGGCCAGGTTTACTTGAATTCCACGGCGCTTGATGTCAGACAGAAGATTCGGCAGATCTTTCAGAATCTTTGCCTTCAAGTTATCAGAGTGAACGGGAAGCAGTGGGTCCATGCCTTCCGGTGCCGACAGCAGCAGTCTGTTTCCGCCGCTGGCAACCAGGTCGTCAAGAAGGTCCAGGAATACTTCACGGTTGAAATCGCACTGGTCGCTGTAAATGCTGTTTACGACCGTAAAAAGGACGGGGGCCGGTTTGACGCCCGGTTTGAAAAGCTTCAAAGCTTCCTTGATTTCGTTGATATTTCCCGGGATTGATACGCGGGCGTCGGGTGGTCGTAACTGGGGCGGCCTGGCAACCAGAATCACGCGGCTGACATTGTTGTCCCTGCAGACCCTGATGAAGTCCTGTGCCGGACACAGGCTGATTCCGCCCCAGAACAGAACGGGGGCCGTGGCGCCGGCCCTGGCCAGGTTTTTCAGCAGCAGGTCAAGCGCATCCGCGCTTAAAAGGTCTGTGGACGATAAAGACGACGATTTTGGAAGCACGAACGGTCGGGACGACATGATGTCGGCCAGTATCATTTTGAACATGGCGTTCTGGGAAACGTGCTCAATCCGCAGGCCCGGACAGATGGCGTCACATTCAGAACACTGCGAATACTTATAGAATTGTCCCGTGACCGTCCCGATTGCCGAAGAGCCGTCAACAGGGTCAAATTCCCGCATTGTCTTCAGATGGTAGCCCTGGATTTCGATGTCGGGCCCAAGATTTGACAGCAGGCACGGCGGGATGTTGTACGGCTTGACCCTTCCAGCGGGCAACCCGGTGGCAAGAGCGTCCCGGATACCTTGAACAATTTCGTCGATTCCCAGCAGGAATCTGCGGCCACGGTCCAGATTTTCCTTTGACAGGATGAAAGGTTGAACAATGTGAAGCGTTGCGCCGTGTTCTTCACCAAGAATAAGCGTTTCCCGCAGCTTTTTGATGTTGTCGGGAACCAGCACGGTGATGGTCGTAATGTCGAATTCAAGTTCCTGTTCGACCGTCGCGTCCCGAAGGTTCTTCATTCCGGTAAGGGCCTGGTCGAAAGAACCCGGGACCATCGTGAGCGCCTCGTGCGTCGCCGCGTCCGGTCCGTGCAGCGAGATGCTGACGCGGTTAAGGCCGGCCTTCAGCATCAGGTCGGTGAATTTCGGGTATGCGAACATCCTGCCGTTGGACGTGATTGATACTTTGGTGAAACCGACCCGCCGCGCATAATTGACCAGCTCGGCTATGTCCCGTCTGATCGTCGGTTCGCCCCCTGAAAATGACACCTGGTCGTTCCCCTGAGCCCTCGCTGTATCAATCTTCTGTCTGATTTCTTCGAACGATGGCTGTGTGACCGTGCCGGCGGCCCTGATGGCGGGCTGAGGGCAGTGGGCGCAGCGGTTGTTACATCCAAGCCCGGTTTCGATCGTTACGACTGTACTGGCCATTAAGGCTCCGTCAAAGCTCCGCACAGATGATAGGGATAAAACTGTCATGTATCAATGCGGTTTGACACATGAAGCTGTCAGGCGGACAATATCGCCCGGAAAGTTCCTGTCAATATTGCCGGGATTAGAATGGACAAGGATGCCAAGGATCATCAACTACGAACGGCCTTTATTCAAGGGCCGTGCGCCATTTTCTGTGTACGATGTTCCGATTGCGATCGCAGTCTTTGCACTGATCTGGGCATTTCTGACCGTCGGCCGCGATATGGCCGCCCCGGTACTTCCCGAAACCCGTGAACTTGACCTGAATTTCATCCGACTGCCCTATTATGCCATGCGCTCTGTCGCCAGAATGTTCATTGCCTACGCATGTTCCCTGCTGTTTACGTTTGTGTTCGGTTCGCTTGCAGCCCATAACAAGACGGCCGAAAAAGTCATTATTCCGACGATTGATATATTGCAGTCAGTTCCAATCCTCGGCTTTCTGGCCATAACTGTTAACGGCTTCATGGCTATGTTTCCGGGGTCGATGCTTGGCATTGAACTGGCGTCAATCTTTGCGATATTTACGTCCCAGGTATGGAATATTGTTTACAGTTTCTTCCAGTCCGTACGCGCCATACCAAGGGATCTGACCGAAAGCGCGGCCATTTACCGGTTACGGCCGATCCAGCGGTTTTTCAAACTTGAAGTCCCATATTCAATGATAGGTCTGGTCTGGAACAGCATGGTTTCATTCGGCGGCGGCTGGTTCTTTCTGGCGGCCAGTGAAGCGATTACCGTTCTGGGCAAGGATATCCGGTTGCCGGGTCTCGGCTCTTACCTTGCGACGGCCGTTCAGCAGGGTAATTTTGCCTGTATCGCGGCGGCCATCGGTACGATGCTGCTGATCGTGATTCTGCTTGATCTCGTATTTTTCAGACCCCTGCTTGCGTGGGCTCAGAAGTTTCAGACAGGGTCTGATCTTGAAGGTGTGTACGAATCAAATGTGCTGACGGCCCTGCAACGGTCAGTCCTGATTGAAAAATTTCAGGAACATGTTTCCCGGCCGTTCTGGTCTTTGCTGATAGATCGCCTGCCTGCAAAACTGGGTTCATCACGCTTTAATTCTATTCCGGCCCGCAGAAAGCGAAACATTTCCTGGGTCGGGATCAGTCTTCTGGTAGTCGGTGCCGCCGCGCTGGTTTACAAGGCGGGCGACGGTATCCTGTTTCTTGTCAGAAGCATGACCCTGTATGAACTGGGAATCATCTGGCTGGCCGGGCTGACCACGATGGTGCGCGTGTTTGCTGCGGTCGTTCTTGCTTCCCTTGTGTGGGTTCCGATTGGAACTTACATAGGTATGCGACCGGCGCTTGCCCAGAAGATTCGCCCGATCATTCAAATCGGGGCGGCGTTTCCGGCAAATCTTATCTTCCCGTTAGTCTTTCTTCTTTTTGTGGCAGGCGGGGTGAACCTGGGTATTGGCTCTGTAATCCTTATGTTTATTGCCACCCAGTGGTACATCCTTTTTAACGTAATTGTCGGTGCGCTCAGTGTCCCGGATGACCTTAAACAGGCCGCTGATGTCATGAGACTGAAAGGCTTCATGCGGTTTCGGACACTGGTTGCGCCAGTTGTTTTTCCTTTCTGGGTGACCGGTGCGCTGACTGCGGCGGGCGGCGCCTGGAACGCATCAATTGTGGCTGAAGTTGCGTCTTTCGGTGAACACAAGATGTCGTGTTTCGGTCTGGGATCCTACATTGCCGAAGCGACCGTTAAAGGCAACTGGCCGGGCATCATAGTGTCGATTGTCGTGATGTGTCTTCTGGTCATTCTTATGAACAGGTTCCTGTGGCGACGCCTGTACAGATATGCCGAGGAACATCTTTCCCTGGAAAGTTGACGGCGGAGGGGAAAATATGGCCCTTATAGAAAGAAACAGAAAGACAACCGAGCTTTCGCTGACAGCCGAAAATGTTGATCAGACAACAATCCTTCAGACTAAAGGCGTGTCCAAGTGGTTCGGGGGCTCCGGCGACGGTTCGCATGTCGTCGTCCTGGAAAATATTGATTTCGCCATTCATGAAGGTGAATTTGTTGCGCTGCTTGGCCCGTCAGGTTCCGGCAAGACTACGTTTCTGCGAATTCTGGCCGGGCTGACGGAACCTTCGGCCGGTGAAGTCCTTTACCATGGCAAGCCGCTTTGCGGGGTAAATCCGGGTGTTTCTGTTGTATTTCAGTCGTTTGCCCTTTTTCCGTGGATGAGCGTACTGGAAAATGTGGCGCTTGGCCTGCAGGCGGACGGCATGGACTTGAAGAAGGCCAGGGCAAAGGCCATCGGCACGATTGATATGATCGGTCTGGACGGATTCGAAGACGCCCTTCCGCGTGAGCTGTCGGGCGGTATGAAGCAGCGCGTCGGTTTTGCGCGTGCGCTTGCCGTTGAGCCTGAAGTTCTTTGCATGGACGAACCGTTTTCCGGTCTTGATGTCCTGACTGCGGAAAACCTCCGTGGTGAACTGATGGACCTGTGGCTTGAAAAAAAGATACCGACAAAAGCCATCCTTGCCATTACCCACAGCATTGAAGAAGCCGTCTTGATGGCCGACAAGGTCGTGATTTTCTGGCACAATCCCGGTCGCGTCGCTGCCGTGCTGAAGGTCGGTCTTTCCCATCCCAGGGACAGGAAATCGCCAGTTTTCAAGAAGCTTATTGACCAGATTTATACGATTCTGGTTCGTCAGTCTGAAGTTGAAACGAAAGCCAGCCTGCGACCGCTTGCGTTGCGGAAGTTTCAGAAGCTGCCGCATGCCCGCGTCGGTGCCCTGTCCGGTCTGCTTGATCTTGTGCAGGAGCAGGGTGGCCGGGAAGATATTTACGAGCTTGAAGGCGACCTGAACATGGAGGCCGACGACCTGCTGGAGCTGACCGAAGCCGCGTCAATCCTTGGTCTGGCCGTACTTGAAGACGGCGACATCAGGCTGACTGAACTCGGTGTCAGGCTGGTCGAGGGCGACATCCTTTCCAGAAAGGACGTATTCCGCGAGGCAGTTGCCGGATCGGTCGTCGTTATCAACCAGATTCTGCAGGCTTTGAATACTGCGTCACATCACAGCATGGACGAGGAATTCTTTCTGGATGTGCTGGAAAATCACTTTACGCCCGAGGAAGCCGGTCGTCAGCTCGAGACCGCGATTGACTGGGGCCGGTATGCTGAATTGTTTGCATATGACGAACAGGCCGGTGTGCTGTACCTTGACGAAGAAGAGGTCGCGGACGCCGACGAATAAGTCATTGCGGCCAGCCGATTGACCCTGCCGACACGTTTATTGATTAGAAGCTTAAATAATTGTAAATTATCGATTAGTTGCAATGCTGGTGCTTCATGCTTGAAATCATAAGAAAATCGTTACTTATTTCAGTTGTTGCGGTTTCGGCCGCATTTGTTTCCGGTTGTGTTGATTGTAAATGTACATGTCTGTTTCCTGACTCGGGGCCGTGCTGCACCGACACAGGTAACGTTCTGGATGTCCCGGTCGCAGATACCGGACGGGACGTTGTTGTCGCTGATATCAAAATAGACGTGGTTGATGACATAGTTGCCGACATAGCGGTTGACATTATTGCTGCTGACGAAGGCGTCCCGACAGACGTTGTGCCGCTGGACGTGCCGGTTGATCCAGGTAGTTCTGATGACGGCCAGGTTGTGGAAGATATTGTAAATGTTGATGTTATCGTTGATGTCGTTCCCGATGTGAACGAAATAGTCGAGGTCTGTGTCGATGGCGATCCGTGTGAAGACGGGGACCCGTGTACGACCAGTGATCATTGTGCCAGCGGCGTGTGTGTGCCCGGTGTGCCGTTATGTTCGGAATTTGAAAACTGTGATGCCGGTGTCTGTCTGTCCAAACAGGTAAATGTTCCGGCTGGAACGTTTTACATGGGATGCAATCTGGGCGTGACACCTTCCGCCGACTGCAGCCCTGACGAATTCCCATATCATCCAGTTACTACCCCTGCATATAAGGTCGACGCGATTGAAGTCACCAATGTCGCGTTTTCGGCATTTCTTAATCAGTTCGGTAACGTGTGTGATGGCGAATCCTGCGTCTGGTGGACTGACACCGATATTGCGACCGGTCTGACCTTTGATGGCACAACATGGGGCGTCCGTACCGGTCGTGAAGAGTATCCGGTCGATAATGTCAGCCGTCAGGGCGCTCAGGCATATTGTGAGTGGGCCGGCCGCGGCCTCTGTTCCGAAGCTCAATGGGAAAAGGCTGCACGTGGCGGCTGTGAGTTCTATGGCACGACCAACTGCGCCGCAGATTCATACATGTTCCCGTGGGGTAATGTTTCGCCCAACTGTTATCTGGTGAACTGGGGCGAATGTGGTGCCCAGATCGCGCCTTCCGGTTCAAGGGTTCCCGGCGCCAGCCTTTATGGCGTCATGGACATGTCTGGAAATTTGTGGGAATGGGTCGCTGATGCCGTTCATAACACTTACCTTGACGCTCCTGCCGACGGGTCAGCCTGGGGTGCCCCGGGGGCTGAGGTTGCCGGTGTGCTTCGTGGTGGCGGTTATCAGGCTATGTACACCAGGGTTATTACGGTCAGCAACAGAAGTGGTCAGCCGCTTGCGCGTGACAGATTCGTGGTAAGGCCCGGCTTCAGATGCTGTGGAACTACTGCGCCGTAAACACCGGCCGCAATCCCGTCGCAAGATCTCCTGCGTTTTCACTTGAACAGACAGACACCGGCGGCGGCCATAACATAAGCGGGTTGGAAAAGAAGCTGCCGCCCATCCTCAGCCTGAGGCCGCCTTCGATTGCAGCGCCGGTCGGGTCAATGCCGGAAGGTTGTACCGTCAGATCTTCAACTGCAGCGTCCCAGACCATCTCCCACACGTTGCCAATGATGTCATAGACGCCTGATTCCATTGCTGAAAGCAGGGCGCCGGAGTGTTTTTTGCCGCCTGCGTTCGCGTTGTTCCATGCGTAATCAGAAATGCCTGAACCGGGGAACGCGCTTTTCCAACGGCCTGACATTGCAGCAAAAAGCCATTCTGTTCTGGTTGGAATCCTGTATCCGCTGCAGTTCATGTAAACGCTGTCATAGGGCGTTCCCTTTTTGCAAGCGGTGACCCGTCCGGTCGAAGGTATCCGTGCACACGGCAGCCCCGATTCGTTTTTCAGGAAGACGCAGCTTGCCATTCCCGAGTTCTTGGAAAGCAGGTTGCAGTAGTCAACCGCTTCGAACCATGAAATCTGTTCAACAGGGCAGTCAAGGCATGGGGCGGCAGCATCGAAAGATGGCAGAAGATCTTTGTATTCAGGAATTTCCAGCCAGTCGGCGTTCGTCACTTCGACATCTTTCATACAGAAAGCGCGGGTCATCGTCAGGGTCCATCCCGGCCCACTTAAATTATCGGGGTCAGGAATGTTCATCTGTCCTGCCGGAATCAGTGTCCAGCCTTCCCCGCAGTTGAAGTCGGCGCACATCTGGTCACGGCAGATCTTTCCTTCGCCACACCATCCACACCAGTCGCCGCATCCGTCGGGGCCGCATTCACGGCTGTTACATTGCGGGGTGCAGACGGGCACGTCTGAAGTATCTGAAGGCATGGTTGTGTCTGATGTGTCCGGTACGACAACGTCCTGTATGTCCGTGGGTTCTGTATTGTCAGCAGCATCAAAAGAGTCTGTCGGCACCGTGTCGGGGATTGTCGTGTCGCCGATGATATCAATGACGTCTGCACCGGCAATGTCTGTTTCTATTACGTCGGGCGGCAGGTCAGGCGTGTCCTGCAACGTGTCATTGTGTGAAATATCGTCGGCAACATCGACTACAACATCGTTGTTGACCGAATTTCCGCCACAGGCGGAAAGGCTGGCCGCCAGGCATATGGCCGATAAACAGGCCGCAAATATCGGTGTTTTCATGACATCACCCCGAAAGATTCAAGACGCTCCAAAGTTTCCAACACTTCCGATCAGTATTCTAATCGATTTCTTAGAATTTGCTTCATAGCCGGGTGTTTCAAAGGCCTGTCAGGACTTTTCATGTGTGTAGCGGTCGGTTTCAACGGGCCGGGCAGGGCGCACAAATCAGGTGGTCGGCAGGGACTTTCCAACATATTCTTTCGTGACTTCGTGTCCCGTAAGCACTCGAAGGGCCCCTTTGACCAGCGCCATCATCTCGTTTTCGCCGGGATAAACCGTCACGCCGCAGCCCATCGCCGACACGTACTTTTTGATCTTCTCCACCAGGATCTGGCATCTCGCCATTCCGCCGGTCAGAATAATCTGGTCAACCTTGTCGCCGTCGAATGCCGGGAGCAGGGCCGTGATGGCTTTGGAAATCTGATAGCACATGGCCTCGAAGACTTCGCAGAATTCGGGATCACCGGCCAGAACCTTGTTTTCGACCACCATCAGGTCAGCAGTTCCAAGCAGATTGATGAGTCCCCCGCGTCCTTTGTTAAGCTGTTTCAGTTCGGCTGCTGAGTACTTTCCGGACTGGACAAGTCTCATCCACTGGCCGGTCGGCAGTGTGCCGCAACGCTGAGGAGAAAATGGCCCGTCGCCATCCAGTGCGTTGTTCACATCAAGGTATCTTCCCTGTTTATGTGCGCCGACGCTGATTCCACCGCCCATATGGGCAACGATCAGGTTAAGCTTTTCATATTCAGTGCCGTTTTCTTCAGCGTAACGGTGGTTTGATGCCATCTGGCTCAGTACATGGCTGATGGCCCGCCGTTTGATTTCTTTGATGCCGGTTATCTTTGCCCGGGAAGGCATTTCATCAACAACTTCCGGATCCACAATGAATGCCTGTTTTCCGGTACCGTTGACCAGTTTCCTGGCAATCAGGCCACCAAGATTTGATGCATGTTCGCCCTGAACGCCGGCCTTCAGGTCTTCCGCCATCAGGTCATTGATGTGGTACGTCCCATGTTCCATCGGCCACAGAAGTCCACCGCGGGCCGACACGGCGTCTATGTCGTCCATCGACATATTGTTGTCAGCCAGAGCCAGCGTTATTGCGTCTTTACGGAATTCAAACTGTGAGGTGACAGATTTTCCGTCGAACGGTCTCAGCTCTTCTGGTGTGTGCTTCAGTTCGTGCGTGAAGACTTCGCACGTGTTTTCATAAACTGAAATTTTGGTCGAAGTTGATCCGGGATTGATGGCTAAAATTCTGAAGGTGCCCGGTGTTTTCGTGTCGCTTTGTCTTTCTTGCATTGCGTCAAACCCCTTGTGGCCTTGAAGAAGGCCTTCGCCTTGTCAGTAGTGGAAATTTCCGGCCGAAGAGTTAAAACTCTGCGTCAGAATAAATCTGTGGGAAATCTACTCCTGCTGCGACGCGATGTCACCAGTAAAGTTGACTTATTTGATGGTTAAAGTGGTTTGATGATCGGTCAGTAGCCGCAGTAATAATTCAGATCATCGGCCGCCGAGTAGCAGTCGGTACCGTAGCAGTCAAATCTCTCGCCGTCTGCGTAGTAGTAGCAGTCGTAAAGCGAACAGCACGTTTCAGGACTGTAGCAGGTCCCGGCGCCTTCACAGACGTAGTCGCCAAAAAGCGGGTCGTAACAGGAAGCTATTGTCACAGCAGCGACGGCCATCAGAATCATCGAAGCAATCTTTTTAACCAAGGCATTCACCAAAGAAGAAAGTGTCTTTAAAAGCTATCAGAAAACGGGGGTTTGTCAACACGGAAGCAAACAAAGCGGAATAAGTCTGATACATTAAAGCGGATGTTCAGCGCGCGCTCCATCGTTTATAATGGCGGCAATCAGGCGGACCAACTGTTCAAGGGGAATCAATTGTCTGAATCCAGGAAGATTGTGATTGCAGGTACCGGCGCTATCGGCGGCCACCTGGCCAAGGTGTTTTCGCGGGAAGGCCATGACGTAACGATCATTGATATTTCGGCCGACCAGCTTTATTTCGTTGACGAGATACCTCAGGAAAAAAGGTTCGTTGGAAATCTTGGAAACACAAGAACCCTTCAGGATGCCGGGGTTGCCGACGCAGATATCTTTATTGCTTCGTCAAGCAGACATGAAGTGAATGTGATTGCTGCAATCAAGGCGAAATCCATCGGGGCAAAAAAGGTCGCGGCGCTGGTGGAAGACGTCATTTATTTTGATAATCCGTCCGGCATCTATCGTGACTGGCTCGGAATAGACCTTGTCCTGAACAACAGGTTTCTGGTGGCCGGCGAGATTGGAAAACTGATTCGGACGCGGGGGGCCCTTGCTGTCGAGGCTTTTGCTGAAAATCGCACTCAGATGGTCCAGTTCCGGGTCAACAACGAGACAGCTTTTACTGACAAAGCGTTGAAAGACCTTAATCTTCCAAGTGAAAGCCTGGTGGTCGCCATCAAACGCGGACCGACGTTGATGATTCCCGGTGGTGACGATTCGGTCAGGCAGGGTGACGAGGTCCTGATACTGGGGCGGGTAGACAAGATTGCCCAGCTTGAAAAGGCGTTCGGCCGCGGAAAGGTGGCCGGTCGTAAAACTGTAATACTTGGCGGTGGCACTGTCGGTTATGTTCTTGCCAGGCAGTTGAGCGGCCTGGTCCCGAATATCACAATGATCGAAAAGGACCGCCCCAGATGCGAATTTCTGTCCCGCGAGCTTGATTCCGTAACCGTGATTCATGGTGATGGCACTGACGTTGATCTTCTTCAGGAAGAAGGGATTGGATCGGCTGAAATCTTCGCCGCAGTTACCGGTCAGGATGAAAAGAATATTATTGCGGCCAAGCTTGCCCGCGATCTTGGTGCCGAACGTTGTATAGCGATGGTTTCAAGGCCTGACTATACCGAGGTGTGCAAACATCTCGGTCTTGAAGTCGTGTTGAGTCCGCGCAAGATCGTTCTGCGTGAAATGGTTCGCGCCCTTCTGCCTTCAGGCATTATCAGCATTACGCCTGTCATGGGTGACGTAGCCGAGTTTGTCGAATTCGCAGTGTCAGCCAGGTCGGTTGTTGCCGGGAAAAAGCTGTCCGCAGCAGGGTTTCCCGGTGGTTCGGTCGTGTGTGCGCTTCTTGATGGGAAGGATTTCAAAATCCCCTGGGGCGAAACTGAAATCCAACCGGGCATGCGCGCAATCGTGTTTTGCCACAAGGCTATCCGTCCGCGGGTTGATGCACTGTTCCTTTGAAACCGCCCCTGCCTGTAGACTTTTTGTTGCAAGCTTTCAGAATGGCAAAGATTTATTTGTATTGATTAAAAAAAAGATGTATCGTTATCTGTCTGCGTTGGATACCGTCCATCGTCTTCCGAGTGTTCTTTCATCCTTCCGGAAACTCCGTAACAGGCAGAATTCGGCGGAAAAAGAAAATACTTCGTGGGACTGGGCCTTACAAGGCAAGGGATGGTGTCTTAACGACGCAGGCGGTTTTTATTCTTGGGGCTTGCCCCAGTTATTTCAGGAGTTTCCTTAATGGGAAAGAAGCTGTTTCTTGGTGGCCTGGCTTGGGCTACGACGGAAGAGTCGCTGCGCGCGGCTTGTGAAGAGTTCGGTGAAGTGGAAGAAGTTCGCGTTATCACGGATCGTGATACCGGACGCTCCCGCGGCTTTGGTTTCGTGACTTTCGTCACGGACGAGCAGGCTGAACGTGCGAAGAACGAAATGGACGGCATGATCGTTGACGGCAGGGCAATCAAGGTTGACTTCCCGCGCGAACGCGCCGAAAGGTCGGATAGACCCGATCGTGGTTCCAGATCGTTCAACGGCGGCGGTGGATTCCGTCGCTTCTGATCGGCTGAATTGCGAACGTTGACCCTCGGATGTCTTCTGTGAAGCCTCTCGGGACGCCTCCTGCCGATCAATTTGAAACGGTGGAAAAGGCTCTTGTTGGAGTAATATCCGACACCCATGGACTTCTACGTCGGGATCTGGTCGAGCTGTTCCGCAATGTGGACGCGATCATTCACGCAGGTGATGTTTGCGGTCACGGCGTAATTGAAGGTTTGCGAGCAATCGCGCCTTTATACGCCGTGGCCGGAAACTGCGATTCACCAGAAATCAACCCGGGTTTACCCGGGTTTTTTTTATTCACGGCAGCGGGCGTCAACATCGGCCTGATTCACAACATCAGGCACCTGGATCTTGACCCCGTCGTTGCTGGTATTCAGGTCATCATTCACGGTCACACACATATCCCGGAAATTGCATGGCGGGATGGTGTTTTGTACCTTAATCCCGGAAGTGCAGGACCGTGTCGCTTTGGCAGGCCTGCGACCGTCGCGTTTCTGAAGATTTCTGTATCTGGCGTTGAGGCAGAAGTAGTAGAATTGCCGCGGTAATTCGTTTTCCTCTTGTGGCGGAATAATTGATGAAAAAGTTGATGCTGGTTTTGTCTGTCGTGGTCTTTTCCGCGTGCGGTTCTGATGCAGGACCGGGACAGGATTTGGGCGCAGGCGACACGGTTGTTTCTGACGTCGATGCAAATGTTCCGGACGGCCAGGTGGACGAATCCATTGACCGCGACGTTAAGTCAGATGTTGTTGATGTTACTGACGTTGTGGCGGTTGACGTCGTCGAAATTGAAAGTGGCGATGTTGTCGGCGACGTTGTTGCTGATGTCGTAGATGATATTCCGACTGACGCGGCTCCTGAAGTTGTGGATACAGTGCAGCCTGATGTTCACTGTGAATCAGAACCCGACTTTGATTACACATGCTCTGAATTCAGACCCGAGACGTGCCCCGGCGGACTTTGCGTTGCCAAGTACTGTATCGGCCCTGAACTGGACCCGAACAGATGGGACTCCTGCAGTGACCGTGTCTGCGATCCGTGCGAGCAGCCCTGCATTTCTGACTGCGGTCCCTATAATTCCCCGACAGGCGCCAAGGACTATACAAGCGACACGACGTTGACCATTTATGTTCACGGATTCGAGCTCTACAACGCCGAAGAACTGGCCGTTAAGACTTATGGCGATGATACCGGTTGTGGAATGACCGGCAATTTGAAGTGGTTCGGCCCCGATCGTCCGTGTTCCACCGATGCCGGCGGTTCGACAGCTTCAAACCAGTACACAAGTCTTGAATATTACGGACAGAAGGCTGCGTCATGGATTTCGTCGCCCGATCGCACCGAGATTGAAAAACATCCGGAAGAAGGCGTCGAGGCGCTCCAGAGATATTCGCTGATTACCGCGAAGTTTATACGTCACAAGTTGAAGGTTTCCGGGGCAACCAATGTCAACCTGCTTTGCCATTCAATGGGTTGTCTGATTATCAGAAACATGATCGAGCGCAATATGGAAAATCTGGCGTCGGAAAACAGGTTAACCAGATGGGTGACTGTATCGGGTGCTTTAAGCGGCGCCCGCGAAGCCAATTTCTATGACAATCCGCAGGTTCAGGAACTGGCGGCCAGTGTCGGCCTTTCAAGCGCCGATTTCATCCTGCTGCAGCCGGAAGTCATCAAGGACAAGGTTCTTGTCTGGGACCACAAGTTGTTTGAGTGCAACAACCCGATGTTCAAGGAGATGCTGATTCATCACATCTGTTCTGATGATCCGCGTAATGCCGCTGCGTTGAACCTGCCGGTACTGAATTATCTGATTGCAGACGTCCCGAATGACGGGGTTATTTACACGCCGGACATGTACTTCCATGCGATGTCACCGGGGGCGGCCAGGCATACGCCGAGGGGATATACCCTGAAGTCTTCCAGATCCTTCATGTTCGTTGATCACAATGCGATGAAGGTCAATCGCGCCGCAGCACTGCTGGCGACCGCGGGTCTGTACGGCAAGCGCAGGGTCACAGTCACCATCGACAGGATTGTGCTGAATAACGATTTGGAAAAAGATGGAGCGTTCGATTTCTCTGAGGGCGGAAACGCTCCGGCCGAGATAGTTCCCGAGATTGAAGTTAAATTTAATCCATATGTTATGGATACTTTTGCCGAGGATCTTGTGATTCATTACGAGACGGCTGCTGACAGGGTTTCCGGTTTCTTCTGGCAGACCGAGGGCGAAACGCTCAATCCGGACTACGTCCTGTTTGAAGGTCCGGTGCTGGACGAAATGAATGAAATAAGCCTTTCGCTGAAGCTGCTCGAGGCTGATTCGTACCCGGCTCAGGGTATCAACGAACAGGTCCTTGGAATCGGTCAGGATACGAAGGAACTGGCGAGCTGGAGTGGTCAGATATCACTGACATCTGGTGCGACAGTGTCGTTCTCTAATTCAAATGTCGAGGTTCGTCTCAAGGTACGGGTAGTTGACCTGTATTAAGACTTGATTGATCTAAAACTGCTAAATCCAGGAGGCTGAAATGGCGACGAAAACTGTGGCGGACATTAATGTTGCGGGCAAGACCGTTCTGATGCGTGTTGATTTCAACGTCCCGTTAAAAGCTGGCGTTATTACTGATGATAATCGTATTGTTCAGGCCCTGCCCAGCATCAAACAGGTCGTTGAACAGGGCGGAAAGCTGGTCCTTATGAGCCATCTGGGCAGACCTTCCGGAAACGGATTTGAGGCTGCATATTCCTTGAAGCCTGCGGCTGACAAGCTGGCTGAATTGATCGGTCGGCCGGTCGTTCTTGGACCTGGCTCGGTCGTCGGTCCCGAAACAGACAAACTGGTCGCCGGCATGAAGCCGGGTGACGTAGTACTTCTTGAAAACGTTCGCTTTATTGCTGGCGAGACGATGCCGGACAACGCGAAGGAAAATCCGGACGGCAAGTTGACGGCCGCGCAGCAGAAAGAGCTTGATGATTTTGTCGAGGCTCTTGGTCGTCTGGGCGATGTTTATGTTAACGACGCGTTCGGCACCTGCCATCGCAAGCATGCTTCGATGTATGGCGCCGCAAAGTTCGTGCAGGGCAAGGGCGGTCCAGCCGTTGCCGGTTTCCTGGTTGAAAAGGAGATCCGCTACCTGCACGAGGCTGTTGCCAACCCGAAGCGTCCGTTCGTGGCCGTTATGGGTGGCGCGAAGGTTTCAGACAAGATCAAGTTGATTTCGACCCTGCTTGGCAAGGTTGACCGCATTCTTATCGGCGGCGCCATGGCTTACACGCTGCTGAAGGCAAAAGGCGTCGAGGTCGGGGCCAGTCTGGTTGAAGAAGATCAGGTCGCCGAGATGAAAGGCCTGCTGGAAAAGGCCGGCGACAAGATAATGCTGCCTGTTGACCATGTTGTGACCAATGATTTTGCCAACGGCGCCCCCGGCGTTTCAGATGGCGTCACGATTGCAGCCGGTCTGATGGGAATGGATATTGGTCCGAAGACGGTGAAGTTGTACGCGGACGAAGTCAAAAAAGCCGGCACGATCGTCTGGAACGGTCCCATGGGTGTTTTTGAAAGACCTGCGTACGCCAATGGTACCAGGGCTATCGCCGAAGCGGCCGCGGAAGCTACTGCGGCAGGCGGCGTCAGTGTGATCGGTGGTGGGGATTCGGCGGCGGCCGTCGCTCAGATGGGCCTTGATGACAAGATGACCCATATATCGACAGGTGGCGGCGCGTCCCTGAAGTATCTGGAAGGCAAGGTGATGCCGCCGATCGAAGTGCTGGATAAGGTCTGATTCACGCCTGCCGCTTTATATCCGGCCGATTTCGGCATAGACTTCAGTGGTCATGAGAACAAAAACAAAATTTATTCTTTCCGGTGTGGCGCCTGAACATTTTCCTGTTTCCGAACGTCCCGAAATTGCATTCATAGGACGTTCGAATGTCGGGAAGTCCAGTCTTATCAACGCCATGGTCGGCACGAAGACTGCCAGGGTTTCGTCGAAACCGGGTCTGACGACGACTATCAACTTTTATGAAGTCGATGTCGCCCGGAACGTGGGGCCTTTTTACGAGATCATGATTGCCGATCTTCCCGGCTACGGCTATGCCAGGGTTTCTAAACGCGAGTCGGCCGGCTGGTCCAAATTTGTTGATCCGTATCTGGCCGGGCGGGAACAGTTGAAGGCTGTCGTCGTGCTGGTCGATTCAACGATTCAGGGTCAGGTCAGTGATTTCGAGATGGTTGACTGGCTTAATCGGGCCAACAGACAATTCATTCTTGTCGCAACCAAGTCTGACAAAATCAGTCCCAGCCGTCGGCTGTCCGAGATCAATAAACTTGGCGATGAATTCGGTGCGAAAATTCTTCCTGTCAGCTCCACAACTGGCGATGGCGTTGAAGATCTGTGGCGGCTTATTCTGTCCGTATGTAGAAAGTAATCAAGTTATCAGGCAGATACAGGGTTTGTAATGAAGTATGGAATTCCGGTACTTGATGCTGTCCGGGCCAGCCTGAAAGATTTTCCGGATTCCCCGGTGTTTGCGCTGCTGCGCCATTCTGAACGCGGCCCTATTGTTGATTCGGTAAGTGCCCTGCTGGTGCCACTGACGCCTGATGGCGAGTCTGAAGCCGTCGAGATGGGCAGAGCCCTGCCGGTCGGTTACCACCTTGTGCTGGCTTCCAGTCCGGTCGGACGCTGTCTGAAGACAGCAGAACTGATAGCGGAAGGTTATCGCCAGGTCGGGGGTACGGTCGAGTGGTGCGGCGTATATGAAGACCTGGGCGGTCCGTATGTCGTTGATCCGACAGCGGTCGCGATTCACGCTGACGGGATGGGCAAAGGGTTTATGGCCGCCTGGCGTTCCGGCCAGCTTGGCGACCAGGTTATCAAGCCGATGCACGAGGCCTGCTGCAGTCAGTTCGGGGTCGTGAAGCGTCATGCAGACAGGGCGCGCCCGCGCGAAATTCATATGCTGGTTTCCCACGACTGGAACGTTCTGACGGTGCGGGAACATCTGCTTGG
>CAZFVA010000004.1:0-9515 GCA_964522105.1 uncultured Anaeromyxobacteraceae bacterium
ACGTCGTTTTTCGGCGTGGCGCTGGTCGGACACCGCAACAAAACGGTCGTGTCGCAGGCGCGGCAGGCCCTTGGCCACCTGATTCACGCGATGGGCGACGTCCATCCAGACCAGTCGCGGGTTGAATTTCTGAAGATGCTGTGCGGACTTATGCCTGCGCCGGACTATCGCGGGATACTGTCGTTAAACGGAACCGACGCAGTTGAATGTGCCCTGAAATTTGCAGCGGCAGCGACAGGCAGGGGCGGCGTTATCTCATTTGAAGGTGCTTACCACGGGCTGTCTTCAGGTGCGCTCGAAGTCACTTCAAGGCAGGATTTCCGCGAGCCGTTCAAGGCCGGGATGTCGGGACGCGCAGTGTTTGCGCCGTGGCCGACAGGGATGGCGGAGGGGCCGGATGCCGAAAAGGTACTTGAAATCGTTAAAAAGCTGGCCGTCACGGATATCCCGGGATACGGGCGGCCTGGTGCGTTGATAATCGAGCCTGTGCAGGGCCGGGGCGGAATCAGGGTTGCCCCGGCAGGCTTTCTGCCGGCACTGGCGGCCATCTGTAAGCAGCACGGCATTGTATTCATAACTGACGAAATTTACAGCGGAACTTACCGGACCGGGACGTTCCTTGCGGGCGACCTCGAAGGGCTGGTGCCGGACATTGTGTGCCTTGGCAAGGCTCTGGGCGGCGGGTTCCCGCTTTCAGTCGCGATGATGAGGCCCCACATCGCCGAAGCGGTAAAAAACGCTGGCGGCGAAGCAGTCCACACCTCGACGTTCATGGGCTGGCCGATGTCATGCGCGGCCGGGATCGGCGTGCTTAAGTTCCTTGGCAACATTAACCCCGCAAAGGAAACTGCCCGCATCGAAAAGCAGGTCGGGACCGCAGTTGACTGTTGGACGCAACGCTTTGATTTTATTAAAGGCATTCGTGGCCGGGGCGCGATGCTCGGTATCATGACCGCGCCTTTCGGGAATCTGGACTGCGGCGGCGTTTCGATGGCCATCGTGCGGGAAGCCCTTTCACGTGGCCTGATCCTGCTGCCGGAAGGCGCGGATGCCGAAGTCGTTGCACTGACACCACCATTGATAATCAGCGACAACGACTTAAAAACCGCGCTGAAGATCCTTGAGCAGACCCTGGAAACGGTCGCGGGCATCAGGCCGCCGTTTGCGCAGGACCCCGAAACCAGACGTGACGAAAAAACAATCAAGTACAGGAAGAAGCCGAAATGATTGACGAAAGTCTTTCAGCCGCTGTCGCCGAAGTAATCCGCACCGGGAAGATCGCCGGACTGGATTTCGACGATGCCGAATTTGAACATCTGGCGGTCGCAATTGCTGCCGAACAGGGCTTTGTCGTTGAGGGTCGTCCGCTTACAGGCGAACGGCGCGGGCTTGACCGCATCGATCCGCTGCCGGAAACAGCATTCAAAATAATGACGGTCGCACAGTTTCCGCCGTCAGAGGCCGAAGCCGAATTTCTGACATCGGGCACGACCGGTTCGGACCTGCATGGCAGGCTTCTTGTCTATGACATGAGCCTTTACCGGCTGTCAGCCCTCGAGGGTTTCAGGCGGTTCTGCATGTACGACCCGGCCCCCCGCAGATTCATGAGCCTTATTCCGTCAGGCCATGACCGCCAGACGTCGTCGCTGTCATGGATGGCAACCTTTGTAATGGAAGAATGGGACGACGGCCACGGCGCCTATGTAGCGGCCGACGGGCTGCTGGACGCTGCCGCCATCGACCGGATTCTGGGCGAAAGCTGCGCTGATGGCCAGCCACTGTTCATAATGGGTACGTCCCTTGACTTTCTAACCCTGTTTAATTACCTGAAAAATCATGGTGTTGCGATTACGCTACCACCGGGAAGCCGGGCGATGCACACAGGCGGGGCCAAGGCTTCCGGCCGCGAAATCACCCGCGACGACCTGATCGAGGATTTCGGCGCTCTGCTTGGCATTAAACCTTTTGATGTTATTGAAGAATTCGGCATGACCGAGCTGTTTTCGCAGGCTTACGACTCACCGCGGGTCACGACAGGGCCGCGCAGACTGGTGCCGGTCCCGTGGATGCGCACGCGCGTCCTTGACCCGCGAACACTTACCGATGTCGCGGAAGGCGAGCGCGGAATTCTGGTCCATTATGACCTTGCCAACTGCCACACATGCGTCGCGATGATGGCCGCCGACACCGCCCGCCGTGTCGCCGACGGGTTCGCAGGTATCAGCCGGACACCCGGGTCGGCCGTACGCGGCTGTTCCAACGAGGCGGCGGTTGGTACAAAACCGGTTTGATAATTATCCGGGGAGGCCGTGTGATGACAGGACGGAAAATCACACAAGTGTTGGCGGAATTGAGGGACGGGTGGCTTGCGTCTGTCGGGGATGTCGGCCTTATCCCGGGACCTTTTCTGACAACAGGCGAAATCCGCGAACTTGAAACATCAACCGGTTGGTCCGGCCTGCACCTTGCCGAAGCCGTCCGACGCGCCTTTTCCCCGTTTAATGATGCCGCTCTGGCTGAGCTTACATGTGATCTACCTGAATTTATAGCTGATAACAATTCGAATTTACTGGGAATTCTTGCCGGGCGCGTCCCGGCACTTGCGGCCAAGGTGCTGTTTCACGGACTGTGCGCCGGGGTCGGCGTCATCCTGAAACCGTCTTCTGCCGAGCCTGTTTTTGCCGGATTACTTGTTAAATCAATAAACGTTGTGGCACCCGAAGTGCCTGTTTCGCTTGCGCCTGCGGACCGTCGACTCCTTGATGAACTGGTTAAAACAGCTCCGCTCTGCCTTGTTTACGGATCAGACGAAACGGTTACATCAGTACTTACTGCCCGACCGGCGCTGCCGACCTTGACCGGCCCGCACATGGAGTCGGTCGCAGTCATTTTTGCCAGCGCACTTACCGACGATGCGGCCGCCCGGACAATCGCAGACCGGATCGCCCTCGACACAGCCATCTACGACCAGTCAGGCTGCCTATCTCCGGTCACCGTACTGGTCCAGTCAGGGAGCGCGATTACAACGCGCCAGTTTGCCGGATATCTGCTTGAGTCTTTGATTAAAAGCCCATTAAAAACTGGAAATTACCGACCTGAATTACTGGCCCCGGTCCGCCTTTTCCTGCAGGAATCTTCGCTGCTGTACGGCCGCGACGCCGTCCTGACCGGACCTGATGGCATACCCCCGGCAGTCGTGATATCCGACGTTTTGCGCCCGAGCCCCGGCATGCGAACCATGCAAATCATTGAATTTCAAAACAACAACGGCCCGACCTCACGCCCGCCGGACCTCGCCGCCCTGCTCCCTGGCCTTCAAAACCGCATCCAGGGCATGTCAGTCGCAACCGGATCGCCTGGTGACGCCCTGGCCGACTGTGCCGAAACCGCTGCCCTTCTGTCCGCAAATCCGGCCTTCCGCCCGAACTACCTGTGCGCCCCCGGCTTCCTGCAGGACCCACCGGCCCTCTGGCCCGAAAACGGCATAGTCCTGACTCGCAAACTTCATAGACTTATTTAGTGAATACTTCTGATTACATCGACTTGGCGCAGCGGAAACCGATGCTGACATCGGATTTATCGGGCTCGAGCGAGGCGCGATTGGACGTCCGCAACTCTGCGGGAACATCGGTGAAGCTACCGCCCCGCATCACGCGTTTAGTACCGGTGTCCGGTCCCTGAGGATCATCGGTCGGACTGTTTACGTAGTAAGTATCGCCATACCAGTCTGCCGTCCATTCCCAGACGTTTCCGGCCATATCACACGAGCTGAATGGGCTTTTACCCGCCGGTCTGCTGCATACTGGCAAAGCACCGCCTGTGCCACAGCCATCGTCACCGTTACCGAACATCACAGCTTCCACGCATGTCGCTTCTTTGTTTCCCCATGGATACCTGCGCTCGCTGGTACCCCGTGCAGCCTTCTCCCACTCAGCTTCGGTCGGAAGGCGCCTTCCTGCCCATTCGCAAAAAGTCTTCGCCTGCTGCCAGACGACACAAACGACAGGCTTGTTGGCATCCAGGACGGGGTTCCAGAGCCACTCCGGGTCGCCTTCACACACCGGTGCTGTACATCCCCCGGCATCCACACAAACCTTGTACATTCGATGGGTTACTTCAGTCTTATCCATGTAATATTCTGGCAACGTCACCGGGTGATATGGCTTTTCGTCCTCGTACTGCTCACAAACTCCATCAAACTCCGGACAACATCCCATCTTGAAAATGGACTTCACGGGGACCAGAACCATTGCGGAATCCAGCAACCCGGTCACATCCAGGTCCACCGCGTCTGCGCCGGCAGTATCCCCGGCATCCCCACCTGAAACATCAACAAAAGCATCCACAAGACTGTCAGCAGGAACATCCGCAGGCGCGTTCGAATCCCCGCAAGACGCCACACCAGCACCCAGCAGGATCAACATCCCGCACGCGACGAGTGACACCGGCAATCCACGCATGTTCTTGTTTTTCATGGCTTTCCCCTGTGGGCGACCTTACATTCCCAGTCCGGACGTTTCTTCTTTGTCGCGCGGAATGACGTCAGCTTTTGCCTTCAGTTCTTCGGCGGCAGCTTCTGCTTCGTCTGTGATTGGCGTGGCCATAACCATGTTGAAATAATCGCTTTCTTCGTGGACCTTTTCGACCTTCCAACCCTTGATGTCTTCAAATCCGGCGACGCCCTTGTCACGCAGCGCCTTCGTTTCCTTGTCAAGCGACGACTTCAGACTGGACGCCCGGTTAAGCTGCGTCAGCGCAAAGAAACGCTTGCCGCGATTCAAGTCTTCAAGATACGGCTTCAGTTGATTGGCCTTCATCAACGGCTTGATTTCACTGTGCGAAAAGTACGTTTCGCCACGCCAGGTAATCAACCATGCAACGACGTCTTCCTTGCAGACACGCTTGTTAAAATAGCCTAGCCCATCCGGGATGAATCCAAGACCGGCCTTTTTCAGCATCGGCGTGTAAGTGTCATTAACTTCCGGGGAATTCGGCAACAACTCGCATCGCTTGAAGTAGTCCTCGAACAGATATCTCTGCGACCACGACGGCGACATCATCGGCATATAGAAGTTCAGGCACCACCAGGCCAGCACCACGGAAATGACCCACAAGCCCGCGACGCCGCCTTTGCGCAGCCTGCCACCGAACAGCATCAACAGGAAAAACACCGCCGCCGCGACCATGTAGCCCGTAATAAACGTTTCATACTGCAGGGCCGGTGCCTGCAATATCTTGTGCATCGTCGGACTGGTGAATTCATAGAACGTCGAATCCTTCCACGTTATCTTGCTGCCATCACCGACCGGGGCGTCGGCATCAACCGGCAGGTGGGTCGGCATCGGCCTGTCGTACTTGTACGTGAACATCTGGCGGAAAACCTGCGGTTCCGTACGGATAAACAACCCGATGGACAGCATGATTCCAAGCGCCGCGACGGCAATTAACCGACTGATCCAGGTGCGATCTTCCATGAAATCGCGAATCAGGACGGCAACAATGAAAATTGTCGGGAACACTGCCGGGAATATGTAATGGTGATACTTGGTCGCTGAAACTGTAAACAGAACATAGGCAAAGAACGCCCACACGTACAGCAGCAGCTTCATTCTGGCCTGCGGATCGGCGTCACGCAGACGAAGCTTTGTAATACCCAGAATAACAAGCGGAATAAAGGCTATCCATGGGAACGTGCCGACCGACAACCACTTCATGAAGTGCTCGAACGTGCCGGTATCGATCTGATGCACGCCGGCGCCAAGGCGGTTGAAGTGATCGTGAACCAGGAACCGGTTATAGAACGCCATCCCGTGTCTGCAGAACATGCCGACATACCAGGGCAGCATGACCAGCGCAAAGAACAGCACCCCGCGACCGAGGTCCATCTTGCGCAGCGTGCGCCATTCCCCGGTAAGCAGGAAGTACAGAAACAGAATCGCACCGGGAAGGCAGAAGCCAAGCAGCCCCTTGCCGAGCGTGGCATACCCGAAGAACATGTACGCGGTCCACAACAGGAAGCGGCGCACCCAGCGGTCCTTGCTTTCGGGGGTCAGAAGCTGACCGGCTTTATATTCGCGATACATCGGGACAGCTACCATGGCCAGGACCACAATTGCTGCAATGAAATACATGATTGAATGAACCCAGCCGGACTTCTGAAACAGCACCATCAAACGCTGGATGCCACTGAATCTGGACATGTTGCCTTCAGGAAAAAGGTCAAGCCAGATAACAATAAACTGCGGCACGGCCGTAAAAAGGAACAGCGCCAGAACCGCGCCCAGCCGCACAAAGAAGCCCTTGTTCGAAGGCTCGAAGCGGCGCCCGAAGAACGCGCTGCTTAAAAACAGAAGCCCGATCGTCATCGTCCCGGCATATGGCAGATCGGTAATGGCCTGACGTGACAGGAAAAAGAACATCGGAGCGGTCATCAGCATGCCGGCGGCAATCAGGCCGGTCCTGCGATTGAAGATTATTGAAAAATGAATGTAGCCGAACAGAACGCAAAGACTTCCAAGAAGCGCCCACGGGAGCCTGATGGCCCAGTCGCCGAAACCGACCAGGTGCATGCCGATGATGTCGCCGTACATAATCAGGATCGGCTTGGAAAAGAACCATTCACCTGTGGGGGATTCGGTCCCGATCTTGTCCTTGTAGCCCCACCACGGCGACAGCATGTCGTGATTTTCAAACATGTACCGGGCAGTTTCGCCATAATGCGTTTCCCAGCAGTCCCACAGCCCGAAAGATCCGGCACCGATAAAAAACAGCATGGCGGCCAGCATGAACACGCCAACACGTATCAGCCATTCATAGCTGCCATTTTCCCCGGGCCTTATGTCGTTGAAATCAGAACAAAGCAACGGAGGTTTAAGGTTGCTTCGACCATCATCATTCATTGTCATTATAAGCATGTCCTCAAAGGCTCAAACCGCGGGAATTTTAGCTGTTTGACAGGTATTTGCAAGGAAGCGCTTTGCATCAGGGCGGTCATCATCAGAAACTGCGACTGAAGCAACCCCGGGGCCTGCTGCAAAACTACGTCTTGACGTAATTCCAATCGCGACACAATCTTCATGCCGGGAATATTCAACAACGGCTCTTTGTTGTTGCAGCAGGGATGCGGCACTGTCCGCAGGTACTCAAGTTATTTCAGGTATCCGCCTTGGAGGCCCGTTATGGAACAGGACGTACGTGTACTGACTGAAATGGTTCGGAAGGAAAGCGCTTTTGTTGATCGTCTGACCACGGAAGTAAGCCGTGTCATCGTCGGGCAGAAGGAGCTGGTTGACCGAATTCTGATTGCCCTGCTGTGCCGTGGTCATGTCCTTATTGAAGGCGTACCCGGTCTTGCAAAAACACTGACGGTCAGGACCGTTGCGGACGCTCTGGACGCCAGCTTTGCCCGGGTCCAGTTTACGCCCGACCTTCTGCCGGCAGATCTGACCGGTACACAGATTTATAACCAGCAGACCGGCGCCTTTTCAGTAAAGAAAGGCCCGATTTTTGCCGGGATTGTGCTGGCTGACGAAATCAACCGCGCACCGGCCAAGGTCCAGAGCGCCCTTCTGGAAGCGATGCAGGAACGCCAGGTAACTATTGGTG
Source organism: uncultured Anaeromyxobacteraceae bacterium (assembly GCA_964522105.1). GTDB lineage: Bacteria > Myxococcota_A > UBA9042 > DTJE01 > DTJE01 > JAGOFO01. The sequence continues at coordinate 7,606 of CAZFVA010000004.1, forward strand.
AAAAATCATATCCGCTTCCGGAACCTTTCCTGGTTCTGGCGACCCAGAACCCGATTGAACAGGAAGGCACATACCCGCTGCCTGAAGCACAAATCGACAGATTCATGCTGATGGTCAGGGTTTCGTACCCGTCCCGCGAGGAAGAACTTCAAATCATGGACCGCATGGCCCTTTCGTCGCCTGTAAAGGCTGAAAAAGTTGTGACGCTGGCAGAGCTGCAGCGCGCAAGATCAATGATGTCCGAGATTTACATGGACCAGAAGGTCAAGCAGTACATCGTCGATCTGGTGTTTGCCACCCGTGAACCAGAAGCGTCGGGCGTCGCTGACGTGGCCGATTACATCAGGTACGGCGCTTCCCCGCGTGCCACGATCGCCCTTTCGGAAGCTGCCCGCGCCCACGCCTTCCTGCGGCATCGCGGATACGTCATCCCTGAAGACATCAAGGCCATCGGCATGGACGTGCTTCGCCACAGGGTAATTCTGTCATACGAAGCTGAAGCGGAAAACCTGACTGCCGAAGACATCCTGACCAAAATCTTTGATTCTGTGCAGGTTCCATAAGGTCGATCGCAGACACCAGGGCCTTGAAATGGTGCGATGACATGAAAACGGAAGAACGCGACAACATAAAATCGCTGCTTGCCAGGGTACGCCGGATTGAAATCACGGCGCAACGGCTGGTAAACGAACAACTTTCCGGCCGTTATCATTCTGTGTTCAAAGGGCGCGGGATGAGCTTCGACGAGGTGCGCCCCTATTCGCCAGGCGACGAAGTGCGCCTTATCGACTGGAACGTGACGGCCAGAACCGGCGAACCGTTCATCAAGCATTTTGTCGAAGAACGCGAACTTACGGTGATGATCCTGGCCGACGCCTCGCTTTCAATGGATTTCGGACTTTCCAGTTGTACATACAAAGATCGCAGGGGCACCAGCGAAGTCCAGGATTCCAAACGCGAACTGGCTGCCCAGATAGCCGCCGCCATCGCCCTGTCTGCCCAGATGAACAATGACCGGGTCGGTCTTATCACTTTCGGCGACACCGTCACCAACTTCATCCCGCCGCGCAAAGGGCGCAGGCATGCGCTGCGCGTAATCCGTGAAGTTCTGACGATGGAGGCGGCCGGCGAAAAGACGGACCTGGCCGGCGCACTTAACTACCTCGGGCGCGTCCTGAAAAGAAGGACCGCCGTTTTTGTACTTTCAGACTTCGAAGTCCCCGATTTTGAAAAGGATTTGCGGGTCGCAACAAAAAGACATGACGTACACGCCTTCATGGTCCGTGACCAGGTCGAAGACAACCTTTTCGAAGGTGGCGTCGTGATGCTGCGGGACCTTGAAACCGGACGCATCGTACCGTTTTCAACCAGCAAGCCTTTTTTGAAAAAGTATCGGGATGAAGTCAGCAACCGCATTGAACAGACCGAGTTGGTTTTTCGGCGAATGAAACTGCCTTACACCAGATTCTCGACGTCCGAACCTTATGACCGGGTGCTGGCAGGGCATTTCGCGCGACTGAAAGGTAAAGCACTGTGATTGGAATCACCAGAATGAAACACACGTATTTACCAGCCCTGGCGATTTCACTGACCGTTCTGGCTGCCATATCTTCAAAGGCGATGGCACAGGACGCGGAAAAGAATCCTGCTGAAATCGCGGTCAAGGCGACTGTTGAAACGAATGAAATCTTCATCGGCAGACAATTCACGGTCAGATTCGACTTCACCTACCCGGAAGGCACCAGGATTTACTTCCCGGAAAAACCTGAAACAAAACCATTTGTTCTGGTCGCTTCAAAGGCTGAAAACAAGGCCGTCCTGGGTGCTGGAACTTCAGAACATCATGAACTGAGCCTGCTGTCTGTCCGGTCAGGGGACCTGATTCTGATGCCGTTCGAAGTCCCGGTTGT
>CAZFVA010000004.1:9615-24613 GCA_964522105.1 uncultured Anaeromyxobacteraceae bacterium
CCGATACCGGCCCATGAGCTTGCATACCGCAGACTGCGCGAAATTGAACTGATGGGGCTTATAGACAAGCGCCAGTTCAAAGAGCTTGCGCTGATGATTTCCGACGTTGTCCGTGAATTCCTTGGCGGCAAACTTGATTTCCCGGGCTCAGATTCAACGACGTGGGAAACGATTGTTTACGTCAAGGAACGGAAACCGGATCAAAGCATCGGCCGCCTGGATGTCAATGAACTGGATGATTTCCTTAATCTCTGCGACCTGATCAAGTTTGCGAAATTCGAACCTTCGCCCGCTGATGCCGTATCGCTGCTTCGGCGCGGGCGAGACGTCGTTGACCGGGTGATGGCCATTCATACGGACACAGAGCAAGGGGCTATTCGCACCGACGCCATGGAGGGGACAGATGAGATTTGAATCCCCGCTGATGCTGTGGCTGCTGATTCCGGCGATTGCGGCCATAATTTACGGAATATGGAAACTTAACCGGAATCCGGCGCACCTGAATGTGCCGACGATCAAACATGCGGTCGCTGCCGGCCAGGGCCTGCGCAGCAGACTGGTCTATCTTCCGGCCGTTCTGCAGGCACTTGGAATCATTCTGGCTATCTTGACTCTGGCCAGACCGCAAATTGAAGAACAGGAAGAATTGTCAGGGGAAGGCGTTGATTTTGTTATCGCCCTGGACATGTCTGGCTCGATGAACGCGGTTGATATGCCGGCTGATCGCATCCTGTCTTATCACGCCAAAGGACTGGAGCCACCAAACCGCTTTGAATCGGCCCGCGAAATCCTGAAGAAATTCATCATATCAAGGGACCACGACCGCCTCGGCCTCGTCATTTTTTCATCCAAAGCATACGTCAAATTCCCGCTGACGCTGGACAAGGACACGATGATCGAAATCCTTGACGGCCTTGTGCTGGACAACCGGCTGCGCAACGAAAATGGCGAGTGCGTAAACGGATGCACAATCAAAGGTGAATCCACGGCCATCGGTGACTCGCTGGCCAGATCTTTCAAGCGACTGGAAGACTCAAAGACAAAAAGTAGAAACATCATCCTGATTACTGACGGCGACAACAATGCCGGCAAGGCCGCCCCGGACGAAGTGGCTGAATTCATTGCGAAAGAGTCCGCGTCAAATCCGATACGGGTCTTTTCCTTCCTGGTCGGAAACGGCGGGGAAACTTACCTGCCGGCAATCCACGCCATGACTGGCCAGGTGCTGAAGACAAACGACGGCCTGCAGGTCTATGAACCGTCCAAAGACGAAATGCCGGTCAAGCCACAACTGCTGAAGGACATTTCAGACAAGACACAGGGCCGTTTTTATCAGGCACCTTCCGAACAGGATTTCCGCAAAGAATTTGCGGACCTTGAAAAAACGGAGTTCGCTTCGCCGGCACTCCACAACTGGAGAGAAGCGTTCGTTGCGCCCTTGATTGCGGCGTTCGTGATTTTCTTGATCGGGCTGTTGCTTGGAATGACCGTTCTACGGCGCTGGCCTTGATTACAGGGGAATTAAAGTGTTTCATTTCGAAGCTATAAGGTGGGGTAACGCGGATCTGTGGTGGCTGATGCTTGTGCCGCTTGTCCTGGTTGCCGCCTGGATATCATACGAACTGTTTCACAGACGGGTGGCCAGGTCATTTTCAGGGCGCGTTCAACTTCAATCTCTAATCCACGGACCTGGATTCGGTCGGCGGATGGCTGCCTTCCTGTGCTTTCTGGCCGCACTTGAACTGTTGTCTGTCGCCGCCATGCGCCCCAGATATGGCTTGAAAGACGTGGCGGTCAAAGGCTTCGGTGTTGATATTGCAATCGTGCTTGACGCCAGCAGATCAATGAAAGTCACCGATATTGCCCCGGATCGTCTGGGCGCATCGATCATCGAGATTTCAAGACTTTTAGACGTCACAAAAGGCAACCGGGTAGCCCTTGTCCCGTTTGCCGGGATCTCGTTCATTCAAAGTCCACTGACCGTTGACCATGGCGTTATCAAACAGTACATGAACGACCTGCGAGTTACCGACATCCCGGTTCAGGGAACGGCGCTTGGTCGCGCACTTACAACAGCATCGAGATCGCTGGGGCTTGAATCGGCCGATTTAAAAGGCTCTACCCACAAAGCAATCATCATTTTCACAGATGGGGAAAACCACGAAGGTACCCCTGAAGACGTTGCCACGGAACTTGCTGGAAAAGGCGTCAGAATATTCACCGTCGGCGTTGGAACGCCTGAAGGTAAGCCGATTCCGCTGCTGGACGAAAAAGGGGTAGTTACAGGACTTACACGCGAAGAAGACGGCGTTTCACCAGTTATTTCAAAGCTTAACGAGTCACTGCTGAAAGACCTGGCCGCAAAGACAGGCGGAAAATACTATTCGCTGGCGTCAAATAACTCCGGCGCAGAAGTTGCCACGGCGCTGGCGTCCGACATCAACGCGCTTGAAAAAGCCGAGTACAGGACTGCCGTAGAAAAGCTGCTCGAAGACCGGTTCCAGTATCCGCTTGCGGCCGCCATCGTACTGATGTTGCTGCCTTTTTTCTGGATGGGCAGTCGCAATAAACGCGTGCGAAAATCGGGCCCGTTATTGCTTGCCGGGTTGATAATCTTCGCTGCCCCGTCAACGTTTGCACAGCCGTTCGAACATCCCGTTATGGCGCGCCTGTTCAACCGTGAAGACTCGGGCATAAACGACGCAAGAAAGCTTATTGAACAGGGCAAATACGGTGACGCCCAGAAGCTGCTTCAGGAGCTTGCCGCCAAACTGCCGCCATCCCCCGGTCTGGATTTCGACCTCGCAATGGCGGCCTTCAAAGCTGGCGATTTCGACGCATCAGCATCGGCGATAGAGCAGGCGCTTCAGAAGAACGACGTCCTGAACCCGAAATCCCCGTTGAAACTGAACAAAGCTGCGCTGCTGCACGCAAAGGGCACAATCCTTGCGGAAAAAGCGAACCGCATGTCGGTTGAGAAAAAGCCCCCGCGCGAAGTTCGCGGCGTTTATCGGCAAGCCGTTGACGCCCTTGTTTCGGCGCTGATCCTGAATCCCGAAAATGCCGACACAAGACGAAACGTTGAACTGGCTGCCGTCGCGGCATACCCGCCCTGCTCCAGCCTTGACGACAAAAACGAACAGAACGACAGCTCATCGGCGGCCACATTCCTGACCCCTGACCCGAACACGCTGCAGTTTACGGAAACGATGCTTCTGTGTCCGGAAGATGAAGACTGGTTCAAGATGCCTTTGAATAAAGGCGAGACCCTTTTCGTGTCAGTACAGAAGCCCGAGGCCGCACAACCGGCCCAGCCTGCCCCCGACCCGGCAGGCGGCGCAGAAGGCCAGGGCGCAAAAAAACCTGAGCCTGCAGACGTCGACGTCAGTCTGGAACTTGCGGACGGAAACATCATAAGTGTTTCAGGAAAGCAGGGTCGGTACTCAGCCCCCGAATCTGCGGACGGACTGGTGACACTTGTCAGGATTACCGGCCCGTCGGTGGAAGACGGTGTTGACTACGTCCTGAACGCCAACGTAGTCCCGCCGTGCCCGAGCGGCGACGACCAGATGGAACCGAACGACACCAGGGAATCGGCCAAACAGGCCAGCGAAGGCGACCTGTCGCTGCGAATCTGCCCGTTAAACGACGACTGGTTTGGATTTACAGAAAAACAAGGTTCAGCCAAACAAATAACGCTTCAATATTCAACGGTTGACGGCCCGATGGAACTTGAAGTCTATACTGCTGACGGCGCATTGATGGACGTCAAATCACAGGCCGGTGAAGCAGGGACCGTGAAATCAGTGATGCTTCCGAAAGCCGAACAGGACGCTTCCTTTATGATCAGGGTGTTTGGCCCCGGGACACAGGGATTTTACAACCTGTCCATAAAGGATCCTGAAGGCGGCAATCAGCAGAATCAGCAGGATCAGAAAAAGGACGAACAGCAGCCTCCGCCGAAGCCCGACGAGCAGAAACCTCAGGGTTCACGTACAATGCGCGAGATGCTTGACAACCTTGATAACAACGGCGAAAACCTTGAGGCACAGGAGGCCGCACGCAACACTCCGATGCGTGATGCAAAGCCTTCAAAAGACTGGTAGGGACGATGACAACAACAAAACTACACCACGGACCTGCTAAGGTTTCCGCCTTGATGTTTGTTGTAACTGCCCTTTTCCTGTCAGGTATATCTGCCGGGGCCCGGGGTGCCACAACTGCCGGGGTGACTGCTGCTGTTGACAGAACGGACCTGTCGCTCGGTGAAACTGTAACGCTTGAAATAGTAATGAGCGGTGAATTCGATCAGGCAAAAGGACCGGAAATGCCCGATTTCCAGGTCGTTGGACGCTCATCAGGCAGCTCGATTTCAATAATCAACGGTCAGGTAAGCCGCCAGCAGAAAACGACCGTTTCCATTGCGCCGACAAAGCCCGGAAAGCTGACAATCGGAAAGATCGAACTTCTTAAAGATGGCCGCGTAATTGCGTCATCACCGCCAATCAAGATTACCGTAAGGGACGGCGAAGGCGAACCGCCTCCGGCACAAGCACCTTCGGGGCAGCAGCCGGGCATGCCTTCATACGGAAATCAGGGCCCGGACCCCGCCGATCAGGTCACAGATGAACCTGAACAGACCGACCCGGTTTCCCCGGCAATGTCGGTACCTCAAAAATACGCCGACAAAAGCGCCTTCCTGCTGGCCCGGATTCCCGACCGTCCAATGTACGCGGGCGAACCGGTCTTTCTGGAATACGTCCTTTTCGTGAAGGCTGGGATTCCTCTGTCAGGACTCAGACTTCAAGGTGCGCCGACGCTGAAAGGTTTCATTGTTGAAAATCCTTCAGAAGAATCTGACAGCGCTACCCCGGTCATGATTGGCAATCAACGATACGAAGCCCGCGTTCTGTGGCGTTCAGCAATTACAGCAATTGACCCGGGAAAGGCTGTAATTGATCCGATGAAAATTGAACTTTACGTGGGCGACGTGTTCGGAAGACGCAAATATGTACTTACAAGCGACCCGATCGCCTTGAAATTCCTGGAAATCCCTGCTGAAGGCCGCCCCGCCGACTTCATCCCCGGAACGATCGGGACTTTCATAATCAAGGCGACGCTGGATAAGGAGACCGTGAATGTCGGCGAGTCCGCAATCCTGACGATAGAAGTCGCGGGATCGGGCAATCTGCGGGCAGTCAAACCCCCGAAAATTGCCGAACTTGACGGCCTGCGAATAGACCGTGTGGCGTCTTCGGACCTGGATGAATTGAAAGTAGACCGTGGTGGAATATCAGGTCGCAAGGTCTTTCAATACCTGCTGACGCCCAGAAAAGAAGGTTCTTTCGATGTCGGTCGAATTGACGTTCCCTTTTTCAATAATCTTTCCGGGGCCTTTGAAAGGGCAAGATCAGAAAAAATCACACTGACAGTCGCTGGATTTGCAAATGGCGGCCCTGTCATGGAAGTGCGCAGCAAGGCCCCAACACTTGGAATCATCGGGCAAAGCAGCCTTGAACAGCCGTCTGTTGATGAAAACCGGGGGGTGTCCGCTACAGCCCTGGCCCTCGCAATGATAGCGCCCGTTTTGATGTTTGCCGCTTTCGAAGCCGCTTATCGAAGAAAACTGTTTGTCACAACGAACGCCCCCAGCATCGCGGGCAGAAGAGCTTTGAAGAACGCCCTTTTTGACATGAAACATCTCGAGCACCAGCCTCTGCAGGGCCAGGACTTCTGGAACGAAGCCGACGCGATAATCCGCGGGTTTCTGGAAGCCCGATTCGCGGTCAATGCGGCTTCAATGACTCCGGGGGAACTTGCTGCCGCCCTTAACGCAGCAGGTGTCGAAATACACGTCGCACAACAGATGCTGGACGAGCTTGAATCGTGCGCATTCGCCAGATTTGCCCCGCCGCAGACGATGGATGACGACAGGGCGGCGGCCATTGTCAGAATCAGGCAGTGCTTGTCTACGCTTGACAAGACCAGAGGGGGCGCAAAGACATGAAGTCGGCTGTGCGCCTGATATTCCTGCTGATCTTCGTCGTTTCCGCAACGGCCCGGGCCGCCACAGTTCCGGAACTTTTTGACGCCGGAGTCAGCGAATACAGGCAGGGCAACTTTGACCGCTCTGCAGAAATCTTTTTAGACCTGTATGAAAAATACAACGTCAAGTCACCAGACCTGTTGACCAACCTCGGGGCGGCTCAATTTGCGGCTGGCAAAACCGGCCCGGCGATGACCCACCTTCTGAAAGCCATCCGCCTGAGTCCAGACAGCCGGGCAGCTCAGACGGCGGGAATAAACCTTGACCGCATCAGGTCCCTCCTGAATGAACGGCAAAACACCGCAGACAAGTCCGCATATGTGTTCGGGGCATACACAGACGCATGGACAGCCTTGTTTTCATGGCTTGATGCGCGACTGGCGCTGCTGATTTTCCTTGGTTGCTGGATCACCTTTTTCGCAGGTCTGGCGGCCAGAAGGCTTTTTCCCAGAAGAACGGCTGTCGTAATCATCGCCGTTACTGCGTCGTTGACGGTGTTGTCCGGCCTGGGTGCATACGCGTCTGATCGGGTCGAAAGCTACCGCACAGGGGTCGTGCTGATCGACCGGGCGGCGGTAATGGACGACGTAGCGTCAACCCAGGCAACGGTACAACTGCCGGAAGGTCTTGAATTCCGGGTACTTGAGATACGTGGAAGCTGGGTTCGTGTAAGGCTCGCATCAGGACTGACAGGCTGGATGGCGGAACAGGACGTCGGCATCCCGTGACCTGCACGTCACCTTATAATTAATGTTTTAATCAATGATAGTTGCGCCTTTTGCCCTTCAATAACTACAATCATCCGGCCACCAGTTTAATTTGGAATCCCGGAGGAACCATGAACCTGTTAAAACTGCAGATTCAAACAACGCGCCACATCTCTCTGCCAGTTAAAATGGCGATGGCCGATAACAATCCTGTCAACTACATGAACCGTGCGGCGCTGCTATTTTATGCAGCGCACCGTTTGCTGCGCCTGGCGTGCGGATGCTGTTACGGGTTCGAGTCTGTATCGGCCAGGTCGGGCGAATTCAAGGCCCTTGTATCAGCCCTTACAAATCCTGAAGAGCGATGCGAAGGGCCGTTCAAGGAACTTCATGCAATCCTTGCGACGGAAGATATTAAACTGGCACTGGAAACCCTTGTAACTGAAGCGACGGCCTTCCTGGACCCTGAAAAGATTATCAGACGCGGCGAAGAAGACTGGTTTATATCCGCTGACGCCGTTGAACAGATTCTGACCACGCTGTTGCCACTGGCAACGGCTCTTCAACTGGCATCCTCGGATAACCGGGGCAACATTTATGTCCCGGCCGGACCGGCTGGATGCGCCACCATCAACATACCGGGGACGCCGTCATTCCGCACGGTCTGCCTGCTGCCTGACAATTCAATCGCCGACTGCGGACCGGCCCTTCACGACAGGGACGTGGCCTGTGAATCACAGACCATTATCCCTTGGCCCGGCATTGAATCAGCCTTTGAAACTGCGGAAGGTCTGGTAATAGATGATTCCGGCACACTTATGGCGCCGGTCGGCAGACTGACCGCTTCAACCGCGACCGGCAGACTGCTGGCCTGGCATAACCAGAACACGTGGGACACCGCCAACCGCCTGCTGAACGCAAAATTGAAGAGCTCTGCCGCCGAATATCTGCTGGTAAGAACTACCGACGATTCACAATGGCAAAGCCCCGCGTTTGTTCAGAAATTGCATGACTTCATGGCAGACAACCAGATCATCGATGCTCTGGACCCGTTTCACACATATGCGGTGCGGATCCTGGAAGAAATCGAATCCAGACATAAGGCTGACAGTAACTTCGGCGCAGTGGCCGACGTAATGATAGTTCGTCAGCAGTTCCAGCAGGGGCACGACAGGGCGCTTACCCTGACAGGGCTGGCCAATATATACTCGGAAAGGCTCGCGGATAACGCAGCCGCACAACTTTGTCTGGTCAAAGCGATCGAAGCCACTCCGGATAATCCGGATATCCTTGCTGAACTGATGGAACTTGTCCGGGAAGGCAACGCAGGTGAAAGCCATGCCGGGCCGACTTCCCTTGAACTGGCAAGGGAATTCATACGAATTGCAAAAGGTTCCGGCCGCAAAGGCAAAGATATCGAAGACCTTGCCAGAAAGGCTGTCACTCTGGCTTCAACCGCCGATGACCCGGACACGTTCGAAGACGCCATCAAAACCTGCATTGCCTGTTCAACAGACCGAAGCGTTGAACTTGAAATGACCGGAATGCTGGCTGAACTTCTGTCACATTCAGAAGATCGAACTGAAGAACTGGCTGCGGCCCACGCAAGGATTCTGGAACTCTATCCCGACGACATCATCTCGCTTGATTACATAATCTCCAGAATCGACTCACCTGAAGAAATCATCAACGAATGCGCCACAAGGCTTAAATCCGCATGGAAACCAGATTCCCGGGCACAAATCCTGCGTTATCAGGCTGATGCTTTAATCAAGATCGGCGATATGACGGCGGCCACCCTGGCGCTGACAAACGCATCGACTCTGCTGCCTGAATCTACGGAAATCCTTGATTTGCTTTGTAAAGTGCTGAAGGAATCGCAAGACTGGCCTTCCCTGACCGGCATCATGAAAAGGCGTGCGGATCTGGACGGCAATCCGGTTTTCGCAAAATCAATGATTCTGGAAATTACAGACATCGCACTTGAAAAAATGGACTCCCCGGCCACCGCACTCGGGTATCTGAACCAGATCGCAGACGCTTCCGGCCTTGATGTGCTGCGTCGGCTTTATCTGGTGCACTCAAAAATGGGCATGTGGATTCAGGCCGCACAGGATCTCAAACTGATTACAGATCAGACTGCAGATGATGAAGAACTTCGAACACTTGCCGGAATATACCGTAACAAACTCGGACAGACAGGCGAAGCCGCAAAGATACTGAAAGGGATGCTGAACAGTCTGGACGGTGCCGCACTTGCTGCCGCAGCGCTCGACCTTGCCGCCACAATGGAAGAATCCGGCGAGACCGCTGATCTGCCCGAAATTCTGACGAAAGCGCTGAACGCAACAACCGACCAGACCACAAAGACGGCGATTCTGAAGCGGCTTGGCAACCTTCATTCCGATGACGAGACCGGATCCGCCGCAACCGCAATGCGCTATTTTGAAGAATCGTTGCGACTGAATCCGACAGACGCGGACTGCGCCTTGAAGCTTGCAACAATCTATCTTTCAAAGAATATGGCTGAAAAGGCGGTACCTCTTTTTGAGGCCCCTGCCAGAAAGGCGGCCTCGGACGGTCTTGCTGATGTTGAATGTCGGCTCAGGCTGCTGGCCGCAGAGGCTTGCGAACGCTGTTCCGACATGGGCGGGGCTGCAACTCAGTTGTCCAGAATACTTGCGATCAATCCCGATAATCTGGCGGCTGTAAGGCGCCTTGCCTCGATTGAATACTCGCTTGGCAATTATGACCGGACAATAAGTCTGCTTGAATCGGTTTTCCCGGAAAACCATCACTTTGTTGAAAGTGACGCGCCGTTACTGCGGGAACTCGGAAGAGCTCTGACAGGCAGGAATGACCCGACTAACGGCCTCGAACGCCTTAAGCAGGCGTGGCAGCTCGATGGCGACAAGTCAGAACCTGTCCTTCGCGAACTGGCCGATACTGCAGTCGCCGCCGGGGAATTGGGCGCAGCCGTTAATTATCTGCATACGCTGATCCTGAATGAAACTCCGGGACCAAGACGTTTCGCAGACCTGATAATGCTGGGCGACACAGTCCGAACTAACGGCGCACCGGCGCAGGCACTTGAATGGTATCTGATGGCATCAAAAGAAGGATGCTCCAGGAAAGTAGCCCTTCACAAGGCGCTGGAAGCTGCGGTCGAAGCAAACGACTTTGCAGGGGCCCGTGGACTTCTGATGGATATCCTTCAGGACGAACAGGACGGCCTGAAAAAGTCCGACTACTACGTCGCTTCGGCAATGCTTGCCAGAAATAACCTTAACGACGACGAACTGGCTATTTCACATCTGAAAATGGCCCTTGAACACAATCCGGACAATTCACAGGCCGCAGAGCCGCTTCAGGAATACCTGACAGGTCTTAACCGGTTTGAAGAGCTTGCCGATATGTTGTCGCTTCGGGCCAGGCACTACCGCATGGAATCTGATGACAAAAACCTTGTCGAAGTACTGAAGCAACTGGCCGATGTCTTTGAATCCGGGCTTCACAACAACAGAAAGGCGGCCGAAATCTTCAAACAGATCCTGACATGTGCACCGCAGGACTCGGCGACCCGGAAAAGACTGGCCGACTCTCTGGCCAGGATTCCGGGCGCGGAAAAAGAAGCGCTGGATACATTCAGGCAGGTCGTGGCCACCGATCCGACATCAATCGAATCGTTCAGATCTTTGCGGGATCTGGCAATCCTCACGTCTGACCAGAACCTTTCAACAATAGCCAGTTCAGCGCTGCTGGTGCTGGGCCAGGGCGATGATTCAGACTTCAACATGGTCAGCCAGCACAGAACTGCCGCCTTGAAACTGAAAAGGGACCGCCTTCCGCCGGACGCTTTCACGGGACTTATCGCAACGACTGTTGAAATACCGGTTGCCCGTATTTTTGCGCTGATTCACCAGCCGATTCTTAACCTTGTGCCTTTCCACAATCCGTCGGAATCCGGCCTGAAAGCTGCCGACCGTATTGATATGACGCAGACTGGACTGCTGCAGACGATGGCTGTCGCTGTAAGTCGATTCTTTTCACTGGATCTGCCTGTTTTCTGGCACGTTCGCGGTTCATCAGGAATCAAGAAGGCGCCGTTTGCAGAAAAGTCAGTGCTTGTCGGTGATGATGTCCTGACTTCCTGGCGTGGTAAGGATCTGCGGTACGCGCTGGCCAGGGCAATCGTTTCATTTGCCCCCGGATATGAACTTGCCGGCATCCTTGACGCCGCCTCGATGCGCATGTTCTTCCTTGCCGCCTTGAAAATGAGCTACCCGGACTATCCGCTTCCCGCTGATGCCACAGGCGCAGGGGAGTTCGTGCCTGCCCTTTCCAGAATGCTGAAGGAACCTCAACTGGCAGAAATTCGCGAAATCCTGGGCACATTCAGAAAACAGCAACGACCGGTTGATCTGCCGGGTTACATGAGAGCGGTTGACATGGCGGCGGCCAGAGCCGGCCTGTTCATGGCAAGCGACCTTGAGGTGGCAGCGGCCAGAACTATGGACGGCGACCTGGTTCTGTCTGACATGGAACCTGAAGATAGGCTGGTTGAGCTTTGTGCATGGGCCGTATCAAACGAAAACGCCGAACTTCGAAGCCTTATGCTTCAGGATTAAAGCGGACGACCATTCAATAATCAATTTCACTGCCAAGATCGTAGTCAACCACTTCCGGAAATATCTTGTCGTACAACTGCCTGCGTTCCGCCGACCCGAGATAAATGGCAGCGTATCGAATCAGGTGCTCAGCCACCTTTCTACAATAATTCCGGCCCTCATTATAGGGAATCATCTCGACCATCTCGTCCAGCGGCAACCCTTTGTTAAGATTCATAAACTTCTTTATGGCCGGGGCGCCTGAATTATACGCGGCCGAGGCGAAAACAATCTGACCTTTGAAATCCTTGTAAAGCTGCGACAGGTACCAGGTGCCAAACAACACATTGCGCCCAGGCTCAAAGAACGTGTCGAGTTCCCAGGGAACGCCAACACCCTTTCCAACAATCCGGGCCGTTGCGGCAATCATCTGCATCACGCCCAGGGCGGCGGTGTAACTGATCTGCTTGGAATCATAACGACTTTCCTGACGCATAATCGCGTACGGCCACAATTCAGGAATGCCGAACTTTTCAGTGGCGGCAGACACAAGCGATCTGTACGCCTTCGGATACATTGTCATCCAGAAAATCGCAGTCTGCCTGGTCGGTGTCTTGCCAAAATACCGGCCAAACTCAGCCCCTGATCTCGAAAATAACTTATTATATTGCTCGGTTGCATCATAAACCGTAACCATCAACCGGGCTCTGTCGGCACCCTTCAGCCGTTTTTCCGCAGTCTTTGCCACACTGCTGTAAAGATTCCACGCCCTGCGCGGTTCGCCAACTTCGGCAAGCGTCCGGACCCTCGAAAGCGTCGAATTGACGCCATCAGGCATTTTGTCATCTTTCCACAACGGTTCGGGCTCGGGGGCAACTGCGGCGCTGCCGGTAATCCAGTCAGGCAAAGGCGTACCGTTCCATTGTTTCAAACGTTTCGCAGCCAGCACAGAATACCAGGTCAACGGATAACGCTGGATCACTTCATTCATCCATGCTGCCGCTTCCCGTTTATTACCTAGATTTCGCCACGCCATACCGCCCCAGTACATGGCCTTCCCGGCCACAAGGCAGTTGCCAAGCTTCTTCATGCTGCCAAAGACTTTCAGCGCGTCGTCGTACCGCTTCATCCGGTACAGCGACCATCCCTTGAACCACAACATGTAGCTGTATCTTTCGCTGTTCCGGAATTTTTTCAGGAACTTATCCATTTCTGGCAGGGCTTTTTCATATTCCCGATGGTCATAAGGCAGCCACGCCAGATAGTAATGGGCCAGCATCCGGTTTTTTGATGCGCCGGTCTGAATGTACTGGCGGAAATGCTTTTCCGCGCTGTCATAATCCTCAAGCCGGGCATACGCCCTGGCCAGCAGAAAAGTCCCTTCGGCATCAACCGCTACACCACTTTTTCTGGCATAAAGCAGCAGATCCAGCGCCTCCTGCGGATTATCCCTGACATGAATCAGATGGGACCTGGCCAGCCTGTAAGCCAGTTCAGGCGACTTGTCACCCCCGTCCCAAAGCTTCTGCAACACCCTCTGAGCTTCGAAAAAATCAACTGCGTCAAAAAAACTATCGGCCCGCTTACGCAACTCAGATGACGTCAGATCTTCTTCGCGTATCCCTGTCTGCGTGGCAGCGACCGTGTCAGGCATTTCAATAAACAGCCTGCGCAGTGCAGCTCCCCTGTCCGGTTCAGCCCTGGATCTGGCAAGCAGAAGCCTTGCCCGGGCCTCACTGCTGCGCCGCGCCCGTCCCCTGATTACAGCTTCCGCCTGTCCGGCGGCACTCCCGGTATCCCCGGCTTCAAGCGAAGCCTCGCCGGACAGAAGGCGGGCCTCAAGCGTCCGGTCAGAATCCGGAAAACGACTGATCATCTCGCCAAGGGCTGCCATACCGGCCGGACGTTCGCCACCGGCAAGCATCGCCCGCGCTTTTTCAAACAGCACTACGTCCGCAAGACCAGCGGGTACCGACGACAAATCGATGTCTGACATGACAGGCAAGGCCCGATCGACTTTTGACTTCTGACCCAGAATCGCGCGAGCCATCACAAGCGACGACTGCACCTGTTGATTGGAGGGCTTCCCGGATTTGCCAGCCACATCCGTCAGTACAGATTCAGCATCAGCAAAAAAGCCGAGCCTGTTAAGTGCCGACGCCTTGACCAGGACATCATGAAAATCGCGTTCCCCGGCAAAAGCTGCACTGCCGGTAAACACGACAACGATCATCAGTATTATTGATTTAAGGTCAGACATCCGTTTCCTCTGAACTGGCGACAGGCTCAGGCTCTGTCGCGCAAGCCCTCGGATTATCATACAACCTTACCAGGTCTGTCGGCACATACTGACGGCCAAACAGGGAAGACAACCATGAATGCGCCTTTTCAGCCGGCCTGTCTGCCCTTCCCGGCCACAAGAGCGACCACACTGTTTCACCGGGAACCAGGGGACATGGATTTACAAACGCAAAACCTGGCACATTTTCAATGTCAACAACCGGGCCGCCGTCAAAAAGCCCGAGCAGGCCGGGGATTACCGCCGGGTCAGCCGGGCATGAAAACGCAAATCTGGACGGCTTGAAACCGCCGCGCTTTCCGGTCGCCTCACAAACAGAAAGAAACGTAATCCCATCAACAGATGCGGCATTCAACCGTTCAAGGTCCGGCAGACATCCAGAGTCCATCGCGATCAATCTGGCGTCTACCCACTCACCGATCGACTGGTAACCAACCGGCATCGGCTCGCAGTAGGAAAACTTCGGCATCGGGTGAAAACCACCTGAAAAAACGGGTTCATAACCGGCCCTTTTGAAAATTCGTGGCACATGTTTCACCATATCAATCTGTGAAAGCCACGTCGCCGAGCCTGTTTTTGTCATTATCAGATGAAACACCGGCGAAACCGGGGCCGCTCCCGCAGTCTGCACCTCTTGTTCAGTACCGGGTTCAACCTCGGATTCGATGCAGGGTTCCGGCGTTTTGGGAACCGCGCCGTCCTGCGCCAGACCGGCACCGATAACCGCAATTCGGCCGCGTTCAGCCGCCAGCAACGCTGGATTGCACCCTGCGCCGCAGTTATGACACACAACACCGGATTCAAAATCTTCGGGGGAAAGCCCGCCACTGCGTGGTTTTTCACATGGGGGCGTCACAACAGCCTCTACCGACTTCTGCCACTCCCTTTCCAAAAACTGTTTCGAAACAAACAAATCCGCCATGTCCCACGGCAACGCGCCATCATGTGGCACCGGCTTTCTGAAAGGCTCAGGGTCAACCGCGACCTTTTCAAAGGCGGCGTCCCACTTTGCCGGTTCAAACGTTTCAGTCCAGTTGTCAAACCTGCAACCGTCTGAATAAGCCTGCTCAATCACGTCGGCAACAGACCTGTCACCCCTTGCAAGCACGGCCTCAAGGCGGCTAAGGCGCTGATCTGTCCACTTGAATCCGACACCGGTTCTGGCGGCAGCTTCGCGAATAATGCGCTGACGATTGCGAACATCTTCAGGGTCGGCCATTCCCTCCCATTGAAACGGGGTATGCGGTCTTGGTACAAACACTCCGACAGCGGCATTTACATCAGCCCTGCCCATCCCGCGCCCAAGCTTCAAAACCCTTCTTGCCAGATCAACTATCCG